>CAXBES010000022.1:0-21947 GCA_963974915.1 uncultured Ulvibacter sp. | reverse complement strand
AGCTCAGTTGGTAGAGCACTGGTCTCCAAAACCAGGTGTCGTGAGTTCGAGTCTCGCAACCCGTGCGAAGAATGAAATAGTTTCTTTAGAAGTATAGTAGCTTCGGAAAAATGAATTGCATGAAACGAGAAGTTCATCCCGAGCTAGGTCGAGGGGAGTCTCGCAACCCGTGCAAAAATTGACATAGTTCTTTAGAAGCGAATTTTCTCTTCCGAAGAAAAAGAATTTATTAAACAGCAATAATATGGTAAACTATATTAAAGAATCTTATAACGAACTACGTAATCATGTTACGTGGACACCTTGGTCTGAAGCACAACGTCTCACAGTTATTGTTGCGGTGTTTTCAATTGTATTGGCTTTAGCTGTTTGGGGAGTTGATTCGGTGTTTAGTAAAGTGATTAGTTATTATTTTGATTTGATTAAGTCGTAAGTTAATGATGACTGAAACAAAAAGTACAAAGAAGTGGTATGTTGTCCGTTCGGTTAGTGGACAAGAGAACAAGATCAAAGCGTATATCGAATCTGAGATCACGCGCCTAAATCTTGAAGATTATATTGAGCAGGTTCTCGTTCCAACCGAAAAAGTGATACAAATTCGCAACGGAAAGAAAGTAAACAAAGAAAGAGTTTATTTCCCGGGATATATTATGATCCAAGCGAATTTGGGAGGTGAGATACCACACATTATAAAATCAATTAATGGAGTGATTGGTTTCTTAGGGGAGACAAAAGGTGGAGAGCCTGTTCCATTAAGACAGTCTGAAGTAAATAGAATGCTTGGAAAGGTTGATGAGTTGTCTGTTAAAGATGAAAATGTCAATATTCCTTATGTAATTGGTGAGACTGTAAAGGTTATCGACGGACCGTTTAATGGATTTAACGGAACGGTTGAAAAGATAAATGAAGAAAAGCGTAAGCTTGAGGTAATGGTAAAGATTTTCGGAAGAAAGACACCATTAGAATTAAGCTATATGCAAGTTGAAAAAGTTTAATTGTTACACGCTATAATAGGTTTTTTCTTAGGCTTCCACTTTAGAAAAACCAAATTAAAATTTTTAAAATGGCAAAAGAAGTAGGTAAAGTAGTAAAGTTGCAAGTTCGTGGAGGTGCCGCTAACCCGTCGCCACCAGTTGGACCAGCTTTAGGTGCTGCCGGTGTGAACATTATGGAGTTCTGTAAGCAGTTTAATGCTAGAACTCAGGATAAGCAAGGAAAAGTATTACCTGTACAGATTACGGTGTATAAAGACAAGTCTTTCGACTTTGTTATTAAAACGCCTCCTGCTGCAGTGCAGATCCTTGAAGCCGCTAAGACCAAAAAAGGTTCTGGTGAGCCACACGTTAAGAAAGTAGCAACTATCTCTTGGGATCAAGTTAGAACTATTGCAGAAGACAAAATGCCCGATTTAAATGCATTTACGGTTGAATCTGCTATGAAAATGGTAGCTGGAACTGCAAGATCAATGGGTGTGAAAATAAAAGGTGCTGCACCTTTTTAATCAAGAAAAAGAATCTATAAAATGGCAAGATTAACAAAAAAGCAAAAGGAAAATTCTGCAAAGGTTGAGTCTAAGACTTACTCTGTAGCAGAAGCTTCAGCTTTAATAAAAGAAATCTCCAACGTAAATTTCGATCCTTCTGTAGACTTAGCGGTGCGTCTTAATGTAGACCCACGTAAGGCAAATCAGATGGTTAGAGGAGTAGTTACCTTACCACACGGTACAGGTAAGGATGTGAAAGTGTTGGCATTGGTAACTCCAGATAAGGAGGCCGAAGCTACAGCAGCCGGAGCAGATTATGTTGGTTTAGACGAGTACCTCGAGAAAATTAAAGGAGGTTGGACAGATGTTGACGTAATTGTAACAATGCCGAGTGTTATGGGTAAATTAGGACCATTAGGACGTGTTTTAGGACCTCGTGGATTAATGCCTAATCCAAAGACTGGTACTGTAACAATGGACGTTGCTAAAGCAGTTTCGGATGTGAAAGCCGGTAAAATTGACTTTAAAGTTGATAAAACAGGAATCGTTCACGCAGCAGTTGGAAAAGCATCATTCGATGCTGAGAAAATTGCCGGAAATGCAAGAGAATTATTAACTACCCTGGTAAAATTGAAGCCTCAATCGGCAAAAGGTGTTTATATTAAGAGCATCTATATGTCTAGTACAATGAGTCCTAGTGTTGAGATTGATACTAAAAGATTTACTGAGCAGTAAAAGTTAGAACTTATGACAAGAGAAGAAAAATCACAAGTAATTGAAAATTTAACTGCACAGTTGACCGATAATCCTATTATTTATTTAGCGGATATTTCGGGTCTTGATGCAGGATCTACTTCAAATTTACGTCGTGCTTGTTTTAAAGCAGGAGTTAAATTAGCGGTAGTAAAAAATACATTGCTTAAGAAAGCAATGGAGAATTCTGATAAGGAGTTTGGTCAATTAACCGAAACACTTAAAGGAAATACATCTTTACTATTTTCAGAAACAGGAAATGCACCTGCTAAGGTGATCAAGGAATTCAGAAAAAAATCTGATAAGCCTTTACTTAAAGGAGCATTTATCGAAGAAGCTATTTATGTTGGTGATGATCAATTAGATAAATTGGTTGACATTAAATCTAAAGAAGAACTTCTTGGAGATATCATTGGGTTGTTACAATCGCCTGCTAAGAACGTTATTTCTGCACTTAAAAGTGGTGGAAGTACACTTTCAGGTCTTGTTAAGACTCTTTCTGAAAGAGAAGGATAATACATATTGCACTAATTAAATTATATAATAAATTAAAATTTTTAAAACGATAGAAAATGGCAGATTTAAAAGATTTCGCAGAACAATTAGTTAACTTAACTGTAAAAGAAGTTAATGAGTTAGCTACTATATTAAAAGACGAGTACGGTATCGAGCCTGCTGCTGCAGCTGTTGCTGTTGCTGCTGGTGGTGGTGCTGCCGGTGGAGACGCAGCTGAAGAAAAGTCAGAATTTGACGTAATTCTTAAAGCAGCTGGTGCTTCTAAATTAGCAGTTGTTAAATTGGTAAAAGAATTAACCGGAGCTGGTCTTAAAGATGCAAAAGAATTAGTTGATAACGCTCCTTCTCCAATTAAGGAAGGTATCGCAAAAGACGAAGCTGAAGCTCTTAAAGCACAATTAGAAGAAGCAGGAGCAGAGGTTGAGCTTAAGTAAGCTCTCACTGTTTTAAACCTTAAGGTTTAGGTCTTCCATTTCGATGGAAAGACCTAAACCATTTTGTGTATATAAAGGTTTACATTTTTAGCATATACACAGTCACACTTTATTTTAATTAAAATTCCGTCCATAGATGTCAGCAACGCAAACTGAAAGATTGAATTTTTCATCTGTAAAGAATAAGCCGGACTACCCGGATTTTCTGGATATTCAGATTAAATCCTTCCAGGATTTTTTCCAGTTGGAAACAAAGTCAGAAGAAAGAGGCCAAGAAGGGCTTTATAAGACCTTTCTAGAGAATTTCCCTATTACCGACACTCGCAACCAATTTGTATTAGAGTTTTTAGATTATTTCGTGGACCCACCAAGATATTCAATTCAAGAATGTATTGAGCGTGGTCTAACTTATAGTGTGCCATTAAAAGCACGTCTAAAATTATACTGTACAGATCCGGAACACGAAGATTTCGAAACTATCGTACAAGATGTTTATTTAGGTACGATTCCTTATATGACTCCAAGTGGTACATTTTGTATTAACGGGGCAGAACGTGTTGTCGTGTCACAGTTACACCGTTCTCCTGGTGTATTCTTTGGACAATCGTTTCACGCAAATGGAACAAAATTATATTCTGCCAGAGTAATTCCTTTTAAAGGTTCCTGGATAGAATTTGCTACCGATATTAACAGCGTTATGTACGCTTATATCGATAGAAAGAAAAAATTACCCGTAACAACTCTTTTCCGTGCGATCGGTTTTGAAAGAGATAAGGATATCCTGGAGATCTTTGATCTTGCTGAAGAAATTAAAGCTTCAAAAACAGGGCTTAAGAAATATCTTGGGAGAAAGCTTGCTGCACGTGTTCTTAAAACATGGCATGAGGATTTCGTAGATGAAGATACTGGAGAGGTTGTTTCTATTGAACGAAATGAGATCGTTTTAGATCGTGATACGGTTCTTGAAAAAGAACATATCGACGAGATAATCGATTCCGGTTCAAAAACAATCCTTTTACATAAGGAGGATAATCATTTAGCAGATTATGCAATTATCCATAACACCTTGCAAAAGGATCCTACCAATTCAGAAAAAGAAGCGGTAGAACATATTTACAGACAATTACGTAACGCAGAGCCGCCCGATGAGGAAACCGCGCGAGGAATCATCAATAAGTTGTTCTTTAGTGATCAACGATACAATCTTGGTGAAGTAGGTCGTTACCGAATGAATAAAAAACTGGGTCTTGATATTGCAATGGATAAGCAAGTGCTTACCAAGGAAGATATCATTACTATTGTTAAATACTTGATAGAGTTAATTAACTCGAAAGCAGAGATTGATGATATCGATCACTTGTCAAACCGTCGTGTACGTACTGTAGGTGAGCAATTGTCTTCTCAATTCGGCGTTGGTTTAGCTCGTATGGCTCGTACTATTCGTGAACGTATGAATGTACGTGATAACGAAGTGTTTACGCCAATCGATTTGATTAATGCGAAGACCTTGTCTTCAGTTATTAATTCTTTCTTCGGAACAAACCAGCTGTCGCAATTCATGGATCAAACCAACCCATTGGCAGAGATTACGCATAAGCGTCGTCTATCGGCATTAGGGCCTGGAGGTTTATCGAGAGAAAGAGCAGGTTTTGAGGTTCGTGATGTACATTATACTCACTACGGAAGACTTTGTCCTATTGAAACACCTGAAGGACCAAACATTGGTTTGATCTCTTCACTGTCAGTGTATGCAAAAGTGAATAACCTAGGGTTTATTGAAACACCTTACAGAAAAGTTGAAGATGGAAAGATAGACTTTAAGCACGATGCTATTTATCTTTCTGCTGAAGAAGAAGAAGAGAAACTTATTGCACAAGCGAACATCCCGTTAACCGATGAAGGAAAAATAGACAGTGAAAAGGTAATTGCACGTATGGAGGGTGACTTCCCGGTTGTAGATCCAACAACAGTGAACTACGCCGATGTTGCACCTAACCAGATCGCTTCAATTTCGGCATCGTTGATTCCTTTCCTTGAGCATGATGATGCAAACCGTGCACTGATGGGATCAAACATGATGCGTCAAGCGGTACCATTATTAATAGCCGATTCACCTATCGTAGGAACAGGATTGGAAAGACAAGTAGCTTCAGATTCTCGAGTATTGATTAATGCTGAGGGCGACGGAGTGGTAGAATATGTAGATGCTAATGAGATCACTATTAAATACGATCGTACCGAAGAAGAGCGTATGGTTAGTTTCGATGGTGATAGCAAAACATATCAGTTAGTAAAATTTAGAAAAACAAACCAGAGTACTTCAATAAATCTGAAGCCTATCGTTAAAAAAGGTGACAGAGTTCAAAAAGGTCAGGTTCTTTGTCAGGGTTATGCCACTGAAAAAGGAGAACTTGCTCTTGGTAGAAATATGAAAGTAGCCTTTATGCCTTGGAAAGGGTATAACTTTGAGGATGCGATCGTAATTTCAGAAGAAGTAGTAAGAAATGATATTTTTACTTCTATTCATATTGATGAATACTCGTTAGAGGTACGTGATACTAAACTTGGTAATGAAGAATTGACAAATGATATTCCTAATGTTTCCGAAGAGGCTACAAAAGACCTTGACGAACATGGAATGATTAGAGTTGGTGCCGAAGTAAAACCAGGTGATATTCTTATTGGAAAGATCACGCCGAAAGGTGAAAGTGATCCAACTCCTGAGGAGAAATTACTACGCGCCATCTTTGGTGACAAAGCCGGTGATGTAAAAGATGCTTCTTTAAAAGCATCACCATCATTACACGGAGTTGTAATTAACAAGAAGTTATTTGCCCGTGCTATTAAAGATAAGCGTAAAAGAGCAAAAGATAAGGAGGATATCGCAGCATTAGAAGCTGAGTATTACAACAAATTTGATGCTTTAAAAGATGTGTTAGTTGAAAAGCTTTTCGCAATTGTTGGAGGTAAAACGGCTCAAGGTGTTCAAAACGATCTTGGAGAAGTGGTATTTCCAAAAGGTAAAAAGTTCACATTAAAAATGCTTAATGCGGTTGAAGATTATACACACCTTGTAGGGGGAACATGGACGACCGATGATGATACTAATCATTTGGTGGCAGATCTAATGCACAACTATCGTATCAAGGAAAACGATCTTCAAGGAAATTTACGTCGCGAGAAATTTACGATCTCTGTTGGAGATGAGTTACCTTCAGGTATCTTAAAACTTGCAAAGGTTTATATCGCTAAGAAACGTAAGTTAAAGGTTGGTGATAAAATGGCGGGACGTCACGGTAACAAAGGTATCGTTGCTCGTATCGTTCGTCAAGAGGATATGCCTTTCTTAGAAGATGGAACTCCTGTAGACATCGTGTTGAACCCGCTTGGGGTACCTTCACGTATGAATATTGGACAGATCTATGAAACTGTTTTAGGTTGGGCCGGACAAAAACTAGGAAGAAAATATGCTACACCAATTTTTGATGGAGCAACCCTGAATCAGATAAATGAAATTACTGATGAAGCGGGAATTCCAAGATTTGGTCATACCTATCTTTATGATGGAGGTACAGGTCAGCGTTTTGATCAACCGGCAACAGTTGGTGTGATCTATATGCTTAAACTTGGGCATATGGTAGATGACAAGATGCACGCTCGTTCTATAGGACCATACTCATTAATTACACAGCAACCATTGGGTGGTAAAGCTCAGTTTGGTGGTCAGCGTTTTGGAGAGATGGAAGTATGGGCGCTAGAAGCATATGGAGCATCTAGTACCTTACGTGAAATATTGACGGTAAAATCTGATGATGTTATTGGTAGAGCTAAGACTTACGAAAGTATCGTAAAAGGGGAAGCTATGCCGGAACCGGGTCTTCCGGAATCATTCAACGTGTTAATGCACGAATTGAAAGGATTAGGATTAGATATCAGATTAGAAGAATAATAGGACTTCCTCCGCTACGGTGGAGGAATTTCATCATTCTTTTTTCGAGGTTGTTTTACAAACCTCATTCAAAAACAACAAAGATTATTTTACAGCATTATGGCAAGAAATAAAGAAAACACAGTACAGAAATTTAACAAGATTTCTATTGGTTTGGCTTCGCCTGAGTCTATTTTGGCAGAATCTCGCGGGGAAGTATTAAAGCCTGAAACAATTAACTACCGAACGCATAAACCTGAGCGTGACGGTCTTTTCTGTGAGCGTATTTTTGGTCCTGTGAAGGATTATGAATGTGCCTGTGGTAAGTATAAAAGAATTCGCTACAAAGGGATCGTTTGTGATCGTTGTGGTGTAGAGGTAACTGAGAAGAAAGTACGTCGTGACCGTGTAGGGCATATCAATTTGGTTGTTCCCGTTGCACATATCTGGTACTTCCGTAGTTTACCAAATAAAATAGGATACCTTCTTGGATTACCTTCTAAGAAATTAGATATGATCATTTACTACGAAAGATATGTAGTAATTCAGCCGGGTATCGCAAAGAATGAAGAAGGGGAGCCGGTAAAGAAAATGGATTTCCTAACCGAAGAAGAGTATTTGAACATTTTGGATACACTTCCACAGGAAAATCAATATCTGGAAGATTCAGATCCTAATAAATTCATCGCGAAGATGGGAGCAGAGTGTTTGATCGATCTATTAGACAGAATCGACTTAGACGCCTTGTCTTACGACCTTCGTCATAAAGCTAATAACGAAACTTCTAAGCAACGTAAAACGGAAGCCTTAAAGAGACTTCAGGTTGTTGAAGCACTTCGTGAAGCTAACAAGAATCGTGAAAACAAACCTTCCTGGATGATCATGAAGGTTGTGCCTATCATTCCACCAGAATTACGTCCGTTAGTGCCGTTAGATGGGGGTCGATTTGCTACTTCCGATTTGAACGATCTTTACCGACGTGTAATTATTCGTAACAATCGTTTGAAGCGATTAATGGAGATCAAAGCACCTGAGGTAATTTTACGTAACGAAAAGCGTATGCTTCAGGAGTCTGTAGATTCGTTATTCGATAATACAAGAAAATCTTCAGCAGTAAAAACAGATAGTAACCGTCCGTTAAAATCTCTTTCAGATTCATTAAAAGGAAAACAAGGACGTTTCCGTCAAAACTTACTTGGTAAGCGTGTTGATTATTCGGCTCGTTCAGTAATTGTTGTAGGACCCGAATTGAAACTATTCGAATGTGGTATTCCGAAAGATATGGCAGCCGAGCTTTACAAGCCTTTTGTAATTAGAAAGTTAATTGAAAGAGGTATTGTAAAAACTGTAAAATCTGCAAAGAAAATTATAGATAAGAAAGAACCTGTGGTTTGGGATATCCTGGAAAATGTTCTTAAAGGACATCCGGTATTACTAAACCGTGCGCCTACACTTCACCGTTTAGGTATTCAGGCGTTTCAGCCAAAATTGATTGAAGGAAAAGCGATTCAGTTACACCCATTAGTTTGTACGGCCTTTAATGCCGATTTCGATGGTGACCAGATGGCGGTGCACCTTCCATTAGGACCTGAAGCGATCTTAGAAGCTCAATTATTGATGCTGGCGTCTCACAATATTCTGAATCCTGCGAATGGATCACCGGTAGCGGTACCATCTCAGGATATGGTATTGGGTCTTTATTATATGACCAAACTGAAAAAATCTACTAAAGATTTAAAAGTTAAAGGAGAAGGATTAACATTCTATTCGGCAGAAGAAGCAATCATCGCTTACAACGAAAAGCAAGTTGATCTTAACGCTGAGATTAAAATAAGAACGAAAGATTTTAACGAAGCCGGAGAACTCGTTTATCAAATTATCACTACTACTTTAGGTAGAGTAATTTTTAATGAGCAAGTTCCTGAAGCTGCGGGTTATATTAACGAGGTACTGACGAAAAAATCACTTCGTGATATTATTGGAGGTATTTTGGCTAAGACAAGTGTACCTGCAACTGCTGCTTTCCTTGATGAAATAAAAACCTTAGGTTATAAATTTGCCTTCGAAGGCGGATTGTCATTCAGTTTGGGTGATATTATTATTCCTTCTGAAAAGTATACTATGATCGATGATGCGAATGCGCAAGTTGATGGTATTATCGCGAATTATAACATGGGACTTATTACTAATAACGAACGTTATAATCAGGTAATTGATATATGGACGGCAACTAATGCCGAATTGACCGAGCTTTCTATGAAGCGTATTCGTGAAGATCAGCAAGGGTTTAACTCTGTGTATATGATGCTTGATTCCGGAGCTCGTGGATCTAAAGAACAGATTCGTCAGTTAACCGGAATGCGTGGATTAATGGCTAAGCCGAAGAAATCTAACTCTGGTGGAGGTGAAATTATTGAAAACCCGATTCTTTCTAACTTTAAGGAAGGATTATCAATTTTAGAATACTTTATCTCAACACACGGAGCGCGTAAAGGACTTGCAGATACGGCATTGAAAACGGCCGATGCGGGTTACTTAACACGTCGTTTAGTAGATGTTTCTCAAGACGTTATCGTAAATACTGAAGATTGTGGTACTCTTAGAGGTATTGAAGTTTCAGCCTTAAAGAAAAATGAAGAGATCGTTGAGTCGTTAAGCGATAGAATTGTTGGACGTACTGCTTTGAACGATGTTGTGAATCCTCTTACTAAAGAACTTTTAGTTGCTAGTGGAGATCATATTTCGGAAGAAGTTGCTGCCGCGATCGGTGAATCACCATTAGACAGCGTGGAAGTTCGTTCGGCACTTACATGTGAAGCTAAAAAAGGAATTTGTTCTCAGTGTTACGGTAGAAACCTTGCGACCAATAAAATGGTTCAACGAGGTGAAGCTGTAGGTGTTGTTGCTGCTCAGTCTATTGGTGAGCCGGGAACCCAGTTAACACTTCGTACCTTCCACGTAGGAGGTATTGCAGGAAACATTTCCGAAGAAAACAAATTAATTGTACGATTTGACGGTATTGCCGAAATTGAAGACCTGAAAACTGTAAAAGGCGAAGATGGTGAAGGTAAAGCAATTGATATCGTAATTTCCAGGACTTCAGAAATTAAGTTAATTGATAAGAAAACAGGAATCGTACTTAGTACAAATAACATTCCTTATGGTTCAACTATCTATGTAAAAGATGGTCAGACCTTGAAAGCAGGTGAAACTGTTTGTCAGTGGGATCCATATAACGGTGTTATTATTTCCGAGTTCGCCGGAAAGATCAAATACGAAAATATTGAACAAGGTATTACATATCAGGTTGAAATCGATGAACAGACAGGATTCCAGGAAAAGGTAATTTCAGAATCGAGAGATAAGAAGAAGATACCTACACTGCAAATCTTAGGTAAGAAGGATGAAGTGATTCGTTCGTATAACTTACCTGTTGGAGCTCACTTAATGGTGGATGATGGTGATAAGATCAAAATTGGTAAGATCTTAGTTAAAATTCCTCGTAAATCGGCTAAAGCCGGAGATATTACAGGAGGTCTTCCACGTGTTACCGAATTATTTGAAGCACGTAACCCTTCTAATCCTGCTGTTGTAAGTGAGATTGATGGTGTTGTTTCCTTCGGAAAGATTAAGCGTGGTAATCGTGAGATCATCGTTGAATCTAAAATTGGCGAATTGAAGAAGTATTTGGTGAAATTGAGTAACCAGATCCTTGTTCAGGAAAATGATTATGTACGTGCGGGAATGCCTCTTTCTGATGGATCTATTACACCTGAAGATATCTTACGAATCAAAGGGCCATCTGCAGTTCAGCAGTATCTTGTAAATGAGGTTCAGGAAGTATACCGACTACAGGGTGTGAAGATTAATGATAAGCACTTTGAAGTAGTTGTACGTCAAATGATGCGTAAAGTTCAGATCGTTGATAGTGGTGATACTACTTTCCTTGAAAATCAGTTGGCTCATAAAGACGACTTCATTGAAGAGAACGATAAGATCTTTGGAATGAAAGTAGTTACTAGTGCCGGAGATTCTGAAAACATTAAAGAGGGGCAAATTATTACTCCTCGTGAGATGCGCGATGAAAACTCTATCTTAAGAAGAGCAGACAAGCAATTGGTAGAGGCACGTGATGCAGTAAATGCAACGGCTACTCCAATCCTTCAGGGGATTACTAGAGCATCATTACAGACCAAGTCGTTTATTTCGGCTGCGTCATTCCAGGAGACTACTAAGGTATTGAACGAAGCTGCGGTAAGCGGTAAGGTCGATGAGTTAGAAGGACTTAAGGAAAATGTAATTGTTGGTCATAGAATTCCGGCAGGAACCGGTATGAGAGCTTACGATACGATTATCGTTGGTTCAAAAGAAGAGTTAGAGGAAATGACTCGCGAGAAGCAAGAAGTGAATTATAATTAAGAGCCTTTTAAAGCTCAAGTTCATGAAATAGAAAAAGAATCCCGTGACAAAGCGGGATTCTTTTGTTTAAAATAACTAGTATTAAACTTTCTTCCCAATAAGGAAGGACTAATAAAATAAATATGGCAGATCAACAAAACCCTAAACAGCCCCAACAAGGGCAAATAAATATCGAGCTGGATGAAAATATGGCTCAAGGTATCTATAGCAACCTCGCTATCATTAATCATTCACAATCTGAATTTGTAATTGATTTCGTAGCTATTATGCCCGGGGTTCCTAAAAGTAAAGTAAAATCGAGGATAGTTTTAACTCCGCAGCACGCTAAAAGATTTCTTAAGGCTTTGCACGATAATATAAGCCGATTTGAGAGTGCTCATGGCGAGATAAAGGACTATAAACAAGCTCCTGTGCCAATCAATTTTGGGCCTACCGGAGAAGCATAAATTATTGAGCCTTACTTTAATAAAGTGAGGCTTTTTTCTTGTTTTCTTGTATAATAGCATTCAAAAAATAAGAAAAATCCTTCAATATTCCATTTGAAAATCAATAAAATATTGCTTTTCAACGATAAAAAAATACAAAATAACGAATATCTCAAATAGCATGTAAGAAAATACTTCATTTCGATATACATTTGTTCAAAATTGTAAGAGTCCCAGTTAATGAAAATTAATTCTTACGGTTTAGCCCAAATTGAACTTATGAAATCAAATGTACCTACAATTACTAAAGGCTTGTCCTTTTTTAAGTTTGCTATTTTAGTTTCTCTTACTGTCTTTGTTGAAGGCTTTAGTCAGACACAGGCACCATCAATTAGAACCGGTGTTACTTTCCAATGGTCTGATACTCAATCTTCACCTACCGACGCTGCGACTTTAAGTTCTATTACTGTTGATGGAGTCGTATTTCAAACTTTCGCCGCACCTACAGCATATTCTATGAACCGATTGGGTCCTAATGGACATCATCGAAACAACATTATTCGTAATGGGACTACAGTAAATAACAATAGCGCTAATGCCGATTGGAATGCTGAGGCTTTAGCTGCCTTTCAGGATAAGAATTTAAATCACTATTTTAATTCGACCTATAACGGGAGAGATATTTGTGGAGATTTTAGCGCAATTAGTACTACCGATGCCCAAATACAATCACTTCATTATAGTCCGGGTATTCCTTCTAACGACGGGGGAATAATTGCTATTTCCGAACGAAACGCAAACAACTGTTATTATATTTCAGTTTTTGGTACTCCCGTTGGTGGAGGTCCGGAACAATTCTTGGGAGATACTTTTGTAAATGCAAATTCCACGCAGTCGGGACCACAGTTTAATGCGCCTCCTACAGGAGTTGATTATTGGAACGCAGGTAGAGTGGTAGAAAACAATGGTACTATAGGAATCGCACTTTTTTCTTTGGAAGATTTAGCCCCTGTAGGCTCTGTTATTACCCGAGTGGACTTAACGGCGTCTACAGTAGATCATGGGGATGGTAAATTCTTTATTCTACAGCGATATGCTATTCCTAAAAACGAAACTAATTGTAAGAATGTTGAGTTTCACGGAACCGTAAACGGTTCTAATGTACCTACAGGTTCAACATTTAGTTTGGTATCCGGTCCAACACCTGTAGGACAATCCTTTACATTTAACACTGATGGGACATATAGTTATATGCCGACTCCCGGATTTACCGGAGATGTAGTGTTCGAATATGAGGTATGCCTTCCTGCGCCTAATGCATCTACCTGTGATTCATCTACTGTTACAATTACATTTGAGGATGGACCTTTATCCGGTTGCGAATGTTCATCGGGAAATGCAGATGGACCAATGTTACAAAATTAAAATAATTGATAAAATATATATTACAAGTTAAATACTCTATTATGAAAAATACAATTACTCTTTGTTTTCTTTTCTTTTCGGTAGTGTTCATGAGTCAAGCTCAAGTAGGTATTGGAACAACAGACCCTCAGGAAATGTTGCATATTGCTGGCACTGGAAGTACTATTCGTGTAGATGGCCTAAATAGTTCAAACAATGCCGAAAACCTTGGAGGTAGTGCTATGTACAATGTGTTAGTTGATAAAGATGGAGATCTTATGTTGGGAAGTTTGTCTGGCGAACTATCATCAGATTCCAATATTTCAACACCGGTTGTTGTGCAAACGACGGCAAATTCAGGATTAAACTCCGGAGAATTGTATAAAAAGAACTTTACCTTGTCACAGCGTGCATTGGTTGTTATTACATATTATGTTGCGATGGATTTTAAAACCTACGACGGTACTGCGAATATAGATGACGGTAGAGCAAAAGTTGCGCATAATTATTTTTACCTTGGTAATGGAACAACGGCAGATACTTCTAAGACCTACGGGATGACGAGCTCAGTTTATTCTAATGTAAATTGTGACACTGCAACAGGTTTTGTTTATAATTCTAGATCTACAACAATTTCCTTGGAGGCTGGAACCTATAGCGTGCATCTTCAGGGTGCAGTATTTGGCGGGGATATAGTGCCGGAAGCCGCCTTTAGTGTTGCCTTCGGAAATGGGGATAGATTAGATATACAGGCAATATATTTATAAGAATTTAAAAAAAATTGTTTTAGCTTTTTTCCACAGTCTCAAACTCACTCACAAAATGTAGTTTAAGATTTGGATATTTGCTCTGTGTCATTTGTAAAGTAAAAGCTGAGTCCGCAAAGAATACCAACTGACCCCGTTTGTCTTTGGCTAAAAACTTCGATTTTACTCTTTTAAAGTCGGCAAATTCAGCGCTCTTAGGGTCTTGTGCTTCAACCCAACAGGCTTTATGAACATTTAAGTTTTCGTATCTACAAGTGGCCCCATACTCATGTTCTAATCTGTATTGTATTACTTCAAACTGAAGCGCGCCTACTGTTCCAATTACTTTTCTTCCGTTTAGTTCTAAGGTAAAAAGTTGTGCTACACCTTCATCCATTAACTGATCGATTCCTTTTTCCAGTTGTTTACTTTTCAATGGATCCGCATTATTAATATATTTAAAATGCTCAGGTGAAAAACTAGGAATACCTCTATAATTCATGATTTCACCTTCGGTTAAGGTATCACCAATTTTAAAGTTTCCGGTATCGTGTAATCCAACTATATCACCCGGATACGAAACGTCCACAATTTGTTTTTTTTCAGCAAAAAATGCATTCGGACTAGAAAATTTCAATTTCTTATTATTTCGAACATGAAGATAAGGAGTGTTTCTTTCAAAAGTCCCGGAAACAATTTTTACGAACGCCAATCGGTCTCTATGCTTAGGATCCATATTTGCGTGAATCTTAAAAACAAAGCCTGAAAAGTCCTTCTCATCGGGCTTTACCAAGCGAGTGTCGCTTTGTTTAGGTCGAGGTGTAGGTGCGATCTCAACGAAACAATCGAGAAGTTCCCTTACGCCAAAATTGTTTAAGGCAGAACCAAAGAAAACAGGTTGAAGCTCACCATCGAGATACTCTTCTCTACTAAAATCGGGATATACTTCGTCAATTAGTTCGAGTTCTTCCCTAAGGGTCTCTGCAGATTTTTCCCCAATTAATTTGTCCAATTCCGGATTGGTAAGGTCTTCAATTTCAATGGTTTCTTCAATATTTTTTCTACTGTCTCCGCTAAATAAATTAACGTTCTTTTCCCAAATGTTGTATATTCCTTTAAAGTCGTAACCCATACCAATAGGAAAGCTCATGGGTGTTACTCTCAAATTAAGTTTTTGTTCAATTTCATCCAGTAACTCGAAGGCATCTTTTCCTTCTCGATCAAGTTTATTAATAAAAACGATCATGGGGATATTTCTCATTCTACAAACTTCAACTAGTTTTTCGGTTTGTTCTTCGACACCTTTTGCGACATCTATAACGACGATCACACTATCTACGGCGGTTAAGGTTCTAAAAGTATCTTCAGCGAAATCCTTATGTCCGGGAGTATCCAGAATATTGATCTTAATATCTTGATATTCAAATGCTAATACAGAGGTTGCAACCGAAATACCACGTTGTCGTTCAATTTCCATAAAATCACTAGTGGCTCCTTTCTTTATTTTGTTGCTTTTTACGGCTCCAGCCTCTTGAATCGCTCCGCCAAAAAGTAATAATTTCTCGGTCAAAGTGGTTTTTCCTGCATCCGGATGTGAGATAATTCCGAAAGTTCTCCTTCTTTTTATTTCGCGTTTTAATATCATTTTAACAATTTAATTTGGGTCAAAGATACGAGTAGTTTTTCGAGTTCTAAAGAAGTTTATTTTTTGTACAAATACTTATTTATTCCCACAAAATGAATTCGTATGAAGCCTTAAAATATGGGCGAATACGTATAAACACGTAGATATAATTCCTACAAAAATTTAAAATAAAAACGACAAATTTATGTAGTTCAACGAGTATTTATTGCAGTTGAACTAATACTCATTTATTTGTAAATCTTTAACGATTCTTCCTACGTATATTTGGTATCCAAAGAAAAAAATGCAGTTGGGGCATTTTAAAATTAATAAAAAATAAGAGGGTATGCATAAAATTACTTTTTTTTACCTGTGTAAGAGATTTGTAACAACGATAAGTGTATTAACACTTTTTCTCTTTTCAATAACGGCGTTAGGGAATAGTCCACTTCCTGCTGTAGATTCTGAAGCGTATAATGAATATACATTTTCATTGTTTTCTAATTATACAAGCAATGAGATTGCTGCGTTAGAAAACAATTCTGCAAATTGTAATATTGATGTTCCTTGTAATTGTACAAGAGAAGTTTCAGAAACAACGCAGTGTAGTGATTCTCATAACTACCAAATGTACATTAATAACAATTCCAATAATGGATATGTGTTAACAAACGGGACATCTACTTGGATCGAATGTGTATCCACCGGAACAGCTCGCTATCAGGGTGAGGGGCAATTAGGAAATGATTATGTTGTTTTCGATGTACGTTTTTCTGGTGCCACGACAACGCCACCTAGCGGTAGTCCAAAAGAACACGACTGCGAGAATGAGAATTCGAATGGTTGGGTTTATTACCCTGAGGCATGCGGAACACTTGTGTCGTCACAAAATGGTAATTTTAACCTTACGAGAAAAGGCCCGGCATTCCAATTGGGATACGGAGCAAACGTAACGAGTACCGGTCTAGGTTTTGGAGCTTCAGGCTGGTTTACTATTTCAGGAGGAAATGGTGCTTATAAAGACGGAGATCTCAACTTGATGCTTTCTCCAAATGTAGAATGTCCAAATAATGGAACTGGAGCTACAGACGATGTAAATAGTACTTTTCAGGATATCGCAGTTACGGGGAATGTATTAACAAATGATGTAGATCCGGATGGTGATGATCTAACAGTTAATACTACACCTAATAACCCTCCCTCAAACGGGAGCATTGTGTTTAGTGCAAATGGAAATTATACCTATACACCTAATCCCGGATTTGTAGGTACAGATGTTATGTTTTATGAGGTTTGTGATAATGGTTCGCCTGTTGCCTGTGATACCGCAAAGCTGACGATAAATGTATTACCGCCTCCACAACCGAGAGACTGTATTTGCTCACCTTTTTACGATAATTCTAATTTTGTTAATCCCGTAAAAATTGCCGGTTCTAATTTACAAGTTGGAGCGGTATATAGATTTGCTAATGTATTTCCTAACAATCAATATGGAACTACTATAGATGCTTTAGTGAAAATTGAAGGATTTAATAATGGTGCGTCACTTTTAGATATTGATGTTACTTCTTCTGGATTGCAAGAGGCATTTCAGCCAAGAATTAATAGTACGAATAATGGAGATCAAAGTGTTGATTTTAGCATCACTTTTGTTGAAGGTGGAGGAAATTACGGTGATGAAGTAGTTATTTCTTTCTTCGGAACACCCCTGGACATAGATGGTGATGGGCAAAATACGAGAGAATATGCCGAAACTACCTTACCTGATGCCTATTTTGTTTCTAATAATACAGTTTTAAATCTAACGCAAAACGCATCGATAATTCATGCTGAAGCACCAGGTACAGTTACTGCACCGGGTGGGGATGTTTCTTTAGATCCTAGATGGACTTATAGTAATTATTATGAGAATAAATCATCTTTCAATTATAGAATAGGTAAGAAATCGGGTAATAGTGATAGATATTATTCAATGGATATGGATAGTGCCGATTACACTGCTCCTAATTCTGTTTTAGTTACGTATCCTGTTATCTGCGGAAACGTAAGCGATGATAGTGGAAATCCTCTAGCGAATGTGACAATAGACGTTACGGGATCTGATGGAAGTATTCAAGCTGTAACTACAGATAGTCAAGGAAATTATAAAGTGACCGCGACAATACCTGAAGCTCTTGTAGACGTTACTTATGAAATTAGAGAAAATGATCCAAACGGATATGAGTCTGTTTCTGATGTAGATGGAGCTAATGATAACCTGATTACAAGAGTGATCAATTTGATGTCAACTTGTGGAAATGATTTTGTGGATGGACCTCCAAGCATAACAGGATGGGATTTTGAATGTGGGGATAATAAAAAAGTAGATGAGTACGGATACAACGCAAACGGAAATACAACTACAGTTGCGACACTTCCTGACTCGGCCGAGATTTACCAATATGTTGTTGAAATAGTATATAAAGGTGGAAACCCCGGTCAGTCTATTCAGGTTTCTGACGATGGAGGAGGTACACATACCTTAGTTAGAACTTCTCCAATGGGAGCTAGTTCAAATATTTGGATATACAGAGGTCTTATTATAGGAAGTACGGGAACGTTGACCTATACTAATAATAGTCAAACGAACAGACTACAGTCGTTGGTGGTTTATGCCTTTAGAAATGTTCCTGATGCATCCTCTAATTCAGGAGTCTTTACCGACCTAAGTGGATATAATAATATTGAGTCTTTTACGATCGATATTCCATCGTTTACGGGGCCAAGAGATCTTATTGTTGAAACACCAATTTCAGAATTAACTAATGACGGAAGATATTTATTACTACGAGCTGAAGCCGGTGGTATTTCAGATCAAGTATTTTTATACGGTTCCGATCCTTCTTTGCCGGGTGGAACTTGCTGTTTAGCTATTCCAACCCTTACATTAGAGAATGTACCCGGAAATGTTACTCAAGTAACCATTACAGTAGATACTAGACATAATCAAAACGGTCAAGGACAAGGTCAATCGTGGATTATCGCCGGAGGTGTAAATGTAGATGCAGATTGTTATGAGGACTTAGAAATTTCATTAGATAGTCAAACTGATGTACTGTGTAACGGAGATGAAACAGGATCAATAACCGTTTCAGCTACTGGAGGGGTGCCACCATTAACTTATTCTTTGAATGGAGGAGCACCACAAGCCAGTCCAATTTTTAATGGATTAGCTGCCGGAGCCTATACTATAACTGTAACAGATTCCCTAGGAAATACAGATTCGGTAAATGTTAATGTTTCAGAACCTGAGGCTATTAGTATTCAAATAACGAAAGTTAACGCAACACTCGCGCAAGGATGTTTAAATGGTCAAGCAACGGCTACACCTTCAGGAGGAACCCCACCATTTACTTATCAGTGGAGCGCAAGTGCCGGAAACCAAACAACACAAACTGCAACGAATCTTCCTTCAGGAGCGCATACCGTTATCGTAACCGATGCAAATGATTGTACTTTAGAGCAAGGAGTTGTAATTGACTGTATTAATAATTGTGATGCGGTTATTTCAGTAGACGGAACAACAAATGTATTGTGTGCTGGAGAAATGACAGGTAGTGCCTCAGTGAGTGCTTCATCTGTTGCAAATCCGGGAGCTACTTTTACATTTACCTGGAATACAGGAGATGTATTCCCCGGAGTAACATCTAGTACATTGAACGGTTTAGCTGCGGGAGTTTATACCGTGAGTGTAACTATAGACGGGACGGTTTGTCTTCCTGTTGAACAGAGTGTTACAATAACAGAACCTTCAAATGCTTTAAATGTCACAGCTACATCGACAGATGAAAGTGGTCCGGCAACCGGCGATGGTACTGCAACAGCAACACCAAGTGGTGGTACACCACCTTACACATATTCATGGGCACCCGATGGTCAAACTACACAAACAATTACTGGCTTAAGTGCGGGAACGTATACCGTGACCGTAACTGATGCAAATGGTTGTACGGCAACTGCAACAACAACGGTAAATCCGGGTACTTGTCGTGACTTAAATGCAACAGCATCTGCCGTAAATGTTTCATGTAATGGGCTTAGTGATGGAACCGCAATTGTTGGTGTTACCGGCGGATCTGGTACCTTTACTTATTCATGGGCACCCGGCGGTCAAACAACGCAAACGATTACTGGTCTTAGTGCCGGAACTTATACTGTGACAGTAACCGATGAGGTTACCTTATGTACCGTTCAGTCTACTACAACAGTGAATCAACCAGGCGCGCTAAGCTCAGGAATTGCAATTACTAATGTGAATTGTTTTGGAGATGCTTCAGGATCTTTAGATTTAACTGTAACCGGTGGAACTCCACCTTACACTTTTGTATGGGCACCAAATGGAGAAACAACAGAAGATTTATTCAATCTGGTGGCCGGTACTTACACAGTAGATATTACTGATGCCAATGGTTGTACACTATCAGACAGTGCGACTGTTCTTGAACCTCAGTCTGGTCTTACGTTATCATCAGATGTAACAGATGTTCTATGTAATGGTGATGCGACTGGAGCAATTGATATCACAGTAGGAGGAGGGACACCCCCCTATTCCTATGCTTGGAGTAACGGAGCGGTTACTGAAGATTTAGTAAATATAGTTGCTGGCTCATATAATGTGACAGTAACAGATTCAAATGGATGTACTATAGCCGAAAATAATATAGTAGTTGCAGAGCCTACTAATGGGTTAAGTATTGTAATTACTAAAGAAAATGCAACTACGGGACAAGGATGTAATGATGGTGAGGCAACTGCAACGGTTAGTGGAGGTACGGCACCGTATACTTATCTTTGGAGTGCTAGTGCCGGTGGTCAAACAACCATGACAGCTACTAATTTGCCTGCGGGTACGCACACTGTAACAGTTACAGACGCAAATGGTTGTGAGTTGACACAGGGAGTAGTTATTGATTGTTCAAATACATGTGATGCCATAGTAACTGTAGATAATATTGTAGATGTGTTATGTACAGGTGATAATACAGGAAGTGCGACGGTTAGTGCGTCTTCGATTGCAAATCCCGGAGCAACTTTCACATTTAGATGGAATACAACTCCTCCACAAATTGATAATGGAGTTACCTCCAGCACAATAAATGGATTAGGAGCTGGTGTATATACAGTTAGCGTCACTATAGACGGAACTGTTTGTTCAGCTGTTGAACAAAGTGTTACTATTACCGAACCAACAAATGCTTTAAATGTAACGGCTACGGCAACAGACGAGAGTGGCCCCACTACTGGAGATGGTACGGCAACGGCAACAGCGAGTGGTGGAACTCCGCCTTACACATATTCATGGGCACCAGGTGGTCAAACAACGCAAACGATTACTGGTCTTAGTGCCGGAACTTATACGGTAACAGTAACCGATGCCAATGGATGTACTGCAACAACATCAGTAACAGTAAATCCTGGAACATGTAGAAACTTATCAGTTTTTGCAGCTGCGACTCCTGTTACCTGTAATGGTGATAGCGATGGTACAGCAACTGCTACAGTTACCGGCGGATCAGGTTCATTCACATATTTATGGAGTAATGGAGCAACAACACCGGTGATTACCGGGTTATCTGGTGGAGCTTATACAGTTACAGTTACAGACACAGTGACTCAATGTACTGCAGATGCCACTACAACAGTTAATGAACCTAACGTTTTAAGTTCGGGTATCGCGATTACAAATGTTAGTTGTTATGGTGATAATACAGGGTCTTTAGATTTAACCGTAACAGGAGGAACACCACCTTATTCATTCGCTTGGGCGCCTAATGGAGAAACTACTGAAGACTTATTTAATCTCGCAGCTGGTACTTACTCAGTTACAATTACCGATGCTCGTGGGTGTACAACTACGGATAGCGCTACGATAACTCAACCTCAGGCAGAATTATCAGTTTCGATAATATCTCAAACTGATATTGTATGTACTGGAACAGGTTCGGTAACGGTTGAAGCGACAGGAGGTACTACTCCATATCAATATAATATAGACGGTGGTGCTTTCCAGACTTCCGGAACTTTCAATAATTTAACTGTTGGTTTACACACCGTTTCTGTTCTTGATGCAAACGGCTGTACTGCAACAATAGATGTAACCATTTATACGAATTGTATCCTTGCCATTGATGATATCAACGATACGTTTGTAAACATGGCTGTTGATGGAGATGTTA
>CAXBES010000021.1:0-33219 GCA_963974915.1 uncultured Ulvibacter sp. | reverse complement strand
GCATTATAGACCAACTTTAGTATAACTATCAATCCCCATCTTTAATGATAGATAAAAAATCCAATACTTTTCCTCAGGATCATATATTTACCGATTCTGTGGTACAAGAAAAGCTTCTTTCCTTTTTAAATGCCGGTATATGGAAATATAATTTCGTGAGTCAGGAAGTCATTTTCGATGAATCGTTTTATAGCATGATAGGATATGTGTCCAATCCTGTGTTTCCCATGAAGATTGATGATGTCTTGAAATTAGTAAATCCAAGAGATAAAGAACATTTTGATTTTTTGATTTCATCGGGTAGAGAGGAATTTACTAAAAAGGAATTTGAATTCAGAATATACCATAAAGACAAAAACTGGAAATGGTTTAAAAACTACTGTGAAACTATCACCTACACTCAAAACGGAAAGCCCGAATGGCTTATCGGTTTTATTCAGGATATATCTGAAAGGAAGAATAAGGAATTAATTTCATTGAAATATGAAGATTTACTGAAC
The DNA here is from genome assembly GCA_963974915.1 of uncultured Ulvibacter sp. Lineage (GTDB taxonomy): Bacteria > Bacteroidota > Bacteroidia > Flavobacteriales > Flavobacteriaceae > CAXBES01. The sequence goes on along the minus strand of CAXBES010000021.1, from coordinate 32,719 downwards.
AGAACCAATGAAGTGGCATTAATTGGAACATGGGAAGTTGACCTTCTGAATATGACCGTTTCATGGAGTGATGTCACAAAAAAAATCCATGAAGTTTCTAAAAGTTATATGCCAACTGTTGAAACGGGAATAAACTTTTATAAGGAAGGTACTCATCGCGACAATATTACACAGTTGTTCAATAAAGCCGTTTCTGAAGGAGTAGGATTTGATGATGAGTTCATAATCATCACAGATAAGAAAAAGGAAAAATGGGTACGTTCAATAGGTATTCCGGTTATTGAGAAGGGTGTTTGTGAGAAGGTTTATGGAGTCTTTCAGGACATTGATGAAAAGACCAGAGCAATTCGAACCCTTGCAAGTACTGAAGAAATATTTCGAAAAACCTTTGATTTTGCCGGCATTGGTATGGCGATGGTTGGAACCAATACCGAATGGTTACGTGTTAATCAAAGCCTTTGTAATATGCTAGGGTATACGATGGAGGAATTTTTTGAGTTGAAGTATCCGGATTTTACTCATCCCGAAGATCTAAAAGAAGATGAAGAGCTATTAAAGCAAGCACTTGCCGGGAATTTGGATAATTATGAAATAGAGAAAAGGTATATTCATAAGAATGGTAAAACAGTATGGACCATACTTACGGTGTCTATAGTTAAAAATGACGAGGGTGAACCAATTCATTTCCTGTCACAACTAAACGATATAACAAAAATAAAAAATGCAGAGAAAAAGGTAAATGAGTTATTGGAGATCACTAAAGATCAAAATGACCGACTTTTAAATTTTGCGCATATTGTTTCTCATAATCTTAGATCTCATTCCGGAAATCTCGAAATGCTACTCGATTTAATGGAAGTAGATGAACTGGAACTTACTAATAACGATTATTTTCCTTTGCTAAAAGATGCTGTTGGACATTTAGATGAAACTGTCCAAAATTTAAATGAAGTGGCAGTCCTAAATACTAAAACTGAGCTAAATCTACTTAATCTTAATTTGAATGAGTTCGTTTACAAGGCAATTTCAAGTATTAACTCGTTGGTTTTAGACAATTCTGTTAAAATTGAAAATACTGTAAACGATAAAATAATGGTTTCTGCTATTCCGGCATATTTGGATAGTATTATCTTAAATTTTTTAACCAACGCAATCAAATATCAATCTTCCAATCGGTTTCCGGTGATAAAGGTAAGTGCAAAGATAGAAGCCAAATATATAGTATTGAGTGTAGAAGATAATGGACAGGGTATAGATTTGGAGGCGCATGGTAAAAAGCTCTTCGGAATGTATAAAACATTTCATAAACACGAAGATTCCAGAGGATTAGGGTTGTTTATTACAAGAAATCAAATTGAAGCTATGGAAGGGAAGGTTGATGTTATAAGCGAAGTCAATAAAGGAACCACTTTTTTTATATATTTACGATATGAAAAAAATTGATATAGCCTGTATAGTTGACGATGATCCAATTTTCGTTTATGGGGCCAAAAGAATGATGGAACTGGCAGATTTCTGCAACGGCTTTATGATCTTTAATAACGGGCACGACGCACTACATAAGTTAAAGGCGCTTATTGAATCTAACCATAATCTCCCTGATCTAATACTTTTAGATTTAAATATGCCTATCATGGATGGGTGGCAATTTCTGGATAATTTTACGAGAATCAATATTGAAAAGAAAATTATTATCTATATAGTAAGCTCTTCTATTGATCCTGTAGACCTGGAAAGGTCTAAAAAGTATTCGGTAGTTAGTAATTTCGTTGTTAAACCGATCTCAGTGCACAAGGTGAAAGAAATAATGGAAGAAATTACTCGCATTAACTAGTCTTATTTAGATTGTTCTCTATATTTATTCGTAACTCTCACTTGAATACTACCAAATGAAGCCATCCATTGTTGAACTTTTAACCTCCCGGTTGGGATCATCAAAAGTGCTTACAGGCAATGCGGTTCAATCCAGGTTCTACCATATTTATGAAACAGATAAGCCACTAAACGCCAAAGCGGTTGTCTTACCTGCCTCTACTCAGGATGTTTCTGCGATCTTAAAAATTTGCCATGAATTATGTCAGCCTGTGGTCGTGCACGGCGGACTGACAAATCTTGTTGGAAGCACGGAAACTACCGGAGATGAAATTGTGATTTCAATGGAAAAAATGGATAGTATCGAAGAGATCGATATAGAATCTCGTACCATGACTGTTCAGGCCGGAACAATTCTGGAAGATGTGCAAAATGCTGCAAAGGAGAAAGATCTGATGTTTCCATTAAATTACGGCGCAAAGGGCTCGGCTCAAATAGGAGGCGCAATTTCTACCAATGCCGGAGGCTTGCGGGTGTTGCGCTTCGGAATGACCCGTAGTCTTATTCTAGGTTTGGAGACCGTTTTAGCCGATGGCACAATAGTTTCATCATTAAAGAAGATCATAAAGGATAATTCGGCTTACGATATTAAACATCTGTTTATTGGTTCTGAAGGTACTCTGGGGGTCGTTACAAAGGCTGTATTGAAGTTGGTTGAAAGACCACGAAGTAGAACCAGTGCATTTGTTGGGATAAACGAATATTCAAATGTAGTTGCTTTTCTAAAATTTATGGACGGTAGACTGGCAGGTATTTTGAGTGGCTTCGAATTAATTTGGCAGGATACGTATGTTGCACAAACCAGTCCGAGTGAAATAACACCCCCCTTGCCCACTAATTATAACTACTATGTGCTGTTAGAGAGTTTAGGCAGTAATTCTGAAAAGGATCAGGAAAAACTGCTTCAGTTATTGGAAGAAGCTTTAGAAAAGGAACTTATTCTTGATGCTGTTCCTGCCTATTCTAATTCAGATATGGACCGGTTTTGGAGAATACGGGAAGATGTCGATATTATGATTTCGCAATGTAACAATGCCCAACATTTCGATATTAGTATTCCTATTCCGGAGATAGGTAATTATGCCAAGAGTGTTTCCGAAGCACTAAAAAAAATACCACAACTGCAAAAGTGCTTTATTTTTGGACATGTGGCCGATGGAAACATTCATTTAATTTTAAGTAAAAGTGAACAAAGCGATGCTTTAATACATCAAATTAATGAGGTAGTTTATACTCCGTTAAGGGCATTGGGAGGCTCGGTTTCTGCCGAGCACGGAATTGGTTTACATAAAAAGAGATATCTGGAGATAGCACGAAATGCTGAAGAAATCGAATTGATGAAAACTTTAAAACGCACGCTGGATACTAAAAATATTCTCAATCGGGGGAAGGTTATTGATGTTTAGTCCTTTCTTTACACCTCTATATATTTGTGTTTCTTCAGATAAAATGTTAAATTTATGGCAATAGGTAGGGGAAAACAATTAAAAGCTGTTGTATTAATATTAAGCAAAGTGTAACTTTAGATCCGCAATGGATTTGCAACAAATGTTTTCGATACACTCTTGAAAATCTCACACTATGGAAAGAAGAAAATTCATTAAGAAATCAGGGCAAGCTTTATTGGCTGTTTCAACAATTTCAATAACAGGTGCGATTATCTCCTCCTGTAGTTCAGACGATTCGGATAGTTTTTTTGGTGATGGTTATTACGGTGATGGTTATTACGGTGATGGCTACTATGATGATGGCTACTATGACGATGGATACTATGATGACGGCTATTACGATGATGGATATTATGACGACGGATATTATGATGATGGTTATTACGATGATGGTTATTACGATGATGGCTATTATGATGATGGATACTATGATGATGGATACTATGATGATGGGTACTATGATGACGGCTATTATGGAGACGCGCAGGCTATAAGGGATATTTTAATGGATGGTACATGGTTCGTAGCCAGTTACATAGACAGTGGATCTAACCAAACAGCAACATATAACGGCTATAATGTGAATTTTAATGCCGGGAACGCAACCGTTGCGTCCAATGGCAGTAATACGAATAACGGGACCTGGGCAGTTTCTTCAAACGGATTGAATTTAGATTTAAATTATACCGGAGTCCCTTTCGATGAGTTTAATGATTCCTGGGACATTGTTAGTGTACTTCCCAACAGAGTTGAAATTATGGATGTTAGTGGAGGTGGCGGAGGAACCGATATTCTGGTCTTTGAAAAATTATAATTACTAATTCTAATATTTAAATTGGGCATTTCTTTTATTTATTCTGAAATGTCCAATTTAATTTTAATTCCTTAGCTCTTGTCTACAATTCTCTTCCTTCATGATACTACATTAGCAACTCCCAGAGGAGCCGAACTAACCATTAAGGAATTAATTTCTCTAGGGAAGCAGAGAGGAAATTTAGTTGAGTTAGATTATCTGAAGGACCTGGAAAATACTAAATTGGCGATCTCCAGAGCAGATCTAGTGGTCTTTAATAGTAGCTCTCGATGTCATTTTGAACTCGCTATCGTAGAATATCTTATAAATCAGAAGGTTCCTTATGTTAAGGTAGAATACGACTATAATTTCTGCGTTCGTAGAAATATTTTATGTACAGTAGACAGAGGTGTAAGAAGTTGTTGTCACCCGGATAAGTTTCATTTGTTTCGGAAACTATTTGCAGGAGCTGCATTAAATGTCTTCCAATCTCCAAAACACTATCAATCACACTACGATTTTTACGGCGAAGCGGTGGCTAAACACTTAATAATGCCACCAACAGTAAACACGGAACATTTAAAGCCTTCCGAAGAAAAAAGAACAGATGTAATTCCCTTTTTTGGTGATCTTAATTTTTTAAAGGGCGGACACGAATACGTCACCTATGCCGAACAGCATCCGGAAATGCATTTTGAAGTATATGGACGTAATCGCCTGCGGCGAGAAATACCAAAGAATATGAGCTTTCACGATCCAATATCGAATAACGAGGTATTGGAAATCTTAGGAAAAACTAAAGATTTTATTTGTAAACCGGTTTGGCCCGAACCTTCTGGAAGGTTAGCGGCAGAAGCATTCTTATCTGGTTGTAATTTGATAAGTAACGACAGAGTAGGAACTTTTTCATTCGGGTTTTATCCAAATGACAAGGAACAGGCAATCAAAGAAATGAAAGAAGCGCCTAAAAACTTCTGGAATGAGATCGAAAATATTTTAGCAGAAATGCCGAAAAAGATCAATCGGAAACTGGGAAAAGTTTTAGTTTATAAAAGTTATGGTGGCTTAGGTGATATATTTTTTGCTATTCCGGCGATCTATAAATTGGCGAAAGTCTCCAGTGAGCTACATTTCGCAGTTGCTCCCAGATTGGTTGATTTTTTCACTAAACATCTTCAAAACCTAAAGGTTGTAAATGAAAAGCACGTTAGAGAAGAAGAACATGAATACGACCATATCTATGAATTAGGCAATTACCCGGCATTTCGGGGATACGATCTTCCTCACGCCCTTCAATATCCCACTCATAAAAAAGTAAAGCAACATGCAATACAACATTATATCGATACGGTGGCAAAATTGCATGTCGATATCGATAATCATTTAGAATCTTACCCATATTTTGATCGAGAATTAAAAGCTTCAGACAGATATTTTGTGGTTCACCATGGAGCCGGATTTCTTCTGAAAATATGGCCCACAGAAAAATTTGCTCAACTAATTGAGAGGCTTTCAGAAATATATCCCGACCTGGATTGTAAGATCATAATGGGCCCCGATGATCCTGATATTGCACAATATTTTACAAAAAAGATGCCTCATGTGGAGTTTGTAACAGGGGGAATGTTAGAAGTTGGTGCGGCTATGGCAGGCGCTTTATTTCACATTGGTAATGACGCCGGGATCACTCATGTTGCGGGAAGTTTTAACGTTCCTACAGTTGGGATTTACGGACCAACCGGACCGGGAAGTTGGGGGAGCTTTTCGAAGTATAACGAACTTATTTGGGGGAAAAAAGGAGTTTGCAATCTTAAATGTAACTACGATGTTATTCTAAATTGTGAACATAGAATTTGCTTAACTTCTGTGACGGTAGAACGCGTGCTAGAGGCACTTTATAAAGTTTTACAACGAGCGTATCCCGGGAGTTCTTCCTGTCTTATGGTAAATCCGCAGGCCGAAATTGATTTTGGTGGCGGAGATTGTCTGGTAAAATTAGGCGAACAGGAATTACTACTTGAGTATCACGACGAAGCGATGAAAAATTATGTAGAAAAATTGTTAGGCGGTGATATAATTGAGTTGTCACAGAATAAAGATCGAGCTATGGTTGTAGAGGTCTTAAAAAAACAGCAAGTTCTTTTTACTGTTCCCACTTTTGATGCGTAAGCTTTTTGTATCTTTCGGGGAATAAAGAATTCTAATGATTTCAGAAATAATAAAAACAAGAAGAGCTGTCTTTCCGGTTCAGTATAACAATGAACCAATTTCTAAAAATGAGATACAAAAAATCCTTGAAGCTGCTAATTGGGCACCTACACACCGACGTACAGAACCCTGGAGATTCAAGGTGGTTCAAGGGGAGTCTAAGCAGAAGCTTGCACATTTTTTAGCAGAAACCTATAAAAACAAGGCAGAAAAGTTTTCCGAAGTAAAATACAGAAAGTATCAAACCAATCCCTTAAAAGCTAATTGTATCATTGCGATTTGTATGCAACGCGATCCCAATGAATCAATTCCTGAGTGGGAAGAGATCGCCGCCACCGCCATGGCCGTACAAAATATGTGGCTGGTTGCTCACACAATGAAGATTGGAGCCTATTGGGGGTCCCCAAGTGTGGTAAAATATATGAATGAGTTTTTTGAAATGAACGAGGGAGAACAATGTCTCGGATTTTTCTATATGGGGAAATATGACGAAGAACTTCCTGAAGGGCATAGAGCTACCCCGATCGATGAGAAGACTGTTTGGCTTTAAACTAGAAGATCCCAGTTAACCACCACTTTATATATAAACAATCCCAAATAGACTAAAGTCGCCATTAACTTAATAAAAGTTGAGGTGAGAAAGCCAATAAACGACCCGAAGGCGGCCTTTAGAGCTTGAGTGCCTTTAGATTTATTAAAGGCTAATTCACCAATAAATGCTCCGAGAAAGGGGCCTATAATGATTCCGAAAGGAATAGGGGCAAGAATTCCAATGAAGAGTCCGATTATGGCTCCCCACGCACCGGCTTTACTTCCGCCAAATTTTTTCGTTCCTATAGAAGGGATAATATAATCCAGAATATAAATTCCAATGGCCACAATCCCGGTTATTACAATAAACGTCCATTCAAATTCGAGGGAAGGTGCCAAAAAAAGAACAATGAGTCCTAACCAACTTAAGGGGGTTCCCGGTATCACAGGAAGAATGCTTCCAGCTATTCCCACAAACATTAAAATCAAGCCAATAATTACTAAAAGTATATCCATACAGTAACCATAAGTCTGTTAAAAATTGAATATGTTACATTTTTATAACTAAAAAATTAGTTTAAACTAATTTTTTAGTTATATTTGAGGTCTGAAATTACTACTTGTGAAAAAAAGACTATCAATATTGTTATTTTTCAGCACTTTCATTTTTACGGAGATGGGGGCTCAACTTTTACGATTTCGGAGTATGAAATTTCTCAGGTTTACGGAGATGATAAGGTCGCATGATTAAAAAAACAAAAATAATCTCAAAATTTTTGACGATGAAATCAATTATTACAATTACTATCTTCTTTATATCATGCAATATTTTGATCGGGCAAAACTCTTCAGACGCAAATATGGTAGAAAAAGCTTGCTTAAATTATATTGAAGGCTTTTATGAAGGAGATACTTTAAAATTGAAAGAAAGCTTAAAACCTAAACTGTATAAACATGGGTTTTGGAAAGAAGAAGGGAGCGAAACATACAGATCGGCAGGAAGTATGTCTTATGAACAGGCACTGGCGTATGCTAAAAACGTGCTCGAAAAGAAGAATTTTCCAAAAGAGGATGCACCTAAACAGGTGAAAATTTTAGATATTTCAAATCATATAGCAGCTGCAAAAATAGTATCATGGTGGGGAATGGATTATATTTTACTTTCAAAAGAGAATGGTGTTTGGATGATCGATGAAGTGCTTTGGGAAGGCCCTTTCGAGAAAAGCCATTTAGATTAACAGAACAAATTTATCAATACCTTATTTATATTTTATGAAACAACTCACAAAAGCCGAAGAAGATATCATGCAAGTACTTTGGGATCTAAAGGAAGCTAACGTTGCTTCGATCATTGAACAGCTGCCTAAGCCTAAACCTGCGTATAACACTGTTTCTACGATCGTGAGAATTTTGGAGAGTAAAGATTTTGTGGATTACCGAAAAGAAGGTCGCGGACATATTTATTTTCCGAAAGTACAAAAAACCGAGTATAGCAATCAATCACTTAATAAGCTGGTAGATGGCTATTTTCAGGGTTCTTTTAAGAGTATGGTTTCCTTTTTTATGAAAAAAAATGATATTAGTATAAGCGAGATGGAAGCCATCATGAATGAAATTAACAAGGAGAAAAAATGATACATTATCTTTTACAAATCGTCGCATTTCAACTACTTTTTTTAGTGGTTTACGACTTGTTTTTAAAGAATGAGACGTTCTTTAAATGGAATCGAGCTTATTTATTACTCACTCCGGTGCTTAGTTTTGTGCTTCCTCTTATAAAGATTGATCTCATTAGACGCCATATTCCGGAAGAATTTATCATACAACTTCCTGCAGTTATTTTAAATGAAAATTCGAGTAGTGCGATTACTTCGGAAACATTAGAAACAGTCACATTGGTTCCCGCATCGACCTTTAGCTTTAGTGAGATCATTCAAATAATATGGGTTACAGGTGCCGTGATTAGTGTCTTTATTTTCTTGTATAAACTCTTCAGAATTGTCAAACTAAAGCGATCCGGAATTAAAACGCAAATGGCCGGATGCGGTGTTGTACTTTTACCGGGAACCGATGCTGCTTTTTCATTTTTCAGAACAATTTTTATTGGCGAAGATCTTTCCGAAGCACAACAAGCGAATATCCTTTTGCACGAAAAAATACATATAGAACAAAAGCACTCTCTCGACCTCCTCTTTTTCGAACTGCTTAGAATAGCGCTGTGGTTTAATCCGTTGGTCTATATTTTTCAGAATAAAATGATGCTTTTACAAGAGTTTACTGCCGATGCTGAAGTAGCTTCAAAACAGGGGAAATACGCCTACTATGAAGATATGCTTTCTACCATTTTTAAAACAGAAAAAATTTCATTTATCAATACATTTTTCAATCATTCATTAATCAAAAAACGAATTATCATGTTACAAAAAGCAAAATCAAAGAAAATTTTCCAGTTGAAGTATTTATTATTAGTACCGGTTGTTGCCGCTATGTTAGTTTATACTTCTTGTTCTGAAGAAAAAACAGATGTAGAAGCGAATCTTGTTTCAAACACCGATACCGAGGTGATGGATAAGATCAACGAATTGGCCGAAGCCATCATGAAGAAAGGAAATCTTACCGATGAGGAAGTTAAAGCACTTAAATTTCTGGCAACAGAAGCGCAGCCGGGAGATAAAGTATTTACTTCTGTTCAGGAGTATTTAGATGAACCAGCAGGAACCGATGTTAGCTTTTCAGAAATTGGACAAGCTCCTGTTTATCCGGGTTGCGAAGGTCTCTCGGGAGATGAAGCTAAGAAATGCTTTACTAAAAAGGTGTCAGAATTTATTGGTGCAAACTTTAACGTAGACAACTTAAAAGACACCGATATTTCGGGAAAACAACGTATAGAAACCTCCTTTGTCATAGATGAAGAAGGAAAGGTGGTCGTAAAAGAGATTAAGGCAAACCATCCGGATCTGGAAGCGGAAGCACTTTATACCTTAAATCAGTTGCCACAAATGAAGCCGGGTGTGCATAATGGTAAAAAGGTAGCTGTAAAGTATTCCCTACCCATTGTATTTATTGTAAATGAGTAGACTTATAATTAGTTTAATTTTATTCACTTTTTTCCAAGCCGAAGGTCAAAACCCTTCGGCTTTGACTATTGCCGATAGTCTGTACGATTTGGGTAATTATTCGAAAGCAATAGCTTCGTATAGAGATGCAGACCCTAGTGAGGCATCTCTTTTTAAAATTGCTAAAAGTTATGAAGCTCTGGGTAACTATTCTGAGGCACTTAAATATTATAAAGTTTTATATTCTGAATATCCAAATGTTGTAAATGCCAAGTATAACTACGGAAAGCTACTGGCTTCAATAGGTGAATCCGAAAAGGCAATTTCAATTTTCGAACAACTTTTAAGCGAGTCTCCGCACAACCCTAATTTTTATTTTCAGTTGGGACTCACACAGGAAAAAATTGATGATTCTATTGCGCATCTAAACTTTCAGAAGGCATATAGACTGGATTCAAATCATTTAAATGCTCTTTATAAAATTGCTAAACGAAACGTTGAAAAGCGTAATTTTGATGACGCGAGACCCCTAGTAAAAATCGCTTTGACAACACAAGAGTTAAGCGTTCGTTTTCTATTGCTCGATGCGCTGTTAAATTTTCATACCGACCAGTACCATGAGGCAATAGTAAGTTTCGAAAAGTTAGATTCGTTAAATTATAGCACGGTTCAGTTTCATGAAAGTTTGGCAAAAAGCTATGTTCAGACGAATAGATTTGAAGCTGCCATAAATCAATATACTATCTTAATTAACCAATTTGACGATAAAAATCCGTCCTGGCATTTTCACATTGCACAAAGCTATATGGCATTGCATTACTTTGAGAAAGCCGAACGACACATTAATATTGCGATAGGGTTGCAGGAAATTCCGTTAGATGGGGAGTATTCGGCTCTTGCCCGGATCTACAACCGCAAAAAAGAATTCAAAAAGGAAATGAAAGCGCTTGAAAAAGCACTGGGAGAGAATCCGCGAAATGAGTTAGCACAATATCAACTAGCTGTTGCAGCCGACAATTATTATGATGATAAGAATGTTGTACTCGATTACTACCATATTTATCTCGAAAAACATGGAGAAACGGGAAGAATGCGTGAATTGGCGAAGCAGCGGGTTAGGGATATAAAGAAAGAACTTCACTTTACTAAGAACTAAGTAGCGTTAAAATTCGTATTTTTCGAGACAGAATTTTTTCTGAAAATGAAATACTTAGGTTTTTTGCTCATGCTTACATTATTGTCGTCTTGCCAGTTTTTTGAAACTGAAAAGATTTCGACCGAAACTTTTTTCGAGGAAGAACTGAAAACAATAGATTGGAAGACGGTTGACCAATACCCTGCTTTTGGAACGTGTGAGCGACTTACAGACAAAGAGGGTCAGAAATCTTGTTTTGAGCGTTCCCTATCTGCGCATTTATTAAAAACTTTCAGTAACAGAAACATTACTACTTCGCGTGATCTAAATGATACTGTGGCATTATCTTTTGCTATTTCAGAAAAAGGAAAACTTGCAATTACTCAAATACAAATTGACAGTATAATTAGGAGCGAATTCCCTTCCTTAGAAGAGTGGATCTATGAAGGTATCGATACGCTTCAACCTGTAGCACCGGCGTATAAAAGAGGTATTCCTGTTAAAACAGAATTTATACTACCCATAATTTTTAAGACAGAACCTCTATAATCCAATTTTATATCCAAGAGAGAAATCTACTGGAAACTCACTTTCACTTTCTAAGCCAAGTGCAACAAAATCATTGTAAGTAAAAGTTAAATGCCCGCCAAGTAATGCGACATCTGCCCCAATACCAAATGCAACCGGGGCTTGCAATTCTCCTCCCGATCCTGAAACTGTTGCGGGCTGACCGGTATCACTGATGTAATCAACATCTCGTTTAATGTAGTTATAGGAAACGAATTTAGCATTCACAAATAGGTCGAAAGTACTGGTAGCAACAAATTTAAAACGATAATTTAATGAAAGCTGGGAAGCGTTAAAATCGTAGTCCGAATTTCCAAGTGTTTGTTTAAATCGGAATACAACTGCATGTCTTCTAAGCTGGTCGTTGTCGTAAAGTTCTAAATCAACCCCCAACACCGGTAATAAGGTATTATCAGGATTAATATTATAAACCGTGTTCGTAACTCCTGCATACACCCCTAAGCGGGTTTCTAGTTGTACTTTTTTACTTTCGTAAGTATAATTTGGATCTACACGTTTGTTGTATTGCACTACGAAATCCCTCAAGCCGGCAAGGGTAAGTTTTACATCGGGCAAGTTCATTGTCGTACCGGCCGTTTGTTGGGTAAGCACAACTTTGTATTCTTCTTGATACCCGTTAGAAGTTTTGGTGTTTTTAAGTTCAACGATCTTATTATCTTTTTTAGAAAAATAACGGTATTCGCCATCAATAGTATTCCATAATAGGGTTAGTGGACCATCCACTTCGGTAAATAAACTATATTCTTTACCATCAATTGTGTATTGCTGCTGAGCATGAGAGGAAGCAATGAAGAGAAAAGTTACTAGAAAAAATGAAAGTAGGGTTTTCATAAGGGCATGATTTATAGCTAAAGGTAAAAAATTATTTCGAGTTATGGATTTTTCCTGTATTCTCTTCCTTTCCACTCATATTGTCCAAATAAACTTCCAAGAACTACTAAAGTAGATACTAATGGATACAAAACAGAGCTTGCCATAAACATTAAAAAATTTAGAGGTTTCTGAAAAAACTTGGCTGCAGTCCATAAAACTACAAAGTCGATTCCAATTTTTAATACTAAGAACGATATATAAAGGGAAGCATGCTCTATTTTAAAAAATATAAGAGCAAAACCAATAAACAATAATACATTCGTAAAAAAGATTAGGAAACCCAGGGCTTTTGTTCCCAGACTTTTCTGCTTTGTTGTTTTTGATGCCCAACGAATGCGTTGCTTTAAAACTGCTTTCCAGCTTTGTACCGATCGGGTAACGACAATCGCATCTCTGGATTTTAAATATTCTATTTTCTCAGGATAATTACGCTCAATTTTACCCATAATAAATATATCGTCTCCACTGGCAATATGATTGTTGTCTACAAAACCATCAAGGGCATTGAAGGCTTCTTTTTTATAAGCCAGATTTGCGCCATTGCATAAAAATGGGTTTTTTAGGCCAAAACCTCCCATGGTTGCAATTTGCAAACTAAAGCCATCCATTTGTTGAAATTCTTCAAGTAAACTTCCGTTAGATTCGAAGCATATTGGGCCTGCGATAAGCTGCGGATTTCGATGTGTGATTATGGTGTGATAAGCGTATAGCCAGTTAACTGGAAGAACACAGTCTGCATCTGTGGTTAGAATCCATTCAAAGCTTGCGAGTTTAACCGCTGTTGTAATAGCATCTTTCTTTGGCGATGCCGAAAAACGATTATTCTGAATGATATCGAAATATATATCATGACCTTTTAGGGTTTGAGATATCAGCGCGATAGAATTGTCATTAGACGCATCATCAATAAAAATAACTTCATAAAGATGTGAGGGGTAATTTAATCGTTTTATAGAATCTAAAAGCTTCGGAAGGTTTTCTGCCTCATTTCTAAAGGGAATAACAATGCTAAATTCTGTAGTTGTATTGGTCTTATCTGTAGCGAATACAGGTATTCGCAGGCTTCCGTAGAGAAAGAAAGCCATCACCGCAAAATAGATAATACCAATTATTAAAATCACTAACATTTTACAGCAGATTTATGAGAAATGACATAAAAACTTCCTACAATTGAAGGTACTACAAAATTTAATATCCACATAGCGAAAACTGTGCAAAGAACAATAATTTCAGCGGTGCCGGCTAATGAGAACAACCACACTGCAACACCACTACGTATCACTACATCAAAAACGAATAAGGTAGGAATAACGGAGACGAGTAAGTACATTGCCATAATTATAAATATAGCGATTTCGAACGTAATTCCGGCTCCAAAGAATAACATGAGTCTGTAAAAAAGAAAACAGAAAGTTGCATATCTAATTAGCGAGAAAACTAATACTCTCAATTTTATTTTCGTTGAAATGCCTTTAATGTATCTAATTACTTTTGAAATGGATAAGCCTTTTAATAATAGTTCTTTCTCTTTAAAAATATAAACTAGAACACTAAGTACGATAACTCCTGTTCCAAGTAAAATTATATTCATCCACGAAAATGATACATTGTATGTGAATACTATTACGAACAATCCTATAATTCCAAAAAGAGTTGTAATAATCATCTGGGTCATATTGCCAACAAAATTCAATAACAAAACCTGCTTTCTATTGGAAGGCACAAAAAAATATGCTTTCGCACCATATTCACCAATGCGATTGGGTGTTGCCAGAGAAACAGTGAGGGAAGCCAAAGACTGCTTTAAAGCAGTTGTAAATGAAATATTCTGCACTGCCAAAACCAGCGTTTGCCATTTTAAGATCTCAAAAGTCCAGTTAATAATGGTTAGAAATACAAAAAACAATACTTCACCCATCTCAATATTATCTTTGGACGCAAGTGTTGCTTTAAACCCGTCAAGATCAACACCATCACCCGAGGTCAGTTTCACGTAGATATAACCAAAAGTAATAGCAAGAATAAAAACTTTTAGGGCGGTGAGTAGATATTGTTTAGCTTTGTGGGAAAGTGAAGTCATTAAAGCTAAAGTACTACTTTTCACTTACTCCTTAAAGCTGCGCAATGGAATCTGAAAAAATCATATTAGGCATTGACCCTGGAACTACGATCATGGGCTTCGGACTCATAAAGGTGGTGGGTAAGAAGATGGAATTCCTGCAACTTAATGAGTTGCAGCTTTCCCAGTACGATGATCATTACGTTAGATTAAAACACATTTTCGAACGTACCATCGAGCTTATTGACACTTTTCACCCGGACGAAATCGCTATCGAAGCACCATTCTTCGGAAAAAACGTACAATCCATGCTAAAATTAGGTCGGGCTCAAGGAGTGGCAATGGCAGCAGGACTTTCCAGACAAGTTCCTATTACCGAATATTCGCCTAAAAAAATAAAAATGGCAATTACCGGAAATGGAAATGCCAGTAAAGAACAGGTCGCAAAAATGTTACAAAACCTACTAACACTTAAAACGCTTCCTAAGAATTTGGATAGTACAGATGGACTCGCAGCTGCGGTGTGCCATTTCTACAATGGAAATAAAGTAACAACCGGAAAAAGTTATACGGGTTGGGCTGCTTTTGTAAAGCAAAATGAAGGCAGAGTAAAAGGTTAAAAACGTCAACTAATAGAAAGTGTCAGGAATTTACATTCATATACCATTTTGCAAACAAGCTTGTCATTATTGTGATTTCCATTTTTCGACCTCTTTAAAGAAGAAGGATCAAATGATCGCAGCGATACGCTCAGAATTAGTTCTTCGGAAAGATGAGTTGAAGACAGAAATTAATACCATCTATTTTGGGGGAGGAACGCCAAGTTTGCTTACTTCGGAAGAACTGGAAAGCATATTTAAAACTATTTATACCACCTTTAAGGTTTCAGAAGACGCAGAAATTACTTTAGAAGCTAACCCCGATGACCTTTCCGAAGCAATTATAAAAGAACTGTCAAAAAGTAGGATAAATCGGCTTAGTATCGGGGTACAATCGTTCTTTGAAGAGGACCTTAAACTAATGAATCGTGCACATAATACTTCAGAAGCAATTAATTGCATTACAATTGCAAAAAAGTATTTTAACAATATTAGTATTGATCTTATCTACGGAATCCCGGGAATGAGTAACGCGAGATGGACAGAGAATTTAAAGATGGCCTTCGCCTTTAATGTACCACATTTATCGTGTTACGCCCTTACGGTAGAACCTAAAACGGCACTTGAAAGCTTTATTAAGAAAGGAATAGTACCTCCGGTAGAGGATGCAATTGCCGAAGCACACTACAAATCTTTGCTTGAGATGACTGCCAAAGAAGGTTTCGAAAATTATGAATTTTCAAATTTTGGTAAGGAAGGTTATTATTCCAAAAATAACACAGCCTACTGGGAGGGAAAGCCTTATTTGGGAGTGGGTCCCTCGGCACATAGTTACGATGGTTCCAGGAGAAGCTGGAATGTTGCCAATAATACAAAATACATAAAAGCCATCGATACAGGGATTCTTCCAATTGAAAGAGAGCAACTTTCGGAAACCGATAAATACAATGAGTATATAATGACCGGATTGCGTACCAAACGTGGTGTTTCATTAGATAAGATAGAAAGTGATTTTGGACCGGTTTTTAGAGAAAACACGCTAGAGATGGCAAAAATTGATTTAGAAGAAGGATTTCTGGTTTTACATGAAAATAGTTTGTTTGTAACTAAAAAAGGCAAATTTTTAAGCGACGGGATCGCCTCCAGATTATTCTTAGTAAATTTAGAAACCTAAACATTCTAGATTGGAAGCAACTTTTAAAATTAACGAGCTACTTTATACCGTCGATCTATCTAAACCTTTAGATATTTCTATACCATTGGAAGCCACTAAGAACAATCCGCTGGCGTGGTATTTGGATGCTCCGAAAATTGAACCGGTAAAGCTTGACAACTGGGTAGCAAAGGTTAGTGAAGGTGCTTCGGTTAATTTTAATAATGTGTATTTTAATCCGCATGCACATGGAACCCATACCGAATGTGTTGGTCATATTTCGGAGAAGTTTTATTCGGTGAATGAGGTTTTAAAAGAGTTCTTCTTTCTATCTGAAGTGATTTCTGTTATTCCCGAAACCCTTGGGAAGGATGAGGTAATCACCGGAATCCAGATAAAGTCCTTACTTGCAGGCAAACGTCCGGAAGCCTTAATTATAAGAACACTGCCAAATTCGTCCTCGAAAAGATCGAGAAAATACTCTCATACAAATTGGCCTTACCTAACCGAAGACGCAGCACAATACATGCACGATCTGGGGATTAAGCATTTGTTGATAGATTTGCCTTCTGTAGATAAAGAAAAAGATGAAGGAGCACTTCTGGCTCACAAAGCGTTTTGGAATTATCCAAAAGAACCACGTCTTGATGCCACAATTACCGAATTTATTTATGTTCCGAATAAAATTAAGGATGGGAGTTATTTGCTGAATTTGCAAATCGCGTCGTTTGTTAATGACGCCACACCAAGTAAACCTATACTGTACAAGTTTTTATAGTAAAGTACCATTCTTAAGCTTCAGTCCTACTGTTTATTTTTATGTACTAAATAAGATCTAATGATGAAAACAACACTAAAAATAGAAGAGCTTGCTCAATTCGTATTAGGAATTTTTATATTTTCTCAGTTGAGCTATGCCTGGTGGTTATTCCCAGTATTAATTTTACTACCCGATATTGGAATGCTGGGATATCTTTTTAATACCAAAACCGGAGCCGTTTTATATAATTTATTTCATCATAAAGCCATTGGTATTGGTTTCATTATATTGGGGGCATTATTACCGGGAGAATTGTATACTTTAGTGGGGGTGATTTTATTCTCACATTCGGCAATGGATAGGATTTTTGGCTACGGACTTAAATACCCGGATAGTTTTAAGAACACGCATTTGGGAACGATTGGAAAATAACACAATGGATTTACTTTTTATAGGATTGGCATTTGGAGCCATTATCGCGTACTTTATTTTTATAAGATTTAGCAGAGGTCGGAAAAGGGAGAAGACCAATACACAATCTGTGATCTTAATGGAAAAAATTCGCAGTGTTTGTAAATTCATAACTGTGGAAGGAGATTTTTCTGAAATATACCATTACGAAAATGTAAAAGACAAATGGTTCAACCTTATCTTAGGAAAAAAGAAAGCGCTTATACTTATTGAAGCTAAAGCACATATTGGTTTTGATCTCACCAAAATTAAAATGGATGCAAATAATAAGTCGAGAACTATAAAGCTCACTAATTTTCCACAGCCTGAAATGCTTACCATTGAAACCGATTTTAAATATTACGACAAGAAGGAAGGTTGGGCAAATCCGTTTACTGCTACAGACCTTACCGAAATCAATAAAGAAGCGAAGCAACACATCGTCGATAAAATTCCGAGTAGCGGATTGCTTGAAGAAGCGTCCAAACAAGCTTTGGAAACCATCCATTTAATGGAAAAATTAGTAGAAACAATTAACTGGAAACTGGATTATTCAGAATTGCAGATCAAAGAAAATGAAACCAAGGCTATTTCAGATAAAAAATGAAGAGCTCAGTTAAAATAAAACACAATTGTTTCCGAAGGAATCCCCTGAAAGAACGTTCTTGGCATGTAACGATCATATTATTTTTTATGTCGGTTTCTATGTCTTTGTTCGCGCAGGATCATGAACGTGTAGATGCAACAATTCTCCTTTATCCCCACTCATTTGATAGTCCGGAGCAACTCTCTAAATTTATCACCCGTGATTTTAAAACTGAAGAGGATAAAGTACGTGGAATTTACAGCTGGATCATTCAGAATATAGCATACGAACCCGATGAGTTTAAACAGTTTAATTACAACTTTAAAGATTATCGAGAACGTAACGAAAAGGAAGAAAAAACAAGAGAAAAGATCATAAACAGAACTCTGAAAAAGGGAATTGCCGTTTGTGAGGGTTACGCTATGCTGTTTGAAAAATTATGTGAGTTACAAGGAATTTCAAACTATCTGGTTCGTGGTGATATCAAGACCAACTTTAATGACATAGGAAGACCGTTTAAGAAAAGTCATATGTGGAATATAGCCGTCATTGATGGCAAGCAATATCTTTTCGATCCAACCTGGGGTGCAGGACGATATCACGGAAAATTTATTAAAGAACCGTCTTATTTTTATTATAAAACGAAACCCGAACTGTTTTTAAAAACTCATTACCCCAGTATGTATGAGGATGCGCTAGTAGATACCGTGCTTCCAAAAGAAGTTTTTTCGGGAATGCCTTTATTGATTCTGAAAGAGCTTGAACTCGATCATGTGGAGAGACCTTTAGGGGGTATTATTAGAACTGAAGAGTATTTCGATACCATCGGTTTTACAATTACGAATTTCAATCCGAAGGAAATAAAATACACCTACGGAAGTGATCTAATGGAAGTAAAGGATAAAGAAATTATTGATGGAAAATTACACTTCGAAATTCCAATCGAGTCTGAAGCAAAAACTCTGTTGATCTATTTTGACGAACAACCGGCTTTGGGATATAAAATTCTGTAGGTATGAATATTGAAGAATTCAGAGAATACTGCTTGGCAAAAAAAGGCGCGACCGAATCTTTTCCTTTCGATGAAAAAACACTTGTTTTCAAAGTGATGGGAAAAATGTTTTCACTTTCCGGATTGGAGCGAATCCCAACAGAGATCAATTTAAAATGTGACCCCGAACGGTCCATGGAATTGCGTGAAGATTACGACGGACTCATATATTCCGGTTATCACATGAGCGGAAAACACTGGAATACTTTAAAAATTGAAAGTCTCCCGCCTAAACTAGTTATGCAGTTGATAGACCACTCTTATGAGTTGGTCGTGGCAAAGCTTACCAGGAAATTAAAAGCCGAACTTGAAGCGCTCGATTAGCAGGACATATCTGCTACGATCTTCCATTCGCCATTAATTTTTTTAAAAATAATTAAGAATACGCCATTCGCGTCTCCCACAGATCTCTTCAAATAATAAGCTCCCATTACCCAGTAAGAACCGTCGTCTATCTTCGAGATATCGTTGACCTTAAATTTTAAAGTGCCGGAATGCTCTTTTGTTGGATATCCCTTTTTGTAATTATCTAAAGTTTGTTGCCATCCTTTTGTGAGTCCGCTACTCCCGTAGAATTTTAGCGAATCGCTTTTCCAATAACCTTGCATAAAGCCTTCAAGATCATTATTAGACCACGCTTTTTCCTGAAGTTTCATCACTTCCAGGATTTCAGATTTATCAATTGCTTCATTTCCGGATTGTGCGTATGTCATTCCAACGAATAAAATAAGCAGCAGTAAAATTGTTTTCTTCATGTTTTATAAAAGTTAGTAATTGAGCATAAGATCTTCAGAAAAGACTGTTTTAAGTCTAAAGATAAGTTCTTTTGCATTCTCCACACTAAAAACCATAGGCGGTTTAATTTTTAAAACATTGTGATCGGGGCCATCTGTACTCATTAAAATTCCCAGATCTTTCATTCTATTTGTCAAATATGCGGAATGATTAGCGAGGGGTTTTTTATCCATTGTGGTTAATTCAAAACCTAAAAACAGACCCTCTCCTCGAACATCACCAATTATTGGAAATTTTGCTTTTAATTGTTCCAATTCGCTTTTTAGAAACCCTCCAACTTCTAATGCATTTTGTTGTAGTTTCTCCTCCTCAATTATGTCCAAAACGGCTTTTCCAATTGCGCAAGAAACAGGATTACCACCAAAGGTGTTGAAAAATTCCATTCCGGTTGCAAAAGCATTTGCTACTTCCGGTGTACATGCAACTATTGCTAAAGGATGACCGTTTCCGGCGGGCTTTCCCATGGTTACAATATCCGGGATCACATCATATAATTGAAACGCCCAAAACGTTTTGCCCATTCTTCCAAAACCAGTTTGTACTTCGTCTGCAATACAAATTCCACCCGCCTCTCTAACATACTTATAGACTTCTTTAAAGTAATTTTCTGGAGGAACTATTTGTCCGCCGCAACTCACCATCGATTCCCCAATAAAGCCTGCAATTCCTTCATTTATCACCTTTTGATGATCAATAATTTTCTTAGCGTAATTTGCATAGATGGATCCACTATCTTGGCCTCTGTGTTTTCCTCGAAATGGATCGGGAAGAGGTAAGATATGGGTTGTTTCGGGCTTTCCGCTACCCCCAATTCCATCAAATTTATAAGAACTCACTTCCATGACGGCATTCGTATTCCCGTGATATCCAACTTCTATTGCGAGTAGATCTTTTTGTTTGGTGACTGCTCGCGCCATTCTTATTGCTAATTCATTAGCTTCACTTCCCGAGTTAACAAAATGCAACACAGATAGCTCTTTTGGTAGCTTTTTTAGTAATTTTCTACTGTACTCGATAATATTTTTATGAAGATACCGTGTATTCGTATTCAATATGGCCATCTGTTCCTGACCTGCTTTGACCACGGCGGGATGCTGATGCCCTACATGATTTACGTTATTTGCCGTGTCTAAATATTTTTTTCCATCGATATCTATTAAAAAGGCACCTTCTCCTCTCACTATATGCAAGGGTTTGCTGTACGAAAGGCTAAG
Source organism: uncultured Ulvibacter sp. (assembly GCA_963974915.1). Classification (GTDB taxonomy): domain Bacteria; phylum Bacteroidota; class Bacteroidia; order Flavobacteriales; family Flavobacteriaceae; genus CAXBES01. The sequence goes on along the minus strand of CAXBES010000021.1, from coordinate 11,548 downwards.
ACCTTTCCCTAGATGTTTATCTCTAAATTCGACTATAGTTTCTTCAGAAAGGTTTTCTTCGGAAAAATCCAGGGATTCAGAAAATATAAGATTTGGATTAGGACAAAGATGTTGCCATATATCTTTTTCAGAAGGAAAGGCTACCCCCTGAAAATTTTCGGCATTGCCTAAGAGGTCTAATGTGATCTGAAAATGAAGATGTGGAACCCAGTTGCCATTTTCGTGATCCTCTCCAATAAATGCAATTTGGTCACCTTTCTTCACTTCTTGTCCAAGGGATAGCAGACTCAATGAAGAAAGCGTTAAGTGACCGTAGAGCGTATAAAAAATGTCCCCGTCAAAATTGTGCTCTAAAACCAATGTTGGTCCGTAATCCTTGTCAAAATTATTGTGGTGTAAAATAACAACCCGTCCGTTAAAAGGGGCGTGCACCGGCGTATTAGCTTCTACCCAGAAATCGGTACCTAAATGCACTGTTCTATACTCCGGACCGTTATTTCCTTCGGCTTTAAAGGCATTGGTGGTATAAAAGGGTCTGGTCTCCAGATAACCATTGGCAAGAATACTTTCGGGATGTAACTGCCGAAGTTGCTTTAATTTAAAAGCCGAAATCTCGAAATTATTGTAATCTGAGCTATTCCCAAGTAAGGTGCTTGACACGCTCATATCGATGTGCTTTACCCGGTCTATAGTTAGTGTTGGGAACAAAGTTTTAAGCGAGACTTTACTATTGCTTGACCATTCTGCAAATTTCTTGAAATTTGGGTGGGCGGTGAGTCCACAGGCAGCTCTAAAACTGTAAAGCGCGAAATTTGAATGAATGTGAAACCACTTTTTTAGGAGATTCCATGCAGGTTTTTCACTAATTAAATGGTATTCATTAGTGGGGTCTTCAGCTTTTCGTATGGTTGATTTAGTAACCGAAACGACAAGGCGCATTCCCACTAAAGCGTAGAGACAAGTTAATTCCTTTTCGGAAAGTTGATAATTCTGATTGTAACCGGAAATTACATCACAGGCCGCCTCTAACGGTTTTTGAGTATCCATTATTGCGTACGTAATTACTATGGCCAGATCGTTTAGCGTCTGCGTAAATACCGAATCTCCGAAATCGATAATACCTTCTATTTTTGGACTACTAAGGTCTGTGTTTACAAGAATATTGTAATCATTTATATCGTTGTGAACAACACTTTTCGGTAGGTTAGCATAGGTTTTCTGAATTTCGTTAAAACGCTCCTGAAAATAAGATACAAGGGTTTGTTCTTCACCATTAAATCGCTGTAGATGTTCTAATGTCCAGTTGGCATCTGCGAGATTCCAATCAAAACTCCTGTTGGCGAGGGGATGCTTAAAATCTAAGAGCGCTTTGGTTATTTCTCCACTTCGGAAACCTAGGTCGCGTCTAAGTTCTGCTGTTTTAGGGTTTACTCTCGCCCACAACCTGCCATTTACCCAGGAGAGTAAACGAACTTTTCTTTCTTTTCCTTGGAGTAAAATGTTCGTGAGATAGTTGCCTTGGGTGCTTGCAATGGGTTTTGGCAACCCAATTGAAAGGTTTTTGTTTTGAAGATGCTGCAATAACTCATTTTGGAACTCTAGTATGCCCTCGTCTTGTTCGTGTTTCGATATCTTGAGAATAAACTCATTATTATCACTCTTAATCCTAAAGTTCTCATCGACATCCCCGGGAAGTGGAATTGCTTCGGAAGTGATTCTAAAGTACTTTTTAGTTATTTCTGAAGCTTTTTCCGAAGAAATAAATGAAGTCATAAACCCATGTTTAGACTAACAATAATATGGCAACTTTGACAAAGTTTCAAGCTTTGTTAAAGATATTTCAGCATGGTTCTCCCAATACTTAAATTGGCTATAAAACTCCTTTCTGCTTTTTATAAAAAGCATCGGCTTGAAGTTGCATCAATTCGCGGGCTTTTTTCCGCTTATAATCATATAATTCCTGTTCTTCGGCAATATCGGCATAAACGCGATTGTTTATGTCACGATCTGTGGTGACTAACACTTCTCTTTGTCCCTGTTGTTGCGTTACCCAGGATTTTAATGCACTTTCCTGTTCTTCTAATTTAAGGTCGTAGGCACCTTTTGGAGATAGAAGTTTTGCGATGATAGGAGAAGTTTCAATAGCTAAGAATAATAGAAATATAAAGAAAGATGGCAGCCATGGAAGTTTGTCCAAGGCATTTACTCTGGCCATTAGTCCGTCGAAACCATCAATTACCGGTTGTGTTTCTACGACTTTGTTTTGATATTCGGTGGCGAGAGTGGCGATCTGTGTTTCAATTCCTGTTATTTTCGCTTCATTCGTGTCACGGAGTTCATTTAATGCAGCGAGTTCTGTATCGTGTTTCTCACGTTTTTCCTTATATACCGGTCCTTTACCTAATAGTTCGGTTCCGGCTCTTCCTTCAGCTTCCGAAATATAGATGTCGTATAAGGCGTTAACTTCAGCTTCTTTTGTAGTGACTTCGGCTTTAAGATCTTCTATTTCAGTTTGTAAAGCAGTTATTGTGGGAGTATATTGTAATGCGAGTTGATCTTTGTTCTCAAGGGTTAGGTCATTCTTCTCTTCGAGCAATATCTGATTAATCTCTTTTTCGAATATTTTTAATTCAAGAGGTTTTGCAATTACAATTGCTATGATGACCGCTAATAAAATTCTAGGCGTTGCCTGTAGAAATTCATCGAAAAAATTGTTTCTCTTTTTAATGGTAGAAACTATAAATCTATCCAGATTAAATATTAGAAGCCCCCAAATGAGTCCGAAGAAAATTGCCGTAAACAAATTATCAAAAACTGTAAAAAGAGCGTAAGATCCTGCGATAGCAGCCATTACTGCGGTAAAGAAAACAGTAGCGCCAATTCCGGCAAATTTAGTTTGTTCTCCCGGTGAACAATCTTCAAGTATATCGGTGTCTGCGCCGGAGCAGAAGATAAAAAAACGTTGTAACATGCGATGCGGTTTTTAGATTGATGAGTTTATATAACGTTATTATTGAGAGAATGTTACATAAAAAAGCTCCAAAAAATGGAGCTTTTTTTATAAATCTATGAGCAATTGGTTTAGCAGCCGTATTCACTTCCAATAATTACCGAAGGCACATCATGCGGAGTTTCAACATTTATTAAACGTACAGACTTCTCTCCCTTTATGATCTCTTTCCCTTTTTCTTCGGAAATGACCTTACCTTCAAAATACAATTTAGCGCCATGCTGAATCATGTAATCTATCATTGTTATTGGATCGCTTAGATCCCGGGTAGGTCCTTCAAATGGCATATCTACTATTGAAACCGCCATAGGAGTTGGTTTATCTACCGTAATTGGCTGAGTAGAGATCTCTACCCGGGGATTGCTTGAATTAACCCGAGTGGTTTGAATATTTAAGTTTTTGTTGTTTTTTAATAAGGCAATTGCTTTATCTGAAGTAATTTTATCCCCTTCATAGTAGAAACTGGCACCTTTTTTCGCCATACTTATAATATGATCTAATGGACTTTCCGGGGCAGGAGGTGGTGGCGGAATATTTGGTTCCATATCGTTCACTCCTTTCACCACTTTTGGAGCATCCGGAGCAGGAGGTGGAGGAGGTGGATTATTTGGTTCCATATCATTCACCCCTTTAATTACCTTTTGTGCGTCTGGTGCGGGAGGTGGCGGAGGTGGCGGAGGTATATTTGGGAATGGTTCTGCATCTGCCCGTTGCTTATCAGACATTTTACCATAGATAAACTTTAGGCGCTCAATGTCTGCTTTCTTTATAAACATGTTGTCTTTAGACATATTGTTATATTTTTTTGCCAGTTTATTGTATTCTTTCATTTCTTCTCTGGTGGCACTGGCTTGCGAAAAAGTGTTGGAAGTGAGTTGGTCTCTAATCCCGTATCCTTCGTTGGCTTTAGAATAGTGTGTTTTTCTAAATTCGGCATCTACTTTATTAAGGAATTCTTCCGTAGAACTCGCTATTAACATAGATGGCTTTGCCGAAGTATAATCTGTTTCTTCCCAGCCTTTTGTATAGGCGTCAAGTTCGTTTGCCAAATTTTCTAAGGAAACTTGTTTTCCGTTTAAGGTGATCTCATCCACTGTGATCATTAAAACAAAAGCTTTGGTGTTATTTCTTTTGGCGCCTTCTAGGTATTGGGTGGTGTAGTTGTCTTTATTTTTTGTTTTATCAACATTTTGAGGGACTTCAACTACTTTAGTGCTGCTAAAACCATAGATAATTACTGCTAACAGAGGTAAGAGTAAAAATGATCTAAGCCATTTTTTCCGTTGTGATGTTTGAGTTTTCATAACTGTGAAACGTTTTTTAATTGATGAATAATTAATTGAATTTGCCATCGACGGCACTGCTGCGTTTGATGAGAACGCTAATAATATTTTTTGATATTCGGAGGTGGTAGCACCGGAGTTTAAAACCTCTTGATCTGCTAAAAATTCATGGTTTAATTTGATGGATCGCTTTACCAAATAAATGATCGGGTTAAACCAAAATACGATCTGAGCAAGCTCGATAAGTAAAATGTCTAAACTGTGCATTTGGTGGGCGTGAGCGTGTTCATGGATTATTACTTCGGAAGGGATCTCGTTAGCTTCAAACTTTTGCTTATTCAGAAAAATATAACTGAAAAATGTATGCGGGGTTATGGCAGAACTAATCAATACGTGAAAAAAATTTGCAGCTTTGTAATGAGGATTAGTCTTTATTTTATGAATAATACTGTATAAGTTTCGGAAAAACTGAGTGCTAAAAAATAAAACTCCTAATACATATAAACTCCATAATATGGTTGGAAGATAATTGGTTGCCACTTCAGTTTCCGAAGAAATAACCGAAGTATATTCTTGAGTAACCATAGGTGTAACAAATTGAGGCCCCGAAATATATGTGGTAAATGTGATCAATGGTATTGTGATCGAGCCAATGACACTTAATAAAAGATAAAATCGTTTAAGGTGGTGAAAACTTTCACGCTCTAATACCAATTTATAAAAAGTGAAGAATATGGCGAGACAAGCTACCGATTTAATTAGATAGATTTCCATGGCTATTTCTTTTGAATCTCTTGGTTAATAATATTTCTCAGTTCTTCTAACTCTTTCTTTGAAAGATCTGTTTCTTCGGTAAAGAAGGAAGCAAATTGCGAGGCGCTATTGTTAAAGAAGTTTTTTATGAGGCTGTTTACATGCTTTGAAAAGTAATCTTTCTTTTTTACCATTGGGAAGTACTCTCGAGATCGTCCGTATTGAATATAATCTACGAAATTTTTATCCTGCATACGCTTTAACAATGTTGCTACTGTTGTGGTTGCAGGCTTCGGATCGTCGTAGGCGTCAATGAGGTCTTTCATAAATGCACGTTCCTTTTTCCATAATATCTTCATTAGTTGTTCTTCGGCTTGTGTAAGTTGCATATTGCTCTACGGTATTAGAATTATCTCTACAAACATAGAATAAATATTTTAATTCTACAATTGTAGAGTAAAATTATTTTTTCCTCCATGATTTTAGATGATCCATAATTAGTTTTTTGTTTCTGAAACACTTTCTGTGAAAAGTTTATATTTGTGTTTTAATTAATAAAGACGACCAAAGAAAATTTACTTTTGTCGCAATAGATAATGAGTCTCGAAAGAAGATTAAAACAACGTAGTGATTCGAAATGTGAGTTATGTGCTTCCGAAGAAAACCTACAAGTCTACGAAGTTCCAAAATCTCCAAAAGGTGACATGGAAGGTAGTATTTTATTGTGTAACAGCTGCTTAAATCAGATAGAAAATCCTGAATCTGTGGATCCTAACCATTGGCGATGCCTCAATGATAGCATGTGGAGTGTGGTACCACCGGTGCAGATAATGGCATGGCGCATGTTACAGCGATTACGTCCTCATGGCTGGTCTCAGGGTTTATTAGATATGATGTATATGGATGATGATATGCTGGAATGGGCAAGAGCCGAGGGAGACGGGGTGGATAAAAGTGATGAGCTTGTACATCGTGATAGCAATGGCGTGGTATTACAGGCCGGCGATAACGTAGTTTTAATAAAAGACCTTAAGGTGAAAGGCAGTAGTATGGTAGCGAAACAAGGAACAGCCGTACGGAGAATCTCCTTAGACCACGAGAATGCAGAGTATATTGAAGGAAAGGTCGACGGACAACAAATCGTTATCATTACACAATACGTAAAAAAGATATAAAGCGTCCTAATATTTAAAATCCAGTTCTTCTGAAAACGGTTTCCATCGTGGATCTTTTCTAAAGGGATCTAATAATGGCTCAATTCTGGATTCAATAAGTCCGAAATCATGATATTCGTTCGCCTTATTTAACCAGTAAAATACTTTATCGGCTTCGTTACGGGTCGCATAGGTTATTGCAATTTGGTAGCTGTAATCCTGTTCAAATCGATCAATAAAATCCTCTAATAAACTATTTGCTTCTTCTTTATTTCCTAAAAGAAAATGGAGCATGGTTAGTGAATGAAGTTTAAATCCTTCGATAGGTTCATTTTTAATCACTTCCAGTGCTTCCTCGTATTTACCCTGCATTTGTAGACTTGTTGCCAATAGGAAATAGGAATATTCCTGATTTGGATCCATTGAAAGAGATTCCTTCATTAAATTTTCCGCTTTCTCGAATTGATTATCGTAATAATAGGCGTTGGCGAGGTTGTAAAAGTTTACCTCATTTACAGGATCTAATTGTAAGGCTTTTTTTCGTAAGGCTATTGATTCTTCAACTCTGCCTGTATACATGAAAATTTCTGACCCATCTTCAATAACAGCCGCATTATTTGGTTCCAGAGCCAGAGCTTTTCTTGTATAAATTTCAGCCTTTTTAAGGTCACGCTCATAGTCGATCGCAATTTCAGAAAGCATGGTATAGGCCAAGGCATAGGTGCTGTCTTCCTTCACGGCACGCAAAGCGGCATTTCTTGCTAAGGGATGTCCTTCAGAACGATCGGTTTTTCCAAAATTATCAAGAACATGATGTGTTTTACTTAAGAGTACCCAAGCCGGAGCATAGGTGGAATCGATCTTTAATGATCTTTTTACCAGGTCTTGAGCGACCAAGACGCCTTCAAAATCATTGATCTTTGCGAGTTCAAACTTAGCCTTTAAAAAGAGAGCATAAGATTCGGTTTTAGCCTCTTTTGCTTTGGGCATTACATTGTCAAGGATTCGCAATTGAAGGTTCGTTACAACAGCCTCTGCAATTTCATCCTGAATTTGAAAAATATTAGTAATCTCCTTATCCCATGATTGTGACCAAAGATTTCGATCATTTTCAGTTTCTATTAGCTGAACCCCAATTCTAATAAGGCTGTCATACGTTCGAACACTTCCTTCAAGCACATAATTTACCTTTAATTCTTTACCAATTTGAGTTATTTCTTTGGTTTTATTTTTAAATGAAAAGGCCGAGGTTCGCGATGTGACTTGTAGTTCGGGGATCTTGGCGAGCGAATTGAGTAACTCCTCAGCAAGTCCATCGGCGAAATACTCCTGATTTTTATTTGGAGACATATCTCTGAATGGCAGTACAGCGATCGATCTATTTTTAGTTTGTGCGATTTCGGTGATATTGTCAGTTTTATCAACTTCCGATTTAAGTCGGAAGCGATCAACAAAGAGAAGGATAATAGCAAGCGCTAGAAATAAAATGATAAAAGCGTTAAATTTCTGCCCTGTTTGTTTTGTGATCGATTTTTCTATGGGAACATATTTCGTCTTTTTAATGCCATCTGTGGTAACTTCGTAGAACCAGGAGATTGTCACCCAAACAGGTAAGATCACGATCAATAGAATTAAGATCATTTTTCCAAACCACGCAGGAGCATTAATTATAGGAGATAAAATGGCGACTACCTGTAGTAAAACCCATGAAAAAATTAAATATGAAATGGTCCCCTTAAAGACATTTCTCCTTTTTAACTCGTTAAAGAAGTCGTTGAAATTCATAGGTTTTGCTCGGTCACTTGATTGGGAAAATTTAATTTATCAATGAGTTGCGTCCATCTGGGATCGTTATGTAATTTCCTAAACCTCGGCTCGGCCAGGACTTCGTTAAGCCCTACATCTCTTAATTGATAAGCCTTTTCCAACCATTCGAACGCTTTATTCTCATCTCCCATTATAGCATAACTTTCAGCAATTTGATATGCCATTTCATCTTGATATTCAGTGATGAGATCTAACAGATACGCATTAGATTTCTGTAATTCACCCTTTCTAAAGTAAATTTCGGTAAAAATATGTAGTCTCCACCCACGGTCTTCTTCAAGTTCTATGGCTGCTAAAGCCTCATCAACTTTTCCCTGTTGCAGTAAAATTCTGGCATGATAGTAATGAATAGCCCATCTATTGGGTTGTAGTTCAATACATTTTTTTGCGGCTGCTTCTGCGTCTTCCAGTCTATCGGCATAGTAATAAACGTTTGAAATATTGTAATAACTGTCCGGATTAACAGGATCGAGACTTACTGAGTATTCTGATAGTCGCACGGCACTTTCAATATTACCTAATCCCGTCGCAATTATAGAACTTAAATTAATGATCTCGGGATTGCTTGAATCTAATTTGAGCGCCGAAGCGTTCAAATTCTTAGCTTTTGTAAAATTCCAGTTGTATGACCATTCAATATCGGCTAGATAGGCATAAGCCAAGGCATTAGACGGGTCTATTTCGATCACTTTTTCTACCGCATCAATAGCCAGCGAATATCCTTCATCGTAGGTTCTGGAGCTGTTGTTAGCCTGTATTTGATAGATCTTCGCCAAAAGCAGCCATGCGGGAGTGTATTTATTGTCTAGAGCGAGCGTTTTCTTTGCATAGGTCTCCGAATTTTTAAGCTGCTCGGGGTTTGCAGATTTCCGAAAAGCATGAATCGCCTTTAAATAATCGCTATACGCTTCGGGGTCGGTTTTTCTTGTCTTCGGAAGTTCTTTCTTCTGAAGTAAATTAAGGCTCAATGCATTTACCACCGCTTTAGCAACTTCATCCTGTACCAGAAAGATATTGTCTAAGGTTCTATCGTAGGTTTCAGACCAAAGATGCTTATCGGTTTTAGCTTCAATTAATTGGGCGGTGATTCTAATTTGATTGCCGGATTTTCGAACGCTTCCTTCTAAGATGTATTTTACCTGAAGACGTTCTGCAATGGTTGGAATATCCAGATCTGTATTTTTGAATGCAAAGGCAGAGGTTCGGGAAGTGACTTTAAGTCCGGTGATATGCGCCATAAGGCTTAGTAATTCTTCGGTAAGGCCATCGGCAAAATATTCGTTGTCTTTTTTTTCTGAAAAATCATCGAAAGGCAGAACGGCGATCGATTCGGAAGTGATAGGGGTTATGTACGCCATCTCTTCTACCGGAACGTGTTTAGTTGAAATTACGAATCTGTCTATTAACAAAACAATGAGCGTTAGTGACAGGCAGATAATTATAATCTTGTTGTATTTTTTTCCCGTCTTTGCACGAAAAGAAGCCGATTCTGAAACCTTACTGGTTCTTTTGATCCCGTTTGGGGTTAGCTCATAGATCCAAGCCAAAATGAGGCAGATTGGGAAGCCTATGAGTAAAAGAAAGAATAACCCTTTTGAAACCCAAAGTGGGGCTTCTAGAATATCACCCAATAATGAAACGATCCTGATAATTAGCCAGGATACGACAACATAAGAAATTGCTGCTTTTACAACATTTCTTTCTTTTAGTTCATTCCAAAAACTACCTTTTTCATTCACGATCTATAGTTGGTTGTTAGTTAGAACTAAAGATAGCGAAATTATTGTTTCCGGAATCGAATCGGGTTAGGGACTCACCGAAGCTATTTAAAATAGCAACGGTGAGCTTGTTGAAGCGGCATCTCCTGTAGCGCAGATAAAGCTGAGCGAAGCACGTTTTACTGCTGCTACAGGAATATAGCTGAAAGCCCGACGCAGACCGAATGAAATGAGCGCTTGCCTTCCGGCAGGCAGGTCTGGGAACCCCCAAAAATTACTTATTCATCTCTGTAAAATAATGATAAAACTGCGGGATGGTTTCTATGCCTTTTAAATAATTCCATATTCCGAAGTGCTCATTTGGAGAATGAATCGCGTCACTATCGAGTCCGAAGCCCATTAAGATCGTCTTACTTTTCAGTTCTTTTTCGAAGAGGGCAACGATAGGGATACTTCCTCCGCTTCTTTGTGGAATAGGAGTCTTGCCGAAGGTAGCTTCATAAGCTTTCTCGGCAGCTCGATATCCAACACTATCAATTGGCGTAACGTATGCTTGTCCGCCGTGATGTGGATTTACCTTCACTCGCACCCCTTTTGGCGCAATACTTTCAAAATGATCTTTAAAAAGCTGAGTGATCTTTTCCCAGTTTTGGTTTGGGACCAAACGCATGCTAATTTTAGCGAATGCCTTACTGGCAATAACTGTTTTCGCTCCTTCTCCTGTATAACCTCCCCAAATTCCATTTACATCCAGAGTTGGACGAATAGAGTTTCGTTCGTTTGTAGAATAACCGGCTTCACCATATACATCGTCAATATCGAGTGCTTTTTTATAGGCTTCTATGCTAAACGGAGCTTCGGCCATTTTTTTTCTTTCTTCTTCGGAAAGATTAGCGACGTCGTCATAAAAACCCGGAATGGTTATATGATTATTCTCGTCATGGAGTGAGGCGATCATTTTCGTTAAAACATTGATCGGATTTGCGACTGCGCCTCCGTATAGTCCGCTGTGCAGATCCCGGTTAGGTCCGGTAACTTCAACTTCAACATAGCTTAAACCACGTAGGCCTGTGGTGATAGACGGAACATCGTTAGCGATCATTCCCGTATCACTAATTAAGATCACATCGTTAGCGAGTTTTTCGCGATTGCGTTCTACAAACCAACCCAGACTTTTACTACCAACTTCTTCTTCCCCTTCTATCATAAATTTTACATTGCAGGGCAATTGATTAGTAGTCGTCATATATTCCATGGCTTTTACATGCATATACATTTGACCTTTATCATCGCATGATCCTCTGGCAAAAATTGCACCTTCCGGGTGAAGCTCTGTTTTTTTAATAACGGGATCGAACGGAGGACTGTGCCACAGGTCTAGAGGATCCGGCGGTTGTACATCGTAGTGACCGTACACCAGAACGGTTGGCAAATTTTTATCGATGATCTTTTCTCCAAAAACGATGGGATATCCGGGAGTTTCGCAGATTTCGGTGTGGTCGCAACCCGCTTTTTCGAGGCTTGCTCTAATGAGTTCGGCTGTAGATATAACCTCTTCTTTATAGGCAGAATCGGCACTAATGGATGGAATTTTAAGTAATTCTATAAGTTCATGAAGAAATCGTTGTTTGTGTTCTTCAATATAAGTTTTGGCACTCTTCATAAGATGAATTTAATAAGAAACGCTAAGGTACAGAAAAGAATATTTTATAGTAAAAGATTGTTTGTAAATAATATTTCTTGCTTATATTTGCCGTCCCAAAGCGGGCGTGATGGAATTGGTAGACATGCTAGACTTAGGAT
>CAXBES010000020.1:0-37187 GCA_963974915.1 uncultured Ulvibacter sp. | reverse complement strand
ACATTCCGTCTTACGGAATCGTCATCGGCCCGCGACACTCCAAACAGAAAATAAATTTTCTGTAAATCACTCTGAGCGAAAAACGGGATTCGAATACTGACGCTTTGGTCAGCATCGTGACATTCCGTCTTACGGAATCGTCATCGGCCCGCGACACTCCAAACAGAAAATAAAATTTCTGTAAATCACTCTGAGCGAAAAACGGGATTCGAACCCGCGACCTCCACCTTGGCAAGGTGGCGCTCTACCAACTGAGCTATTTTCGCAGTTTATATGAACATTACTTCTATAGCAAAGCGGATGCAAATTTAACACAAATACTTTAAAAGCAAAGTCTTTTTTTAGAAATTTACCGGAAAAGATTACCGCTGGAGAAATGAGTTAATTCTTGTCTGTTTACAAGCATACATTTATTTTTATAATTATCTCAGATTCAATGAAAAATTAATGTATTCCGTATATTTAGCAAAAATTTAAAATGAATCTAAAACTACCTTATACACCCACTATAAGTACGTTTTTACTTCTATTTATTACCTTAAGCCACTACGCGGTTGGTCAGAATTTTGAAAGAATGGAAACCGTTTCCGGTTTCGAATTCGCTCAAGAGAACAATGGAGTTGCAGTGGCAGATTACGATAAGGATAATGATCTGGATGTTTTTGTGGTAGCTAAAGCCAAGGATAAAAACGGCGATGCGATTTCGCATAGTAAATTATACCGAAATAACAATAACGGAACCTTTACCGATGTAACTTCTCAATCCGGAATTGAAAATGTGTTTTATGAATTTGAACCCGGAGATGAATTTTTTGGTTTGGACGGCTTTAAATTTGGCGCCTTTTGGGGAGATTACGACAATGACGGTTACCCAGACATTTTCTTTACCCACACCTATAAATTGCAACTTTTTCACAACGAAGGAGACGGAACCTTTGTAGAAGTAACCGACAATGCCGGATTTCAGGAACCTAATAACTGCAGAAATACAGGAGCTACTTGGTTCGATTATAATAATGACGGATTTCTCGACATTTATGTTAACGACTGGGATGAGTGCGACAGTAACTCCCTTTATAGAAATAACGGAAACGGGATCTTTATCAATGTCACAGAAACAACTCAAATTCAGCAGCAAAATGAACGTGCCAGCTATACTGCCCTTCCTTTCGATATCAACAATGATTCATGGATGGATCTTTACGTCACCAATGATTTTGATCAACCCAATGAACTCTTTGTAAACAATAGCGGTGCTACTTTTAGTGAGCAAGCTCAAAATTTCGGATTAGAAAGCACAGCAGATGATATGGGAATCACGATAGGTGACTATAATAATGACGGTTTCTTCGACATTTTTATAACCGCTATTGATAAAAATATCCTTTACACTAATAATGGAGACAACACTTTTACCGATCTGGCTTCTGAAAAGAACGTCGATAATACCGGTTGGGCATGGGGAACGCGTTTTGCCGATTTTGATCTCGACGGCGATGAAGATCTCTTTATTGTCAACGGTTACGATTTTGAAGATCGCTCGACTGAAAATAACTCCTATTACAAAAACTTATTTGTGGAAGGCCAGGATACCTTCCAAGAGGCTTCAAGCGAATCCAACCTTGGCGACCTTACTATCAGTGTTGAAGCCGTAGATTTTGATTATGACAATGACGGCGACATTGACCTTTTTGTAACGAATAGCAACGGACCCTCATATTTTTATGAGAATAAAACGCTCAGTTTCGATCAAAGTAGCCTCTTAGGCTATTTTAAAGTTTCTCTGGAAGGAACAATTTCAAACAGAGATGCGATAGGCACCAAATTGTCATTAGTAACTGATATGGGAACCCAGATTCGTTATTATTCGGGTGTTGGATTCTTGTCTCAAAGCCTTCAGGCAGTGCATTTTGGTCTCAATGAAACTTCAGAAATAATAGAACTAGAGATTACATGGCCCTCAGGTTTAGTAGAATCGCATCAAAACTTAAGTAGAAATACCACAATTAAAGCCATTGAAGGTCAGGGATTTGAAGTGCTAAATATTGAACCCAGCGTCAAAGTTTACGGGTGTACAGACCCTCAATCGTGTTCCTATGATCCCGATGCAACCTTAAACGATGGATCTTGCACCTATCTGCCATCCAATGATCTTGTAGGAGCCTCCACCTCTAGTTTTTTTAAAACCGAAACATACACTCATCCAGTTCCGAATACCTCACAAAATACATGGCAGGTTACCAATGGTGAAATTATTAACGGACAAGGTTCCGGTTCAATTACTGTGAGATGGAGGCTGGAAGAATTTGGGATCGTTTCGGTGACCGAAACCAACGCCGAATGTTCAAGCTTACCCGTAACTCATGACGTTTCCTTAAATAGTTCTGAAATTCCGGACAACATCTCGGTCTCCAGATTGTGGAATGAAATGTTGCTCGAAGCAATAAGAAACGATTTCGCGAGACCCACCGTGCATGCTCGTAACCTTTTTCACTCAAGCGTCGCTATGTACGATGCCTGGGCGATATACGACACTGATGCCAGACCTTATCTTATTGGTAACACCGTTCATGGTTTTAACAGTGAACTATTAGAGTTTATCCCTACGGAAAGTATAGAAGAGTCAAGAAAAAAAGCAATTAGTTATGCAATGTATGTGCTGCTGAAACATCGTTTTCAAAATTCCCCTAATGTTGAAAAAACCTTCGAAAAAATCGATTTTTTAATGGAGCAATTGGGATATGACACTACATATATCCCCATTGAATATAGATTTGGAGATGCGGCAGCGCTGGGAAATTATATTGCCCAAACCATTATTGAATTTGGGAATACAGACAATTCAAGGGAAGCGAGTAATTATGATAATGCGTTTTATGAGCCCGTCAATGAACCTATGGCTCCCGCCAACCCCGGAAATGCGCCACTTATCGATCCAAATCGTTGGCAACCTTTAATCTTAGAGACTTTTATAGATCAAAGCGGTAACGTTATTGACGGCACCACCCCTGAGTTTTTAAGTCCGGAATGGGGTTCAGTGCTTCCATTTGCTTTAAATAACGAGGAGCAGTCAACTCAAATTCGCGATGGAAATACATATACTTTATATCACGACCCTAACGGGCCTCCACAATTGAATACCACAACGTCTAACATCTCATCTGATGCGTATAAGTGGGGCTTCTCATTAGTTTCGGCATGGGGTAGCCATAACGATCCTACCGATGGCGTTTTTTGGGATATCTCACCTAAAAGCATAGGTAACCTAGATATAAATTTACTGCCTAATTCTTTCGAAGAGTACCCAAATTTCTACAATTTTGAGGAAGGTGGAGATCCAAGTAATGGTCATGATATTAACCCTATTACCAACGAACCTTACGAAACACAAATTGTTCCAAGAGGAGATTATACCAGAGTTTTAGCCGAATTTTGGGCAGATGGTCCCGATTCAGAAACCCCACCGGGACATTGGTTTACAATTCTCAATTATGTAAATGACAATCCGTTGCTTGAAAAAAAGCTCGCCGGTGAAGGCGAAGTTTTAAACGATCTTGAATGGGATGTAAAGGCGTATTTTATCTTAGGTGGTGCTATGCACGATGCAGCTGTAACGGCATGGGGTATTAAAGGATGGTACGACTATATTAGACCTATTTCTGCGATAAGATACATGACAGATCTGGGTCAAAGCACAGATCAGAGCCTTTCTAATTATCATGCTGGTGGCATTCCACTGCATCCCGGATTTGTGGAAGTGGTGGCAGAAGGAGACCCGCTCGCAGGTGACCTTAATGAGCATGTTGGGAAGATTAAAATTTACACATGGAAAGGTCCGGAGTATATAGACGATCCGGAAACAGACCAGGCAGGTACAGATTGGATTCTGGCTCAGGATTGGTGGCCTTATCAGCGTCCTACATTCGTCACTCCACCATTTGCAGGATATGTCTCCGGTCATTCTACCTATTCCCGTGCTGCAGCCGAAGTGCTTACGGCTTTAACCGGGGATCCGTTTTTCCCGGGAGGACTAGGAGAATTTGCAGCAAAGCGAAATGAGTTCTTAGTCTTTGAAGAAGGTCCGTCGGTTGATGTGAAATTACAATGGGCAACCTATAGAGATGCTTCAGACCAATGTAGCTTATCCAGAATTTGGGGTGGAATTCACCCTCCCGCAGACGATCTACCCGGAAGAAAAATAGGTGAGATCATTGGTAAGGAAGCCTTCAGTTTTGGCGTGCCGTATTTTAGCGGAAAAAATTCGGGAATTTCGTACACCCAACGCTATGTTTTTCCAAATCCAACCACCAACGCTTCTATTACCATTACCAATACTGACGCTAATGAAACATTCGAATTATTCGATCTAATTGGCAGAAAAATAAACCTTATAGAAAAAGTCTACAATGAAGATACCAGAGTAACCGTATTAAAATTTCCGGAAGGAACGGCAGATGGAGTTTATATTCTCAAAATGGAACCGGATTCGAAAACAATTATCTTTAGTAACTAACAGCTATTTTTTTAATTTCACCGAACTATTACGCTGCAACATTCGTTTTATTTCATTCAACTTCATAAGTGCCTCAACGGGGGTGAGTGTATCGATATCGATATCTAAGATCTCATCCCGTAATTCTTCCAATAAAGGATCGTCTAATTTAAAGAAGCTCAATTGCATTTCTTCTTTCGAAATTGCCTTCATTTCTTCTGTAAGTTCTTCGGAAGAATGAGACCTTTCCAGGCGTTTCAGAATTTTATTGGCTCTATGGAGCACGGCCTGCGGCATTCCTGCCATTTTAGCCACATGTATTCCGAAGCTGTGATGAGACCCTCCCGGTACAAGTTTCCGAAGAAAAAGTACATCGTCCTTTAATTCTTTTACAGAGACATTATAGTTTTTAATTCTAGCAAAGGTCTCTGTCATTTCATTGATCTCGTGATAATGTGTTGCGAATAAAGTCTTCGCTCTCGACGGATGCTCGTGTAGATATTCGCTAATTGCCCACGCAATGGAAATACCGTCATAGGTGCTTGTACCCCGACCAATTTCATCCAATAACACTAAGGAACGTTCAGAAATATTATTCAGAATACTCGCAGTTTCATTCATCTCTACCATAAAAGTAGATTCGCCCATAGAAATATTATCGCTGGCACCTACTCTGGTGAAGATCTTATCCACACACCCCATTCGTACTGCTTTTGCAGGCACAAAGCTACCCATTTGAGCTAATAAGACTATAAGTGCGGTCTGACGCAGAATAGCAGATTTACCACTCATATTAGGTCCGGTGATCATAATTAACTGCTGATTCTCTCTATCTAAAAATACATCATTAGCGATATAAGGTACATCTGGCGGAAGTTGTTTTTCAATAACGGGATGCCGGCCTTCTTTTATGTCGAGATCGAATGAATCATCAAACAACGGACGGGTATAATTAGAATGCTTTGCCATGCTCGCAAAAGAACACAAACAATCCAGTTGAGCGATTAGATCGGCATTTTTTTGAACCGAATCAATAAATTGAAGCATCCAACTAACCAATTTTGAAAAGATCTCTTGCTCGAGCGCCATAATTTTCTCTTCAGCACCTAAGATCTTAGCCTCGTATTCTTTGAGTTCTTCGGTGATATATCGCTCTGCACTTACAAGGGTTTGCTTTCGTATCCACTCTTCCGGAACTTTATCTTTATGCGTATTCCTTACCTCAATATAGTAACCAAAAACATTGTTAGAGGCTATTTTTAACGATGAGATCCCGGTGCGTTCGGTTTCACGTGCCAGCATCTGATCTAAATATTCTTTACCGCCAGTAGAAATGGCGCGAAGTTCGTCTAAGGTTTCAGAAAAGCCCGGTGCGATCGCATTTCCCTTTAAAATATTAACCGGCGACTCTTCATTTAATGTTTCCTTAATTTTATTCCGAAGTAATTCGCAGTCTAATAATTGTTCTCCAATGATCTTAACAGATTCGTTCGTTGCATTAAGAGCTTGCATCTTAACGGGAACAACCGCCTCTAGAGAATTTTTTAACTGTATTACTTCCCGCGGATTGATCTTACCCGTTGCTACTTTCGAAATTAAGCGCTCCAGATCACCGATCCTTTTTATGTTCAGCCGAATGGCATCGAGAACGTTCTCGTTATCCAGTAAATAACTAACTACCTCGTGTCGCTGTGTG
Source organism: uncultured Ulvibacter sp. (assembly GCA_963974915.1). Taxonomy (GTDB): domain Bacteria; phylum Bacteroidota; class Bacteroidia; order Flavobacteriales; family Flavobacteriaceae; genus CAXBES01. Next base: position 30,999 of record CAXBES010000020.1, on the reverse strand, counting down.
ATTGCATCAACGTTTTTAAGCGGAAGCGCCATCCATCGCTTTAACTTTCGACCTCCCATAGGAGAGATCGTTTTATCAATAACATCTAAGAGTGTGACGGCATTCTGCAAATTTGAATGATACAATTCCAAATTTCGAATAGTAAACCGATCCATCCAAACGTACTGATCTTCAGCGATACGGGAGATCCTGGAAATGTGCTCCAGCTTATTGTGATGTGTCTCGCCTAAATAATGCAACACGGCACCAGCTGCAATGATTCCCTCTTTTAAATGGTCTACTCCAAAACCTTTTAAGCTTTTCGTCTTAAAATGTTTCTGTAGTGTTTCTTCGGAATAGTCATTCTGAAAAACCCAATCTTCAAGGTAGAAAACGTTAAAATTATCCCCAAAAGTTTCAGAAAAACGATTTCTCTTTTGCTTGCTGAAAAGTACTTCCGAAGGATTAAAATTCTGAAGCAATTTATCAATATACTCCGCAGTTCCTTCCGAAGTGAGATATTCACCGGTAGAAATATCTAAAAACGATACTCCAATTGCTTTTGACCCAAAATGAATCGCCGCTAAAAAATTATTCGATTTAGACTGAAGAATGTCGTCATTTAAAGCAACACCGGGGGTAATTAACTCGGTTACACCGCGCTTCACGATCGTTTTGGTTTGCTTAGGATCTTCCAGTTGATCGCAAATAGCCACCCGGCAGCCTGCCATTACTAATTTCGGCAAATATGTATTTAAAGAATGATGAGGAAAGCCGGCGAGTTCAATATTGTCACCTCCGTTGTTTCTAGCTGTTAGCGTAATATTTAAAATTCCTGCTGCACGTGCGGCATCTTCCCCAAAAGTTTCGTAAAAATCTCCTACCCGAAACAACAACAAGGCATCGGGATGCTTTGCTTTTATAGCATTGTACTGTTTCATTAAAGGAGTTACTTTCTTCGCCATTTTTTTGCCCACTATTACAGCTGTCTTTTAATTTACTGTTAAAATATTGAACTAGTAAAAGTAACCAAATCGTTGCTTTTTTTGAAACTTTCAACTCCCTAAGTTATCGGGTTTTATTAACAGAATATCCTTGCCTCATTGAAAACTTATAAACTATCGTTTTCAAAGTGAAAACTACTATTTTTGCAACTGAAGATAAATGTATGAAACACAGAAAACTTAAAAATAGTGAGCTTGACAGGATCAACCCCGAAGAATTCAAAGCTTCTCATAAAACTCCACTTATTCTTGTTCTTGACAATATTAGAAGTCTAAATAATATAGGATCTGTTTTTCGTACAGCCGATGCTTTTTTAATTGAGAAGATCTATCTTTGCGGAATTACAGCTACTCCACCCCACAGGGATATTCAGAAAACCGCATTAGGCGCCACCGATGCCGTTACGTGGGAATATGCCGAAAACACACTGAAAGTAATTAAGAAGTTACAAAATGAGAACGTTTTTGTAGCGGCTGTTGAACAGGCAGAAAACGCCATCTTATTACAGGATTTTTCTGTTAAAAAGGGAACGACTTATGCTTTAGTTTTCGGAAACGAGGTAAAAGGCGTGCAACAAGAGGTGGTTACCACAAGCGATGCTGTTATTGAAATTCCGCAATACGGCACCAAACATTCGCTTAATATTTCGGTAAGCACAGGCGTAGTGGTTTGGGACCTCTTTAGCAAGATGAACAAGTAAATTAGTTTATTTTAAGATCTCCTTTAGAATAATCAAGTAATCTTTTCTACTCTTAATAAAATCAAGTTCAGAAATATCGATGATCTTAATATTATCATTATGCCTTGTTTTTATAAATTCCAGATAACCATCGTTTATCTTCTGAAGATAAGAAGCCTCAATGCCCTTTTCATATTTACGCCCTCTGTTTTGTATATTTTCTAAAAGTCGGTCGGTATTTTGATACAAATACACATAAACATCGGGCTTGGGAAGCTCTTTATGCATTAAGTGAAACAACTTTTTATATAAATTGAATTCTTCATCCTGAAGTGTCACCTTCGCAAAAATAATCGATTTATAGACATCATAATCGGCAATAACACAATCTTTAAACAAGTCGAATTGAGTAATATCCTCCAATAACTGCTGATATCTGTCTGCTAAAAATGACATCTCTAACGGAAAAGCATACCGTGTTTGGTTCTCATAAAACTTTGGAAGGAAAGGGTTATCTTTAAAACGCTCAAGGATCAATTTCGCATTAAAATCGGTTGCCAATTGCGTGGCAAGACTCGTTTTTCCGGCACCGATATTCCCTTCTATCGCGATGTAATTGTATTTAGAGAGCAGATAATCCTTTTTTGGGTTTCGCAACCACTTAGATTGCTTTATGATCTCACTATTATCTTCGGTTTCTGCCAGCAATTTTATTATTTTCTTCTGAAAAACGGGATGAACTAATTGTGAATTTACTTCGGCGAGCGGCTGAAGCACAAATTTTCTGTGCTGCATCTCCGGATGCGGAATGGTAAGGGTTTTTGATTCCTTGATAAGGTCATCGATCATCAAAATATCAATATCGATCGGTCTGGAGGCGTATTCGGGCGAATTATTTCGCTCCCTTCCGGCATCCCTTTCAATTTTAAGGATACGTTTCAGAATCTTTCCGGGTGCCAGGTTACTCTGTACGAGTAGAACACAATTCAAAAAATCTTCACCTTCAAAGCCCATTGCTGGGGTTTGATAAACCGCCGATATTTTTGAAATACTCCCAATTTGCTCAAAAATTGAATTTACAGCCTGTTGTAAATACTCAAATTTATTGCCTTGGTTACTGCCTAAAGAAAGATAAATCTGTTGCAATGGTTTATAGAAATACTTGTTTTAACATTAAGACGAAATTAACGAAAAGAAAATGACTGACCATTATATTTGTATGCAATAGAGAATTTAGTGACGCAACTTAGCAAAAAAGACAGATTTCTGGCACAACGCATCTACTTGATTTTAGGCGCGTTATTTATTGCTTCCTTGGTAGTCTCAAATTTAATTTTTCAGAAGTTTTTTTATTGGGATTTCTTCGGAATCTACACTTTTGAAATCTCGGTTGGAATATTACCGTACCCGATCACCTTTCTAATCACCGACATAATTAGTGAGGTTTACGGAAAGAGAAAAGCGAACGAAGTGGTGACAGCCGGAATTTTTGCGTCGTTCTTTTCGCTACTTATTGTTTTTGTTTCCGATGCTGTTCCGGCAACTTTATGGAGCCCTATTGGAGATTCACTCTTCACGAGGGTTTTTGGAGCTACGGCTATCGCGGTTTTCGCTTCAATGATGGCGTATTTATTTGCACAGTATATAGACATCCAGATATTTCACTTCTGGAAACGTCTAACGAAGGGAAAACACCTTTGGCTAAGGAATAATTTTTCAACGTTTTTGTCGCAATTTGTCGACACATTCACGGTATTGTTTCTATTATGCAGCTTTGGAAAAATTGAATGGTCACTTTTTGCCGGTTTACTGTTAAGCGGCTTTTTGTTTAAAGTGATCGTGGCCGCTTTAGACACACCGTTTCTTTACCTTTCTGTGTTTGCATTGCGAAAGAGATTTAATCTGGAAATGGGCGAAGAGCTAAAAGATCTGGAATAGAAAAGACTTAAAAAATTTACAACAAATAAAATGAAAAAGATTTTAAAAATAATCGGAATATTCATCGCAGTGCTGGTAGTCTTACTCGCACTTTCACCCCTCTTTTTTAAAGGCACCTTAGAAAAGCTGGTAAAAAAGACCATCGATGAAAATGTAAACGCAGACGTAAGCTGGTCTAACTTCGATCTAAGCCTGTTTAGAAGTTTTCCGGACGCAGCACTTACCATAAAAGACTTTAGTGTAGTGAATAGAGCTCCCTTCGACGGAGATACACTTGCCTCGGGTAAATTACTTAAACTCGACATGGGGATCACACAACTTTTTAAAAGTGGAAACGACCCTATAAAAATTGACGGTCTCCTGCTCGACAATGCTTTTGTGAATATAAAAATTGACTCAACCGGGCAGACCAACTACGATATTGCCGTTAAAAAAGACGCGCCCGTAACAGATAACGTTGAAGGCAATGAGGGCTTTACATTCGATCTAAAGAAATACGAACTTAAAGATTCCAGAATTAACTATTTGGATGATACCTCTAAGACTTTTTTATATCTGAAAGAAGTAAACCATCAGGGAACCGGAGATTTTTCGTTGGCGCAGTCTCAACTTGATACTGAAACCAGTGCTTTGGCGTCGCTAAAAATTGAAGAAATTGAATATTTGAACGATAATAGCATTGCGTTAGATGCAATTTTTCAATTGGATCTTGAAGCGCAAAAATACACCTTCCTCGAAAATGAAGCCAGAATCAATGAACTCCCATTAACTTTTGACGGCTTCGTGCAAATTAACGAAACAAATAATGAGATCGACCTTACCTTTAAAACCCCCTCATCAGATTTTAAGAACTTCCTGGCCGTGATTCCGAAGGTATATGTAAAAGAACTCGACGGAGTAACCACGACAGGAAACTTTACGGTGGATGGTATGCTTAGCGGGATCGTTGACGACACGCATATTCCAACGATGGATATTAAAATTGCGAGCGATAACGCTTCATTTAAATATCCCGATCTTCCTAAAGCGGTGAGAAACATTTCTATAGACGTTCGGTTAAAGAACGAAACCGGTTTATTAAAAGACACGTATCTCAATATTGGAGGCATCACATTTAAAATTGATGATGAAATCTTTACAGCCAACGGAAGTGTTAGAAATTTAACAGAAAATGCATTGGTGAATTTGGCACTTAAAGGAACTTTAAATCTGGCTAATATTGAAAAAGTACTTCCCGTAGAACTAGATCAGGAACTTACCGGAGTTTTTAAAGCAGATTTTACAACTAATTTCGATATGAGATCTGTAGAGACCGAGCAATATCAGAATATTAAAAGTAACGGGGTGGCAAGTCTTACAAATTTCACCTACACAGATGATGCCTTTAACAATCCGATAAAAATTTCGAATGCAGATGTTGCGTTCAATCCCGGGAATATTAAACTCAATGAGTTAGTAGCCACGACAGGGGGAACGGATGTAAGTGCTTCGGGAAATATTCAAAATCTCATTCCGTGGATCATGGCTAAGCAAGATCTTAAGGGTAGGTTTGATGTACGATCGAACACCTTCAATTTAAATGATTTTACAAGTAAGAGTGCGGTCGCTTCCGAAGGAAATAACAAAGAATCGAAAATCACTTCCGAAGAAGAATCGGTTAAAATTCCCGACTTTCTGGATGCGACTATAGATTTTTCAGCAAATAAAGTAATCTATGATGATGTAACGCTTAACAATACCAAGGGAACGGTTGGAATTAAAGATGAAGTTGCCAACTTATCGAATGTTACAACTTCGGCTTTTGGAGGGGATATTGCATTCTCCGGAAATGTAAACACAAAGAACACGACCCCCACTTTTGCCATGGATCTGGATCTTAATAAGATTGATATTGCACAATCCTTCGGACAACTAGATCTGTTGAAATACATTGCTCCTATTGCGAAGGCTCTCGAAGGAAGTTTAAATACCACCATAAAGCTAAATGGAGAATTAGACGGAGATCTCTCTCCAAAGCTAAGTACATTGGCAGGTAACGCATTGGCTCAAATAATAACGGCAGAAGTAAATTCTGAGCAAGCACCTCTTTTGAGTAAGCTGGGCGAACAGGTGTCGTTCTTGAATATAGATAGATTGAGTCTAAGAGATGTGAGTACTGCATTAACTTTCGATAATGGGAGGATTGCAGTTAAGCCTTTCGATTTTGATATAAAAGGGATCAAAGTCACTGCTTCGGGAAGTCATGGTCTTGATAAAAGTATTGATTACAACTTAAAAATGGATGTGCCGGCTAAATATCTTGGAAGTGATGTCTCAAAATTATTGGCAAAATTGGATCCTAAGGATGCCAACGAGATGACCGTTGGATTGCCCGTTGGATTAACAGGAACTTTTACCAATCCCAGCATTTCGTTAAATACTGAAACCGCAGTAAAGACCTTAACTCAAAAGTTGATCGAGAAACAAAAACAGGATCTGCTCGATAAAGGAACTGATATTTTAGGAGATCTAATTTCGGGAGGAACCCCAAAGCCTAAAGACTCTTCGCAGACCACGACAAACGGTAATACTACACAACAAACCACGCAACAAACAACTCAGGTGGTTAAAGATATTCTGGGTGGGCTTTTAGGGGGAGGGAAAAAGAAAACCGATAGTATTAACAAAGAAAATTAGGAAACGGTAATACCCACAACATAGCCTTCACTTCCGCGAACATTAAAGACTGTATTGTCTTCAAAGATTAGATACTGACCTTTAATACCTTTTAAAACTCCTTCAAAAAAGGGTGTTTTTTCAAGATTCAAACTCTTAACTTTTGATGGGTATTCAAGCACCGGAAAATCTAGATTAGTTTCAACATTGCTTTCAATATAATATTCTAATGCTTCCTTCGGAATAAATTGTTTTAAACGATCACGCCATTCTACCAGATTCTCATCCTGTATCTCGTTTCTAAGCATAGTTCGCCAGTTTGTCTTATCTGAAACATGTTCTTTAAGTGCAACTTCTGTAACTCCGGCCAAATACCTGTTGGGAACCTCAACAATTTCTATGGCTTCATGAGCTCCCTGATCAATCCATCGGGTTGGTATCTGACTCTTTCTCGTAACTCCCACCTTTACGTTGCTACTATTGGCAAGATATACAACATGCGGTTGCAATTGTACTTTCTTTTCGTATTCCAGGTCACGATCTTCCTTATCAAGATGTGCCGTACTTAACTCGGGGCGCATGATCCAGTCGGCTGCCTGAGGGATTTCAAAAAAACAGTCACGACAAAACCCCTGACGATAGATTTTCTTGTCCAGATGGCAATTAAGACATTCGTATCTCAAAAAATTAATACCCACGTTTTTATCCAGCAATTGATTGACGTTCAGGAAGTCATTTTCGAAAATTAGATAATATTGGATTGGAGAACCATTTTCAGTTTGCATTTTTGTTAAAACACCTTCGTAGTTCATAAGAAGAAAATCGTTATTTTTATTGCATAAAGATAGTTCAAAATAATGCCAATACCCATTGTAAATTCTATTGCCTCCTGGTTTTTGAAAAAGCGATTTCATCAGATCGAACTTTTTTTGAAATATCCTATTGAAGTTCAACAGGAATTATTGCAAAATTTAATTCTAAAAGCAAAGTCAACAGAAATTGGGAAAAAGTATGAATTTGAGAGCATCAAATCATATAAGGATTATCGAGACAGGGTTCCTATTAGCAGTTATGAAGATAGTGAAGCCATGATAGAAAGAGCAAGAAGGGGGGAAAGCAATATCTTCTGGCCCACACCTATAAAATGGTTCGCCAAATCGAGCGGAACTACAAATGCCAAAAGTAAATTTATCCCGGTAAGTTCAGATTCACTTGAAGATTGTCATTATGCCGCAAGTAAAGATTTACTTTGTATGTATTTAAATAATAATCCAAATTCTCAGCTTTTTGTTGGAAAGAGCCTTCGACTTGGAGGAAGCAAAGAGTTATATCAGGAAAATGGCACGGTTTACGGTGATCTTTCAGCAATTCTAATAGATAATATGCCGTTTTGGGCCGAATTTAGTAGTACTCCCGGAAGTGAGGTGTCATTAATGGCAAACTGGGAAGTGAAAATGCAGGCAATAGTTAACGAAACTATCAATGAAAATGTAACAAGTCTTGCCGGTGTACCGTCATGGATGTTAGTACTATTAAACAACGTCATAGAAACAACAGGTAAAGATAGTTTGTTTGATGTATGGCCAAATTTAGAAGTGTATTTTCACGGAGGGGTTAGCTTTGAGCCGTATATGGATCAATATAAGAAGATCTTACCCAAAAACGATTTTAAATATTACGAAACCTATAATGCTTCAGAAGGCTTTTTTGCGATTCAGGATCGGAATGATAATAAGGAACTACTCTTAATGCTGGATTATGGAATCTTTTACGAATTTATTCCGATGCATATTAGTGGCCCGGATGAAGAGGAAATCATTCCATTAAGTGAAGTAGAAATAGATGTAAATTACGCAATCGTGATTACAACAAATGCCGGTCTTTGGCGGTATAGAATTGGAGATACAGTGCGTTTCACTTCCGTAGATCCATATCGAATTAAGGTAACCGGCAGAACCAAGCATCATATAAACGTGTTCGGAGAAGAACTAATAATAGAAAACGCCGAAGCCGCCTTAAAGCAAGCTTCACGACTTTCGGAATGTGAAATCATTGATTATACTGCAGCTCCTATTTTTATGGAAGGAAAAGAAAAAGGAGCTCACGAGTGGATCATTGAGTTTAAGACACCACCAAAAGACTTTTCGGTATTTACAACCTTACTTGATAAATCCCTACAGGAAGTAAACAGCGATTACGAAGCCAAGCGTTATAACAACATGACATTAAACGCTCCAAAAATACATTTTGCGAGGGAACACCTCTTCTACGACTGGTTAAAAAAGAATGATAAATTAGGAGGGCAACATAAAATACCCCGACTTTCAAATACTCGTGATTATTTAGAAGAATTATTATCTCTCAACGAAGTAGGAAAAATTACCCCTATCGATTAAAGTTACTATTTTTCCGACAAAAATTCCACAATAAATCGAGTGTTTACAACACTTCATCGATAGTTCTTACAAATAAATGTCGTTTAACGAATTTCTCTCTGCTTTCAACTAAAATCTTTGGTAGTCCTTTTCTTACCCCCTAAGTTTGTCTTGTTCATATAAAAATTGGGGCATATGAAAAATTTAAAAAACACATTGGCAAGATTAGTTATTTTAACTGTTCTTTTAACGGGAATTACCTCTTGCGGAAGCGCGATCGACATTAAAAAAAGTGAGAATGATGTAGCACGTTACACTTTAAAAAACAAATCGGAATTGATGCAGCAAAAGATCTTGAATACCAAAAGCAAGACCGTTGTTGCAACTCCTTAAAACATATAGTTTAAGTAAGTTTCTTAAGTAGTTTAAGATAAAAGCCCCGAGCAAAAATGTTCGAGGCTTTTTTTATGTAACAAAAATGAAGTTACGAAACTGCCTTCAATTTTTTAATCGTAGATTTATTTAGTTTCTCTTCCGCATACTCACGGGTTACATGAAGTGTCTTATCATCGGTTCCCGGCAATTCGAACATAGCATCGGTAAGTACTGCCTCACAAAGAGAACGCAACCCACGAGCTCCTAACTTGTAAGCTATTGCCTGCTCAACGATAAAATCTAAGGCTTCTTCGGTAATAACGAGCTCTATATCATCCATTTCAAACAACTTTTGATATTGTTTGATGATGGCATTCTTTGGTTCGGTTAGAATAGCTCTCAACGTACCTTTATCCAACGGATTCATATAGGTTAGTACCGGCAATCGCCCAATGATCTCAGGAATTAATCCGTAGTCTTTTAAGTCCTTCGGAATAATATATTTTAGCATATGATCACGTTCCAGCGAATCTTCTTTTTTTGAAGCACTAAAACCAACCGCCTGCATATTGAGACGTTTTGAAATATGTCTGTCTATACCATCAAAGGCACCACCTGCAATAAAAAGTATATTTTCAGTATTTACCTCGATAAATTTTTGATCCGGGTGCTTTCGACCACCTTTTGGCGGAACGTTCACAACCGTTCCTTCCAAGAGCTTTAATAAGGCTTGTTGTACCCCTTCGCCACTCACATCTCTTGTAATGGAAGGATTATCGCTTTTACGAGCAATTTTGTCGATCTCGTCAATAAAAACTATCCCGTTTTGTGCCTTTTCAACATTGTAATCTGCTGCTTGTAATAACCGGGTTAAAATACTCTCTACATCTTCACCTACATAACCGGCTTCTGTAAGAACCGTAGCATCTACAATCGCCAACGGAACGTTTAACATACGAGCGATCGTCTTTGCAACCAAGGTCTTACCTGTACCGGTTTGACCTACGATTATAATATTACTCTTCTGAATCTCGATATCGTCGTCACTTTTAGGTTGTAACAAACGCTTGTAATGATTATAAACCGCAACTGACATAACTTTTTTTGTATGTTCCTGACCTATCACATAATCATCAAGAAAGGTCTTTATTGATTTCGGTTTTTTAAGAATAAGCTCTTTACTCAACTCACTATTTGTAGAATGCAACGCTTCTTCAACCACAATTCCATGTGCTTGTTCAATACATCGGTCGCAAATATGGGCGTCTAAACCTGCGATAAGCAAGTTCGTCTCAGCCTTTTTCCTCCCACAAAATGAGCATTCTAAATCTTCTTTCGCCATAATTTTCAATTTCTCCCGGCACTATTAAAGATAACCGGTAATTTAACGCTACGAGCGCTTCAAAATTTCATCTATCATTCCATATTCTAAAGCCTTGTCGGCCTTCATCCAGTAGTCTCTATCACTGTCCTCATAGACTTTATCATATTTTTGACCCGTGTGATTTGCAATTATAGTATATAATTCTTCTTTTAAAGTAAGAATTTCTTTTGCCGTAATCTCTATATCACTCGCTTGTCCTTGAGCACCCCCCATTGGTTGATGGATCATCACTCTGGAATGGGTAAGTCCGCTACGTTTCCCCTTTTCACCGGCACACAATAATACTGCTGCCATAGACGCTGCCATCCCCGTACATATTGTGGCTACATCCGGTTTAATAAACTGCATAGTATCGTAAATACCTAATCCGGCGTACACACTTCCTCCGGGTGAGTTAATATAGATCTGAATATCCTTAGATGCATCGGTGCTTTCTAAGAATAACAACTGTGCCTGTACTATATTAGCAACCTGGTCATTTATCCCTGTACCGAGGAAAATAATACGGTCCATCATTAATCTCGAAAACACATCCATCGCTACAGCATTCATTTGTCGTTCTTCGATGATATTTGGAGTAAGATTAACCGGGTACATACTACTTACGATCTTGTCGTAGTACATACTATTGATTCCCTGATCCTTAGTTGCAAATTCTTTAAATTCTTTTCCGTAGTTCATATAATTCTAATCGTTTTCTAAAAAATAAAAGCGCTGTATTTTTTGTAATACAGCGCCTAAATATAACTATTTTATTGCTGAATTACTCGTAAGCCTGCTTAATGAATTCGTCGTAAGTGACTTCTTTAGTCTTCAATTTTGCATTTTCCTTAAAGAATTGAAGCAATTTATTTGTGTTGAGTTGCTCGCTAATTCTGTTCACCTCTTCTTTGTTGGAGAGAATTCTAGCCGCAATACTTTCCAGTTCTTCTTCGGAAGGGTTCATCTGTCCAAATTGAGCCATCTGCCCCTTGATCATATTCTTGCTGTAATCCTTAAGTTCGTCGAAAGTCACTTGCAATTTATTTTCTGCTCTAAGTTTCCCTTCAATTAACTGGTAACGCAATCCTTTCTCGCTTCTTTCGTATTCTGCCTTTGCCTCTTCTTCTGTCAATGGCTTTTCTCCGGACATCTGAATCCATCGCTGCAAGAATGCATCAGGAAGATCAAATTTAGTATTGTCGATAAGTGATTCAACCACATCATTTAGCAATTTTTGATCACTTTGTTGCTCAAATTGCTTTTCAGCGTCCTCTTTAATTTTCTCTTTTAATTCTTTTTCCGAAGAAACCACTCCCTCACCAAAAAGCTTGTCGAACAATTCTTGATTCAAATCTGCCATTTCACGGGTATTGACTTCTTCTATTTTAAGCGTCACTTCAATATCCAAACCATGCGCGTCGTCATGTGAAACTCCCAAATACTTTTGGTTGTCATGATCATCTGCGAACAATCCTTTTGTTTTCAACGTAACAATATCTCCAACTTTAGCTCCTATTAAAGAAGAAAGTTGTTTTTTACCTTTAATCACGTCGGTTGCAAAAGTTGCACTTTTATCGATATCTTTTTCTTCGGAAGTAAACGTTCCGGTAATTTCATCACCTTTTTCTACTTCTTTTTTAGCGATCAACTTTCCGTACTGCTTGCGAATAGTTTTCACCTGATTGTCGAGCATTTTATCATCTGCAACCACTTTGTAGTTAGTAACCGCTTTCTTTTTTACGTCAACTTCGAATTCAGGAGCCAACCCCAGATCGAATTCGAACGTAAAATCGTCTGCATTCCAGTCAATTTCCGATTCATTTTTCGGTAATGGATTTCCCAGAACATCTAATTTTTCTTCCGTTAGGAAATTATGTAATGCATCCTGAAGCAATTTATTCACCTCTTCTACCAAAACCGCTTTCCCATACTGCTTCTGAACCATTCCCATAGGAACATGTCCCTTTCTAAAACCGGGGATATTTGCAGTTTTGCGATAATTATTTAAAACGCTCTTTACCTTTTCTGAATAATCATCCTTTTTTATCTCAACCGTAACAACCGCATTGAGCTTATCGATATCTTTCTTTGTTATATTCATTTTTCCTGAAATAGTTTCCATATAAAATTGAGTCTTTACCCGTTTTTTAAGTATCCAATCCTTGCTGTTTTGGGCTTCAGATTAAGAGGGTGCAAAAGTACGATATTTTACATAACTCAACAAACATTTATAAGCTGGAATTCAGTCCGTTATTCCTTTTTGTCAAAAACAGAAAACAAGATGGATTGGAAAAATGAAAGCAACAAGCTGAAAAGCAAAGCCCACCACACATTCTGAACCGCAAAACCACCTATAAAGTAATCTGCTAACAGAATAATGAAGGCATTGATGAATAGCAGGAACAATCCCAAAGTAATAATCGTTACCGGAAGCGTTAGAATGATTAAAACAGGTTTAACGATCAATCTAAGAATTCCTAACACTACAGCGACTAGAATCGCGGAGCCGTAACCATCTACTGCGACACCCGGTAGGATCTTAGCTAAGATCACGACCGCAATTGCGGTGAGTAATAATTTTAATATTAGTTTCATACAATTAGTTTAGAGTTAAAGATAAAAAAAACGCCTTCAACAAATTGAAGGCGTTTTAAATTTATCACTAAAACTTTTTTTATGGATTCTGACCTAGAGTCACAGTTCCGTAGTTACCAATATCAACTTTAGGTATGGTAGCTTCGTACTTTCTATTGATCGCATCAATAATTAAGTTAGCTGTATATGCATATCCTCGTGGTGATGGGTGAACCCCGTCTAAAGAAAAAGCTCCTCCCGTTACAAATGCATCGGTAATAACTCCTCCGTTAAATGCTACCCCTCCGTTCGCAACCTGAGCTAAAGCCGCTCTGGCATCAACCAAGGCTAAGTCGTTAGCTGTAGCAATACTGCTAATTGTAGTATTATAAGCAGAAGCAGCAGTAGATACTAATTCTTGCTCTCCCGTTGTTAATACAAATTGATCTTCTAAGGGAATAGAAACACCAACTACCCCAAGTGGGTTACCCGGATCCGGAGTTGTTCCTAAAACAGATGAAGCCGTTAAGACAATTAGATCGTCAGATGTTGCTTGACGTAACTGACCCAATAATGCTGCCAATGGCGCAGGCACATTAAATGGTGGTCCTTGTAGAATCGCCGTTACATCGGTTAAATCCTCATCAACAAGAATTGGAGCATTTTGACCCGCACTAAAATTTATTGTACGTGCAGCAGCTTCTTCCGGAGTAATAATATTAGCTCCAACCAATCCAGGTAAAATTTGTGTGTTATATGCCGCAAACTGAGCATTTACAGCTCCTGCTGTAGCAGCATCCAACGGAATTGCATTAAAAGGCACTGTTGTAAAATAAGGTATAGAAGTAACATCAGGAATATTGATTAAAACTCCTTGAGCACCAGTCGCCATCAATGCATCAACTTGTCCGCTATAAGCTCCGGCAAACACCAAAGGATCTGTAATATCGTTTTCTCCATATGTTGCAGGATTTGTATTCCCTGTTTGATCTACACCTACCCCGCCCGAAGTAGCGAAGCTTAAAATATCATTGTTTCCAATCCAAAGGCTAAAGAACGACGGATTTAACGAAGCGGCGTCTCCAATTACAGTAGCGTTAGCACTTGTTTGAAAACGTCCAAACCAAGGATTTAATGCACCGTAACCCGGCGTACTTAAATGAAAACTCTTGGCTCCAGGAACTCCCATATTGTTAAATGGTCCTGTTGCACTGCCCTCAACCGTTGTAGTTGGCGTTCCAACTAATCTAACCGGTGATGGATTTCCATTTGCATCAACAGATAATATAAATCTGTTTTCGAATACCTGATTTCCATTTAATAAAAGTCCACCAATATTGTCATTCATTAATGGCTGAGTAAATTCTCCACCACCTGCAAAGCTAAACTGTTGTGCCATTATATTTGGATAAGAATTCTCCTGACCAGTAATATAAAGAGCCCCATCGGCGTATCCGGCAGTTAATGAATTACCAACTGCTACATAGTTAGACAGATCTGCTGTTCCACTGGTATAAAATCCTGCGTCATTTACAGAGTCTTCAAACTCTGCGTCGCAACTTACAAGCCCGATCGCAAGTAAGCCAAGAAATATTTTTATAGTATTTTTCATTTTTTCTGAATTTTTTTGAATTACATTTTATAAGTCACCCCTAAACCTGGCACGAAGGCGTTAGATTTGTACGTTCCGCCAAAAGGTGCTGCCTGTCCGTCTTCGAAGTAAGCGTCATAAGAAGCATCAACTTCCTCAAAGTGTAAGTATAAGAATGAAGCATCAACCTGAAATCTTTCACCTACGTTAAAAGTTAAACCAGCGGTGTAACCATTACTGTCATTTCGGGGCGTTTCCGGTGCAAATCTACCGGCTTGTACCGGAGATTCGTCAAAGTAATAACCAGCTCTTAATGTAAATTTCTTAGTCGCTTCATATTGTAAACCGAAACGGTATGTAGAAGCGTTTTTATAGTTACGAGGATTAATTGAGTTTGGTACATTTTCATCAGCGAAATCTATATCCAATGAATCGTACACGTCCCAAAAAGCACGGTTAAAATCGAATGCAAACAACCACTTATCACAGAACTCGTACGAAAGACCTACAGTCATTTCGGCCGGTAAAGGAAGATCGGCATCAAAAGTTGTAGCATCAGGGAATGGTGTTAACGGAGAATTAGGAACATTCTCGAAAGTAGCATCACCATCTCTGGCTTCCATGATAATTTCTGAACGATACGTCGCTCCTATTCGCAATTTATCTGTAGGATTGAACATGGCACTAGCCACCCATCCGGTAGCATTTACTCCGGAAGCATCTAAAGTAACTTCAGAGCGATTTCCTTCTATATCTGAAAGTGTTCTACTAAGGTTTCTGTTAAAGTTCACAGAACCAATTACAAAGATTGGTCCACCACCAATACTAAATTTATCATTTACTTTAATGGAAACAGTTGGCTGAATATATATCGCTTGTAAGTCGATATTGTTCACTAAGTGCGATCCTGCCCAATCATCCGGATACTCCACAGAACTTCCATATGGCGTATATACACCAACACCAAGTGCTAACCAGTCTGTCGCTTTGTAAGAAGCATACAGATATAACGGAGTTCCGGTAGGACTATCTGTCATAGCAGATTCTCCTGTATTTACATTTTGATAAGACACATTGGAGAATACACCGCTTACCCCGGCTGAAATATTCAATTTGTTCTCCAGATATACCAATCCGGCTGGGTTAAAAAACACAAGTTCGCTGCTATTAACAACAGCAACTCCTGTATGTCCCATAGCCAAGGATTTTTGTCCTTGAAGACTTACACGATACCCACCGGCATACATTACTGCTGTTGCCAAGGCAAAAACAGCTAGAAGTAACACTTTCTTCATAATTGTTTAATGTTAGATTAAGGTTATATTTTAAGTTTTCTGTCGGCAAAGTACACATTATAGTTGATTAAAAACCAATTTATTATGCATACATAGTAAATCCGACATTGCAATGTTATAAAAAATTCATAACAATTTGGTAAAATTCGGAAGGATTTTCGGCATGGAGCCAATGCCCTGCTTTCGAAATGGTAATAATCGTAGCTTTCGGGAAGTGTTTTTTTATCAAAATTTCATCTATCGCTTCAATATAACCAGACTTTTCTCCTCGCAAAAACAAGGTTTCCCCCTGGTAAACAGCATTTTGTTCGAGTGGCTTCCCAACTTCTTCGATATTTTCAGAAATACTATTTAAATTTACACGAAGAGACAACTTTCCTTTACTTTCCCAATATAAATTTTTCAGTAAAAACTGTCTGGTTCCAAGGTCCTTGATATAATTAGATAAAATTTTCTCGGCCTCCCCGCGGCTTTTCAGAATAGAAAAATCTAAAAGAGACAATGCTTTTAATATATCCTGATGGTGCTGCGGGTATTGTTTTGGCGAAATATCTGCCACAAGTAATTTTGAGAGAAAATCGGGATAAGTAACCGCAAACTTCATAGCAGTTTTCCCTCCTAAAGAATGTCCTAGCAAAACTATATCTTCCAATTTATAATGCTCACAATAAAATTTTAAGTCGGAAGCCATCACCGTGTAATTAAAATCGTCACTATGGAAGCTTCTTCCGTGGTTGCGAAGATCCACTAAGTGTACCTGATAACCGTCTTCCGAAAATTTGGTTCCAAGTGTCTTCCAATTATCGCCCATACCAAGGAGTCCGTGTAAAATAACGAAAGGTTTTCCGTCTCCAATTATTTGAGAATGTAGCAACTGTTCACTCATTAGGCTAACTTTTTTAGATATTCCTGAATAACCGATTCTATACCCATATATAGAGATTCACAGATTAGGGCGTGACCAATCGAGACTTCTAATAAATTTGGCACATTCTCTTTAAAGAATCGGATGTTCTCTAACGAAAGATCGTGACCGGCATTTACGCCTAGTCCAATTTCATGAGCGAGTTTTGCGCATTCGGCATAGGGTATTATTGCTTGTTTATTTCCGAGGCTGTATTGTTTTGCAAACTCTTCGGTGTATAATTCAATTCTATGAGTTCCGGTATTTGCAGCACCCTCGATCATATTTAATTGTGGGTCAACAAAAATGGAAGTTCTAATATTATTGCGCTTGCATTCAGAAATAATTTCGGTTAAATAATCTTTATGCCTTATAGTGTCCCAACCGGCATTTGAAGTAATCGCATCGACCGCATCCGGCACGAGTGTAACCTGAGTAGGTTTTATTTTTAAAACAAGATCTAAAAAATTATCGATAGGATTTCCTTCAATATTGTATTCGGTTAACACAATAGATTGCAAATCGAACGCATCCTGATATTTAATGTGCCGCTCGTCGGGTCTGGGGTGAATGGTGATACCCTGGGCTCCAAATTCCTGGATATCTTCTACCATCTTAAGAAGGTTGGGTGTATTACCGCCACGAGCGTTTCGCAGGGTAGCAATTTTATTGATATTTACACTTAACTTTGTCATTTGTATCTAATATAGATTACAAAAATACAAAGCCTAAGCAGGCTTTTGAATCTTTATTTTAAGTAATTTGCATAAAAATTGAACTGTGAAAACCCAACATTATATAATCAACGATATCAAGGCGTTCAATATTTCTTCGGAAATAAAAGAAGTGCAAGGTGTTTTTAATCAATTAACTTATTCGCATATTCCGGTTAAAAAGGACGGAGTTTTTATTGGAAGTATTTCTGAAACAGATGCTCATTGTTTTGAAGCTTCTAAAAAAATAAGCGACTATTTATACGCCTTAGAGCCATTTCATGTTAGATTAAGCACGAATTGGCTTGATATTTTAGAAGCATTCGCATTAAATAATAGCAATGTTATGCCGGTGCTTGGCGAGAAAAACGAATACATTGGCTATTACGAATTAAGTGACATCATGAGCCTTTTTAACAATACGCCTTTCTTAAATGAAGCAGGAGGGATTATAGTAGTTGAAAAAGGAATAAGGGATTACTCATTTAGTGAAATTTGTCAAATTGTTGAGTCTAACGATGCAAGGCTCTTGGGAGTTTTCATTTCAAAAATTGAGGAAGATATAATGCAAGCCACGATAAAAATTGGGCATACAGGAATGAATTCGATCGTATCTACTTTTAGAAGATACGACTATGACGTTGTATCTAATCACGAAGAAGATAAATTATTGGAAGATTTAAAAAGACGCTCTAATTATTTAGACAAATACCTAAACATGTAAAGAAATGAAGGTTGGTATCTATGGTCAGTTTTATCACGAAAATTCTGAAATCTATATTCAAAATATTTTAGATGCGCTTCAGCAGAAAAAGATTGAGATCGTAATAGAGGAAAATTTCCTGAATATTTTAAACGAACAAAAACAAGCTAATGGAAAGTTTTCCAAATTATCTACATTCTCAAAACTCGATAAAAGCTACGATCTCTTTTTCAGTATTGGCGGTGATGGTACTATTTTAAAATCGGTTACCTTCGTTGGTGATTTGGGAATCCCAATTGTAGGTATTAACACCGGGAGATTAGGGTTTCTATCTACCATCAAAAAAGAAAAAATTGCTGAGAGTATTACTCAAATATTAAACGGAGCGTATCGTCTTTCAGAAAGAAGTCTTCTAACAATTGAAACCGATCCTCCAAATAACGAGATTGAAGATTTGAACTTCGCTCTAAATGAAGTTGCTGTTAACAGAAAGAACACAACTTCCATGATCAAAGTTGAAACTCTGGTAAATGATAGATTTCTCACTTCGTATTGGTCTGACGGACTAATTGTAGCCACCCCTACCGGATCTACAGGTTACTCTTTGAGTTGTGGTGGCCCGGTAATTGACCCCAGCACCAATAGTATAGTGCTTACACCTATTGCTCCTCATAATTTAAATGCAAGACCAATTGTTATTCCAGACAGTAGTAAAATTTCACTAACCGTCACCGGAAGAGAAAAGACTTATTTGGTTTCAATGGATTCGCGAATAGCAACACTTGAAGATAATACGACGATCATTATAAAAAAGGCTCCCTTCACGATCAAACTCGTTCAGTTATTAAACGACAGCTTTATAAAAACACTCCGTAAAAAATTATTATGGGGGGAAGACAAGCGTAATTAAACAATAAATCCCTTTAAAATTTGTTAATCAACAGAGACAAATTGGCTTAGAATGCCAATTAGCCAAGTTTATTATTATATTTGCAAACTTTTAAGGTATATGAGGTATATCACAGCGATATTTTTTATTGTAATTGTCGGATTTTCAGCCCATTCACAAACCTATGAAATAGGAGGTTTTATTGGTGGAGCCAATTACATCGGAGATGTTGGTAAAACAAGTTATATTTCACCAAATACTGTGGTGGTTGGTGGAATATTTAAGTGGAATAGAAGCGAAAGACATGCTTTTAGGTTTACAGTGAAGCAGGCATCTGTGAAAGGAGATGATAATGACTCTAATGAAAGTAGAAGAAAAGAACGTGGTTTTTCGTTCGAGAATAGCATTACTGAGTTTTCACTAGGGCTTGAATATACTTTTTGGGAATTTAACATGTATAAGGGGCAACCGGTTTCAACGCCATATTTATATACGGGTCTTACCTATTTTCTGTATAATGCAACACGGGTTATTCCCGGAGAAACGGTTGCAAAAGATTATGAACAAGCAGGAACTGTGGCTATTCCTATGGTAGTTGGTTTTAAAACCACGGTTGGAACGAAAATGGTTTTAGGTTTCGAAATTGGTGCTCGTTACACTTTTACAGACGATATTGATGGAAGTGATCCTATTAAAGGCCTTGAAAATAATGAAGAACTTAAATTTGGTAATCTCAACAATAATGATTGGTATGTCTTTACAGGAATGACCTTAACCTTTACCTTTGGAAGAAAACCATGTTATTGTAATTTTTAATACGAAATGAATTTACGCGATCAAATAGATGCTGCCAAACTACCCAAACACCTTGCGGTGATCATGGATGGAAATGGGCGTTGGGCAAAGCAGAAAGGGCTTTTCAGGTCTATTGGTCACGAAAATGGCACCAAAGCAGTTCGCGAAATTGTTGAAGCTTGTGCCGAAATTAATATTCAATACTTAACACTTTATGCGTTTTCTACTGAAAATTGGAATCGGCCAAAAATGGAAGTAGAGCTGCTTATGAAACTTCTAGTTTCTTCTTTAAAAAAAGAGATTAAAACGCTTCAGAAAAACAACATCAAATTGAACGCCATTGGCAATCTGGAGTCTCTTCCGAAGAAAGCTTACAAAGAACTTTTAGATGTAATTGAAAAAACCAAAGAGAACGATAGAATGACGCTCACACTAGCATTGAGTTATGGTTCCCGAGAAGAAATTACTAAAACTATAAAAGAGATTAGTCTTAAAGTTAAAAATAACATAATTTCGCCCGATGATATTGATGAATCGGTTATAAATAATCATCTTTACACACAAAATTTGCCCGATGTAGATTTATTGATTCGTACTAGTGGCGAACAAAGAATCAGTAATTTTCTGCTTTGGCAGATCGCTTATGCCGAATTGTATTTTACAGAAACACTTTGGCCTGATTATACTAAAAACCATCTTTTTGAGGCAATACTAAATTATCAAAACAGAGAAAGAAGATTTGGAAAGACCAGTGAACAACTTGAACAATAGTCCAATATTGCATTTTTACCAAAAAATTTGTTGTATTTTATTTCTTACAATACTGTCCGTGTATAGCGTAAATGCGCAACAAAAGGAACTGGATAGCGGAAGAAAATTCGTGATAAATAGTATAAAAGTAACAGGAGCTCAGAGTTTTAACGAGCAAACCGTTATCGCCTTTACGGGTCTTAAAACAGGGGATCGCATCTTTATTCCCGGTGAGAGATTAAGTGAAGTAACTAAAAAACTGTGGGAACAAAATCTCTTTAGTGACATTGCTTTTTATGTTACAAACATCGATGGGGAACTTGCCGATCTTGAACTTTATATCGTGGAACTTCCAAAAATGAACGAAGTAACCATTGAAGGTATTCGCAAAGGAAAAAAGAAAGATATTATTCAGGACAACAACCTCAAGCCAGGAGTTAAGATCACCAAAAACCTTATTACAACAACAAAAAATTATATTGTTAACAAGTATAAAGATGATGGGTTTCTAAACACTCAGGTAGCAATTAGCACGACGCCATACTTAGATTCTACCGGCACCGAAATTGCTAAGAACATGAAAATTAGCATTGATCGCGGAAAACGAGTTAAAGTTTCACCTTTAGAGTTTGTTGGCAACGAAAATCTTTCTAACGGAAAGTTACGCCGTGCAATGAAGGAAACGAAACGCAAAAATCCAATCCGCTTTTGGAAACGCTCTAAATATACAGAAAGTGGTCTTGAAGAAGACAAAGCTTCTATCATTAAGAAGTATAAATCTAATGGATATCGCGATGCTCGAATTCTAAGTGATACACTAATCGTAAAAAATGATAAAACCGTCGCACTAAAATTAGAGATCGAAGAAGGTAAGAAATACTATTTTGGAGATATTCGTTTTATTGGTAATAGTGTTTACACAGACACACAATTACGCCAGGGAATGGGTATTAAAAAAGGTGAAACTTATAATGGTGTTCTACTTCAGGAGAGAATTGAAGACAACACCGATCCTGAGGCGGACGATCTTACAAATTTATACCAGAACAACGGTTACTTATTCTCTTCTATCAATCCTGTAGAAGTTGCTGTAAGGCAAGATACTATCGACTTCGAAATTAGAATAAAAGAAGGTAAGATCGCATACTTCGACAATGTTACAGTTGTTGGAAACACTAAAACCAATGACCATGTAATTTACAGAGAACTTAGAACTCGCCCGGGTCAGAAATACAGCAAGCGAAATGTTGTTAGAACGATTAGAGAATTAGGGCAGTTAGGATTTTTTGATCCTGAACAACTCTCACCAAATTTTAAAAATGTTGACCCCAATAATGGTACTTTAGACATGGAGTATTCTCTGGTTGAAAAAGGTGCCAGTCAGATTGAATTACAAGGTGGCTACGGGGGTGGAGGTTTTGTAGGAACCTTAGGTTTATCGTTTAATAACTTTTCTCTTCGGAATATCTTCAATGGTGAAGCGTACAAACCCTTGCCAATGGGTGATGGTCAAACCCTATCTTTAAGGGCTCAGGCAAGTAGCTATTATCAAACATACAGTGTTTCATTATCTGAACCATGGTTAGGTGGAAAGAAACCTATACAATTAAGCACATCCTTCTCACACACGGTTCAATATCAATACGATTTTACCAACCGAGAAGTTGATAAAGATCAGCGTTTTCTTATTACAGGTGGATCTTTAGGTTTGGCAAAGCGACTACAATGGCCGGATGATTATTTTACGTTATCACAGGCAGTAAGCTTCCAGCATTATAACTTAAAGAACTACAACACACGACTATTTACCTTTGGGGATGGATATTCTAACAATTTAGCATATACTATTGGTCTAAGTAGGAATAACACGGCAACCAACCCAATATATCCAATATCGGGATCAGATTTTAAAATAACAGCGAAGTTAACACTTCCTTACTCTGCGTTTAACGGAGTAGATTACGATGCTTTAAAGGACGAGAGAGATGTTCTGGATGACTTTATTTCTACAGACCCGGAATATGTGGATGCACGTAATCGAATTGCAGAGATAGATCAGGAAAGATTTAAATGGCTTGAATATTACAAAGTTAAGTTTAGTGGTTCATGGTACACCAGATTAGTTGACAAACTTGTATTGAAAACCAGTACCGAATTCGGGTTCTTAGGAGCTTATAACAATGATAGAGGTATTCCTCCATTCGAACGATTCTTTGTAGGTGGAGATGGTCTTGGTGCTTTTAGTTTGGATGGTCGTGAGGTAATTCAGTTGCGAGGTTATCCAAACCAATCTTTATCTACTACAGATGGAGATAACATTTACAATAAATTTTCGTTAGAAATGAGATACCCTATCACTTTAAAGCAGTTAGCATCTATATATGTACTGGTTTTTGCAGAGGGTGGTGGTTCATATGATGGATTCAGAAATTATAATCCTTTTAGTGTTCAGCGTTCTGCCGGCGCAGGATTACGTATATTTATGCCAGCATTTGGATTATTAGGTATTGATTTTGGGTATGGATTCGATCCTATTCTGGGTGGAATTGAGAAGAATGGATGGGAAACCCACTTCATTATTGGACAACAATTTTAATTTTGGCACGATATTTTCTTAAACACAACCAATTATTATGAAAACTAAAAAGTTACTTTTTTTCGCAGTTGCTGTTTTTTGCTTTACGTTAGTTGCAAAAGCGCAAAGAGGAGTTCGTATCGGTTATATCGATATGGAATATATACTTGAAAACGTTCCTGAGTACAAAGAAGCTTCCACTCAATTGGAAGGTAAAGTACAACGATGGAAACAGGATATTGAAAAAAGACAAAATGAGATCGATCAAATGAAGCTTAACTTAAGTAACGAGAGAGTGTTACTTACAAAAGAGCTTGTGGAAGAACGAGAAGAAGAAATAAAGCTGAAGGATGACGAAATGCTTCAATACCAGCAAGATCGATTTGGTCCAAACGGTGACCTTATGATTCAGCGTAGACAGTTAGTACAACCTATACAAGATCAGGTTTTTAATATCGTTCAGGAAATTGCTGAGAATAAAAAATACGACTTCATCTTCGATAAATCTGCAGACGTGGTTATGCTCTTTGCCGCAGAGAGAAACGATATTAGTGACTTAGTGTTACGAAGTATTAATCGGGCAGCAAAAAGACAACAGGCAACCAGCAAGCGTGAAGAAAGAGCCATCGAGAAAAGAGATGAGCTAAGTGAAGAACAAGACGAAGCTCTCACAGAACGCGAACAGGCAATTGAAGATAAAAAAAGTGAGCGTGAACAAATAATGGCAGAACGTACTCGTGTGAGAGATTCGGTACGTGCCGCTAAAAAAGCCGAATTTGAAGCGAGAAGACAACGTCTTTTAGAAGAACGTCAACAAAGAAAAGACTCGATCCTGGCCGAAAGAAACAAAAGAAGAGGGATCCCACCTGAAGGTGATGGTACACTTCCTGAAGATGATGACGGCGAAGGCGAAGGCGATGGAAACGGAGAAGGCGATGGAAACGGAGAAGGTGACGGAAACGGCGGACTATAAACTAAAATATTAATTTAAACTATAACACTTAATTAAATACACTTACAATGAAAAGATTTAAATCATTATTCGTAGCGATTGTGCTGATGGTAGGAGCTACTAGTTTTGTAAATGCTCAGTCTAAAATTGCGCATATAGATACGCAAGCTCTAGTTGAAGCCATGCCCGAAATGAAGGCAGCTCAAAACCAATTAGAGAAACTTCAAAAAACTTACGACACCGAAATTAAAGCGATGGCGAAAGAATTTGAAGCGAAAGTGCAACAATACGGAAGTGAAGAAGGGTCGAAAACACAAGAAGAAAACGCAAAGCGTGTTGAAGAAGTACAAGGAATGGAAAGAAACATTACCGCATACAGACAACAAGCACTTCAGGATCTTCAGAAAAAAGAAGTGGATGTGTTTCAACCTATCTTAGAAAAAGCACGTGCAGCTATTCAAAAAGTTGCCAGAGCTCAAGGGATCCAGTACGTTTTAGACTCGGCTACAGGAAATGGAGTTATCCTGGCAGACGGTAAAGATCTTTTACCGGATGTTAAAAAAGAATTGGGAATCTAATTAGAATCCTTTGTTAAAAATTAAAAACTGCGCTTCAAATGGAGCGCAGTTTTTGTTTTTATAAACCGTAGATTCGTACTTTTACTACAATGAACAGTAACGACCCCATAGGCATTTTCGATTCGGGAGTAGGTGGCACTTCCATTTGGAAGGAAATACATCAATTACTACCCCTAGAACACACTATTTACTTAGCCGATAGTAAATACGCTCCCTACGGTAATAAGACTTCCGAAGAAATAACAGCACTTAGCATAAAAAATACCGAAACCTTGCTTGAAATGGGTGCTAAGATCATTGTAGTGGCTTGTAACACCGCAACAACCAATGCCATTGATGTGCTTCGCAATAAGTACTCAATTCCCATTATTGGAATTGAGCCTGCGATTAAGCCCGCAGCCCTGAACACAACTTCTAAAAGCATTGGAATTTTAGCAACAAAGGGAACGCTAAGCAGTGCTTTATTTCACAAAACATCAGAAGAATTTACAAAAAATATCAAAGTACTAGAAATTGTAGGGGAAGGCCTGGTGCCTTTAATTGAAACAGGCGAACTTGAGAGTAAAGCTTTACAAACCCTGCTAAAAAAATATACTGCTCCCATGGTGAAGGCTAATATAGATTATCTCGTATTGGGCTGTAGCCACTATCCCTACCTAATTCCGCAGCTAGAGGAACTCTTGCCTAACAACGTAACGATCATAGATTCGGGGCAGGCTGTGGCCAGACAAACGAAAAAACTGTTAGAAGACCTACAATTGCTTCGGAAAGACTCAAGTAAGCCAGCGCTTCAGTTTTACACGAACAAGGAAGTAGCACCATTAGCAATGTTACTAAAAGATTTTTCCGAAGAGATTAAAATTTCAAAAAAAGACTTTTAACTAAAGTAAGCCAGAAGCTCTTTTTTACGCGACGGACTAACCATAATTTCCTTACCGCTTGTGAGCACCACACTTCCACCCTTACCTTTTTTGTATTCGGTAACGGCATTTACATTCACCAAATACGATTTATGAACACGTGCAAATCCGTTGTCTGTTAAGATTTCTTCAAAATATTTAAGGGTCTTACTTACTAACTTCTTGCGATCTTTCAGAAAGATATTGGTGTAATTATCATCTGCCTGACAATAAAGAATATCTGCGATCTCGAGTACTTCGAAACCATTTTGTAATGGAATGGTAATTTTACCTTCTACCTGAGACAGTTTAGGTTTTAACACAGTATTTTGAAGTCTATTTTCATTCTCTTTAATTTCAAATACATAATCTACAGCTTCAATTAATTTATCTATCGAAATTGGCTTCAGTAAATAATAGGACGCATGTGCGTTTAAAGCATCGATCGCATAATGGTTATAGGCTGTAACGAAAACGGTTTCAAATTGACGATCACCCACTTTATCCAATAGATCGAATGCATTTCCGTAGGGCATTTCCACGTCCAGAAATACCAGATCGAGTTTGTTATTTCGTATAAGTTCCAATCCGGCGTCAACGCCATCTGCCTCCCCTACCAATTCAATCTTCGGACAGTATTTGGTGAGATAATTCCGTAAAATATCCCTGCTGTTCTCCTCGTCTTCTACAATTATTGCTTTTAAGTTCATCAATCCTTCTTTAAAATTAATTCAACTCGGGTTCCCTCTTCATTTTCGAATGCATCGCTCACCATTACATCGACCTTATCCTTATACATTTCGTTCAAAATAGAGATTCGTTTTTGAATATTCCCCATTCCCTTAGATTTCTGTTTCTTTTGATTTTCGGTCTTAAAAGCTTTCGATTTCTTTCTACCAATTCCGTTATCAGAAATAGTTATTTTTACTGTTTCTGAATCGATCTGCTCAAATTTGATCTCTAACAGTCCCCTCTCTTCCTTATACCGAAGTCCATGCCAAACCGCATTCTCAACGTATGGCTGTAGCAGCATTGGAGGAATCACGAATTCATGCACATTTAGCTCATCTGAAATTTCTATGGTATAATCAAATTTATTCTTAAATCTGAAATGCTCTAATTTTACGTACAACTCTAATAATTCAATTTCCTTTTCTAAAGGAATAAAGTCTTCTTCACTATTTTCCAGTACAGAACGCATTAATTGAGAAAACTCTGTGAGATATTTATTGGCAGCCCGTTCATCGTTACTTGCAATAAAACTATTCACCGAATTTAGTGCGTTAAAAATAAAATGAGGGTTCATCTGAGTTCGCAACGATTTTAAGGCCAGTTGATTGTTGGCGTACTTCTGTTGCTTTACGCTCTTATATTGTGTGTAGGCGGTGTATAGCAATAAGAGTGCTATTAGAATAAGTGACCCAATGATCCATTTCTGCACCTGATTATTTTTCTCTATCAATGCCTGGTTTTCAAACGCCAACTTATATCTACTCTCATTTAACTTTCTGTCATTTTCCAGACTGGCTATTCTATTTTGCTTTAATGTGATCTCCTTACTAAATCTTGCCACCTGTGATAATTCCTGTTCCTTCTTTACATAGAGCTCATCTACAACGAAAGCATAACGCTCATAACTCTCGGCAGCCTTATCGTACTCTCCAATATCCCTGTATAACTCCGACAACTTCCTGGTCGCATCCTTCTGCACGACCAGATCTTCCTTATTATCGGCTTCTTCAATACTCTTAATTAAATACGGTATCGCTTCCTCATATTTTTCTTGTCCAACAAAAGCATTTGCGATCTTATAATTCTGTCTTTGCGGAGTTAACGGACTGCTAATATCTTCTTCAATACTTTCGTCGTCCAGCGATTGTATTTCATTAAGGGTTTCCTCCCGCAATCTGATTTCTTTATCGTAATCCTGATTCTGATTGTAGAAATCGGCCACTTTATTTTTTTCTTCTACAGCTCTTTTCTTGCTCTGTGTTTTAGATAATATAAGTGAATTTCCAAACCAGGACTCAGCTTCAGATACGGCGCCACTTTGGGCATAAGCTTCACCTATTTTTGAGTTTAGATCGGTAATTTTCGGTGTAATTTTATGAGCAGTGGCGATATCGAGACCATTTTGATAATTGCGTACGCTCTTCGCAGGATCATTAATGGCCTTATATGTATCACCTAAACCTTCATAAACCTGCACCATTTGATAATTGGATAGTCTATCGTTTAAAAGTTTGTTATATGTAGAAATACTCTCCTGATAATTCTTGTTTTTCATAAAAGCCTGAGCGAGCTTTATCCTAACATCAATATTTGATACGGCTAAAAGACTTCTTTTATAGTTATCGATCGCCAGATCCTGTAAATCCCAAAATAAATTAATATCGCCCAGAGTCTCAAAAGCAAGGCTGTTCTGTTTGTTATTCGCTCTTCTCCCAGGTACAGCCTCTAACGCTTTCGTAACATATTCTATACTTCTTTTTGCATCTCGCTTAAGATATGTCTTCGCAGAATCTATGTAGGTCATAAAGACATCCTGAGATTTGGCAGGTACTGTTGACACAGGAGGAATACCCTCATCTGCACTTTCAACCTTTAAGGTAATTCGTTGTTTGTCTTTTATAGTATAATAGACTGTTTTAAAGGCATCACTTCTAATAATTAACTCGTCACCCACACGTGCCGGAATAGTAAATTCGCCGGCATTATTGGTAGTAGTATAATCGCCTCCATTAATTTCAACATTTACTTTGGCAACAGGCTGGTTAGTTTCTAACTCCACTACTACACCCTTTAAGGAAAAGGAAGGGGCAGCAGTTTTCCTCACTTGCGCATACAGACCGGTAGAGAGAACAAAAAGAATGATATACAAAAATGCTTTCATCGTAAATATAAAAAGTAAACATACGCACTTTAACCCAACTACTCAAACTACAGAATTCGTAAAATCGTTTTCATACTATTAAAAAACACCTTTTTACTCAACTAGATACATTGTTAACTCATCAATCTAACTTGTTGCCTCATTGTAGTTTTTACAAGAAAAAAGTTAGCCATAGGTTTACATCAAAATAAAAAACACATTATGAAAATTTTACAAAATCTCGTGTTGGCTGCTTTTCTAATTACAACCTATGCGTGCAAGGCAGACCCTTCTAAAGAAATAGGTTTAAGTGCAAATATTTCTTCGGAAAAACCTGTCAAACAACATTATATAAAAGTCGCTTTGTTACTTGATACCAGCAATAGTATGGATGGTCTAATTGATCAGGCCAAAGCACAATTGTGGGAAATAGTCAATGAATTGTCTTATGCCAAATGCCGAAATCAACGCCCGGATCTTCAAATTGCGCTGTATGAATATGGTAACGACGGACTGGAAAAACGTGACGGATATGTGCGAAAGATTCTGCCTTTCACCGAAGATCTTGACGAGGTTTCAAAGGAGCTTTTCTCATTAACCACTAATGGTGGGAGCGAGTATTGTGGTACTGTGATCCATTACTCCTTAGACAAATTGGATTGGGGAAATGATGCAGATGATCTTAAAATGATATTTATTGCCGGAAATGAGCCCTTTACTCAAGGAGATATAGATTATAGAGATGCTGCAGCGAGTGCCAAAGAAAAAGGTGTCGTTGTAAATACTATCTTTTGTGGAGACTATAAACACGGTATTGCCTCAAAGTGGAAAGATGGTGCTCAATTAGCATATGGAGATTATATGGCAATAAATCACAATCAAGAAACGGTTCACGTAGCATCACCTTATGATGATATCATTCTACAGTTAAATATTAAACTAAATAATACTTACATTCCCTATGGTAACCTTGGAAAGAGAAAAATCGCTGTTCAGGCAGAACAGGATGGAAATGCAGCCGAATACAGCAAAGCAAACGCAGTTAGCAGAACAGTTTCTAAAGGGTCACATTTGTATAAAAACAGTTCATGGGATCTGGTCGATGCCGAACAAGAGAAAGATTTTAGTTACGATGAGTTAAAGGCAGATGACCTTCCGGAAGAGCTAAAAGGAAAATCGAAAGCAGAAATAAAAGCCTATGTGGCTGCTCAAAGAGCAGAGAGAGAACGAATTCAAGATGAAATAAAGGAACTAAACAACAAAAGAAGGCAGTTTATAGCCAATAATAAAGCTGAAGCCTCAAACGGACTAGAGAGTGTAATGGTAAAGGCAATTAAAAAGCAAGCAGAAAAAAAGAATTATACCTGGAACTAAAAAAAAGAATTATACCTGGAATTAAAAAAAGCCCTTTTAAAAAAAGGGCTTTTTTTTAGTTTATAGCAGGACAATTACAATCGTAAGGCTCCGGTCTTCCACCTAAGAAATCGTAACCCAAAGTAATTTGATGATATCCACCACTATTAAATTTAACACTTCCTGTTTGATGAGAATAAGTATATGCGAACATAAACTGCTTAAAGTTCACTCCCACTACGGGTGATATATACTGAAGTTTTTGGTTCGAAATCTGAGTTCCATCTAAATATTCGGCACCATCAAAACTTCTACGGTATGATAATCCTGCCCATAATTTACCGAAATCCATTTCCCGATATGCCTTAAAATTGACATCTATTGATTGTTCTCCTGTTCTTTCAGCATACTGAAACAATATGGAAGGTTCGTAGCTATACGTTGCTCCGTATTGACCTATCGCGTAGGCAGCACCTATTAAATAACGACGTTGATTATTCGATTCGTACTGTGGGTCGTTTAATCCTCTATTCTGAAAGATTAAGTTCTTCACCGTGAAATGTGATGAAAAATTCAGAAAGTTATAAGACATACCCACATCTATATTAAAATAAGAACTACTCTGAATGATTCCTGCTATAATTGGATCAAAATCGGTTAAGTCAAACTGCGTTTCATCCAATTTATTCTGAACAATTCCTGCGCTTAATCCAAATGACAACTGATTTAAGTCGGCCTCACTTCTTGAAAACATTAGATGGTGGGCATATGTTATATAGCCTCCTGTTTCAGAGTGATACCCGTTACGATCTGTAAATGCAATTACACCTATTCCCGATTTATCGCCAAGTCTCGCATTAAAACTTAGCGTAGCTAAATTAGGAGCCTCATCTTGATCGAACCATTGCTTTCTATTTGTTAACCGAACTTGATTATGCGTTGCTGCTCCAGCCATCGAAGGATGCAATATGTATAAGTTATCTGCGAAGTAATCTGCATAGACAGGTATTCCGTCTTGAGAAAATGCAAATTGACATGCTAACAAAAGTAGGCTGAGGAAAATATTCTTAATATTCATAGTATTTAAGCTATCGTTTTAGGGTAAAATGTCCATTAAATATTTGTTGGGCTTCTTGTTCTGTATATTCCACCCTAAACCAGTAATCACTCGAGGGTAATGGATT
>CAXBES010000019.1:0-39109 GCA_963974915.1 uncultured Ulvibacter sp. | reverse complement strand
ACGTTGTCTGGTACGGGATTCAATTCGATTACGAAAAATAAATTTTTCTATCTCATTGAAATGGGGCCGACTGGTTTTGACAGCGGGTCTAATTGTAATGTAAGCATGTCGAGCGCTGGGAAACAGCTCGTAAATCTCATTTTTCACACTTTTTAAACGGCGAGAATAACTACGCCCTAGCTGCATAATCTGAATCATAGTAGGATAATGCCTCGGCCTACAAGGTAGGCAAGCAGGAAGTCTCTCGATTGCCTTGGTTTACGGCGATCGATATAGAGACTTCGTAAAAGTAAACCTAGCGTTATTAGTACCTTGATGATAGCGTGAAACTCAAGTAAGGATAAGGGGTGCGTTGGTAGTTTTCGACCGGCAAGCCCTCGAAAATCTAAATGAAAACTAAACATGTAGAAAGCGTTATAATTGCACGTTTGGACGAGGGTTCGAATCCCTCCGGCTCCACGACACTCAAGAAACCACACCAAAAATGGTGTGGTTTTTTATTTTATGAAAAACTGAGCTTGCTCAAGATTTTGAAATAAAATAAAAAATTCGCAGTGATAACTGCGTGGTTTCTTATTTGCAACATTGGAAAGGTGGGATCACCAAAGGTAATCCCTTAAATTCTTTTACTTCAATAGATTTTTTTGGTTTCAAATGCTCAAACTGCAAAGACTGTTAGTTTTATTTGTAGAACCAAAGCCAAGTGGGATCACCAAAGGTAATCCCTTAATTTTTCTTACTTCTACAGATCTTTTCTTTTTAAAATATTAAGACAAAATGAATTTGAAAATATACTTTGTTTTCATTTTCATTAGGGGGAGATTTCTCGCCTGCGCCTGCCTGCCGTCTAGGAGGTAGGGAAGGTATTGTTTTGTGTTAAGACAAAATCAATGAATAATACTCTTTATGTTCATTTTCTTTGCTTGTCCAAAGAAAACGAACCAAAAGAAAAGACACTTTTTCGCTAGGGATTTTTAAATAGCTGGCACTATTTAAAACCACAGCATCATTCCTAAATTTCTTCCAAGGCTTCAGAAATTTTTAACGAAAAGATGCTGCTATCCTTGGGAAAAAGTCTAAAACTTCCATTTTCAAATTTTCTCGATCGAAAAGAATACTTTTTCCTATTTCCTTTTTCGGTCTTCTGAAAACTCCTCTTAAAATTGGCAGCGAGAGAAGCGTGAAAATTTTAGATTGCATTCTATAATTAGAATTTCGCCATACGATTCGACTTCGGGACCCGTAGTTTGAAAATGCGTAAAGAACAAAAATCTGTTTGAGCCACTTTAGGTGGCGAGTTTTTTTTGTTTAGCATTAAAAACGTAACGGGTGAAGAAGAATCGTGAGGCTAGAGTTTTTTCTTTCTTTTTTGGGCAATGCAAAAAAGAAAAGTAAATAAACATTCTTTTTCTTTTTCTATTTCGTTTTCACTTCCAACCCTTCGCCTGCGCCTGCCTGCCGGCAGGCAGACTCGAAATGACTGTGCGATCCATAAACATCCGACTCTAAATTAAGTTTTTGGCCTCTTGAAAACTCCTCGTAACATTGGCGGTGAGAGAAGCGTAAAAAATTTTAGACTGTCTGAGTTCCAAACGTATCATAAAAATTATAGGCTTACACCTTTCTTTTAATATGATTATAAATCATGAAATAATGGCTGAAAATTCGTTGGATTATGTTAAAATCACGGATTTATAGAAGTTAAAAATAAGTTATAATTTACAAGTAAAACATGCTAATAAATCAGTTGGTTATTATGTAAATCTTTTACAATTCACCTATAATTTTATATATAAGATTCATCCTCAGCACCCCCATATTACTTTCAACGCGATGGTTATTTCAACTTTTCGGAAATAACCGCCTTTTTTTGAATAATACATAGTTAAACCAAACATCAATGGAATGTTAAAGGCGATTGTGAGCACATATGATTTGTAATATGTTTACGTTCTAATTGGCGCTGCATGAGTAGCGACAAAAATTGAAATAAACCTAAATTAAAAAAAATGAAAAAGATGAAACGCATGAATCCCCTTATTGCCGGAGCACTAGCAATATTTCTAAGTGTATCCCTTGTAAGTTGTAGTAATGATGATGATAATTCTTCAGGAACTACCGATACTTACAACACACAAATTAAAATTACAGATAGCCCTGTAGACGATGCCGAAGTGGAGGCAGTTTTTATTACGGTGGCCGATGTACAATTAGACGGACGTAGTTTAGAAGGATTTACTAAAACTACTATCGAATTGAGTGCCCTTACTAATGGTGACACTCAATTTTTGGGTAATCTGGATTTGGAAGCCGGTGATTACAATAATCTACAGCTTATTCTAGATACACAAACTGACGCTTCAGGGAACTCGCCTGCTAATTATGTTACTACACAATCTAATGGAACAGTAGCATTAACGGTTAGCGATCCTCAATTACAAGTAAACGAGACAGTAACTGTTCTGGCTCAAACCGGAAACGAACTTGTTATCGATTTCGATTTGCGTAAAGCATTAGTGGCTAAAGCAGACGGAACTTACGACTTTGTTATTGGTTCACAACTGTCTAACAGCCTACGTGTAAGCAACACTCTACAAGCAGGAGTAATTGCGGGAACAGCCACAAATACTCTTGGCGGATCTAACCGTACCATTATTGCCTTTGCATATGAGCAAGGTACCTTTACCGAGGCCGAAGCCGATGAGAATGCTAATGGTGTACGTTTTGCAAATGCCGTGACTAGTAGTGCCACTGCGGGAAGTGATAACCAATTTAGTCTTCACTTTTTACAAGAAGGAAATTACGAAGTACAATTTGCGTCATTCGTAGATGATAATAATGATGGTCGTCTCGAATTTGAAGGACGTATTGAAACTAGCTCGAACACAGCTATTAATCTCAACAATGTAAATGTGGATGCTAATACCACCACGACCTTAGACCTTAATTTACTTACGGTTTTAGGATTGTAAATTTTATTATAAATAAACAACAGTAAAAACCCCTCAAATGAGGGGTTTTTTAATTATTATACGCTTGTTTATAATTCAACCTGAGACGAATTAAGAAATTTAATTTCAATTGCACCGACAAATTATAGCAAACCTGTCTGCTTCCAACTACACCCTTTCAATATAAACTCCCACTCCATCTAACTTTACGGTAATACCCAACCCTTCGTAACTTTTGCTCTTTGAGAGCACTGCTAATAATGAGTCCTGTCACCTGTTTAATCGTGTAATAACTCCACTAGCCCAATCCTCTATGCGTGGCCCGAAACATTCTAAAATAGCATCCACTCCCAACACACTTCCCTTAGCATTTCGGCCCAAAATGGATAAATAAACATTCTTTACAGCGTTAGATAATTCCACTACCCCGTCTTTATGTGTTTGCACGCCAAGATCTGTAGTAACAGGGGTTAAAACGTCATTTTGTTTGAGTTTAATTATTAGTCCGCTATCAATATCAACCAATTTGGGAGCGTCAAGAACAGAATCTATCATTACATTATATTTTTCATTTTTCCCGTGCAACGAGAGCTCCCAACCTAGATCGGCACATTTTATATCAGGGTCTTTGGTAAAAGACAGGTCTAAAACACCTGCTTCCGTAAGCGCTATTAACTGCTGAATGCTTTCTACAGGAGGGCCATAAGAGTATCTTTTCGTACTCTCATCTAATGCAATTACCTTTTCCATAAGTTCGTCCCGGAGATCGCAATGCGAAAATACTACATACATCTTGGGTTGGAGATGACGCCATACCTGCCCAACGCAAAAATCTATTGAGGGTGGCGCATGTCCCAGAGCCATTGAGACTGTATTCTGCATATAGTCGTATGTAGGCAATTGGGTATTTAGAATAAGGGGATGGGAATAGCTCATATCGAGTAACCATTCCTTGATTATTTGTTTAATTGTATCAACATTGGTTTGAAATGCAACAGCAGGATGACTTATATATTTCTCTGCAGCAATCTCGCTAAAGGGGTCGAGCAAAAAATCCAGATTCGATAATTTTGTTGCAGCTTTTAGTGCTCGGCGGACCGCTTTTTCAAATTGTCTTTCTTGTTCTTCGGTTACTTCGAAATGTCGATCCACATCATACCCAAGTGGTTTGGGCACCATTGGGAGTCCGTCGAGAGAAAAGGACGCGATCTTTTGTACTGATTTTTCCGAAGGAATAAACAAAAGTTTTCCTTCTGTTCCACCGGATTTAAATACGCCACCCTTTTCTACGGTAAGCATACGCACGACGTCTATCATGGCTAAACCGAAACCTCTAATGGCAACCTTATCTTCATGCTTTATATCATTTATATTGAAATTGTAAGGGTTATCTACCAACAACAATTTGTTATTGTTGGCATATACTTTCCATTTTTTTATTTGGTCGTCATCGAAGGTACTTTGGTGCCCTATGGATAATAAACATTCGGAACACAGAAATTTATTATCGAATTCATCAATAACGACTAAGCGGTCTTCCTGATAATTTATATCCTTCACCTCAGCTTTGATGAGCTGAAATAGTTTATGTGTCTCTAAAACCGAAAATATAGAATTGAAGCGTTCATTGAGATAAGTTCCCATCACTCTTCGGGGTGGAAAATCATCTTTCTCTTCGGCGAGAATGTGATCGCGGTTACTTTTCATCCAATCGATATACGATGGAAAAGTTGGAATGGTAAAATTGGGCATTTCGATCTCTTCTCTCCCCTTTAAATTGCACAAGGCACGATCTGAAATGTTCATCCAGTTTGAATCTACCTGATCGAGATCCCATACCCAACCCGCTCCCGGATATTTCTGAGGTTCGAAAATATAGCCTTGAATTTCAATTTGTGTATTGCTCTTCGCCAAGGCAGCCATAAGAGACTCTAAACTTGAGAGACCCCGTGGTCCGCAGCCAACAATACATATCACGTTCATTTTATTGATGTTCACAGAGTATGCAGTAGTTATTTTATAAATCTATTGAGCGAAGATGCTCAATTCTGAGATAAGATACACTATCCAGAATAAAAGCACCTGATAAATCTTTAGAAATTATTAGCAAATGAATGTTAAATACTGTTAGCATCTAAGGTCAGAACCTAGGATATAATTAGCTTTAAGTAAGAAAAATTAAAAAAAAGAATACTATGGATACCGCAAAAGATAAAAACGACAACAACAAACCGATACCGGATTCCAGTACGAAAACGGCACGTGGAAGTAAAAGTGTACACAGTGAAAAAGATCGTTCGCAGGAAGACGGATTTAAACGCACTTTTAATCAGGAGGAGGAATAAAGTAAAGACTAATTTTAAAAAAAATATTATGAAAACACCCAATTTTAAACATCAGATAGGAAAACATCCCATTCCTCACGCTAAAGGAATAGCGGAAAATGAAAAAAGGGATAAAACGAAAGAAAATAATTCGAATCCTAAAGCGAGCTCAGAAGAAGAATAGAATGAGTTTATTTAGATGGAAACCATTGCAATAAAAGACTTAGTATTTTTATTGGAGTGGTTTCTTTTTTATACTAATTAATTGCAATAGATTACTTTTACAACGCTGTCTATGTTCATTTTCTTTGCTTGTCCAAGCCTTCGCGTGCGCCTGCCTGCCGGCAGGCAGGCTCGAAATGACTGGTCGATCTAAAACATATATTCTCAATAGTAATTCGACCCTAAATTAAGTTTTCGGCCTCCAGAAAAATCCTTGTAACATTGGCAGCGAAAGAAGCGTATAAAATTTTAGGCTTTCATTCTATAATTAGAATTTCGCCATACGATTCGACTTCGGGACCCGTAGTTTGAAAATGCGTAAAAAACAAAAATCTGTTTGAGCCACTTTAGGTGGTGAGTTTTTTTTGTTTAGCATTAAAAACGTAACGGGTGAAAAAGAATCGTAAGGCTAGAGTTTTAGTGTTTCCAACGATACGCTTTAGCGGAGAGAGGAAGACAGACTTTTTTGGGCGATGCAAAAAAGAAAAGAATAATTAATTAATGTTCATTTTTTACTGTGCATTCCTCTCGTTGCACACTGATTATATTGAATATAAGTCTTTAATTTCATCCCTTTTACGCCAGAATAGGTGATACAAAGCTCCGAGATTCAGGAGCAGCTGAAGGCTGTGACGCGGAGTTTGTGAACCGATTTTTAGCCAGCTAAAAAATTCCTCGTAAAAGGCGTCCTTTCTTTTGGTTCGTTTTCTTTGGATGAGCAAAGAAAATGAACAAACAAAAAATTAATCATAATTAATCCTCTCTCTAATAGTCCCATTAGCCCTATGAATGATCACATCGGCTTTATGTTTTCTGGCAATGGCCTTGGCCTTCTTTATGGCGGTAGATTGTTTTCTGTGTTTGGAAGTAATTCGCTTATTCCCTTCTCGCCGTACCGCCCAATCCTCCTCATAAGGCACCACATGCTGATGCCAGGTTCGCGGGCGTTTGTTGAGATTTTGCAAAATAACCTCAATAATGTCGCGAAAAGCGGTAAACCAGGATTTTTTTGAATTGGGCATAATTAGAAGATTAACTATCCATTCCGTTTATAAACGTTTCTACAAAGTTGACTACTTTATTTAAGATTCTATCACCTATGGTTTTGCGTTTTAATACTGATGGCTTATCACCTTCTATTAAATTTAACAATTCATCTCGTAACGGTTCTCTTTCTGCATAGAGATAGTCTTCAATTAGTTTTTGTGTTTTTTCCGATGATAGATTTTCTTCTTTTATAAAAACTTCAAATGCTTTTTGCTGTTCTTCTGACCAGAACTTTTCAAACTCTTGTGGTATGGTTTCTGAATCTTCTATCTCAGGTAAATTATCTTCTATGAACTTTTCTATTAATTCTCTTTTACTTCTTAAATTGGCTTCACCTGTTAAGGCATCTACAATTTCTTTCTTTTTAGCTTCTTGCTCTGATTTTTTAGCATCTTTTAAATTTGCTAATAATTTTAGAATGTATGTGACATTGATTTCATCTCTATGAATTAATTCTAATTCAAAATCTACATCATCAAGTATAGATACTTTTTCTTTAGCTGTATCGTGTTTTGTTTTTTGCCATAAATCAAGATATTTACTTCTGTAATCATTAAACAACTGCTCTTGCATTGCTAAATCTTCCCAATCGAAATTAGCAAAAGTTGTCATTGTGTTTTTTAAACGCATTAACTCTCTAAATGCTTTGATAAATTCTAATTCATCTTCTTCACTTATTAAGTCATTTACGCTATTGACAGTCGGTGTAATTTTTAATAAATTAATAAATGCCTCATTAAATTTTTGAGTGTATTCCTCATAAGGCTTCATTATAATAACATCTATCGCTTCTTTATTACTAAAGAGTGTAATCGCTTGGTCCGTTACTTTTTTCAGGTTACGGAATACTACAATGTTACCTTGCGATTTTTGTTCGTTTATAATTCTATTGGTGCGAGAATACGCTTGTATTAATCCGTGATATTTTAAATTTTTATCTACATATAAGGTATTTAATGATGGACTATCAAAACCTGTCAAAAACATATTTACAACTAAGAGAATATCAATTTTACGTTCTTTTACTTTCTTAGATATATCGTTGTAATAATTGTAAAACGACTGACTGTCTTTTGTCGAGAAATTAGAACCAAACATCTCATTATAATGACCTATATAACTTTCCAACTTATCTCTTTTGTGAAGATTTAAACCATATAAAGCAGGCGCCTCTTCTACAACTGAAACTTCTTCTGGAATATATCCGTTTGCGTCTGCATCTTCTTCATTCGCCACATAACTGAAAATGGTCGCTATTTTTAAGTTATGTTCTCCAGCTTGTTTCTTCTGGTAAAAGATGTCGTAATAATTCACCAACATATCTGTGCTACTCACACAAAACATTCCTGTAAATTCTTTTGAATGGGTTTTACGATTATGATTTGCAATAATATAATCAGCAACTTTTTCTAAACGCTTAGGCGATTCCATCAACTCTTTACGGTCAATATCTTCAACCTCAATATCTATTTCTGTGGCAGATTCCTTTTTTTTGTATCTACCTACATATTCTACTGCAAACTTTAATACGTTTTCATCCTTAATAGCATCTGTAATCACGTATTTATGCAAGCATTCGCCGAATAATTGTTTGGTAGTTCTCTTACCTAATTCGTTCTTAACAGCGTTATCTGCAAATATTGGTGTACCTGTAAACCCGAACATTTGATAATTATTAAAATACGCCTTAATACGATTGTGTGTATCTCCAAACTGACTACGATGACATTCGTCAAAAATGAAAACAATACGTTCGTCTTTGAGTTGCTCCATCTTAGCTAAATAGTTCTTTTTACTAATGGCTGTATTTAGCTTCTGAATGGTAGTTACGATAATCTTCGTATCATCATTAAACTGTTTTACTAATGCTTTTGTATTGTCCGTACCATCTATACTGCCTTTTGAAAAGCTATTGAATTCTTTGGTAGTTTGGTAATCTAAATCCTTTCTATCTACTACAAATACCACCTTTTTAACTTGTGGCATTTTCATAATTATTTGACTCGCTTTAAAAGAAGTTAGAGTTTTACCTGAACCTGTAGTATGCCAAATATACCCATTATGAGTGCTATTTTTAACCTTATCTATAATGCTTTCTACTGCATAGAATTGATACGGTCTAAGCACCATTAATATTTTATGCGTTTCGTTTAACACAATGTATTTACATATCATTTTAGAGATATGACAAGGCTCTAAAAACTCTGAGGTAAAACCATTTAGAATATTAGTTAAACGCTTGTTTTCTTTATTGGTCCAATAAAAAGTTTGTTTGAATGATTGATGTCTATTATTTGCATAGTATTTGGTATTTACACCGTTACTAATTACAAATATTTGCACGTATTGAAATAAAGCAGATTTAGCACCAAACGAGTGTCTTTGATAGCGATTTATCTGATTAAAGGCTTCTTTCATTTCTAAGCCTCTACGCTTTAATTCTATTTGTACTAATGGCAAACCATTAACTAATAAAGTAACGTCATAACGATTTTTATAACTTCCCTCAATTGTTACTTGATTGGTAACCTGGTATTGGTTTTGACACCAATGCTCGGTATTTAAAAACTCGAAATACAAGTTATCGCCATTATCTCTAACAATATGTTGCTTTTCACGTAGTGTTTTTGCTTTCTCGAATACAGAACCTTTGCTCAGTATATTTAAAACACGCTCAAATTCTTTAGCTGTAAACGTAATGTTGTTATGCTTTTCTAACTGTGCTTTTAAATTTGCTAGCAAAGAAGCTTCATCTGGAATACTAACTATAGTATAACCACTATTTGATAGCTGTTCTATTAACTGATTTTCTAATACTTGTTCTGGTTGTGTACTCATACTCTATTGTAATTCGAGTTTAGACAAAGGTTTTTCGCAGAACATGGCAATTTCTATTAATTTTTCTGAAACTTCTTTAACCAAAATTGATCGTTCTGAAGTTTTAAAAAGGCGAGAACGCAATTCTGGAGTACTTAAGTTAAGAGCTCTTTTATAGCAAGGCCAATGTTCGGTTTCACTGAAACCAGTTTTTACCAATGATACATTGGCTAATTGTTCGTTAATCTTAACTCGGTTAAATTTACTCTTGTGACAATGGATTCCATAAATTGAAGCATTCCATGGTATTTTTGGGGCCCCTTCAAGCTTAACTTTTACATCTGTAGGCCAGTTTCTGTTAAATATAGAAATCCCTGTCCAGGAATTTTTTAAATTATCACTCTTCTTCACGGTAAAACTTTCGGGTAATTCCTTTTTTAAAAGATCTACCACTTCGGAAACAAATAGTTCGGTGTATTCCAATTCTATCTTACCAATGTTACTTCCAATAACTCTAGCGGCCTTATAATTAGCAATAATAATGTCTTTAACTTCTTGTTGCATGGTATGATCTGATAATTGATTGGTCAACTTTTTAATAAGTATGGCATATTGATTTATGGTTTCACGCAAAACAGGAAACTGTGTAGCCTCTTTTTGGCATTGTTCTAACCACTCTAGTATCTCAACTTTATAGCTAATTGTAAAAAAATCTTGATCTAAGATTTTTTTCCCACAACTTTTTTTGCTTGGCTCCTCACCTTCTAGAGTTAGATAAAAAACTTTATTGTTAGCCGAATTATAATTACAATAGCGTGCAATTTGAGCATTTTGATCTGCCGCATGTATTTTGTTCTCAATACATATCGTTCTTCCTAAATCATCTTTAATAAAGATATCAACCCTGCCGCCAATAACATTTTGGTCATTTCGCTTTGCTATATGTTTTTCAAGCTCAACTTTTGCTGTAGCTAACTCAATGTGCTCTAGGATATCTAATTGCAGTAAAAAACATTTTAAAAAAATAGAGCCTAAACGATGTGAGCCTTTGGGGTTGAGTAACTCTCCTAAGAAAGCCGAGTGCGTTTCATTTTCACGGTACTCCATTTTTAGGATGGAAAAAATATTAAAGGTTTCACCCTTTAAAATGGCGAGCTCCCTTTGGTGCCGTATCACCCTAGTGGTGTCGCCTAATAGTTTTCTATATGTAGTAAGAGGTATGTCCATACTAAACAAACATCTGTTGCAACAAGCCTTTTTTATAGGCTTTTGTGTGTTCTATTTTTGTATTAACTAATTCTATATTTTCATCGATTGTTGATAGGAAATTTGCAATTTTGGATTGTTCTTTTATACTTGGTAATTTTATTGGAATTGCTTTAAAAGAAGACATATCTAAATTTCTTCTTACAACACTTGCTCCTTGTTCTGAAGCTTGCGCATATTCATAAAACATCCTATTTGTAAATAATAAATATTTACAAAAGTTAAATGAAGTTAGCTTTACATTAAATTCAAAAACTTTATATGAAGGTGACACTATACCGACTTCAAAATCGCAATTAACATTAATATTACCCAACCATAAATTTTGAGGACTAAATACTAATTGTTCTTTTCTTAATATTTTATAACCTGTATTATCTTTACTTGCAATATCTCTGGTGAAGTAATCACTTTGGTTGAAAAGACCTTTGGCTGTTGACGATAAAATAGTATATTGATTTGAAACAGTTGTTTTCTCATTAACTTCAACAAGAATATCACCCAATTTCTTTTCTTTCCACTCAGGAAACGCATTTCCATCTTCATCTTTAAACCTAAGTTCTTGTTTAAATATTTTTTGTAGTATTCCTTTTTTATATTGCTCTAAAAGGCTTTTCTTTTTTTTTAAGGCTTGTATTTGGTTGTCAATAGAAGTTAGAAAATTGGCTATTTTTTGTTGTTCTTTTAATGAAGGAATATTTATTTTTAATGTTCCTAATTGCTTATTATATAAATGAACTACAGAATTACCTTGAGCTAACTTAGCAATATCTTTCTTTTTACTGTTATTCAATAAATATGATAAAAAAACACCATTTAATTGAGATTTAATGATATTTAAATCTCCTCCTAAAATCACACCACTCTTTAACACACAAGAAGCTGTAGCAATATCTAACTGAGTTTCACCTGAAGAAGGAATAATAACATCATTTTCTTCACTTAATATTGAAATATCTAAAGAAATATTGGTTTTAGATGTAATAGAAGTTATTACTTCATTGTACGTCGTATAAAGCTCACCATATCGTATACATTCATTTTTACCATCTTCAAGAATGTCACTTTTAGAAATACCTTTTCCTTTAAAAAAACTTGCAATATTTCCTAATTTATTCTCCTCCCAAACTCCTTCAAACTCAGAAAACCTTAATTGAGGTATTAACTGTTTTTCTTTCTGCATCTTAAAACGGTGTTTTAATATTTAGTTCTTTACAGAAAGAAACAATTAGGTTTTCGTTTTCTTTTATGTCAGTATTTAAACTTTCAATTTCAGTAGCAACACTATCAATATCAATGGGTTCTTCATCTTCAAAAGTATCTACATAACGTGGTATATTTAGATTGTAATCGTTTTCGGCTACTTCCTCTAAACTTGCCACGTATGAGTACTTTTCAATAGTTGCTTGAGATTCCTCACTGCGTTCGGAATGACTAGTGTATGATTTATAAGTACCAACGATTTTATTAATATCCTCGTTCCGCAATATATTTTGAGTTTTTACTTTGTCAAAATGTGCGCTGGCATCTATAAATAAAATATTGTTAGGGTTTTCTCTACACTTTTTAAATACTAAAATACAAGTTGGTATAGACGTACCATAAAATATATTGGCAGGTAAACCTATCACAGCATCTAAAAAGTTCTTTTCTTCAATTAAATATCTACGAATATGAGCTTCAGCACTTCCTCTAAACAATGCACCGTGTGGTAAAACCACTGCCATTTGTCCGTTTTCTGCTAAATGATGCACCATATGCTGTACAAAAGCAAAATCTGCTTTACTACCTGGAGCTAATTTTCCGTATTGACTAAATCTATCATCACTCATAAAGAGTTGGTTGGCACTCCACTTTGCAGAAAATGGTGGATTTGCTACAATAGCTTCAAAACGATGTTCTAAGTGTTGTGGGTGTTCTAAAGTATCTTCTTGTTTAATATCAAACTCACGGTAATGGACACCGTGTAGTATCATATTCATACGTGCTAAGTTGTAGGTAGTACGGTTTAATTCTTGTCCGTAAAAGTTGTTTACTTCGTCTACTTCTTTAGCCACACGCAATAACAAAGAACCACTACCACAGGTTGGGTCATACACAGATTTTAGTTTCTTTTTACCGGTAGTGACCAACTTAGCTAACACCATACTCACCTCTTGAGGCGTGTAAAACTCACCTGCTTTTTTACCTGCTCCACTTGCAAATTTTCCTATTAAGTATTCGTAAGCATCACCCAGTACGTCTAACTCTGTATTTTCTAACTTAAAATCTATTTTATCTAAGTGTGCGAGTACTTTAGCTATAATCTCATTACGAGCTTCAGGTGTTTTACCTAATTTGGTAGAGTTTAAATCCATATCCTCAAAGAGATCTTCAAAATCTTCCTCACTATCCGTACCCATTGTACTATTTTGGATATTGTTTAGGATTTTTTGTAAATCTTCTAATATGAAATTGTCTTTGGTATTATAGGTGCTTTCACTTTCTTTTACCAAAGGTTCTCCTTCATCATTAAAGTTTCCTCTTTTGGCTATTGATGTAAATAATTCTGATGGTTTTAAGAAGTACCCTAACTTCTCTAAAGATTCTTCTCTTATGGCTTCTATATACTCTTGTCCTGTTTCTGTGTTTTCGTCTATTTCTGAAAATAAAAATGTATCGCCACCTTCTTTTAAGATTCGGTTGGCGTAAATCTCCATTCTTTCAGAGAGGTATTTGTAGAAAATAAAGCCTAATATATAATCACGAAACTCATCGGCATTCATTTTACCACGTAGGGTATTAGCAATATTCCAGAGTTGTTGTTCTAATTGTTTTTTATG
The DNA here is from genome assembly GCA_963974915.1 of uncultured Ulvibacter sp. Classification (GTDB taxonomy): domain Bacteria; phylum Bacteroidota; class Bacteroidia; order Flavobacteriales; family Flavobacteriaceae; genus CAXBES01. The sequence goes on along the minus strand of CAXBES010000019.1, from coordinate 25,660 downwards.
GTCTTCAGACATTCATTAAGTTTTTTGTATAAATATAAAAGAATCCCAAAGATCACCATTAAGGAAATCCGTAGCACCTTCCTTCGTAATTGTTATTTGCAATCTATATTAGAGTGGCAATAATATGCTTCGAGGGATAGGTGCATTCTCCACATTAAGCCATCACTATAATCAACATCCAAACTTAGTATGCAATTGCGAAGTAGGGACTACCAAATATACCCCTTTTCCCGAAATTCAAAAACATAACATCCTCATATAACTAAAAGTGTTTTTACTATATTTGTAGCACTAATAACTTAAAAAAACCAAACCATGGGCGTAGGATCATTAGCAGTAGCAACAGTAATTTTATGTGTCGTAATGGGGATCATTATCGATCTTAAGAACAGATATTAATTTTATAAGGTTGTAATACAACCCATTAAGAAAGTAAATTGTAAGGCTTTCCCGTACCAACCGCGACAATAAAGCATAAAAAAAACGACCTTTTGGGTCGTTTTTCAATTAATAGTAGTTTTTTTTGTTAAGCACTCATCACCTCTGTATCGGGTTCTCTACTTACATTGTTGTAGTGAAATAACAAACTCTTATAAAAGCGATTGTGATTAGCACCCTGCTCTAAACAGCCTTTTAGAGTTTCTTCTAAATTGGTGTAATTTACCTTGGCTGCAACCGCTTCGTTAATATCGTAGAGATTATAAGACTCTTCGGTTAAAGGCTTCGAATTAAATAACGTAATGAGTTTTTCGGAATAATCTATCGTAACATCAATAGCCGAAAAGTAATATTTTAAGATCGTTTTATGGAACGGGTAAAAAGTACCGCCGTAGGTATCAAAATCGCAACTTTTTGTGATCAACTTGCGCATTTCGTCTTCCACTATCTGACTCTCATTTTTCATAACATTTTATTTGAGTTACCTAAAAGTAGGTGATACCTCAACATAAATTGCTACCCAAACCGAAGTTTAGCATCAATTTAACTGCATATAAATCAATGTGTTAAAAAAATTAAGAGTAAAATGTAGTTATTTTTCGGTTTCCAGGTTGTCTTCCTCCCATTGGGTAATTCCTCCTTCCAGATCATAAACCTTGGTAAAACCCATTTCTTCAAGGATCTTTGCTGCCTTTGCACTTCTACCTCCCTTTTTACAATACACATACACAGGTTTGTTCTTGTCGAGCGTTTTTACCTTCTCGGCAAAATCGGCGTTGGTAACACAGATATTTTGTGCGTCCTTTAAATGACTCACGCCGTATTCTTCTTCGGTGCGTACATCCAGTAACTGCGCATCCACATCGCGGCTGTAGAGCGCTTCGTACATTTGCTTCGGACTAGCAATTTCAATTACTTCCTTGTTAGATTCTTTACAGGCTGTAAAGAGAAGCAGCAGCGCGAGAATACAAGTATAGGCAGTTTTCATAGTGTTGTTTTAAACAGTTTTTTCACCTTCCCAGTTTGAGAAGCCCCCCATAAGGTTATAGGTATTCTCAAATCCTAATGAATTGAGGATCGCACATGCTTGTCCGCTACGTGCACCACTTTTGCAATATACATAATAGCTTTTTGAAGTGTCCATTTGCTTTGCTTCTTCCATAAATGCCCCGGCATTAAAGATGTCCAGGTGCTTCATATTTGGGATATGTCCTTCTTCTACTTCGGCCTGAGTACGTACGTCTAAAATAACAGCGTTATCGTCGTTTTCAAGTTGTTCAGCCCATTGTGATTGTGAAAGATCTGCCATAGTTTCAAATTTTTGAGTAAAAGTAAAAAATCTTTTTCTTTTATTCTTTTTTGTGGTTCATTAATGTATGTATGTTTATTTTTTTGTTCGACCCTTCGGGTACGCCTGCCTGCCGATAGGCAGGCTGCTCGAAATGACTTGTCGATCTAAAACATATATTCTCAATAGGAATCCGAACCTAAATTAAGTTTTCGGCCTCCTGAAAACTCCTTTTAACATTGGCAGAGAGAGAAGCGTAAAAATTTTTAGATTGCATTCGATAATTAGAATTTCGCCATACGATTAGACTTCGGGACCCGTAGTTTGAAAATGCGTAAAAAACAAAAATCTGTTTGAGCCACTTTAGGTGGCGAGGTTTTTTTGTTTAGCATTAAAAACGTAACGGGTGAAAAAGAATCGTGAGGCTAGAGTTTTTTCTTTCTTTTTTGGGCGATGCAAAAAAGAAAAGAAGAATCGATTTATGTTCATTTTCTTGAGGATGAGATTTCTCGCCTGCCTGCCGATAGGCAGGCTCGAAATGACTATGCGTTTCAAAACAGCTTAATGGCTCCATCTCACAGCTCTCTACTCCAAGCCCTACTGCTTTACACTACAACCAATAGCCTTTGTTTCCTTAAGGGTTACTTCTTTACCCTGAAGTAATTCGTTTACGGCATTTGCTAAAAAGGTTTCTTTTACCGCATCCCCGTTTCTTACATTGTCGTCTATCGCGCCAATATACTTTACTACGTTTTGTCCCTTTTCTTTTTTAAGCAGATAAACATGCGGAGTCTTAGTCGCTCCATACTTGGCGTAGATCGTGTTACTTTCATCGTATAAATACGGGAAAGTAAAACCGGCTTCCTCTGCCTTTTCCTGCATTAGTTCGAAAGTATCATCGGGTTGTACCTCCGGATTGTTAGGATTGATCGCGATAACCGGATATCCTTTTCCTTTAAATTCCCGATCTAATGCCACCATACGCTCCTCGCTGGCAACGGCAAACGGACAAGTATTACAGGTGAATATTACGATAAAGCCTTTCGCACTGTTGTAATCGGATAAGGATACCATCTTCCCATCAACATTCTTTAGTTTAAAGTCGGTTGCAGCATCTCCAATCTTATATCCATCTGCTATAGGGGCAGGTTGTGGATTTGTAAAAGCACTAAACATTACAACGGTCATTACTACCATTGCCATTCCTAAAAAAATCTGTTTTCTTTTCATCTGTATAAAATTTTTGATAAACCGGAAGATGGTGTTTTCTTAGTCAGAGCTTCCGTGGGTTAAAAATGTATAAATAGGCATTTCATCCTACAAGTTTGTAAAGTGGTTAATTTCTTTTTCGAGCTCTTCAAAAGTAAACGATCGCTCATAAAACTTTCGTGTATCGTTTCTATAAATTAAGGTCGCGGGAATTGATCCGCTCCATTCGGTAGAGATCTTCGGAATCCACGTATTCATATCGGGATCCCCTAATAATATAACTTCCGATCGTAAATTGTTCTTTCCTATAAAAGGCACTACCTGCTCCTCTATTTTTCTGGGGTCATCTAAACTCACTAAAAGCACTTTTATTTTTTCTTCGGAACGCTCTGCTGTAATTTTTTCGAATGCCGGAAGCTCCTTGATACAGGGTTTACACCAGGTAGCCCAAAAATTTACGACATAGGTGGTATCATTGTTCTTAGTGAGTAATGGCTCCAGATCTGAATAATTGTAATTTGGAACAGCTCCCTCGTCTAATTTTGTTTCAACTTCGTTAGTTTCAGTAATCTCCACTGCTTTGGCTTCAGATTTCTTGTCGGCGCAAGAGAAAAGACACAATACAGCGATAATATAGGTAGCAATTTTCATGAACTAAAATTATTCAATTATTTAATCTTCAGAAACTATTTAACAAATCATTAAAGAGGTTTAGACAGAGAAAATTCCCAAAAGTTTAAAAGTTGTGTTAAAGTTCATTTCAGAATAAAAAATAACATTACATTTGTATATACAAATATTGTAATGACAAATAAAATAGAAGATGCGATCAAGACCATTCATAAAATGGCACATACAACCAAGACGGTTATTAATATTATGTACACCTCCCGCACCATAGAAGAAGCGATCATGACGACCTTAAAGCCCTACGGACTTACCATGCCACAATATAATGTGATGCGAATTCTACGTGGGCAAAACGGAAATCCCGCTAATCTCTCAACCGTTCAGGAACGAATGATCGATAAAAGCAGTAATACGACTCGGCTGGTCGATAAACTTATTAAAAAAGGTTGGGTGGCGCGCCGTATTTGCAAGGCCAACAGAAGAAAAGTAGAGATCTTTATTACAGATCAAGGCCTGGAAGTTTTAAAAGAACTAGACCCCATTATGGAGCAGAACAATGAAAATATCTTAAAAAATCTTTCTGAAGCTCAAATGGAACAATTAAACGATCTCTTAGATACCCTAAGAACTAAATAAACAGTAACATAAATTAAATAATCATGAAAAACAAAATGAACATCGCTTTAATACTAGCAGTAACAACCTCTACATTCGCTTTTACACCTCCCGTGAAAAAGAAGATAGATATTAAGGAAAGTACGATTGAATGGAAAGGAAAGAAGATCTTAGGTTCTCATACCGGAACTATTAGTCTACAGGAAGGTTACCTTGAAGTGGACGGAGATAATATCATTGGCGGAATGTTTGTGGTAGATATGACGTCTATGACCAATACCGATCTAGAAGGTGAGACAAAGGAAAAGTTACTCGGGCACCTAAAAAGTGACGATTTCTTTGGAGTTGCCCAACATCCCACTGCGACATTAGTCATTACCGGAGCCACTAAAAAAGGAAATGTACACAGCGTTACAGGCGATATGACTATTAAAGGAGTGACCAAACCCATCACCTTCGATCTAATTATGGGCGAAACAGCCGCCAGAACAAGTCTTAAAATTGACCGTACACAATTTGGTGTTCGCTACGGAAGTGGAAGTCTTTTTGATAGCCTTGGGGATAATACGATCTCAGATAACTTCGAATTAGATGTCACTTTAAAATTTTAGGCATTTATTACTTGCTGTTTTAAATTTCATTTCTATATTTGAAACTCAATTATGATCCTAAATAAAAAACATACTTGGTGGTGGAAAAACTTACGCAACAAATCGTGAGCTAGAGCACTATTAATATGTTTCAACATACAAAGGCTTGTCTTCACGACAAGCCTTTTTTTATTTGGGTCATTTACTGAAAATCGGAAATATATTTCGACAAAATTTAAAATGAAATCCGCTTTTGCGGGAATACCATGACATACAATCTTAAAACATACTCCAAAAGATTATTAGCCGATACGCTGACTCCGGTTTCTGTGTACCTTAGACTTCGCGATAAGTTTCCCAATAGTTTGCTTCTGGAGAGTAGCGATTATCACGCCAACGACAATAGTTTCAGTTATATCTGTTGTAATCCCATTGCTTCAATTAAAATTGAGAATGAGATCATTACCCAACAGTTTCCCAATGGAAAGGAGCATATTCTCAGTATTACTTCGGAAACAAATGTTCCCGCGATCATAGAAAGTTTTGCAGGTGCTTTTATTTCCGAAGAAAACGATTTTAAATTTATAAACAACGGCTTGTTTGGCTATATGTGTTACGATTCGGTTCGTTATTTTGAAGATATTTCCATCTCAAAGCAGAAATCTGAGTTGGGTATTCCCGATATGTACTATGCGGTTTATCAAAACATCATTGCGATCAATCACTTTAACAACGAAGCTTATATTTTTGCACATTGTTTTACCGCAGAAAACAATATTGCCGAGATAGAACAAATTCTCAATGCAAAAAATTTCGCCGAATATCCATTTCAACGCTCTAATGAACCCAGAACGAACCTTAAAGACGACGAATTTAAAGAGCTGGTAAAAACCTGCGTACAACATTGCAAACGCGGAGACGTGTTTCAAATAGTTCCCAGCAAACGCTTTTCGCAACAGTTTACAGGCGATGAATTCAATGTGTATAGAGCATTACGAAGTATCAATCCGTCGCCATACCTGTTTTATTTTGACTACGGAAAGTTTAAGATTCTTGGCAGTTCTCCCGAAGCACAACTGATCGTAAATTCAAATAGAGCCGAGATACACCCTATCGCCGGAACATTTAAGCGGACAGGAAATGACGAACAGGATTCACAACTCGCAAAGGAACTCGCTATAGACCCAAAAGAGAACAGCGAACATGTGATGTTGGTAGATCTTGCCAGAAATGATCTTAGCAGACACGGAACTGATGTAAAGGTTGAAACCTATAGGGAGATCCAGTTTTTTTCGCATGTGATTCATTTGGTAAGTAAGGTTACCGCCAACATAAAAGAAAACACAGGTACAATGCAAATTGTAGCCGATACCTTTCCGGCAGGAACCCTTAGCGGGGCTCCAAAACATAAGGCGTTGCAATTACTCGAAAAATATGAAAATATAAACAGAGAATTTTATGGGGGCGCCATTGGGTTTATGGATTTTAAAGGCAATTTTAATCATGCAATCATTATAAGATCTTTTGTAAGTAAAGATCACGTATTACACTATCAGGCAGGTGCAGGAGTAGTTTCAGATAGTGATCCCAACAAAGAATTACAGGAAGTGTACAACAAACTAGGAGCGCTCACTAAGGCACTGGAGCTGGCAGAAGAAATTGGCATCCGGTAAGGAGTGAAATAAAAAAGAACAACAGAAAATGAAAAACATACTGGTCATAGATAATTACGACAGCTTTGTGTACAACCTTGTTCACTATCTGGAAGAACTGGATTGTAAAGTAACGGTCATAAGAAACGATCAATTCTTTATGGAAGAGGTGGCAAATTACGACAAAGTACTACTATCTCCCGGTCCCGGCATACCCGATGAAGCCGGTTTGCTAAAACAACTCATAACTACCTACGCAGCTACTAAAAGCATCCTGGGCGTATGCCTTGGTCAGCAGGCAATTGGAGAAGTCTTTGGAGGTTCTATTACCAACCTTGCCGAAGTCTTTCACGGTGTATCTACCCAAGCAGAAATTATTGTTGATGACGAATCACTCTTCAACGGATTGGAGAAAACAATTGAAATAGGCAGGTATCATTCGTGGGTAGTAGCCAAAGAAGATTTTCCCGATGTACTCGAGATCACTTCTGTCGATGAGAACGGACAAATCATGTCGCTACGCCATCGTGAATTCGACCTTAAAGGAGTGCAATTTCACCCCGAAAGTGTGCTTACCCCTAAAGGAAAACAAATCATAAAAAATTGGGTGGAAAATTAATGGGAGTCAGCCCTTGCTTCACTAGCCTACTTGTGCTACGCTAAAGCTGCGGAAACTTGCCTTTACTAGCGAAGGGACAGAAGTAAAAGAGAAAAAAATGAAAGAAATACTAAACAAACTTATTAATCACGATCAGTTGTCAAAAAAAGAGGCTAGAGATGTGTTGGTCGCTATTTCGGCAGGCAAGTACAATACGAGTCAGATAGCAGCTTTTCTCACTGTTTTTATGATGCGAAGCGTTTCTCTGGAAGAATTGGAAGGCTTTAGAGATGCTTTGTTAGAGCTGTGTCTGGCGGTAGATTTAGACGAATATAATGCAATCGATCTCTGCGGCACAGGAGGAGATGGAAAAAATACATTTAATATTTCTACTCTAGCGTCTTTCGTCACTGCCGGAGCCGGGGTTCCTGTGAGCAAACACGGAAATTACGGTGTTTCTTCCATAAGTGGAAGCAGTAATGTGATGGAATACCTCGGAATTAAATTCAGCAATAAAAAAGATTTTTTAAAACGTTGTTTAGACAAAGCAGGGATTTGTGTGCTCCACGCTCCCCTATTCCATCCTGCCATGAAAAATGTTGCACCAATACGGCGCGAACTGGGCGTAAAAACGTTCTTTAATATGCTTGGTCCCATGGTAAATCCCTCCTTTCCTAAAAATCAGTTGGTGGGAGTATTCGACCTAGAATTGGCGAGAATGTACGGATACCTCTATCAAAAAGGTGAGAAGAATTTTACGGTGCTTCATGCTACCGATGGTTACGATGAAATTTCACTCACCGGTGCGGTGCGAGTTATTTCTAATACTTCGGAAACAATTTTAAATCCGTCAGATTTTGGAGTACCTCAAATTGAACAAAGTGATATTTATGGTGGAAAAACCATTGAAGCTTCTGCGAAGATCTTTATTGAAATCTTGAACGGCAAAGGTTCTGAAGCGCAAAACAACGTAGTATGTGCAAATGCCGGAATGGCGATCGCCACACAGCGCAAATGTTCTATCACGGACGGATTTGCCAAAGCCAGGAAATCGTTAGAAAGTGGTGAGGCACTCAAAACCCTAAAAAAACTTCAAGTTTTAAGCTTAAACGCCTAAGAATAATTACCAAATGGATATTCTAGATCAAATAATCGCATATAAACGTAAAGAGGTAGCAAGTAAAAAGCTGGCCTTTCCTATATCATTGCTGGAAAAGTCGGAGTATTTTTCTCGCTACACCTCATCGTTGGCAAGTGCCATTTCAAATTCGGACACCGGGATCATTGCCGAACACAAACGTCGCTCCCCCAGCAAATCGGTTATCAACGATTCTGCTCTTATCGACGAAGTGGCGGTTGGTTACGAAAACGCCGGTGTAAGTGGAATGTCTGTTTTAACCGATACTAAATATTTTGGAGGTTCTCTGGACGATCTGCTATTAGCTCGTTCGGTTGTAGATTTTCCTTTGCTTCGGAAGGAATTCATTATCGATCCCTATCAAATATATGAGGCAAAAGCCTATGGTGCAGATGCAATTTTACTTATTGCCGCGGTACTTTCCGAAGTAGAACTAAAAGAATTTTCACAACTCGCCAAAAGTTTACATCTCGATATACTTCTGGAAATTCACAACGAAGAGGAACTCAATCGCTCCATGCACCCAAACGTAGATATGATCGGGGTTAACAATAGAGATCTAAAAACATTTTCAGTGTCTATTGAAACAAGTAAAAGATTGTCTTTAAAGATCCCAAAACAGTTTGTTAAGGTTTCCGAAAGCGGTATAAGCACTCCTACTGCAATAAATGAGCTTAAAGAATATGGTTTTCAAGGCTTTCTTATTGGAGAAACTTTTATGAAAACCACAAACCCCGGAGAAAGTGCGGGACAATTTATTTCGGAATTATGAAAACGAAACTTAAGATCTGTGGTATGAAACACAATACCCTGCAAGTTGCGAACTTGCAACCGGACTACCTGGGTTTTATTTTTTACGAGGGAAGTAAAAGGAATTTTGAAGGAAAAATTGCCGAGTTACCATCAAAAATTAAAAGAGTTGGGGTGTTTGTTAATGCATCTACCAGTTTCATTCTTGATAAAATCAAAGAACACAAGCTCGATGTGATCCAGTTACACGGAGAAGAATCGACGGAGTTCTGTAAAAACTTAAAAACACTTTTTAACCAAAACAATACTAAACCCGAGATCTGGAAGGTATTCAGTATTGGGAACACATTCAACTTTTCACTGTTAAAACCCTACGAAAAATGGGTCGATAAGTTTTTATTCGACACCAAAGGCAAGGAAAAAGGCGGCAATGGTGAAGTATTTAATTGGAGCCTCCTACAGGATTATCCATCCAAAAAACCCTTTGTTTTAAGTGGAGGTATTGGAATGGAGCAAATTGACGCTTTAAACAGCATAATAGAAACAAATCTCCCTATTTACGCCATAGATATTAACAGCAGATTTGAAGACGCTCCGGGCGTAAAGAATGTGATACGGTTAAATCAATTTATTAACGCTTTTTACGAATGAAAATTTATTTAAACATACATCCTGAAGCCTAAAAATCAATAATTAAAACAAACATGAACTACAACGCAAATAAAGACGGATACTACGGAGAATTTGGCGGAGCCTTTATCCCCGAAATGCTATATCCCAATGTAGAAGAACTAAGGCAACAATACCTCGACATTATGCAGGAAGCGTCGTTTAGAGATGAGTTTAAGCATTTATTAAAGGAATATGTAGGTCGCCCCACTCCGCTTTATTTTGCTAAGCGTCTTTCAGAAAAATACAACACCAAAATATACTTAAAACGCGAAGATCTTTGTCATACCGGAGCTCATAAGGTGAACAATACTATAGGGCAGATCTTAATGGCAAAACGCCTTAAAAAATCGCGAATAATAGCCGAAACCGGTGCCGGGCAACATGGCGTAGCTACTGCAACGGTTTGCGCACTTATGGGTTTAGAGTGTATTGTTTATATGGGTGAAATCGATATTGCGCGTCAGGCGCCAAATGTTGCCCGTATGAAAATGCTCGGTGCAAAAGTCGTACCCGCCACCAGCGGAAGTAAAACCCTAAAAGATGCCACCAATGAAGCGATTAGAGATTGGATCAACAACCCCACAAATACACATTACATCATAGGAAGTGTCGTTGGTCCGCACCCATATCCCGATATGGTCGCACGCTTTCAAAGTGTGATTTCCGAAGAAATTAAAGCTCAGTTAAAAGAAAAAGAAGACCGGGAACATCCCGATCATGTGGTCGCATGTGTAGGTGGAGGTAGTAATGCCGCAGGAGCGTATTATCACTTTCTCGACAACCCGAAAGTAGGGATCATCGCCGTTGAAGCGGCAGGAAAAGGAATAAATACCGGCGAAAGTGCCGCTACTTCTGTGCTCGGAAAGGTAGGGATCATACATGGGAGTAAGACGCTGTTAATGCAAACGCCCGACGGACAGATCACAGAGCCTTATTCAATTTCGGCAGGGTTAGATTACCCCGGTGTCGGACCCATGCACGCGCATTTGTTTACCAGCGGTCGCGGTGAATTTATTTCGGTCACAGATGATGATGCTATGCACGCCGGACTGGAATTATGCGAATTAGAAGGTATAATCCCCGCCATAGAAACCAGCCACGCCCTTGCGATCTTTAAAGATCGAAAGTTTCAAAAAGACGAGGTCGTAGTGGTTAATTTAAGTGGTCGTGGCGACAAAGATTTGAACACTTATATTGATTATTTTAAATTATAATAGGGCGTTCCCCAGACCTGCCTGCCGGAAGGCAAGCGCTCGCTTCTCACGGTCAAGGCGGGCTTTGCCGCTACTCGCTTCCAGACTAAATGAAATGGGCGTTCGGTGAGCTCCAACACTTCGCCAATACTCAGTATAAATAATGCCTCAATCCTTAACGCAACATCAGGAAAATGAATAGAATTAAAGACAAACTTCGAGAAAACAAAAAACTACTCTCCATCTACTTTACCGCAGGTTATCCCAAGCTTGAGGATACAGTGCCAATTTTAGAATCGTTGGAACAAAACGGTGTCGATATGGTAGAAATAGGACTCCCTTTTAGTGATCCCTTAGCCGATGGCCCAACCATACAAGCAAGTTCCACAGCGGCATTGCAAAACGGAATGACCACACAGCTACTTTTCGAGCAATTAAAAGATATTCGGAAAAAAGTAACCATCCCGCTAATCATCATGGGATATTTTAATCCCGTTCTTCAGTATGGAGTGGAAGCCTTTTGCAAAAAATGTAACGAAATAGGGATCGATGGTTGTATTCTACCGGATCTTCCGTTAAAAGAATATACAGAACACTATAAGTCCATATTTGAGAAATACGGCATGATAAATATATTCCTTATCACTCCGCAAACTTCCGAAGAAAGAATCCGTGAGGTCGATAAAAATTCTAACGGTTTTATTTATTTGGTAAGCAGTGCAAGTACGACCGGTGCTAATCAAGGTTTTGGAGCCGAACAGACCAATTATTTTAATAGAATAGCTACTTTTGAACTTAAGAATCCACAGATCGTCGGATTCGGAATTCACAATGCTCAAACTTTTGAAGCCGCAACTAAAAACACCGATGGAGCGATTATTGGAAGTGCTTTTATCAAAATGCTAAAAACAGACGGAATTGCCGGTATTCCCCGTTTTATAAGCTCGATTAGAGAACTTTAACCCAACTTTAATAAGCTTTTAAGACATATTGCGAGTTATAAACTCTATATTAAGGTGAATTAAAAAAGTAAAGATCATGGAAAAGAAATTTGAAAGAAAGACAGAACAAACAAACCCGACAAACCCAACGGGAAATATAAATCAGAATACTAATAAATTTGATATCAACGAAAAAACCATTAAAAAACAACAAAACAAGAAATAATGGGAAAAGGTGATAAAAAAACGAAACGGGGAAAAATTATTATCGGGACCTACGGAAAACTAAGACCCAGAAAAGGTAAGTTTAAGTTGAGTCCGAAAAAACGAAAAGACGCTTTGTCTAAATAATTTTTTCCGATCATCAATTAAAAGTGAAAGCTTTATCGCAACTGCGATAGGGCTTTTATTGTTTAAAAAAAGGGGTGTACTGTTCAACTCTGAAATCGATTGTCGTATAATTTGGGTTTTGGGCTTTGCGTTTTTTATATTCAGAAATGCTCCCAATCGCTCTGTTCGCGGCACCCGAAGGGGCTGTTAGCGAGACGGTTTGCACGACTCGCTTGCTATTTGGCAATTCAAAACTGTGAATTCTGGGCACTTCCGAAGAAATTACTTTTAGCGATACCCGATGTTCTTTTAACTGCTTCCGGAAGAAGTACTCCGGACCGTTTTTACTATTTCCGCCCGTAAACAATAAAGTATTAATATGATGATGCTTTTCAAGTACCGAAATAAGATTCCGAAGTTCTACTTCTTGCATTCCCAGATCTGACGCATCTACTTTCTCCCTTTTTGCTGAAGCAACAATATCACAAATCCCAATTCCACGAGCTTTCAAAAAGTGTTTTCTATGGGCGATCGCAGCAGCAGTAGTCTCGTATCTTAGATCGAGGTTAAAGATCCTATCCAGAATGGGCCATAGAAGTCCGTCCCTGCTTCCGTAGCAAAAATCGACATCTCCTTCCTTTAAATCTCCGGTAGTGAATCTTGGGGGTGGCAAAGTACCAACAATGAGTTTTGTAGCATTTTCAGGAATAAATGGCTGGTATGGATGAGTATGAAGGAACACTAGCGAATAAACACGGGTTCATTTTCATTCTCAGTATATTTCTCACTGTAGGTATACCCATCGTAATCAAATCCTTTAATTCCCCGAAGTGTCTTGGTATTATTGTCTATTACATATCGTGCCATGCTTCCTCGGGCTTTTTTTGCAAAGAAAGAGATAAACTTAAGCTCCCCGTTCTTAAAGTCTTTAAAAACAGGAGAAATTACGGGCACTTTCAGTTTTTTAGGATCTATTACTTTAAAGTATTCATTACTCGCCAAATTAAGAAAGAGCTCGCCATCTTCCAATTCACTATTTAATGTTTCAGTAATGCTGTCTCCCCAAAACTCGTATAGATTCTTCTTTCTTCCCATCTTTAGATCTGTTCCCATTTCCAGTCGGTAGGGCTGAATAAGATCTAATGGCCTTAAAATTCCATATAGTCCGGAGAGAATTCTTAAAGTGTCTTGCAGCAGATCGATCTTTTTTTCAGAAATCGTGTAGGCGTCTAAGCCCGTATATACATCTCCGGCGAAAGCATATACAGCAGGTCTTGCATTATCCTTTGTAAACGGAGTAGAAAACTCTTTATATCGCTCATAATTTAATTGAGCGAGCGAATCGCTAATATGCATTAATTCCTTGATCGCTTTTTTAGATTTTCTTGCCAGTTTAGCATTCAGGGTTTCACTCTGCTCAAGAAATTTGGGTTGAGTTGCTCGATTTGTGGGTAATTCCGATTTGTAATCTAATGTTTTAGCCGGTGAAACAACGATCTTCATAGTTTTTCTTTTCGTCAAAAATAAGAAGATTATATGATTATTTCCAACTGTTTAACTTTTACAATATGAGATATGGAAAGGGCTAACGGATAACTATAAAACTTTAATTAACAATCGCACCTAAAGGATTAGTATTTTTTTAACATTCTTGCGAGTGCATTATCTCTAGCTTTAGAATTCACTTAAATAACTACAATGAAAAGAATAAAATTACTCCTTGGTGCATTAACTTTATGTACCACCGTAGCATTAACTGCTCAAGAATTAACAGGAAAAAAAGCAACCTTAAATGAAGATGGAACTTTTACTACCGAAACTGTAGATCTTCCTCCTTATACGAATGCCGAAAATTCTATGGCGGTCGATTTGCTTTTTAGCTTCGGAAAACCCGCGAACCCGGGAATTAAAAACTCAAGAGGGGCTACATTAGCCGATATCAATAACGACGGAGTTGAGGAAATTATATACGGAATTGACACGACGCTCTATGCATTGGATGGTGATGGAAACATTATATTCGAAAAAACGGTTTTAGGTCCTATACTCCTACCTCCTACCGTGGTTGATCTGGACGACGATGGTAATATGGAAATAATCATTAACACAGGTTATCCAACTACTGTTGGAAGGCTATATGTTACAGACGGTCAGGGAGTCGATCTTCCGGGATGGCCACTTAACTTCAACGATAACTGGATGATCAACGCGCCGGCTGTCGCAGATCTAGATGGAGACGGCACCTTAGATATTATTGCCGGTGAAAGAGCCGGAAGCACTCAAGGTTTTGTACACGCCTTAAATATTGACGGAACTTCAATAAATGCAGGCTACCCTGTAGAGATACCGGCCACTCCTGCCTTTACCCCATCTATTGGTGATATTGATAATGACGGGAACAAAGATTTGGTTATTGCAGCATCCTCTGCAGGAATGTATGCTTTCGATAATCAGGGAAATGTGCTTACGGGATTTCCGGTTGTGGACCCAACAGTTAGATATTCGTATCAATCTCCAATTTTAGTAGATCTTGATGGAGACGAAGACCTTGAGATCGTAGGGAGTAACCACGGTGATGCAGCAGCATTTTATGTTATGAATCACGACGGAACCTACTATCCGGGTTGGCCTTTAGCAAGAAATGAGTGGACATATTCGCCTGCAACCGTTGCAGATATCGACAATGACGGAACCTACGAGATATTTATGGGAGATAAAAGTGTTAGCGGAACAGGAGATCCGCTTCCAACGATCTTCGGACTTACACCTAGCGCAACAGATATCCCGAACTTCCCAATTGAAAAATATGGCGGAAACGAAGGTGTTTTAAGTATTGCAGATATCAATAATGATGATGTCCTGGATATTATTTTTACGAGTAATGTTACTGATATGGATGGAAACGGCTATTTACACGCCTATTCTACAGATGGTAGCGGGGAAATAGATGGATTTCCGTTAAGACCTCGTGGTTTTACGTTCTTAAATTCGGCAGTGCTTGGCGATGTTGATGGGGATGGCATGATGGACCTTACTTCAAACTCTTACACCTTAACTTTTGGTGCAGGTGTAGATTCAACCTTTGTGAATTCATACAACCTGAATGTTCCTTACAACGCAGATAAAATTATCAGAAACGGCTATAAAGGAAATAACTTCCGTGACGGACTCGTAGAAGAAGTGCCTTTAGATGTGAACGAAGTTCTTGGTAATGTGAGCATCAGTATTAGTCCGAACCCTTCAGACGGCTCGGTTACTCTAATGCTTCCCAGTGCCATGGAAAATGCATCAGTAAAGATCTATTCAATTGATGGAAAGGAAGTTTTTTCCGAAGAAACAAATATCCTGCAAAATGAAGGGCTTACATATAATTTCAGAAAGTTTAGCAGCGGATTGTATTTTATCAATATTTCTGACGGTACCAAAACGTTTACCGGGAAATGGATCAAAAATTAATATTTAGTTAATTGTTTAAATTGTGAAGAGGCCGTTTTCAAGAAATTGAAAGCGGTTTTTTTATTCAATGACATGCTTAGAGTAATTTCGCCAACGATCTAAACATTGTTCAATATCTTCGGGTACGGGTGCTTCAAAACGTATCATCTCTTTTGAAACAGGATGCTTAAATCCTAGCGTTTTTGCATGCAACGCCTGTCTGGGCAAAACTTTAAAACAATTATCTACAAATTGTTTATACTTTGAAAAAGTGGTGCCTTTTAATATTTTATCTCCACCATATCTTTCGTCGTTAAATAAAGTGTGCCCAATATGCTTTAAATGCACCCTGATTTGATGTGTTCTTCCTGTTTCCAGTTTACAGGAAACAAGAGTTACATATCCTAATCGTTCCAACACCGTAAAATGCGTTACCGCCGGTTTTCCTTTGTCGTCTGCGTCGTCGCCTTCAAACACGGTATTCTGCAATCTGTTCTTAGGATGACGTCCAATATTCCCTTCAATTGTACCGCTATCTTCTTCAATATTACCCCAAACCAAGGCAATGTATTCCCTTTCGGTGGTTTTATTGAAAAACTGCTTCGAAAGATGTGTCATCGCCTGTTCAGTTTTTGCAATGACCAGCAAACCACTCGTATCCTTATCAATTCTATGAACCAGGCCCGGACGTTCACTGCTGTTATTTGGTAGATTTTCGAAATGAAATGTTAGGGCGTTTATCAATGTTCCGCTGTAATTACCGTGACCCGGATGAACCACCATTCCGGCAGGTTTATTTACAACTAATAAGGTTTCATCTTCATAAACGATATCGATAGGAATGTCTTCGGGAACGAGAAGGTATTCGTAGGGAGGATGCTCGAATAGTACGGTAATTACATCGAGGGGTTTTACTTTATAACTCGATTTTACCGCGACATCATTTACATAAATATTTCCGTCTTTTGCCGATTTCTGAATTTTATTCCGGGTAGCATTCTCGACCTTATTCATTAAATATTTGTCGACTCGTAGAGGTTGTTGTCCCTTATCTGCCACAAACCTGTGGTGTTCGTACAAATCATCATTTCCGTTTTCTTCGGAAGGGCCTTCTAACTTATGCTCCTCCATCGCCGTCTGTTTCTGAAGAAGAATTACCGGATTCGTCGGTTTCGTTTTGAACTCTGTTGAGCGAACCATCACCCACAATAAGATCGATAACTGAAGTTTTTGGAATTTCGGTGCCGGGAACTAATTTCTCACCGTTATAACGCATCTCTAACACTTGATCGCTAATATGCGGTCGAGTACTCACCTTTCCAATCTTAAAGCCCATCGCCAGCAGCGTAGGTTCTGCCTGTCGGCCGGTTTTCCCAACCACCGGCGGAACTGCTATTTTTCTGTAACCCGACGGATTTAGAGTGAGATAGATCTTTCTATCTTCCTTTACATATTTACCCGCCTTTGGAATTTGTTCTATTACCGAGTATTTTGGATATTCAGGATTGTAGTTTGCCGAATCCAGAATTTCATATCTCAGTTCTAATTCGTTTAACTGTTCTTCTACCTTGTCTAACGATAGCTTCGCTAAATTTGGAACCTCAATTTTTTGATTGTGGTTCGTAGTACTTCTCAACCACCATAACATTAAGAAAGTAAGCACTATAAGAGCCAAGATAGCTAATAACAATTGCTTCAAAAATGCCTTGGTAAAGAGATATTTAAAAAATGTCATAAGTTGAGTGTTAATACGCAAAAATATAAAACCTAAAGTTAGTATCTTTCTATTGATTAGTGATATTTTTGTTAAACGATGTATTTAAGTTTTTGTTATGGCTAAAAAGCATATTGCTGTTGTTATGGGCGGATATTCCAGTGAATTTAAAATTTCGCTGATGAGTGGAGAAGTTGTCTGTGATTCTTTAGACAAAGAGAAATACCACATTTACCCCATCCATATCTTAAAAGAAGGCTGGAATTATGTTTCAGAAAATGGTCTAAAATATCCTATCAACAAGGCAGATTTTAGCTTTAATACAGGAAAAGAAACTGTAATCCCGGATGTTGTTTTTAATACGATCCACGGAACGCCCGGAGAAGACGGATACTTTCAGGCATATCTGGAATTAATAAATATCCCTCAAACAACTACCGGATTCTATCAGGCAGCTTTAAGTTTTAACAAACGGGATTGCCTTTCGGTATTAAAGAATTTTGGTGTAAAATGTGCGAATTCGTACTATGTAAATAAGGGATCTGAAATTCCTTCCGAAGAAATCATTAAAACCGTTGGACTTCCGTGTTTTGTAAAACCCAATAGAGCGGGTTCAAGCTTCGGGATTAGCAAGGTAAACACTGCCGAAGACCTTTTACCGGCTATTGATAAAGCATTTAAAGAAGATTCGGAAATTATTATCGAGACAGCGCTAATCGGCACCGAAGTTTCGGTTGGCGTTTATAAGCAGAACGGAGAAGTAATTGCCTTCGCTCCTACCGAAATTGTTTCTGAAAACGAATTCTTCGACTACGAAGCAAAATATCTGGGTAAATCGCAAGAGATCACACCTGCCCGTATTTCCGAAGGAGAATTACAAAAAGCCCAGGCAGAAGCTATTAGAATTTACAAACTGCTTAATATGGGTGGTGTTACCAGAAGTGAGTTTATATTACAGAATGGAATACCTTACTTTATCGAGACAAATACAACCCCGGGACTCTCTAAAGAGAGTATTATTCCAAAGCAAGCCAGGCATGCGGGTATGACACTTACCGAATTTTTCGATATCTTGGTCACGAATGCTTTGAACAATTAACGTAAGTAAACCATTCTGAAGCAATTTAACAAGGTCATTAAAAATAAGTGTGTAATTTAGTAACACTAAAAATATTTTCGCATCTATGAATCGAGCCGTCTTTCCCGGATCTTTTGACCCAATAACCTTGGGACACGTAGATATTATCAAAAGAGCTCTCCCGGTTTTTGATGAGATCATTATTGCCATTGGTGTCAATGCCGACAAAAAATATATGTTTTCACTAGAAGACCGAAAACGCTTTATTGAAAGTACGTTTGAAGGGGAAGCGAAGATAAAAGTTAAAACTTATACCGGACTTACAGCACATTTTTGTCAGCAGGAAAAGGCACAGTTTATTTTACGCGGACTGCGAAATACAACCGATTACAATTACGAACAACCCATTGCTCAAACGAATGCTTCAATTGCCGGGGTTGAAACGTTATTTCTGGTTGCATCACCGAATGTTTCAAATATTTCATCGTCTATAGTACGAGATGTTTTAAGAAATAATGGTGACGCAAGCAGCCTGGTACCACCCTCGGTTAAAAAGTAGCCTTTTGAAAAACAGCAATGAATAAACTCCTAAAAGCCCTAAAAAAAATTAAACGTCGGTTTACCGGACATAGGTCTTATAGAAAATTCATTGTTTTAACACGTTCCCGAACAGGTTCCAATCTGTTGATCTCCCTTTTAAATGCCCACCAAAATATTGAGGCTCATGGTGAAATTTTTGCTCGGTTACACCATAAAACTTCAATGGAGATATGGAATAACACCTTCGGAATAAAACGTAAGTGGATAAAGCGAGTTGGCTTTAAAATTTTCTACTATCATCCTCTCGATAGTGACGATAGTATAGTTTGGGATCAACTTCTGAAGGATAAAAGCATAAAAGTTATTCATTTGCAACGTGAAAATTTGTTACGCGTACATCTTTCCCGATTGATCGCAGGAAAAACAGACGTTTGGACAAATTCGGGAAAAGAAAAAATAACCTCTTCTAAAAACGTTGAAGTTTCTATTGACGAGATGTTCGACGATTTTAAGCAAACACAATTTTTAATTGAAAAAGCAGCATCCGATTTTAGATCTCACGAATTTGTAGATATAAGGTACGAAACGTTAGCTGCCAATAAGCAAGCCGAAATGACGAAACTCTTTAAGTTTCTTGATCTTCCCAACGAAAAGGTATCAAGTGATCTTAAAAAGCAAAATCCGGAAAAACTCGAGGACTTAATAATTAACTATCAAGAGGTACGGGAGGCTTTAGAAAATACCGAATACGAGCATTTTTTAGATTAAAGACATTTCAGAATAAAGCATAAAAATTATTATTATTTACCACTTCATTTAAATAAACGATAACACCGAAAATTCAATTTCATAGCTTTAGAATTAAAATTCTACTATGAAACGAATCGTTTTTTTACTCCTTATTATATTTTCGAGTACGCCGACTTTCATTAGCTGTTCCAACGATGAGACCAGCAGTACTTCCTCACACCAAACCAACGACGACGATCCCGGTCCGCCCACTAATAGTATTCATCCCGAATTTAGAAGATATGTGAACAGTTTTATTCAGGAAATGATAAACAGAGGGCAAAATGTTGGCAACATCCCGCTTTCAGTAGTATTTGTTGATGAAATCACGGCTCCAAACAGTAGTCAGTATTGCGCTTATGGCTATCCAAACTTTAACGGAACAGGTGAAGCCAGAGTGGAAGTTATTGATAGCTATAATTGCTGGGGCAGATGGTCTGATACTGAACGAGAAAATCTAATTTATCACGAACTTGGGCATGCCTTATTATATAAAGCACATTTTTCCGAATTATTTCCAAACGGATCCCCCAAATCTTTAATGTGCTCTCAGGTTTGCGTTAATTACAGAGTTTACAATAAATACCAGCTTGAACAAAAAACCTATTATTTAAACGAGTTAGTCGCATCAACTTCGGCAATTCCTTCTTGGGCAACAGAGAAGTTTTATACAGGAACTTTAGTAGAGGAAAATTTTGACACTACTACTGAGGGTTGGGAATATGAAATAGAAAATGACACTAATAACGAAGAACCATACACTTTCTATATCGACAACCAACATGTTTATTCGGCTCCAAATTCGTTGGGTATTTCATCTCTGGGGTCGTCTAATCCGGAGGCTGTTGGTTATTGGTATAAATATTTTGATATTTCAGATTTTGAGAATTGTTCAAACCTGATAGTAAGAGGCGATATTATCACGAAAAACTTAACTAATGGCTATTTGTATATCCTGATCGATTTAATTGAGTACGATACTCAAAACGAGCCTTTGCGCTTCGGAAGGCATTATAATTACATAGAAGATGGTACTACGAACACGGTATTATACGAAAATTTTGAAGCAACGGCGATTTGTGTTCCGTTGGAAACTCAGGCGATCAAAGTACACTTCTATTTACAAAGCACTTCGGAATGCTCTGTTTTCCTGGATAATCTGGAAATTGAATTATACGAATAGGAACTCCGGAGTTCTAATAACAAAAAAACTCCTTCAGAAAACTGAAGGAGTTTTATATCAATGCGATTGAAAAACTCTTACAACGCCGCTACGTGCTTTGCCATATTAGATTTTAAGTTAGCTGCTTTATTATCATGAATGATATTCTTCTTCGCTAACTTGTCGATCATAGAAACAACTTCCGGAAACATTTCTTCAGCTTCTTTCTTGCTAGTAAGTTCTTTGAACTTCTTCATAGCATTACGAGCCGTTTTATGTTGGTAACGGTTGCGTAAACGCTTAGTTTCGCTATTTCTAATTCTCTTTAATGCTGACTTATGATTCGCCATTTTCTATTTATTAAATTCTATTCTTTGTAGTCCGTAGGGGAATCGAACCCCTGTTACCAGGATGAAAACCTGGCGTCCTAACCCCTAGACGAACGGACCATTTATTTTTCAATTCGGACCTGCCCGACATTAATATTATAAATTATGTCTCTCAGGCGGGTGCAAAAATACAACTATTTTTGAATGCCACAAATCCAAACAAACTTTTTTTAAAAATTTTAATACGCCTTAGCAAAAAGAACTCTTTTTGCAGACGGTTTACCTGTTACCATACAGCTTCCGCTTTCGGTTTCTCCTTCAATTGGTATACAGCGTATGGTTGCTTTGGTTTCATTTTTAATCTTTTCTTCGGTTTCGATACTACCATCCCAATGTGCCGAAATAAAACCGCCTTTCGATTCTAAAACTTTTTTAAATTCGTCGTACGTTTCAACGGTTGTAGTATGGTTTAACCTATGATCTGATGCTTTCTTAAATAAATTTTTCTGAATTTCATCCATTAGGCCAACAACTTTTTCAACGATTACCTCTTTTGATAGCACTTCTTTTGATAAAGTATCTCTTCGGGCTACTTCGAAAGTACCATTTTCCAGATCTTTAGGTCCAATGGCAATACGAACAGGAACCCCTTTTAATTCATATTCATTAAACTTCCATCCCGGTTTTTGAGTATCGCGATTATCGTATTTAACTCTTAAGCCTTTGGCGCGAAGTTCTTTCATTAATTCATTAGCAGCTTCGCTAACTGCGTCAAACTGCTCATCATTTCTATAGATTGGCACGATCACTACCTGATCCGGTGCAAGATTTGGAGGTAAAACTAATCCGTTATCGTCACTATGCGTCATAACGAGTGCTCCCATTAAGCGCGTAGAAACTCCCCATGAAGTCGCCCATACATAATCTTGTTTGCCTTCCTTATTAGCAAATTTTACATCAAAAGCCTTGGCGAAATTCTGCCCTAAAAAATGGGAAGTACCTGCTTGTAAAGCCTTTCCGTCCTGCATTAAGGCTTCTATACAATATGTCTCAAGAGCTCCTGCAAAGCGTTCACTTTCGGTTTTAGTACCTTTTATTACCGGAACTGCCATGAAATTCTCTACAAAATCTGCATAAACGTTCATCATTTGTTCGGCTTCCTCAATGGCTTCTCGTTCGGTAGCATGCGCCGTATGCCCTTCCTGCCATAAAAACTCGGCTGTTCTTAAAAACAATCGCGTTCTCATTTCCCATCGTACTACGTTTGCCCATTGGTTTATTAATAAAGGAAGATCCCGATAAGATTGGATCCATTTTCTATACGTATCCCAGATAATTGTTTCCGAAGTAGGTCGAACAATGAGTTCTTCTTCCAATTTTGCATCCGGATCTACTACAATGCCGCTCCCGTCTTCAGCATTTTTCAATCTATAATGCGTCACAACGGCACACTCTTTAGCAAAGCCGTCAACATGACTTGCTTCCTTTGAAAAATAGGATTTAGGAATAAACAAAGGAAAATAGGCATTTTGATGTCCCGTTTCTTTAAACATCCTATCCAATTCGGCTTGCATCTTCTCCCATATGGCAAATCCATAGGGTTTTATCACCATACATCCACGTACTCCCGAATTTTCCGCTAAGTCAGCTTTAATTACCAACTCATTGTACCATTTCGAATAATCCTCGCTCCTAGTAGTTAAATTCTTAGCCATATGTCGTATTTTGGCACAAATGTTGTGACTTTGTTAATAATTAGTAGTTCTCGGCAAAACTAACTAAATTTATAATGTTCAACAATTAAAAATTGTAGTTATGTACACCTTAAACACCATCACAAGAAAAAGAATATTTGTAGCGTTATCAGGGGTCTTTGCGATCCTTCTTACTGCCTGCGGATCACACAGTAATAATGGCTATGGAGATACAGATGGTATTTACACGTCAGAACAAAGAACGTCTGTTGCCGAAGACGATTATAACGCCGAAGAGAAGACCTATTACGGTCAGTATTTCAAATCGAAAGAAGGCGCTTATTCCGATTTACCGGAAGATGGTGCCATTTTCACAGATATTGAAGCGTATAAAACCACAGACACCCTGGATGCAGACGGTAATATAATTATCCAAGAAGCAGAATACACAGAAGGATATGGTGCCTGGGGAAGCAATTCGGGGGAAGTCACCGTTAACATTTATAACAATGGGTACAATTATGGATACTGGCACAGACCATTCTGGTGGTACGGAGCCGGATGGGGATACACCAATTACTGGTATGGATATGGTCCTTATGTTGGTATAGGTTACGGATGGGGTTACCCTTATTATGGTGGATTCTGTTACGGGTACCCTTATAATTACGGGTATTACAATGGAATTAATAACCCATACTACAATCCGTACTATTATAATGGATACGGACATAGTATTGCTTATAACAGAGGAAGAAGAAATGTTGGTTACAGTCCGGGCAGAACAGCACTACGTACAGGCCGAAGCACTCTAGACAGCAGAAGAAGTTCTTATTCAAGATCAGAAACAGCGAGAAGAGCAAATAATACTAACGCCAGAAGATCGAACACGGTGTATCGAAATAATACTAATACCGTAAGAAGAAACACTCAAACCACAAGACCCAGCAACAATAGCAGCAGAACAATTAGAAATAGCAACAGCTCTCGAAGCAGGAACAATTCGGTAAGAAACAATACCTCGAGAAGCACAAGGACTATTTCAAGACCATCATCAAGCTCGCGAAGTTCCGGATCGGTTAGAAGTTCTTCGGGCGGATCACGTTCTAGTGGCTCGTCTAGAAGTGGCGGCGGACGTAGAGGTGGTGGACGTTAATATTTTTTCAAATTTTTTACACTTAATTTATTATGAAAAGAATACTATTCTTACTCATAACAGTCATTTCATTGACCGCTATGAATGCTCAAAACATTACCGATGGACTCCGTTATTCTGAATCGGATCTTAATGGAACTGCCAGATTTAGCGCTATGAGCGGTGCATTTGGAGCCCTTGGTGGCGATATGTCTGCCGTGGGCATTAACCCGGCGGGAAGTGCTGTTTTTCTAAACTCGAGCGCAGTAGTAACTTTATCTGTAATTGACAGAGACAACGATGCTACCTATTTTAATAACGTTACCAATAGTATAGATACAGACCTAGCACTAAATCAGGCAGGTGGGGTATTCGTTTTTGAAAACCCTAACGAAGATTCGGCATTTACAAAGTTTACACTTGGAATTAACTATGATGCAACCCGTAATTTTGATGACGAATTATTTATAAAGGGCACCGGGAACAATTCAATTTCTGAATTCTTTCTGGCACAAGCACAGGGAATTCCATTAGAATTACTCCAATTACAAGGTGGAGAATCGATATCAAGTTTGTATTCCTATTTAGGGGAAACACAAGGCACTGCAGCTCAAAATGCGTTTTTAGGCTATCAAGGGTTTATATTCGATCCGGTGGACAGTGACCCTTCAAACACCCAATATACATCTAACATTGCTCCGGGTTCTTTTGATCAAGAATACGCTTATTTATCAACGGGTTATAATGGGAAATTCACTATTAATTTCGCTACTCAAATTCAAAATAATTTTTACTTCGGAATAAATCTGAATTCACATGCGATAGATTACGATCAAACTTCATATTTATTCGAAGCCAACAACAATCCGGGAAGTATCGTAAACCGAGTTGGTTTTGAAAACAACTTATCGGTGTTGGGATCTGGTTTTTCAGCACAGTTTGGAGGTATTGCAAAAATAACTGAAAGTTTTAGATTAGGTCTAACATTCGATACTCCTACATGGTATCAAATTTCGGAAGAAACAACACAATTTCTTGAAACAAGAAGAACTGATAACGGCAATTCAATTACTGAAATAATTAATCCTTTAGTTATCAATGTCTATGAAGATTACAACCTCAGAACCCCCGGGAAAATTGCGGCTAGTACTGCTTATATCTTCGGAAAAAAGGGGCTTATAAGTTTCGATTATTCCTACAAAGATTACTCTAACATCGAATTTGGTTACGACGATGATTTCTTTTTTACTACCACGAACACTTCTATAGAAAACAGTCTTAAGGGTGCTTCTACTTTTAGATTGGGTGGAGAATACCGAATTAATCAGCTTAGTCTTCGTGGCGGATATAGATTTGAAGAAAGTCCGTATCAAAATGAAAATATTATAGGCGATTTAAATGGGTTTTCTTTGGGGTTAGGGTATAACTTCGGAAGATATAACTTTGATCTCGCTTATGCTCGATCTGAACAAGATAGACAACAACGACTTTATGATATTGGTTTGACCAGTAGCGCAGATGTCACAACAGTTAACAGTCATGTTACATTTAGCTTCGGATTTAATTTCTAGATATGAGGAATACAATGCAAATACTAAAAAACCCTGCTTGTAATTAAGCAGGGTTTTTTAGTTATGTATTTTTTTTGGTCTTCGATAGTTGCCGAAGCTGTCTTAGCGTTTTAGAGAGAAGTGACCTCTAAAGTCTTTGGTAACTTCTTGTTCTGTATATTCCACCCTA
>CAXBES010000018.1:0-55940 GCA_963974915.1 uncultured Ulvibacter sp. | reverse complement strand
ACGACCTGCTGATTACAAATCAGCTGCTCTAGCCAGCTGAGCTACATCGGCTTTTCCACGACTTTTTAGCCATAAAAAAGTCCGCTATTTCTAACGGACTGCAAATGTATATAAATTATTTTTTTAAAAAAACTTTTTTCGAAAATTATCTTAGAAAAATGCTCTTAATTTTTGCTTTCTTTTTTTTAACTGCCTTTCTAAAGATTGAACACACTCATCTGTACCCTCTTCAAAACTTTTAGCTTCCTTTTTAACTATGAGATCTCCTCCGGGTACGCTTAGTAAAACCTCTACACATTTATTCTGCTTTTCACTTGTCTTTTGAACTTTTAAAAATACATCGGCGAAAATGATACGATCGTAAAACTGTTCCAGTTTTGTTAGTCTTCTTTCAACGAACTCTATAAGCTCGTCCTTGGCTGTAAAATTAGGAGCCTGAACATTTACCTTCATACGCGTTTAGTTTTTAAATTATTTATTTAGAATTTCGGGGATGTGAGTTGCTGTAGACCTCCTTTAATTTCGCAATGCTATTATGAGTATATACCTGCGTGGATGCCAAACTCGAATGCCCAAGTAGTTCTTTTACTGAATTTAAATCGGCACCTTCGTTTAAAAGATGTGTCGCAAAAGAATGTCGCAAGATATGCGGACTCTTTTTCACTTTCTCAGATGCTTTACTAAAATATGAATTTATAATTCTGTAGACAAGCGTTTCATAAATTTTAACTCCCTTTTCAGATACAAACAAAAACTCTTTATCTTTTATGTTTATTATAGCAGAGCGCTCCTTTATATAATCATCAATTGTTTTCACGACAGAAGTCAACAAAGGGATTATTCGTTCTTTATTTCGTTTACCAAGCACTTTTATTGTCTTTTGTGCAATAGACACATCTGCTAGCTTTAAATTCACCAACTCGGTTCTTCTTATACCTGTACTGTAAAAAAGCTCTACAATTAGCTTATTACGCAGCCCTTCAAAATCATCTGCCTCTTGCAATAAACTTAAAACATCTTCTATTTCAGCTTCCGAAAAAGGGACCTGTATTTTCTTAGCAACTTTTAAGGCTTTGTGTTTTAGCAACGGGCTCACATCGATCTGTTTGGTTTTCAGAAGAAATTTATAATACGATTTTAAAGAGGAAACTTTTCGGTTAACGCTTCGGTTTGAAATACCCGAATCCACCAAAGAAACGATCCAACTCCTAATCATGGCATAATTAACTTCTTTTCCTTCGGAAACATCATAAGTTTCAGAAATAAATAAAAAGAAACTATCTAAATCGTTTTGATATGCAGTGATCGTGTGTGCCGAATATTTTTTTTCCAGCTGAAGATACTCGATAAAGGCTTTAAACGACATAAAATTGATAATTCGTGGCTGGTAAAAATACGGAAGATTCAACAACTAAACTTTAAAACAAAAAAAATCCGCTACTTATAAAGTAACGGATTATATATTAAAGAGATTCCTGCCTTTGCAGAAATACACTAAATTTCTTCAGCGTCTCTAAGTCCTTGTATGTATTGTGCTTTCTGAATTTCTTTTCTTCTAGCAACAGACGGCTTAGTAAAAGCCTGACGTGCACGTAGCTGACGCATAGTACCTGTACGATCGAACTTACGCTTAAAACGTTTTAGCGCTCTATCGATATTTTCTCCTTCTTTTATTGGTATTATTAACATAGTGTCTTAACCTCCTCTCTTTTGGACGGCAAATATAAACAGATTTTAAATTCTAGCTTACAGTTTTTTAGTTTTTTTTATTTCATTAAACTATTGCTTGTATAAAGAAGCTCGTTTGCTTAGATCACGTATTAGCTGATCTTCTTCTTCACTCTCTAAAAGCACATTATAGTTCTCCCAAAAATCGGGGTTATAGGGACGAGGCGAAAAAATATCTTCCGACCAATTTTCTGTTCTTACTTCGGAAACAACCGTTGAATCCCGAATAATTTCGGTAAAAACTATCTCCTGAACCGTATTGTAGTAGAACTCATTCTTATCCTGAGTTGGATTTCCATCTTTATCAACCTGATCTGAAGAACGGTCGCC
Organism: uncultured Ulvibacter sp.; assembly: GCA_963974915.1. GTDB lineage: Bacteria > Bacteroidota > Bacteroidia > Flavobacteriales > Flavobacteriaceae > CAXBES01. Next base: position 53,882 of record CAXBES010000018.1, on the reverse strand, counting down.
GGCATTTACAAGTTTTGGAGTTTCATAATAAATGTATTTTGGATACATTCTGTCCTGATACTCCATATAGGTCATGATCAATTTATGATTAATCAACGTTCCAAACAAGCTTTTACTTCGTCTCTTCTGATTTTCGGAAGCTGCAATTAATTGATATTCCACCTTCTTAACAGCATAACTATCCCAATCTATATACAACCAACCTTTCGCTTCAAAACCTTCATTATAAATATTAGGTGTATTTAACCCAACATAATCCTTACCTTTTAATATTTCGATCTTATAAAGCTTTTTATCATTCTCTACTAAGACTGTATCTAATCTAAATTGGTGCTTTTCAAGAAGACCGTCACCAAATAGGGCTTTAGACATATTTGCATTTCTAAATAAATTCAGCTTACCTCTAAACAATTTATCCAAGCCATTTACTCGTTCATCATTCCATTTTATCGCGTTTATTAAGGATGCCGTTTTTATAGTATCTCTTCTTAGGTTTTTTGACCTTAGCGCCTTATTGTTCGTTCGGTTTTTAAGATACGCCGTATAAGCGTACAAACTATCTACATCTCTTAAATCGTAACTTTTACGGGTTTCATCTACGTTTATTCTAAGATTTTTTCGAGCCCCTGAAGCATAACTGGAATCGTATAAAGTGATAGCACTTTCTATAAGCCATTTATATTCTTTGGTATTTCGTTCCTTATGTCGTAAAAATCCTTTCTGTAAATATGGCTCCTCGGGTAGATTATCCGGAAGTTCCTCGATAGCTCTAAGCACGATCTCATTTCCGGTTTTAGGCCTTGTTTCGGCAACTAATAATATTTCATCCAAAGAAGCTATGTCCTCTTCTAAAAATATATCCATTGAACCATCAAAATCATCAATGGTGGTCTTAAAACTTTTAAATCCGATAGACGAGATCACCAATGTATCATTCACCAATTCTCTTGGCACGGAGAGAATAAATTTACCATCCGAATTACTTACAGTTCCTACCGTACTATTCTGCACGTATATACTTGCATTCTCAATAGGCTCATAGGTTGTAAAATCGACAATTCTGCTTTTTAGTTCTTTTTGAGCATGAACGCTAAAGGATGCTATGCAAACCAATGCAGCGACAAAATGTTTTAAATAATGATTTTTCATTTGTGACTCAATTTTAGGTTAAGTTCAAACAGGTGATCTCAAACATTAGACCATAAGTAAAATTCTTTAAAGCAACATCCTAAGTGGCGGGCTTGTAGTCTTTCCCATCTATGATCATTTTTGCTATAATCTCTCTTAGTATTTCTGAAGTACCACCCCCAATTGGCCCTAATCTACTGTCGCGAAGTAAACGCGCCAACGGATACTCTTCCATATAACCATAACCTCCTAAAAGTTGCAAGCAGTCATACATCACTTCATCTGCCACCTTGGTGGAAATTAATTTAGACATGGTCGCTTCCTTTACTACATACTCACCATCATTCAGTCGCTTTGCGGTTGTATAATTAAAACTTTTGCACACTTCAACCTCTGCAGAGAGTTGAGCCACTTTGTGACGCAAGGCCTGAAACTTTGAAATCGACTGTCCAAACGCCATGCGGTCTTTCATATATTGAATGGTATAATCTAATGCAAATTCACTTCTTGCATGGGCGTTAATACCCATGATAAGGCGCTCCAGCGCGAAATGCTGCATTATATACGGGAAACCTTTATTTTCTTCACCCATTAAATTCTCAACCGGGATTTCAACATTATCGAATGCAATCTCACCTGTGTCACTCGCTCTCCATCCTAATTTATCAAGTTTCGTTGCCGAAATTCCTTTCGCATCTCGGTCCATCACAAAAATGCTAATCCCCTTGTTGCCAAGTTCAGGGGAAGTTTTAGCGGCTACTACGAGGTAATCACTATAAACTCCATTAGTAATAAATGTCTTGGAACCATTAATAATGTACTTATCTCCTTGTTTTACAGCTGTGGTTCGCATCCCTCCAACATCGCTTCCTCCAAATGGTTCTGTAATACAAAGGCACCCAATCTTTTCCCCGGTAATACTTGGAGCAAGATACTTTTCCTTTTGTTCATGATTCCCCTCCTTATTGAGGTGTGTCATCGCCAGATAGGCATGTGCCCACATAGCGGCTGCAAATCCACCCGAATTGATCTTTTGCATTTCTTCCAGAAAGATTACAGTATAGAACAGATCTAGGTCCATGCCTCCATATTGCTCGGGATAAGCCAAACCAAAGTAACCCATCTCACCAAACTTCTCCCATATAAAGCGCTCTATATGACCGGTTTCTTCCCACTTTTCAATATGAGGAACAACCTCTTTTTGTAAAAAATCCTGAAAACTTTTTCTGAAAAAATCATGTTCCTCTGTAAAGTACATCTTACTCATAAATAATTTTTTTATAGTATTTGGGAAGTATTTTAGTATACAATGAAATAAAATAGCCCTTTTTTAGTCAATGGACAAATATAGTTGAATTAGCGCTATTTTCGAAGCTGTTAAACCTTCTATTTTTTCCAATTCTGAAAAGTCTTCTATGCGCTCTCGCAGAATTCTAAACTCCCATATCTCTTTAGCAAGATCGAAAGAAATACCGGGAATCGTAGCAATATCTGAAGCAGATGACGTGTTTAAATCTAGCTTTATGAGTTCTTTTGGTGTCTTAACCGTAAACAAATTGAGCGTTCGTTTTACAACATCTTCCTTTAACCCATATACATTGTACAATTGCAGATCTGAGACAAAGCCACCCAATTGTTCCCTGTAATTAACGATTCGTGAACTAAGAGCCTCACCTATCCCACTTACCTGCTGAAGTTGTTCTGCCGTCGCGATATTCAAATCTGTTTTTGCTGAATAGCTTTTTTCTGAAAATTCATTTGAGATCTTTTGTGTTTTCGGCTTCGGATTTGTGATCCACTCGGGAAATTTAAACAACGTACTTATTATATCCATCAATGAATCTGAAACTTTCGTCACTTTTTTAAAGTCTGCAACTGAATTAATCCATTGATCTTTACTTCGATATAGTTTTAATCGGTCAAACTCCCGGGGAGACATCCCAAGCGTATACGCTTTGTAATCGGTTATAAAATTTGGATTAAAAGGATATTGTTTCGGTTTACGGGCTTCCGCTTCAACTGTACGTAAAGAATCAATATGTGTTTGTAACGCAATTATTTCGGGAGAAGAAATATCTAAAACACGTTCCTTTCCGAAGGAATAAAAATGATAAACACCGAGAGAAGCAGCAATTAAAATCGCTAGAAGCAAAATCCCAAGACGTTGTTGCGCATTGAACACGAATTGGGATTTTAATGAATTCATAACTCCTAGCTTTAAAAACCGGGGAGTTGATATTTTACAAGGCTAAAATTAATAAAAGTTGTCGAAATCGGGGTTATCTCCTTAAATTTCTTCCTACTTTTTACTTCTTTTATTCTATAGCTTCTCGTTTCATTTTGATGGCATCTAGATATCTATTCAATTGTTTTTTCACAACAGGGAATAGGAAGTAGAGACCAATCATGTTAGGGAAGACCATCGCAAAGATCATTGCATCAGAGAATGCCCAGATAGAGTTCATACTGGCTGCAGCTCCAATTACAACGAATGCTAAGAATAAAAACTTATATGTAAGATCTGCCGCCTTACCTCTTCCAAAGAGGAATTTCCATGACTGTAGTCCGTAGTAAGACCAAGAAATCATTGTAGAAACGGCAAATAACACAACCGCTATTGTTAAGAATACTTTCGAGTAAGGAATATACTCTGCGAAAGCCTTCGATGTTATTCCTGCTCCTTCGTACGGTAATCCGTCTATAAGTACTACTCCTGTGCCATCACCACCATATTCGAAGAAACCACCAAAATTAAATATAATAATTACTAAGGCTGTCATCGTACAAATTACAACCGTATCGATAAATGGCTCTAACAAGGCTACTAATCCTTCGGAAGCAGAATATTTCGTTTTTACTGCCGAGTGAGCGATAGATGCAGATCCGGCACCGGCCTCATTAGAGAATGCTGCTCTTTGAAAACCAACGAGAAGCACACCAATTAAACTTCCTACACCTATTGCCGTAGGATTAAAGGCTTCAGACACGATAAGACCAATTGCATCGTCGATAAAAGTATAATTACTAAAAATTATATACAAACAGCATAAAATATAAAGGACCGCCATAAAAGGCACCACTTTTTCTGTAACCTGAGCAATTCTTTTAATACCTCCAATAATAATAATTCCTACAACAATTGCTAATACAACTCCAACAATTGCACCTGCAGCGGTACTTTCCCAATTGAAAAGTTCTTTTAATACGATGGTTGCCTGATTAGATTGTGCGGCGTTTCCACCACCAAATGAACCACCAATACAAAACACGGCAAATAAACCAGCCGCAATTTTCCCTATGGTTTTAAAACCTCTGTCTTTAAGTCCTTTACTTATGTAATACATGGGACCACCATAAACGGTTCCATCGGGACCAACATCTCTATATTGTACACCCAGGGTACATTCAACGAATTTTGTAGACATCCCTAGTAGTCCACAAACGATCATCCAGAAAGTTGCACCCGGTCCCCCTAATGCGATCGCTAAGGCAACCCCGGCAATATTTCCGTTTCCAACGGTTCCTGAAACAGCAGTAGCAAGGGCTTGAAAGTGAGATACCTCTCCATCTGAACTTTCATCTCTAATTGTATCAACAATATCGCCATCGATAGCCAGTTCATCTACAGTTTCCAGATGTTTATCAAGACTGTCCACTTTAGTCATGTCCTGCCCTTGAGCTATTCCGTCTTCTCCGTACAATTCTTTCGCTCCGTATTTCTCGATATCTTCATACTTACCTCGTACGGTATTAATCGCTTTCCCAAAAAATCTGATATTAGGAAAACCGAAATAAATAGTAAAAAAGGCTGCACTACCTACCAGAAGAATTAGTACGAAGGGTGTTCCAAAAATTGGAAAAAACACCAAATTAGTAGCTGCATCGGCAATGGGAGTAAAAAACTCGTCTATTTTTTGGTCTATACCAACTTCTTCAATTTCTTGAGCAAAAGTTAAAAATGGGGTTAGGAATGTAAAAAGTGAAAGAAGATATCTCTTCATAATGGATTTTTAAGTTTGACAATATTTTTTTCGGCTTAGCAAGATGCTAAAAAAAACTAGTGTTTTCAAGTTTTTAATGAAATAATTGCTAACGAGTAATTATACCTGATAAAGACGTTTTAGGTTTTCAATTTGATTAGAACGCCCTATTAAGATTAATTTCGAATTTTTTTTGATAACTAAAGAAGGTTCGGGATTAACAATATATTCTCCTTTCTCAGTTTTGTAGCCAATTATTGAGCATCCTGTTTTTTTCCGGAGATCGAGTTCTCTAATCGCCTGTTCCTTACCATCCGGACAAACTTTTTCAAAAGGGATTTGCTCCACGTTCATACTGTCATTTTCGCCCGAAACTGAGAGATTATCGAGAAATTCGATTAAGTCGGGCACAACTACAAGCGACGCCATATGTTCTCCGCCAATCTTGTCTGGCATAATTACATTATTTGCCCCTGCAAGTTTTAATTTTTTATAGCTTGTTTCTTCTGAAGCCCGACTAATAATAGTGAGGTTTTTGTTTATTTGTCGCGCAGATAGCACAATAAATAAATTATCGGCATCACTGGGAAGCGTACAAATTAAAGTAGTAGCTCTGTCAATTCCCGCTTTCATTAAAACCTCATCTTCGCTGGCATCTCCTAAAACAAAAGGTGTTCTCTCTTCAGAAAAACGTTCTACTATTTCTTCATTTCTTTCAATTATCACAAAGGACTTATTATAAGCCAATAATTTCTGTACCGCCTGTTTTCCGTTTCGGCCATAACCACATACCACGACATGATCTGACATTGATTCAATTTTTTTATGCACCTTTTTCTCTCTTAAGTTTCCAATATTATTCTTGTTTAACAGATATTCGGTAATCACCGAAATAGCATAACCTACTATAAATATACTTGAAAGTATAAAAAGTGAGGTAAATATTTTTTCCGTATCGCTCAAGGGCTGAACTTCACCGAAACCAACGGTTGTTATTGTGATGACGGTCATGTAAAGGGCATCAACCCAGGTATACCCCGAAATCATTCTATAACCTACTACCCCGGCTAAAAAAACAAACACGAGTAAGAAAAGTGATCCTAATATTTTTGAATGAAATATTCTTCTCATAGATCAAAAACGGATGTTCGTTTGGTAAACACCAAATCCTTCAATTTTAACAGAAATGCAAAAGTTAAATACAACGCAAACCCAACTCCCATAGTAGCAAAGGAAACGTATATAAAAAACAGACGCACGCTTCGTGCTCGCATCCCTAATCTGTCTGCTAACCTTGAGCTAACATAAAAGCCCCGCTTTTCAAGGTAATGCCGTATTTTATACACCGTTCTAAGCATGAGTGCAAATTACTATTTTTAACTGAAGAATCCACTTTCTACCCTTTTAAAATCCTAGCCCCGATTCCACATTGCAAACATCTGTTTTTATCACAATATTCCGTTTTCAACTGAATTAGCGCTTGCGAGTGCATCGCATGAGTTGCGCTAAAACCGATACCCTTAAATCCTTTAATAAGCGAGTTTTCTTCCTTTGGAATACTTCTCGCCAAATGTATCAATTCTTCAATAGAATCTTTCCCCAGGTATTTTGCATAACAAAACTTTATAGGAATAACAGTGTTTAAAATTATTAAATGAATAAACTTTTTGTTAAGACGCTTTTTAGAAAACCTTGATGATGTACCGAAATTGTAATGTGTGTCCCAATATTCACTTGCCGAAATATCAAACAGTTCGTAAAAGTCTGCCAATTCTTTAAATTCAATTATTTCCGAAAAGAGTCTTTTCCTCTTGGCATATAAATGCGCCAATTGTGATAGACGGAGCGTTGGAAAACTCGAAGGTCTTAATCGGAAAAACTTCGGCGGGACAATCGAGTCGTTATGAAGATTAAATTTCCTACGAAGAAAACCATAATGAGATTTGAGATCATTAAAGTAATCATCGTCTAATTCCTTACTCAATATTCCTGCTTGCCCTAATAACAAAGCCTCCAGTTCTAACTTATGCCTGCTGCATTTTTTAACTATTGTAAAATCCATCGACTGCGAAATACTCAAAAAAGAGTCACTATTCACTTTAACACCAAAATTCGTACAAAGCAATCTGAAAAGGAGCGCTTCCCAATCATTCTTTAAACTGTTTAGTTCATTGATTATAAGTTCCTGCTTGCGCTCCAAACGCTCGAAAAACAGACATTCTAACCAATTTTCCAATGCAAAACGATCTATAGATGCGAAGTTTCTTTCGCAATTGATCCAATTGTTTTTTTCTGAAAACAAATGGTAGTAACCCGATAAAGTATCGGCCTTAATTACGCTTTTGAGTGCTACTGTAGGAATAACCGAATTATCACTTCGGAAAACATCGGCGTCGTGTTCCCAAACCACATGTAAAATTACATTCCCAAAGGCAGGGTCGTGATGATGATTATGAGCGTACCAATCTGAAGCCTTTAAATGAACCTCAACATTTCCCGCCCATAACTGACCTGCGACACTGATTTTCGAGTTAAAGAAATCCGGACCCGAATTATGGTTATGAGATCCGGGAGTGATCACTTTAAGTGTACTTCCACTGGTGGTGATCAAATCACTTTTGTTAAACTTCTGAAACTTCCACACATAATGCAAAAAATCTTCTTTCATAAGAGTAAAGAATGTGGGAGTCTCATCAAAGAAGGTATTAAATCTACAAAAAATTTTACTTAATGATCTTATTTTTAAAGAGATACATTTAATCTTAACTTTTTTTTACTAACTTTAGTTAAATGATATATGCTATGAAAAATTTACTTGTACTTCTAATACTGCTGTTTACTTCTGCATTTACGACAGCACAACAGGAGATCCTGGACGATTGGACATTACACTATATGGTTATCGACGGCGAAACAATAAATGTTACGCAGCCACACCCCGGTAACCCACAGTATCACCCGGGTATAAGTTTTTTTGAAGACACTTCAGGCTTTCAAGTCAATGCGATCGTTTACTTTAATAGTTTTTTCGACTCCGAACCTCCGGTTTTAATTGATGCTACGACATTCACCGTGAATAACGCCAGTGTTACCTTAGGCGATTGTGAACCGTATTGTGTTTTAGAAGGGCAGTATCTTGGAACAATCTTATTTGGTACAGGTGGTTTGCGTACTTATACCTATGAGGTAATTAACGAAACAAATGGCGACAAAGCGCTTATTATTACCTCTCCGGAAGGGGATATCGCAGTACATGGCGATTACGTACTCGCTACAAACCAATTCGAGCAAATAGAAATAAAGGTATATCCTAATCCGGTAGGAAAGGAATTAAGAATAATATCAGAGAATTATGACGATATTAATGAAGCTGTTGTCTATGATTTAACGGGTGAAGTAATACTTACTAAAAAGAACAGCCCGATTAACTCAATAGATGTGTCTTCTTTAGCCTCCGGACTTTACTTTGTCCAATTTCACTTATCTAACGGCAATCGAATGACCCACAAGTTTGTAAAGCGATAGAAAAGATTAGTCTATATATCCCATCTTTCGCATCCAGTCGTCATTGTACATCTTCCCAACATATCTACTTCCGTGATCGTGGAAAAGTACAACTACTAAATCGTCTTTAGTGAAGTGCTCTTTTAATTGGAGCAATCCTTTCATTGCTGCTCCCGCAGAGTTCCCTAAGAACATACCTTCTTTCTTAGAAAGCAATTGAGTATATACCGCCGCATCCTTATCAGTTACCTTGGTAAAGCCATCAATAACACTAAAGTCTACATTTTCGGGAAGAATATCTTCTCCAATACCTTCGGTAACATAGGGATAGATCTCTTTCTCATCGAAAATACCTGTTTCATGGTATTTTTTAAAAACGCTGCCATAGGTGTCTATTCCCCAAACTTTAATATTTGGGTTCTGTTCTTTTAAGTATTTTCCAACCCCGCTAATTGTTCCGCCTGTACCCACTCCTACCACGAAATGTGTCACTTTGCCATCGGTTTGTTTCCAGATCTCGGGCCCAGTGCTTTGGTAATGTGCTTTTGTGTTACTTGGGTTGTCATACTGATTCACATACCAACTGTTTGGTGTTTCTTCTGCCAAGCGTTTTGAAGTAGAATAATAGGAACGAGGATCTTCGGGGGCAACATCGGTTGGGCAAACCACTACTTCACTACCAACGGCACGAAGAATATCCATTTTTTCCTTGCTCTGTTTGTCACTTAATACACAGATCATTTTATAGCCCTTAACAATGGCTGCCAATGCCAGGCCCATTCCGGTATTACCGCTGGTTCCCTCAATGATGGTGCCTCCGGGTTTTAGTCGACCGTCTGCTTCTGCATCTTCGATCATGGTAAGTGCCATACGGTCTTTAACCGAGTTCCCCGGATTAAAAGTTTCGTATTTTGCCAACACCAATGCGGGAATTTCTTCGGCTAATTTGTTGATCTTAACGAGTGGGGTATTACCAATAGTACCTAATATATTTTCTGCGTATTCCATTGTAATTTTTAAAGCGGTGCAAAGGTATGATATATGTTTGTTACGCACAACTATTATGCTTTGGAGAACTGCCTACCGGCAGGCAGGTTGAAGCGTATAGCAATGTACTAAAGTGAGGTGAACCATTTATTTTAGTGTACGCCCAAAAAATAATACTACTCGAACATAATCGCTTTTACGGGAGAAATTTTTGAGATGATATACGACGGTATTAACAGCATCAATAAACACAAAATAAAGGTTCCCGCGTTTAATGCGAGGATATAACCGATATCAATATAAACAGGAGCTTCGGTGACATAATAGGTGTCCGGGTCAAGCGGAAAGAGTTTAAAGTATTTCTGAATAAAAAGGAGTCCTAAACCTATCAAATTTCCCCAAAACAGGCCCACCCCAATTAAGTACATGGCATTGTATAAAAAAACTTTCCGAACACTCCAGTCACTGCTGCCAAGTGCCTTTAAAATCCCGATCATTTGTGTTCGTTCCAGGATTAACACTAAAAGTGCGGTTATCATATTAATGCCGGCAACGAGGATCATGATTCCAATGATGAGCGCCACGTTGAAATCGAACAGATCCAGCCATTCAAAAATAGAATAGTATTTATTCCTGATGGTTTGAGTATCGAGCGTGCTGGAAGTTGCTTCGTACACCTCATTACCAATATTTTGAATATCGTTGAAATCATTTACAAAGATCTCAAAAGACCCAATTTGGTCTTTCTCCCACTTGTTAAGGCGTTGTATGTGTCTAATATCGGCGATGATGAATTGCTCATCAAATTGCTGAAAACTACTATTATATAGACCAACTACAGTGAAACCCACATTTCGAGGAGGTTTTGAGCTTTCCTCATTAAAGAAATAGGTTACTACCTTGTCCCCTACGTTTAATCCTAGCCGATTTGCAAGAAAAGTTGAAACTAGGATCTTGGTGTTTAATTCGCCGGTATAGGCTGGAAGCTTCCCTTCTACGAGAAATTCTGAAAAATAACGCCAATCATAATCATCACCAACCCCTTTTACTACAATTCCTTCAAAATCTGTTGCAGTGCGAATAACTCCCCCTTTAGAAGCAGTAACTTGTATATGTCGAACACCTTCAACGATATTGAATTCCGGATAGAATTCCTGATTTTTTGAGATGGGGATCTGCGAATCGTTAGAGAAATTTGTGTCGAAGTTGCTAATAATAATATCACCATTAAAAGCAGATACTTTCTCACGTATCTTTTGTTGCAGCCCTGCACTGGTCGCAATGGTGATTAACATCATTATAATACCCAGAGCAATTGCAGTGATCGCAATTTTTATTATTGGTGCCGAAATACTACTTTTATATTCCTTAGAAGCAACAATGCGCCGGGCGATGAAAAATTCGAAATTCACAAGTCTTTTTATGCTGTTTACCTTTTTCAAAAATACATTTTTCTTAGCGGTATTCATTTGTTTTTCCTGCGGAAGTGGTTCAAATAATAAAAATGATTCTGACGCAGATTCGATAGTGATTCACGATAAGATGGAACTGGACAGTCCAGAGGTCGAGAACGTAAACCTGAAAACCGAAAAAATAATTGTAGGTGCTAACAGAATTTCAGAATATCTTCCACTTCTAAAAGGTAAAAAGGTTGGCGTTGTAGCAAATCAGACTTCCAGAATTGTTGATGTTCGCGACGAACCGATCACCAAAACCTCTACCAGGATTCCAAAAGATGAACATTTGGTAGATTACCTTTTCAACAATAAAATAACCGTTAAAAGTGTATATGCACCCGAACACGGATTTCGTGGAACTGCAGATGCGGGTGAAATGGTAAAAGACGGTGTGGACACTAAAACGGGGATTCCCTTAATTTCTCTCTACGGAAAAAACAAAAAGCCTTCACCTAAACAACTAGAAGGAATAGAGGTCATGGTTTTCGATATTCAGGATGTAGGAGCAAGGTTTTACACCTATATTTCGACCTTACACTACGTAATGGAAGCCTGTGCCGAAGCAGGAATACCACTTGTAATTTTAGATAGACCAAACCCTAATGGTCATTATATCGACGGACCCATTTTAGAAATGGAACACAAAAGTTTTGTTGGGATGCATCCCATTCCTGTGGTACATGGGATGACCATTGGCGAATACGCAAACATGATCAATGGTGAGAAATGGTTAAAAGATGATATAACTTGTGAGATCACGGTGATAGAAATGGAGAATTACACTCATGCCAAGAAATATTCCTTACCTGTAAAGCCTTCACCAAACCTTCCCAATGACCAAGCTATTAACCTGTATCCGAGTTTGTGTTTTTTTGAAGGCACTTTTGTAAGTGCGGGTCGGGGCACCGAAATGCAATTTCAAATATTTGGCGCGCCTTCTTTTTCTTCGGAAAGTTATCCGTTTCAATTTACGCCTCAGGCTAACGAAGGTGCAAAATATCCCAAATTTAAAGGTGAGCTATGTAATGGAAAAGACCTTCGTAATTTTCCGAAGCTAAATAAAATTAATCTGGAATGGCTTATCGATGCTTATAATGCCCATGGAAAAAAGAAGGACTTTTTTACCAACTTTTTCACAACGCTGGCAGGAACGAAGAAACTACAACGGCAAATTGAACAAGGGTTTAGTGCCCAAGAGATAAGGTTAAGTTGGCAGAATGATCTGGACGCATTTAACGTTAAGAGAAAGAAGTATTTGTTGTACGATTAAAACGTAATTGGGCGGTCTTATTCCCAGTAGACAGTCGTATTTGATGAGGAGTGATGATATAACCTTGAAAACTTAAAACCGGAAACTACAAAGACAGCCGCTTCTTCATTTCTTCAACAATATTGAAAGCCGCCGGACAAATTGCTACATTCTTTAAGGTAAGATTCGAGATCTGCTGAAATTTCTTTCGGTCGGTATGTGGAAATTCTCTGCACGCCTTTGGACGAACCTCATAGATACTACAATAATTATCATGTCCTAAAAATGTACAAGGCACACTTTGCAACACATAGTCATTATCCTCGTCTATTCGCAAATAGGTTTCTATAAACTGTTGCTCCTTCATTCTGAAATGTTTCGCAATTCGCGATACGTCTTTATCGGTGAACAACGGACCTGTAGTTTTGCAGCAATTAGCGCACTTTAGACAATCTGTTCGTTCAAACTCAGCTTCGTGCAAATTCGCCATAATAGCATCGAGTTGTTTGGGAGGCTTTTTCTTAAGCTTAGCAAAGAATTTTTTGTTCTCGTTATGCGTATCTTTGGCTCTTTGCGGTAAATTACGAAGGATTTCTTCCATGCCGTAAAAGTAAAGAAAAAGTTGAACTCATTTTCGGAAAAATCAGGAAGTCTAAGCTTCGTAAACGGGTACAACACAATAGCGAGATACTTTAAATCAAATCATTGAAATGCAGGATATTCTAGGGAAAGCGCTTTTAGATTATTACTTCGGAAACTATTCTGAAGACATCATCACAGAAACCAATATTAGCGAGGAAGATGAATTACCCTTACCCTACTTGTTTAGAGATTTTTCTGAAATGCCTTCAATAGAACAAAAAGCCCTCGATCTCGCCACGGGAAAAGTCCTTGATGTGGGCTGTGGCGCCGGAAGCCATGCTATATATCTTCAAAATAAAGGTCTGGAAATTACGGCGATCGATCTCTCACCGGGTGCGATAGAAGTATGCAAACTTAGAGGAATTAAGGACGCCCGAGAGCAAAATGTACTAGATCTGAAAAACGAAAAGTTTGACACCATTCTACTACTAATGAATGGAACGGGAATATTTCAGAAATTAAAATACGTTTCAGAATACTTAACGCATTTAAAAAGATTATTATCGGTCAACGGACAAATACTTATTGATTCCAGCGATTTGAAATACATGTATGATTCCGAAGAAAATGGCGGAATTTGGGTACCGCAGGACCACTATTATGGCGAATTAGAGTTTACAATGCAATATAAAGGTGAAAAAAGTGAACCTTTTCCCTGGCTATACATCGATGAACAAAGGTTTGAACAGCTTTGTTTAGCCATTAACTTAACTTTTGAGATAGTAGCTAGAGGCGAAAATCTGGATTACCTGGCTAAACTTAGTGCTGCGGCTGATAGCCTTTAGCAGTTAAAGCATTCATTTTTTCCATAAAAAGATCGCGACTCCAGAATTCGGATATTTCAACGATGTCCTTACTTAAGGCTTCCTGCTTTTCTGTGATCTTTCTCCCAACATCCGACTGAAAGAAATAAACCACTTCTTTATTATCTTCGGCTGTGATCTTTTCCTCGCGCTTTGCTAATTTGGAACCAACATAACTACTGTAGAATGTATTCATTTCTTCAATTTCGTTTTCAGTAAAGTGCTTTCGGTAAGCAGATGCCAACATTCCCAAAACCTTTGCAATATCCTCTTCTTTATTAGTTTTTAAAGAACTCCATTCGGCTTCAGGGACACTTGCGTTACTAAATTGCTGATTGAGCATCACAAACATTTCATCGTATGCATTATTGTATTGTTGTTCGGTGCCATTCAGCTTTAGATATTTAATGATTTTCTGCTGAAAAGTAATATCCTGAGTAAAACCGGAGTAACAAATTGATAAAAATAGCGTTAAAAAGAGAGTTCGTATTTTCATAATGCGCATTTAAAGATTATGTTTGTTAAGAATACAAATTTATACTAATGAAAGTTCAGTTTACAAAAATCATTCCTCTTTTATTTATATTTCTAGTCGTAATTGCTTGTAAGAAAGACGATGAAGGTGACAATAGCAATGATCCAAAGGCGGAAAATTTAAAAGCACTGGGTGTTTCTGCAGAGGACCTTTTATCTGCAGACATTTATAAATCTCTTACAGTTGAATTTGTATATTCCCCTGCCTACAGACCTTCTCAACAGGCGTTCGATCAGTTTAGAACATTTCTGAATGAGCGAGTGAATAAGCCTTCCGGTATTTCTATTATTGAAACGGTAATTGACGATCAAACCGGTGCACCCTTTACTATTGAAGAAATTAGAGCAATCGAGGAGGAAGAACGAACAAAATACACCGTAGGAGATGAGATTGCAGTCTATATTTATTTTGCAAGTGGAAATTCACAAGGAGATACAAATACCTCGGTAACATTAGGAACAGCGTATAGAAACACCTCTATAGTGATCTACGAAAAGACCTTACAAGATATTACCTCATCTGACCCAAGCTTGCTACCGGATCTGGAATCAACAACACTTCAACATGAATTTGGTCATATTCTTGGTTTGGTAAATATCCAAAGCGATGATATTCACCCTACAGACCATGAAGATCCGGCGCACTTAAAGCATTGTATCGTTGAAGATTGTCTCATGTATTTTGAAGCGACCAATACGAGAAGTCTGCTGGAATTTTTAAGAAGCAGACGCGCAACTCCGGGATTGGATCCGTTGTGTATAGCAGATTTACAAGCTAAAGGAGGAAAATAATATCAAAAAATTTTATTCATCCGGAATTTAACCAGGCCTTTGCGGAGCCTGCTGTGAGAATTTCCACAGCCACGCTCGGAAAATCCAACACACATAAATTGTTGAGTTGAACTTAGTCTTTTGAATATACTTTTTCACCATTTATAAACGTTGCTACCACTTTTGTTTTTGGGATACTGTCTTCCGGGACTTCCATGATATCTCTGTCGAGAACGGTAAAATCTGCAAACTTTCCAACTTCGATACTACCTTTTTCATCCTCTTCAAAATTTGAATATGCAGCCCAAATCGTCATTCCTCTTAGTGTCTCCTCCCGGGTTAGTCCTTCGCTTTTTCTAAAACCACCTTCCGGAAACTGTTCTAAGTCCTTTCGTGCCACGGCTGCGTAGAAAGTGAGCATCGGATTTACCTGCTCAACGGGGAAATCGGTTCCCAAGGCTATGATCCCGGCATTTTTCAGAAGGGATTTGTACGAATATGCACCTTTTATTCTTTCTGAACCTATCCTATCTTCTGCCCAGTACATATCGCTGGTAGCATGTGTAGGTTGCACCGATGGGATAATATTTTTTGAAAACTTATCATATTCTGAAGGTGAAAGGATTTGGGCGTGTTCAATCTTCCATCGAGCATCGGTTTTACCTTCCAGTGTTTTTTGATATGCTCTAATAACCGCAACATTTGCCGAATCTCCAATGGCGTGTGTATTCATTTGATAGCCTGCTGCTGCGATGCGTTGTGCTAATGCTTCTAATTGTTCCGAATCTGTTATCATCGCACCGTAATGTCCTGCATGATCACTATATGGTTCGCGCATCGCAGCACCTCGTGATCCCAGCGCACCATCGGCATAAACCTTTACCGAACGTACATTGAGACGATCTGTTTTTACGATTCCATTTTCAAGATAATGATCTAAATTGTCGGAACTGTTTGAGACCATCGCATACAACCGCAATTTCATTGCGCCATTTTGTTGTAATGAATCTATCAGTTCTATTGCCATTTTATCTAGTCCGGCGTCATTTATGGTAGTAAGACCATACTCCAAACAAATTTTCTCGGCATCTAGTAGTGCGTTTTTTGCAAACTGAAGTGTTATTTCTGGGAAAGTCTGCCAAATTAATGACATCGGTTCATCAATCAAAATTCCTGTAAGCTCACCATCTTTAACTATTACTTCTCCCCCGGGCATTTTCGTTTCCGTATTAATTCCTGCCATTTCTAGTGCTTTAGTGTTAACCAGCATAGCGTGACCGTCAATCCTTGTCAAAGAAATCGGTGTTTCAGGAAAAAGGGAATCCAATTCTTTTTTGGTCGGAAACTCTTTTACCTCCCAATCATTTTGATCCCAACCGCGACCAATAATATAATCTAAGTTTTTTTCTTTCTGAAAAGCAACAACGCGCTCCAATATTTCCTCAAAGCTTGATGTACCTACTAGATCAACATCTTGAAGTCCCATGCCTAAACCGTATAAATGTGCATGGGCATCAATAAGTCCCGGTACAATGGTTTGATTCTTGGCATCAAAAGTTTCAGCTATCCTGTATTTTAATTCAAGCTGTGGCTTTAAACCTATCTCTAAGATCTTTCCATCTTTAACTACAAACGAATTTGCAATTTCGAAGGTGTCGTTTACTGTGTATATCTTAGCGTTTTTCACTAGAAGATCGGCCGGAATTTTTTCCGGAGCACAAGAAATTATTGCTAAAACGAATACAAGAAAGATAAATTTATTCATGGTTAGTTTCTTTAAAATTGCGGTAAAAATAGAGAAAGCATCTCAAATTTGAGATGCTTTTTAATCTAATTTTTTGTGTCAATAATTAAAACCTACCAGTCAAATTTATAGGTCGCACCAAGTAATGCCTGAATTCCCTGTACAGGATAGTTTGCCCATTTCTCATAATTATCACTCAGTAAATTACTTCCTTTAGCAAATATTGAGAGTCGGTCACTAACTCTATATCCCAAATGAACATTCAGATCGAGATAGCCATCCAATTCGATCTCGGTTTGTTCGGGAACTGTGATAAACGTAGAATTATCAACCAATAGATCCTTACGCTTTCCGACGTAAAAAACAGAAGCTCCCCCATAGATTTCATCAGTAATATTAAAATTCGAGAACACCGAAAGTTCTAAATCGGGTAAATTCCATGCTTCCTCTTCAATAGAAGTGTTATAGCTGTTAAAAGATCCGTTTATCCCTAGGGCAAAGGTATTAGACATTTCCACTTTTAATTCTCCAAAGATGGATAGTGTTTTTATATCGTCGTAAACTACCTGAAAAGAATTCCCCTGCTCATAGCCTCGTGAATTAGCCAGCATCCCGCTATAATTATTTAAACGAAATAATGCTTTGTTTTCTTCATTTGCGTAAGACGCTCTTACGTTATACCCAATAGAGTTGGTAAGTTTTCCTTTTAAACCACCAAAAGCATCATATAATTTACTGGTTGGCACCACCATTAAAGAGGGTGATACGAACGGGTTCAATTCTTTGAAATTATAATATGTATTTTCTTCCAGGTCTCCTTCAGTTCCTCCATAAACAATAAGCAGTTCGTCTATTAACCTGTACGAGGCGTTGATTCGCGGATAAATAAAGAAGTCTGTATTGCTGTTTTCGGTATCCATTCCTAAAAATGCGGCAACACCCAGAGAAACGGTAAAATCGTTATCCACATAAACAAGTGACGGTAGAATTCCGGCATTTAGAAAACTATACTTAATCCCTTCGTTCCCTAAATACATCCTGTCAAAACTACCGCTTAAGTATTCTACATCGGCATCCACTTTTAAAGTAAAGTCTGATACGGGAAATGAGAATTCCGGGAGTATTTTCACATCTATCTCTGAGGAAGCGTACGAATCGCCAGTATAGCGAATATTGGCCGCAACCTTTTCAAAATATGAATCCTCAACGGCCATACTTCCGCCAACATAAGCACTAAAATAACTTTGTTGAATATCGAAAGCATTCAAAAACTCATCTGAAGCCGTATCGAAGAAACTATTAAATCCGTAGTAATTAAACGACTCATGTTCAGCTCCTGCATCTAAGCGATAGGTTGCGTCACGTTGTCTGCTGCTATAGTTAGCATCCAGACTCGTATCATAGAACTTATCGTCAACTCGCACCCCGTCTATGCCCCCTTGTGACGAATTATGGCGAAAAAAGAAACCGGCGTTATCGGTTCTGCTAATTTCAAAATTGCTGTATAATTCTCCGAGAATAGTAGTGTAATTTCCAAAACCAAGAGTTGCATAATTATCGTATAATTTCATTGGTTTTGCTTTTTCTACCGTTGCTGCTTTTCCCTTGGCAGGAGTGAAAGTGGATGCTACCGGCACCGAAAATATGCTGTAATTCACTTCCTTTTTGTGGGCTGTAACCGAGTCGTTCAAAACGGGTGTTTCTTTTACTTTAAAAGCGTCGGAGATCGTTGGAGTATAAGGTTTTACGATATTAACCACCTCGGTCCCCAGATCGTCTTCCTGAGCGAGTGAATTGAACGAGGTTAAGAGCGTCACTAATAAAACTAAGTTAACCTGAACAAGTGGATTCTTAGTAGATCTAAATAAGTTTTTTAATACGATAGTTCGCATAGGTGTAAGGTTTTTATTTCTGAAAGGTTTGGGGTTCTACTTATTATCTGTTGTTACTGAAGAATTGGTCTTGGATTCAGCGTTTTTAATGACGGCGAGTTCAGTTTTTGCTTCCTGAACCAGATCCGGATAATCTTTGAAATTATTGATCACGCTCTCCAGAATATAAGTAGCCTGATACGCATCATCTAACTTATAAAAATTCTTAGCCATTAAAATGAGCCCTTTTGCGCCATAGAACTTATACCCCGAATAGTCTTTCGCTAATCTCTGTACAGTCATATTAGAGGCTTCATAATTGCCCTCTTTATTCTTGAAATAAGCGTCGTAATACAATGCTTCTGCGGCCAACTGACCGGTTGCTATTTTTGCCACCTCGGCATATGCCGTTTGTGCTTTAGCTTCGTCTCCTGTTTTTATAGCCGCCCGCGCAATGATAATTTGAGCATCACTCTTAATGGCGTTATCAACTTTAGAATTTTGCAAAACCTTATCGGCGTAAGCCACAGCTTCAGGATAATTTTTTAATTCGTAGCTCGCTTTCATGCTATTGGTCTGAGCGAAAATGATGTTTTGAGGAAAATCTGCCTCGGCTTCAAGGCGTTTCAAATATTGTAATGCATTTTGATAATCTTTCTTCCCGAGGTATAATTCGGAAACACGTGCTAATGCCTGCTCAGTAAATTCACTCCGCTCCTTACCTACTACAAACTCGAAATGCGGAATAGCCATTTCGTTTTTTTCTTCAGAAAAATACAACTGACCCAAATAAAAATGAGCCTGCAATGCGTGATTTCCATTAGGAAATTGTTCTAAATAATCTTCGAATCTAGTAATGGCTTGGTTCGCCTTATTTTCCAAATACGGTTGCTCTGCAGCCTGATAGGTCGCGTCGTCCAGCTCGGCATCTTCAACCTGTACAAAGTCTAAAGTGTTAACCCATTTTGCATATTCATCAACTCTTCCTTGATCTATATAAATGATCTTCGCAGACGTTACCGCTGTCATGGCTTCGGGAGTAGATGGAAAATCGTTCGCTACCCGCTTAAATATGTTTAAAGCCTCACCGCTTTTCCCCGTATTATCGTAAATAAGTGCTTTCTTTAAGAGTGTTCGCGAAACATAACTACTACTTGGTTGCTCACGAATAAGTCTGTCATACGTTTTTAAGGCTTCCGAATTATTGTTCTGTGAAACATAAGTGTTTCCTAATTCGTAAAGTGCGTCGTCGCGGTACACCGACTTGCCGTATTTACTAATAAATGTGTTAAGTTCCTCTACTTTTTTCTCGGCTCTATCTACAAAACCATAACTAATCGCCTTCTGAAATTGCGCATAATCGTTATCTGAAGTCCCCAAATCGATAGCTGCATTGTAGTTTTCCATAGCCGGCCAATACTGACTGGTCACGAAGTAACTATCCCCCAGTCGTAAAAATGCGTCCTTCTTTCTGGCGGCTTCCGCATTTGTAGAAGAAGTATATTCTTTAAAATACGTGATCGCTTCCGGGTAATTTTTCAATTTAAAATGATTGTAAGCCAAATTGTAGCTGCTGTTTTTTATTTCGGGAGTTGACTTCGACTCCGGAAATTGTAAAAATTGCTTATAGCCAATAAGTGATTCATCAAAATTAGACAGCTGAAAATCACTTTCTGCCTTCCAATAAGTTGCTCTGGCTTTAAAAGTACCATCCAGGGGCTCTTTTAAAGATTTGTCGAAAAAGTTAATCGCCTCACTGTACTTTCCGTCATTATACAATTCGATACCGCGATAAAAAGCTACTTTCTGGTACGCCAGTTTATTCTGAAACGACTTGTTATTTTCCAGTAATTCCATGGCAGCTTTGTAATTTTTGGAAGTGATATACGAATCGATCAACAGGTCCTTTAAAGCCTCATTATTCTGATTCTCCGGGTATTTTTCAACGAATGATAATAATACCTGCGGAACGCTCTCATAGCTATTTCCTATTTCATAGCTGAGTTTTGCATAATTGAGCCAGGCATCCTCCTGAATTTCTGCACTAAAATCCATTTCTGAAGCATTCTTAAATGCATTTAAGGCTTGTTGTTTTTGGTCGAGTTTTAGATACGATTCGGCAAGATGATAGTACGCATTCTGCGCTACCGAATTTCTTCCATCCACGATCTTATTAAATTCTCCTATGGCATTCTCATAATTGCCCTGTTTGTAATACGCATAACCAAGTTGGTAATAATCTGTGTTATTCCACTTTCCACGGGTACCCTGATAATCTTTTAAGTACGGTATGGCTTCCGAATATTTTTCCAGATTGAAATAGCTCTCCCCTATGATCTTAGACAACTGACTCTTTTCTGCCGGACTGGAGGCATCGTACTGCTCTTTTCCCATATCGATCGCCTTCTGAAAATTTCCGAGTTTAAAATTCATATCGGCTTGATAATACGATAGTCCTTCGGCATAACGCTCTTCGTCTTTTACTTCTTCAAAAAGCTCATTTGCCTCTTCGTACTCATCGCCTTCGTAGGCTATGAAACCTAGATAGTATTTCGCCTGCGAGCCGTATTTTTCAGAATCATTTACTTTATTGAGGTACTTTTTTGCTTCATTGTAGCGCTTACTCTTAAAATATGAATATCCATTGTTAAAATTGAAGCGTTCCATTTCACTTCTACTTAAATTGGATGCATCTACTTTATCATACCATTTTCGGGCATACGAATATTTTCCCTGTTCAAAATAGTAATTAGCAACATCTATAAAAGCCGAATTCCGCTTAATGCTGGTAGGATAATTTTCCACAAAATCTTCCATTAGTTGATCGGCATCCTGCTGGTTGAGTCGGACGGCACAATTCGCGATATAATAGGCACAATCTGCCTTGATCGTCTCTTGATCTGCATTTTCTTTAATTCTGGAAAACAAGCTTTGCGCAGCCAGAAACTGATTGTTATTGTATAGCTCGATTGCCTGATTGTACTGCACCAAATCGTTCGTAAAGTTTGCTGTTTGTTGCGAAAAAGAGGTAAATGAGATAAGTAGGAAAAGGGAAACGAATATGAGGTTTTTTATCATTTCAGTTTGGGTTTATTTAACGGTATAAAGATACATCATGTGTTAGAAGCAGGAAGGTTGAAGCAGGAAATTTTTAACATTTAAATAAACAATTTCTGCTACGATATGCTAAGTTATTGTTTTTAATGCCATTGCCTTCCAACCTGTTGTCTCTTGCAACTAACTTTCATAATAACGCAAGAAATGTTCGATAATTATGTTTTGAGGATAAGAGTTTTTTCTTCGGAAAAAAACGCTTTCAAAAAATACTGTACTTTTATAATCAAGATCTGAAAAAAGTAAAACATGAAAAATATTCTTCTAATCGCCCTTCTTAGTACCTCGTTTGTTTTAACTGCGCAACGCAATCCCTTTCAAAATTTAAGTGAACGAAACGGAAAGATTGGTATTGGAACCGATAAACCCGATGAGTTACTAACAGTTAAAGGAAAAATTCATACACAAGAGGTTCTGGTTGACCTAAAAGGAGCGGTGGCTCCGGATTTCGTTTTTGAAGCCTATTTTAAAGGAATTTCAGCATTAAATCCAGATTATAAAATGCCTACTCTCGCCGAAGTCGCTAAATTTTTAGAAGAGAATCATCACCTGCCTTCAATTCCTTCCGCAGCCACCTTAAAAGAAGAAGGCCTTGCCTTAAAAGAAATGAATTTGTTATTGCTACAAAAAATTGAGGAATTGACGTTATATACTATTGAACAGCAAAAACAGATTGATGCCTTAAAAGAAGTAGTTTCTAAATTGCAGGAGTAATTGAAATTGTAATACTTTTGTGCGAGAAATGAAGTTAATTTTTCATTGCATTCGGAATGATCAATAAATAGTACATAAAAAATTAAAAACCTCTATGTCCCAACCCGTTCTATTCTTAAAAGACGCCAGTATTTTTCAACGTGAGAATTTAATTCTTTCCGAAGTAACGCTTTCCGTTGAAAAAGGTGAATTTGTATATCTTATTGGTAAAACGGGAACAGGGAAAAGTAGTTTTATGAAAACACTCTACGGCGACCTGCCATTAACTAAAGGGGAAGGCGATATTGTTGGCTACGACCTGCCTTCGCTTAAGGAAAAGGACATTCCTTTTTTACGAAGAAAATTAGGGGTGGTATTTCAGGATTTCAAACTGTTAAACGACAGGACGGTGAAAGGCAATCTGCTCTTTGTTTTAAATGCTACGGGATGGAAGGACAAAGCGGCCATGGATACCCGTATCGACGAAGTTTTAGATAAAGTGGGGATGAAAACTAAAAGTTTTAAATACCCTTATCAGTTATCCGGTGGAGAACAGCAACGTGTGGCTATTGCACGTGCTTTGTTAAACGACCCCGAATTGATCTTAGCCGATGAACCTACGGGAAACCTGGATCCTCAGACCAGTGTTGAAGTCATGGAGGTTTTGCAGGAAATAAACAAGAATGGAAATACTATCTTAATGGCGACGCATGATTACGCACTTCTTCTGAAATATCCTTCTAAAACATTGAAGTGCGACGATGGTCAAATATTTGAGGTGGTGCAGAAAACAGTGTAATTTTGCCTCATTTTTTGCCCTAATCATCGAGAATTCCCGGATCTCTCAACTGTAGATCACATTTTCGTTTTAGAGTAGGATCTATCTTTAGAGAAATACTACCGGTTTCGTTAGGCTTTAAAACTGTGTTTTCTCCAATAACTATTTGATTCTTTGAGGTAAGGTCTAGCGAAGCATTATCTGTAAATTTCTGATTCTTCATTACCACTTTTTTAGAATAGGAAGTGAGTTTAAAATCCCATCGTGAAAAGTCTTGATTCTCTATGATGACGGTCTCATTTTCAGAAAACATCTGAAATACCATTTCTACGGCGCGACCGGTATGCAACATACCCGAACCATAATATCCTTTGTAAGGTTTATTGGGTTCAATATGATCAATATTTGTTGAAGTCATTTTAAGGATACTTTCTACCTCATCTACTGGTAGGCAAGGAGCCAACGAAAACATTAATCCAATGGTTCCGGTTACTAATGGAACCACCCCGGAAGTCTGTGAGCCTGTACTAACATCCTCAACCCCGTGAAGAGCTAGTTCTCCGAACCTAAAAACCCCCACAGCGGGTCCTAAGATATCGACATCGGGATTTAAATTCTTCATACTATTTTCATACAGAAATGGAGTTCTGGTTGTATCATTATCTTTAAATCCGCCCCGTTGCGATACGTAACCTCTTATGTTATCCACATAGTACATCCCTCGTTTACTTTCCGCGTTGGAAATGTTATCTTCAAAATTTTCATAACGATGCATTCCCGAAGAAACTGATATCACTTTATCGTAACTACCCGGATAATACAATACATTTCCTTTGGTATCTGAAAACTTTTTGTTGTGTCCGGTTGATACGATGATCGTCCCATTTTCGAACATTTCGTTAATGGCTTCCTGCGCTGTTTCGTATCGGGTTTTAAGTCCCCAGCTACAATTAATCACTTTTACTCCTGCATTAGAAAGTTCGACTAATTGCTCTAAGGTGCTGTAGTTATTATAACTGGTAGCATATATACTACAGTTGTAACAAACTCCCGCAATCCCGTATGCGTTATCCCCCCGGCCAGCTGCTGTTTCGGCGACCGAATATCCATGCCCTTTTGAAAGTGAAGATTTTCTATAAATTTTTGTCTTTCCTTTAAACTCCGGATTGATGGTATCTATTGTTCCGTCTGAAATTCCAACAATAATATCCCGGGAACCTGTAGTATAATACCAAGCCTCCGGTAAACCTATATAATCTAAATAATCCAGATTCACTTGTGCCCCCAAATTATCCCCAATCGTACTTGTTAAACCATAATCGTTGGGTTCAAATATTTTTTTATCTTCTTCGGAAATCAATTCTCCGAAAACAAACAGATCCCCGGTTTTCTGGAGCAGATCGGTCATTAGCATTTTATCATTAGCACGTACAAAGAATGTTTTTTTTAAGTTTTCTTTCCGTGCATTGCGATAAGTTTTCTTGAAATCTAAAATTTGATACTTTTTGAGAATATTTCGCAATCGATCATCTGTACCGGCGTAATACAATGTATCGTTTTGTACACTAAATCGAGGTTCAAATAAGGTGTCCTTAGCCCTAAGATAAAACCAGGCCTCATCTTGAGCAGTTAAAAAGTTAGTGCCAAGAAAAAAGAGAATACTAATGATAAGAAATTTACGCATACGTTTTAAAAAGGATAAGATAGTAAATTTTGTCTATTTACAAATTTGATGATCGTTCACAAACGAAGATGACAATTTCCCGAATATATCAATTTTAATCCCTAAAAAATGTACTTTTACGGTGATATTCAACTATGCTTTCAATCCTGATTCCTACATACAACCATAGTGTATTTTCTTTAGTGAAAGAGCTACAACATCAAGCGAGCACTAATAAAATTAGCTATGAGATAATTGTAATGGACGATGCCTCCCGGGATAAAAAGATTATTGATGAAAATTTACAAGTAAATAATATCGATAATTGCAGCTATCTCGTTCAATCTGAAAATCAGGGGCGTACGGCAACCCGACAACATTTAGCATTAAGGGCAAGATTTGATAACTTATTATTTTTGGATGCCGATGTAATTCCGAAATACCCGGATTTTATTCAAAGGTTTCAATATCATGACCAAGAATGGGATATTCAGTTTGGGGGTATCGCTTATAAACCTGAGGCGCCACCAACGAGTGAAACTTTAAGGTGGAAGTACGGAAAGGCGCGGGAAACGCTGAGTGTATCAGAAAGAAAAAACGATCCATATCAAACCATTAATTCGGGTGCCTTTTTAATAAAGAAAGCATTATTTCTGGAGATCAATGAGCAACTAAAGTTTAACAAGTATGGTTTAGATAACCTTTTTAAACAACTTCTAGAGAAGAAAAATGCAAAAGTAGTTCATCTGGATAATCCCGTGTTTCACTTGGGCCTCGAAAATTCAGTTACATTTATAAAAAAAGCAAAAGAGGCAGTAAAGACCACGGTGGATTTGGAACAGGAAGGATTAATTGAAAATAACCGAAGACCGCTTCAGAAGGCATACATAAAATTAAAGAAATTTGGCTTGTTGAGAACATTTATAACGATCGCAAAGCAGTTTAACAAAAGGATTTTACGCAACCTAAATTCAAAAAATCCATCCTTGTTGTTATTCGACCTATATCGGCTTCACTATTATTCAGAATTAAAATCTCAGAAAAATGCCTAGATTCTCGGTCATTATTCCATTGTATAATAAGGAGAACTATATTGCCCGAACAATAGAAAGTGTGCTCACACAAGAATATTCCAATTTTGAATTAATTATCGTAAATGATTGCTCCACAGATAATAGCTTAGAAATTGCCAAAACCATCAAAGATCCACGAATCAAGATTCTGGAACATGAAAAGAACAAGGGACTTTCTGCTTCGAGAAATACCGGAATAGCCAACAGTACATGCGAATATCTTGCGTTTTTAGACGCAGATGATATTTGGAAACCTGAATTCCTGGATAAAATAGATTTCTTAATTACTACTTACAGTGATGCGTCACTTTTTGCCACAAATTATGAAGTTCTTCTGAAAAACGGGAAACGAATTTCTCATGAATTTGGAATTACTAACGGAAATAACCACGGTATTGTCTCTAATTTTTTTAAAGATAATCTTACTCAAACCACCTATATTCCTTCCGGATTAGCCGTTAAGCGCTCTGTTTTTGAAGAGATAGGAAATTATGATGAGACCATTACCTACAGCGAAGATGTGGATTTTAATATCCGGGCGAATGCTAATTACAAAATGGCGTATTACAATGAACCCCAGGTAATCTATACGATGGCTTCCGAAAATCAAATCACGCAAACAAGCATCAAAGGTAAACGAATCCCTAACTACGACCATTACGAAGATCTGTATGCGGGTCGAAAAGATGTTAAAAGGTATTTAGACTTTCAAAGATATATTAAGGCGAAACTATTTAAGTTGTCTAACGACATGGAAACCTACAACCAACTCGCGGATAATATAGATTTTAATAACCTAACATGGAAGCAACGAATTTTAATAAGACTTCCCCGGGTTTTGCTAAAAAAAGTAACAGATCTTCGATTTTTTCTTCAAAGAAAAGGGATAGAGATTAATAGTTATTAGTATTGATTAGAGGCAGAGGCCATACATCTTTCTCCAACTTATGATAGGCGCTTACAGCATAATTGGCTATTAGGTAATTTTTAGGAGATCACCTCTACATTTAACTTTATAGAATATTTAAATACTTTAACCATTCTATTCCTATATCCTCAATTTGAAAACGTGCAATACTGGGCTTAGCATTTTCTTTAAGAGAACTATATAAACTTGCATTATCTATTAGCAGATCCATCGCCTTACTTATTTCATCCCTATTCTGGTCTTCCACCAACAATCCATTTTTACGCTGCTCAATAATTTCGCTTGGTCCCGATTTACAGTCGTATGCAATAACCGGAGTTCCCGAAGCAAGGCTTTCAATAAGCACATTAGGAAAACCTTCATTTTTGCTAGTAAGTACAGTCGCAAAAGCAGAAGCAAGATATGGGAACGGATTTTCCTGATAGGAGATAAAACGAACAGAAGCTTCAATTCCTTCCTGTGAAACGAGATCAATTAGAGCTTGTTTATGATCTCCCTCCCCAATTAAAACGAGTTTAAAACCTCGCTGAATTGATAGTGAATTTTTAAATGCCATTATGAGGTGATCAAATTGCTTTATGTTATCCTGCATTCTTCCAATGCCTAGAAAATACTTAAATTCTAAGGGTGAAGCACTTGCTGTCTTTAGTTTAATTTCCTCGATATCAATTGGGTTGTAGATGGTCTTTAGTCTCGAATATCTATATTCTTGGGCGATCTTATCTTCTAAAGCTTTAGATACGGTTACCAAGCCATATGCTTTCTTATATATTCTGGAAGCGAAAAAATTGTTCTTCGGAAAGTAATAATGGGTATTGAAACTCCGAATACTCATAATATATGGAGTTGTATAAATATAATTGGCAATGAGATACTCCTGAAGGAATTTATTTTTCACTCTAAAATCAATGATATAGTCAAATTGATGTTGTTTAAGGTATTTTTTAAGAGCTCTGAAGCGTGAGAATCTATTGTAAACCGAATTTGATGCGTTTTTCAATTTTCCCATGTTAAACAATGTACCACCGTAGTCGTAGGTAACTTCATCCTGAACTATTATATGATGTACTTCTATCCCTTGTTCTTCAAAAAAAACAGATAACCTTGCTTGCACTCTCTCGGCCCCACCTCTACTTAGCATCTCCCCTACCAATGCAATTTTGTAAGAAGGTTGTTTTATCATGGTATAATATATAACTTGGTGCCAAATATAATTATTTATGAAGATATTACTGGTAGGTGAGTACAGCCGACTTCACAATACTTTAAAGGAAGGACTCAAATCCCTGGGATATGAGGTAGACATTGTTGGAGATGGTGACGGCTTTAAGAACTTTCCAGTCGATTTTTCAATTAGACCCCGGTTTGTAAATAATTCTGTTATAAATTGGTTTAGAAAGGGACTCTATAAGATCTTTAATTTCGATCTGGCCACAATAGAAAAAGGTATACGTTTTTACTTACTTTTAAATAAACTCAAAGGATACGACGTCGTACAATTAATAAATGAAAAACCAATTAAAACGACCCCGGCATTCGAAAGGTTCTTACTCAAAAAATTGTTTGATCGAAACTCGAAAATATTTCTCCTATCCTGCGGAATAGATATCATAAGTGTAGAATTTATGCTTCAGAAGAAATTCCGATACTCAATGATGAATCCGTATTTGGAAGACCCTTCCCTGAAAGATCAGTATCAATATATACTTGATTACACCAATAAAAACCACAAAAAAACCCATGATCTGGTATTTCAGAATATAGAAGGAGTTATCGCTTCAGATTTCGACTACGTTTTGCCTTTAGAAAAACACCCACAGTTTCTCGGATTAATTCCCAACCCAATAAATTGCGATAATATTCCTTTCAACCCCATAAAAATTGGAAGTAAAACCACAATTTTCTTAGGTATCAATCGAGGAACATATCACAAAAAAGGAATTCCTATTTTTGAAATGGCACTTTCAGAAATAAAAGAAAAATATACAGATCAAGTAGAAATTATAGTAGTAGAGAATGTTCCGTACAAAGAATATATTAAAAGCTACGACAGTGCATCGATAATATTAGATCAGGTTTATGCCTATGATCAAGGATACAATGCTTTAGAAGCGATGGCAAAGGGAAAGGTAGTTTTCACGGGAGCCGAGAAGGAATTTCTCGAGCACTATGGTTTAACGGAAGATGAGGTTTGTATTAATGCTTTACCGGATGTAAGGCAGATAGTTAATAAATTAAGCTGGCTAATTGAGAATCCACAAAAAATTAAAGAAATTGGAGAAAATGCAAGAGCCTTTATTGAAAGAGAACATCATTATCAAAAAATTGCCGAAAAATATGTGAGAACATACTCCGCGAACTAATTATTTTCAATGTACTTTTTAAAATCGGCGTACTCCCTTATATAATCTTCTTCACTGTATTCGGCACTTACAAGCGATAAACATACTGCCCCCGCAGAAAAATTCTCTAACTCCCGCCATATCCCATTGGGTATAAAAAGACCTTTATATGGTCTATTCAAGGTTATCGTTTTTCGCCGGTGACCATCATCAACGACAACATCGAAGCTTCCGCTTAATGGAATTAAAAATTGTTGGAGTTCTTTATGAGCATGTCCTCCTCTGGTCGAATCACTTGGGACATCGTATAAATAATAAACTCTTTTTATGGAGAATGGCAAAATATCCTTCTCTACCACAGATAGATTACCACGACCATCCGGATCACTAATTTTAGGAATATCTATAAGACGTATACGCTTCAAAAAAATAAATTTTAGTAAATATAAAAGATTATTTGCTTTATATGAGATTAATCGATCCGGTTACGGAATATCATTATCCAACTCAGTTTGTTTTCTTCTTTTTTCCTTTCTGAAATATCTAATAACCAGGAAAAACACCACTACGAAATAAATTATATATCTAAGAAAATGCCCTATAACAACACCTTCCACTCCATAAATATCCACCAGATAATTTGCAAATAAGTAAAATAGGAGAAGTGAAAGAATTTCAGAAAAAATAAAACTCTTAACCATTTTCTTAGCTAGAAATTGATGCGCAAGAACTACAGAAGCCAACCGAACAAAATCTCCTAAAAGTTGCCATTTAAAGAGCGGTGCCATTTCATCGAAATCGATAAAGACATACTTTATAAATAAGCCCCTACATAAATAAATCACTAACATTCCAAGGGCGAATATTGGCAAGAGAGTCTTGTAAATAAAAAGCAATTCCTTTTTGAAACCTCTTTCTGTCTTTATACTCGCAAACTTCGGAATAACATACAGACTAAAAATTGCACCCGAAAAGACCATATAGTTCTTAGACAGCGTGGTCATCCCGGTCCAAATCCCTGCATCGTCTAGACTTACCTTATCTGTAATAAAGTTACGAATTTCGATTTCAATTTGGTTTAAAAGAACGGTAGAAACGAAGGACATAAACGTAAAAGCCAGTAAGCTCTTCGCCATTGGCACTTTAAATTGCAATTTTGAAAACTGCACGTAATCCCTTAACACTTTAATAAAAATGTACAGGAGTACAACAACTTGGATCATCGGCGAAATAGCAATTGCCATTAAAGCGCCATCCAAATTATCATAATATAGTAAACTAAGTGTTGTAGCTGCAATTAGGAGGTAAGCTATCAATTCGATCTTTGCAAAACTCTTATACTTGGACAAACCGTTGACAACTCCGTTAAAAACTCGTTGTATACTTATAAACGGAACTACAACCGCAAGGAGTTTTATAATATAGGTATACTCTGCAGAAGTAAAGTAATAAATACTTAACCGTTCAGCTCCGAAGAATAAAATGAGAAACGCGATGAGACTTCCCGCAATCGTAAAAACAAATGCCGTAGAAAAAAGTCGCTGTAATTGTTCTTTATCTTCTTTGTACTCGGCAACATATTTAACTACTCCATTGAATATACCTAAAGATGTTAACGAAGTTAATTGCGCGAGCAAATTTCGAAGAGAACCAATTTTAGCGTAACCCCCTTTACCTACAATATCGGTTAACTCACGTTGAATAAAAAATGCTACCAGCAGTCGAACAACGATTACTCCCGAATTTAAGGAAGTGATCTTTAACAATAAATTGCCCTTTATAAAATGTGGTATTTTCAATTAATATGCATTGATTGTTGTTATCACCTTATCTACCTGAAAATCATCCATAACCGGGCTAATGGGAATGCTTACCACTTGTGTATGTAACTTTTCGCATACCGGAAAACTTAAATAACTCAAATTTGACAGTGCCTGTTGTTTATGAGGCGCAATAGGATAATGAATTAGGCAATCTATTTGTTGCTGTTTTAAATATTCCATAAAATGATCTCTGTTTTCAACTCTTATTACAAACAGATGATAAACATGCGCTCCTTCATTATGATATCGAGGAAGTGAAATCTTTTCATTTGTTATTTCTGAAGTATATCTTTTGGCAATTACCTGTCTTCTCCTATTATCTGCATCCAAATTTTTTAGTTTTATACTAAGAATGGCTGCTTGAATTTCATCTAAGCGAGAATTAAATCCACTATATTCATTAATATACTTTGATGAAGTACCGTAATTACGAAGCTTTTTAACGATCAAAGCTACTTCAGGATCATTAGTTGTTACTGCCCCTCCATCACCAAGGGCACCCAAATTTTTTGCCGGATAAAAACTAAAGGCCGCGGCATCACCAATATTTCCGGCTCTTACACCTTTATCATTTATGGCGCCATGTGCCTGCGCGGCATCTTCGATCACTAACAACCCGTGCTTCTCTGCCAGGGATTGGATCATTTCCATAGGTGCCAATTGACCGTAAAGATGAACCGGCATAATTGCTCTGGATCTTGGAGTAATTGCCTCAGCTAAGGCTTCTTTATTAAAATTGTAGTCATTTTCTTCTACTTCAACCAAAACGGGCACCATTCCTGCCTGTTGTATAGCCAAAACTGTAGCAATAAACGTATTTGACGCCACCAAAACCTCATCTCCAACATTTATCTTACCCAACACTTTATATGCCACAAGGATAAGTTTTAAGGCATCTAAACCATTAGCCACCCCAATACAATGATCAACATCGCAATATTCGGCAAATTCTGATTCAAATTTACTTAACTTATCTCCTAAAATATAATGACCAGAATCTAAGAACTCTTTAAACACTGCAGTAAACTGGGACTCATAGCCTTTATTAATTCTATGTAAATCTAAGAATGGGATCATATAAAAACCGAGTCTAAATTTTTGAAATTATTAGTGTCTATGGTATAAAATTCGTGTGATATTGCTCTGGCACCAAAACTTTCTTTCCAATACAGTAAGCCCTCATTTAAATTCTCACCTTGGTTTTCATTAGAAATTCCAAAATCGAAATATTTCTTATCCTTAAACTTATCGGTAATAAGTTCATAGAATAGAAAATCAAGACTCCCCAGTCGCTGTTTGTCTGAGTTTGCCGAAATATACTGTACATGAACCAGATGATTAGAAATAAAAAGGGTTGCTCCTGCAACGATCTTATCACCATCGTACACATTGAATTGTTGAATTTGCTCCGGAAACTTTGAATGCAAATACTCTATTTCGATCAAACTATGAACCGGTTTCGCCTGATGTTGCAATGCGAGATTAGGGATTAAAATTTCATTCCAAAAAGAAGTGAACGTACTTTCCTGAACTATTTTTAATCCTAACTTTTGTGCCTTTTTTACTCCTTCAATCCTATTAGATTGTATTTTGATAGGATCCTGAAGATCGATGGTGCTTGAAAGATCAACTCTGGTTCTATTTGCCTTCAGCAGAAATAACAAATAATCCATCTCATCTGCAGGCGCCAGGTGATAAATCTTCGGCATTACTTTTAAATGCAACTTAACAAATCCTTCCGAAGTTAAATATACAAGTAATTCTCTCTTAATACTCAATACCTCTTTAAACTTCGACTTTTTACTAAGCAGCAAACCTCCGTAAGACAATCCTTGGTGTGAATATAATTCTCCGTTGGAATCATTTAATGGCATAACAGCAACTAACTTTTCCGACTTATAAATCATAAGACTGGCGTCCTGAAAACGGTCGCTATGATAGTCCATAAAATCTCTATGAAACAAAAAAGTTGCGTTCTTTGCTCGAAGCACGAACTGATTCCATGTATCTTTCTGATCAGCGCTATATTTTTTAACTAGGTAGATATTTCCTGAATTTATTGGTTTAATTATATGTTTATTGCTTTTCGTAAATCACTTCCCCACTATCATCCATAACTTTGCTCACTCCGTTGAAAAACGATTTCTCCAAGTGTAAATTATAACTCGAATTGTCTTCCATAAAATTTAAATAGCTTTTGTTTTCACTTAAGGCAGCAAACAGAACCCTAAACATATTAACGTTGGTTCTAAGTTTTTCATCATATCCTTCCTCATTAAAGCCATTCCACTTTATGGCCGCAAGGTTTGAATAAATAGAATTGATATGCTCCGGAGATTTGGTACTAAACATTTCCTTATAATTATTCATTCCTACCCAACCTCCATGATCGGCGAGTACAATAATAATTCCATCGGGATCTTGTGATGTGATAAAATCAATTGTTTCTTTTAACCAAATATTTACTTCTTCTATTTTTTCCAGATACTCTATTCGCTCTTTCGCCACACGATCACCTTCGGCATAAAAATGCACGTGGTGGGGCAGACACTTTTCTATAAAAAAGAACGACGGCTTGTCGGTTCTGTGTTCAAAAGCTTCTTTGACATCGGGTAGCACCTTTCTCGTGACACTTTCCCCTTTACTAAAATAAGCTACATCGTCGATATCTATATTGAAATAATCGTATAATTGATCACATTTATTTTGTTGAAAATATTCATCTTCCGCGACAAAGAAGGTCTTATAATTGTTCTTTTTAAAGATTGAATGTACCGGATTATTTCCGGATATCACCTCTCGGGCATCGGGCATTTCAAAATCGGGCATTAATGAACTCCCAAATTGATGTTGACGCATCGCAAATAGCGAGGAGTTAGAATTTAGGCTGGCGGGATAATTTGACCTAAAATCATCGTATACCTTAAACCCTTCATCTTCCAGATATTCGTACAAATCACTCTTGTAATTATACAGAGGTCCTTCCATCATTGACCTTCCAACATATCCGTCGGGTTGAATCATATAAACATTGGGTGTCTTGGTAAATTGTACGCTTTCAATATCATCAGGTTGCTCTAACCATTCTTTATGCGACAGATGTTCGTATAATTTATAGGAAGTCTTTAAGAAAGGTAATACAGATAGAATAACTATTAACACTAACAATTTTTTATACCTGTCATTTAATTTAATAGATAAAAGAATACTCACAATTAGAACTACCAGGAGTATCTTCTTTTTAATTAGTAAACTCGAGGCATACGACAAAAAGAACCCGGTGATTATAATTATGGATACAAATAAAAGATGTTTCTTATAAGCTTGTAAACGTGAAAAGCGGCTAATAATAAAGCCCAATAAGGTAAAAAGCAATATGGGCAACCCTATAAAGACCAAAGTAAAAAAGCCCCAGTGCTCCAGAGAATTACTTGCAAAAAAATTATTTGAAACATAGAATAAGAATGGATAGATTCCGCAGATCGTGCCTAAGAGAACAGGATTCATACCATCCAGATCTATATACCTCGAAAAACCACTCTCACTTTTATTTATCATAAATAGCTTCCAATTGTGAATTTATTAAGCTCATGCGATTCAGCAAAAATATTAGTTTAGGCGTTTAAATCCAACCGAACCATCCGGCTCAATGTATTGATATACACCCTGTGGTGCGCCTTTCTTAATAACGAGATAACTTCCGTTATCTTGCATGTTTTTCATATAAGATTGATTCTTACTTAAATATGAAAAAAGTACTCTAAATATGTTCACTGATGTCTCTAAATGCTCATCGTATTCGGGAACATTACCATAAGGCCAATGTATGGATAAAATGGTACTGAAAACAGACTTTATCTTACTTTCATCCGTAGTTTTAGTATATATCTCTCCCGCGTATTCAAATCCCACATAACCCCCGTGATCAGACAATATCACTATTAACGGATTTGGATCATTCTCTTTTATTTGTTCAATAATGTTCTCCAATTTTGCATTAGAAACTTCTATATTGTCAAGCCATGCTTCTCGCTCCCCTTCTACACCACGAGATTTAGATTTCGCATTTCGGATATGGCCGGGGTTAAAGATTTCAATAAAAAAGAACTTTGGCTTATTTTTATCCTCTTTCAAATATTTTGGTAGCGAATCTGTTACCAGCTTCTCACTTTGAAATCCTGTGCTAATAAAAGGCACATCTTTTAAGACAAAATTACTTTTATG
Source organism: uncultured Ulvibacter sp. (assembly GCA_963974915.1). GTDB lineage: Bacteria > Bacteroidota > Bacteroidia > Flavobacteriales > Flavobacteriaceae > CAXBES01. Next base: position 18,574 of record CAXBES010000018.1, on the reverse strand, counting down.
ATAACCTATCTCCGGCCTGCTTAAAAGCAAATAAGGTGTTTCAGTTAGAAAATGTGTGAGATACCCATTTCTCTTAAAAACATCAAGTACCGTGTTCTTCGAAATAATAATATCTCTACTTGCAAAACTACCATTAATGGAAATACCTTCGCCATAGTAGTGATGTTTCATCATAAACATTGAACTATTTGAAGATAAAGTAGAAGCATAATTACTTCTGAAATCGTCGTAATTCTTAAACCCCTCCTTATTCAAATACGCTTCAAATCCCGAATTTTCAAATTTGTAATAGCCCTGACTCAATTCTGAAAAATTTACATAGCCATCGGGTTGAATGAAATAAACATTCGGTTTTTGCTTAAAAATTACATCTTCTATATCGTCGGGTTGTTGCACCCAACTTTCAGAATAAGTAAGCTCACTATAAATATTGCCCGCGACCATTACTCCTCCAATAGCTGCCAGGATAAACTGAAGTATAATTATTCTCTTTATATAGTTATGTAAAAAATAGGCACCTAAAGCTGCTAAAACTAAAGCTAAAATACTCGCTTTCGTATGAATTCTGGCAAAATGACAAATTGCTAAAAGGAATAAGAAGACGGAAAAATTAAGAAATGGTAATACATACTTCCTATATGGCAATAAGGTACGGATTGAGAACAGTCTGTAACCCAAAACAAACCCTAAAATTGGAACTAATAAAAATGAGAACACGAAATACATCAAATGTTCCCGGGAATTTACCAGGGCGTAGTTATTAGAATAATAGAAAAAGAAAGGGTACAACCCGGCTGCAATTGCAGCTACGATTGGGTATTCTTTATTATTAGTAAGAAAGCTTTTAAAGATCTTCAGCTTTTCAAATAGCCTCATATCCTTTAACTTTAAACAAGTATAAAATCCGTTGGGTTCCGGCTACTTCTTCCCGCTTTACTAATTCGAAATATTGCGAATACCCTTCCTCGAATTCTTTTTCATTATAAAAATCGAAATGATTTATAAACTCTCTTTTTCTAACCAGTAGAGATTCGACCCATGAGTCTTCCCGTTTCGGAAATTCTATGATCAAATGCTTCGAAAATTTAGCAAAGAATGCAGCCGATTTCACAAATGGAACATTTCCCGAAAGGGTTATATGATGAATAAGAGCCAATGCCATCGTAACATCAGGAGCGTATTCCTGTAAACGCTTAATAAGCGAAGATCGTTCGGTATTATTAAAACCAATGCCCGGTGCAGGTTGTAACACATCGCACACAAAAGGAAGCATATTTTTCTCTTTATTCTTCTGAACCTGATGGTAATTATGATCTACTGCATTGCTATCAATATCTGTCACGATCATATGCGGAACCAAATCGATCACAGTTCTTCCGAAAGTACCGTCGTTACCTCCCACATCAATTAATCGATTCGGCTTTAGCTGTTCTACCCAGCTACGAATTAACTTTTTCTTACCTTCAAAAGCCGCAGTCTCATAATTCGTTTTTGCATAATAATCTCCCCATTCGCTAGATTCGTTCAACTCAAGTTTCCTGATATAATCAAACAGACTCGTAAGAATATTGTTCTGTGCCTTCTGAGACAACTTTGCAACTTTTGTTTCGGCCTTGTAATCTTCGCTGTGCTTTGCCTCCATTTTCGCCAATAAATGGATATTGGTATACAAAGTAGAACTCAATTTCGTTTTTTTAGGAAGCAGTGATGCGATCAGCTTTACCGGCAGCCCATCAATATGCGATTGTAGCATCTTAAAAATATCGGTGCCGTGGTATTTTGCTAAGACCAACGGACCAAAAAAATGGGTGATAAATTGTTTGTAAGCACGCCACGGAGTATCCGCTTCGTAAAAATCGAACGATAACGTATCTATAAAAATTGGCTTTCCTTTGTGGAAGGTGATATTGTAAGCAGAGGCATCCTTTAAAATAAAACCCTTAGAAAGAGCGTATTTCTGAATTTTTAACGTGTGTAAAGCAGCGTGCTTAAACTGCTCAAAACTCCACTCATACGGATTGGTAATAAAAGGAATCTCTTCGGGAGTGATCACTATTTTCTCTTCAGAAACAGACGTTTCCTCATGAGGGATCAACAACTCTTTTTCAATTAGAGTCTGAAAGAACCCACTGTCCTTTAACTTATTATACTGACTAAAATATATTGGATTTATTACCCTTCGTAAAGTCTCACCATCGTGAAACATATAACCCGAAGGATCTCTAAAAGAAGCTTCGTGTACGCTATTACTCTCTTTTGTCATTTACCTCGGTGTCTTTCTCATCAATATCAATTGAATCGTAAGTATCATCCTCATCCTTGGTCAATCCAAAAAATGACTTCACCTTATACATAACACCTTTCGAAAAAAGTAAAACCCCAGCAGCAGCAGCTACTACAGCCTGAACAATCATCGCACCTAATCCCGGATCGAAATACAAAAAATTCATATAGATAATTTACTTGTAATTAATGCTTTCATTACAATTTCGTAACAAAGAAACAAAAAAAATGACAGCTTTATAGCTGTCATTTTCCTAAATTTTATAACTTATTTCTCTTTCTGTCAACCTCCTTCAAAAACACTTTTCTCAAGCGTAAGTGATTTGGAGTAACTTCAACATATTCATCTTTCTGAATATATTCTAAAGCCTCTTCCAATGAGAACTTTATCGCAGGAACAATTCGAGCTTTATCATCGGCACCCGAAGATCGTACGTTAGACAACTTTTTAGTCTTGGTAATATTCACTACCATATCATCCTGACGTGAATTCTCGCCAATTACTTGTCCCTCGTAGATATCCTCATTCGGATTAACAAAGAAACGTCCGCGATCCTGCAATTTATCAATTGAATAAGGAATTGCAGATCCGTTTTCCATAGAAACTAAACTTCCATTTAAACGTTCCGGAATTCCTCCTTTTAACGGTTGGTATTCCAGAAAACGATGCGTCATGATCGCCTCTCCGGCTGTAGCGGTAAGTAACTGATTTCTTAATCCGATAATACCACGTGACGGAATGTTAAAACGACAAACCATACGTTCGCCTTTTCCTTCCATACTCAACATCTCACCCTTTCTCAAAGTTACCATATCAATAGCACGTCCACTTACTTCCTCTGGAAGATCTATGGTTAACTCTTCAACCGGCTCACATTTAACACCATCAATTACTTTGATGATAACTTGCGGCTGACCAATTTGTAATTCGTACCCTTCGCGGCGCATGGTTTCAATTAAAACAGAAAGGTGTAATACCCCTCTACCAAAAACCATAAACTTATCGGCACTATCTGTTGGCTCTACACGTAACGCTAAATTCTTTTCCAATTCACGCTCTAAACGCTCCTTAATATGACGAGAGGTCACGAATTTACCATCTTTTCCGAAGAAAGGAGAATCGTTAATAGTAAACAACATACTCATTGTAGGCTCATCAATAGCAATGGTTTTAAGACCTTCGGGATTTTCAATATCAGCAACTGTATCACCAATCTCGAAACCTTCTAAACCTACAATTGCACAGATATCTCCGGCTTGAACCGAATCTACTTTTATTCTTCCTAAACCTTCGAACGTATGTAATTCTTTTATTCTGGTTTTCTGAATTGTCCCATCGCGTTTTACCAAACTAACCTGCATGTTGTTCTTCAGTTCACCACGTTGTAAACGACCAATAGCGATACGTCCCGTAAATGATGAGAAGTCTAACGAAGTAATCAGCATTTGTGTACTTCCCTCTTCAATTTTAGGAGAAGGAATATGCTCCAGTACCATATCTAATAAAGGCTCAATAGTATCGGTCTCATTTTTCCAATCATCGCTCATCCAGTTATTCTTAGCAGACCCGTAAACCGTTGGAAAATCCAGCTGCCACTCTTCGGCACCCAATTCGAACATTAAATCGAAAACAGACTCATGCACCTCGTCCGGCGTACAGTTTTCCTTATCCACTTTGTTCACTACTACACAAGGCTTTAAACCAAGATCGATCGCCTTTTGCAATACGAAACGGGTTTGTGGCATAGGTCCTTCAAAAGCATCGACTAACAACAAAACCCCATCTGCCATGTTTAAAACACGCTCTACTTCTCCACCAAAATCGGCGTGACCGGGAGTATCAATAATATTAATTTTAGTGTCCTTATAAACTACAGAAACATTCTTAGATGTAATCGTAATTCCACGTTCTCGTTCCAGGTCATTATTATCTAAAATAAGCTCCCCTGTTTGTTCATTTTCGCGAAACAAACTACAGTGATGCATGATCTTATCAACCAGGGTAGTTTTACCGTGGTCTACGTGCGCAATAATGGCAATGTTTTTAATATTCATAATAATGCTCCGTCGCAACGGATAACTTTTTAATTAACAGAATTTTACACTCTAAAATAATCTTCAACCATCGTTTCCAATTACGAGCGTGCAAAAGTAGTGTTTATTAATGGAATAACAGGCTATATTAACATTATTATTTATGGCAATCCACAGACACTCATTTCATTCGGTCTGGGCCACGCTTTCCGGCAATACACGCCTGCCAAACTTAAGTCGACGGGTGCAGGCGGGGTATTTTGCCTCAATCGTTATTGCGAAACCGTTTACTTTTACCTCCGTCAAAGAATGAAATGGACTGCCGAAAACTGTATGTAGCAGGTGTAATTTTATTATCTTTGCGACTTAAAATTACGCTATGAAACTCGATCTAATCCCAAATATTAAACATACCGAGAGCAACAATTTTTTCCTTCTCGCAGGTCCCTGTGCCATAGAAGGCGAAGAAATGGCTATGGTTATCGCCGAAAAGATCGTAGCGATCACTAACCGACTGGAAATTCCATTCGTTTTTAAAGGGAGTTTTAAAAAAGCTAACAGAAGTAGAATAGACAGTTTTACGGGAATTGGTGATGAGAAAGCGTTAAAAATACTTCAAAAAGTATCCCAAACTTTTAAAGTACCTACAGTTACAGATATCCATGAAGTTAGTGATGCAGCCATGGCTGCGAACTATGTCGATATCCTTCAAATCCCGGCCTTTCTAGTAAGGCAAACAGATCTTGTGGTGGCTGCTGCAAATACTGGAAAAGTTGTGAATTTAAAAAAAGGGCAGTTTATGAGCCCCGAAAGTATGCAGCATGCTGTAAAAAAGGTAACCGATTGCAATAATGAACAAGTACTTATTACAGATCGTGGAACCATGTTTGGATATCAGGATATGATCGTAGATTTTCGAGGAATTCCTACCATGAAACAATATGCGCCGGTGGTTCTTGATGTTACCCATAGCCTGCAACAACCCAATCAGAGTGTAGGAGTAACCGGAGGAAGACCTGAAATGATCTCGACAATTGCAAGAGCCGGAATCGCAACGGGCGCCGACGGACTCTTTATTGAAACTCATTTCGATCCTGCTAATGCTAAGAGTGATGGTGCAAATATGCTCGATCTAAAGAATCTGGAAAAATTGTTAACCGATCTGGTGGCGATTCGCAAAACAATAAATCATTTATAGTATTTCCTGTCTCGAACCGAATACGCTTCAGATAGAATATCTACCAAAACCTGCTCGTCTACATCTTCTGGTATATAGTATCGTAACGATTTCATATGTTTCCTCCCTTTCGAAACAAGCTTTTCAGTATGAACAGTTAAATGCGCTCCATGCCAAAAGCACAGATCCACATAACCCTTAGTATGATTTAAATAACAAAAAGGCAGTTTTCCGTTTACATAGTAAAAAGGAAGTTTAAACTTATAAAGCATTATCGCATCCCGCAGCGTACTTACAATGATAACCTGTAAATGCAATAATATAGAACGCGCCGGTTCTGGTTGCTGAAGTATATATTGTTCTGCCGGATTCATTAGTTCTAAAATAATAAATAAAAATCCTGTCGAAAATAAATCGACAGGATTTTTATGGCTCCCTCAAACAATAAAAACTTGGTTAGTTTTAAAGGAAGAAGGATTGTACATAAATGCCCAATCCCCCTTCATAATTGCTTCTATTAACTCCCCAATTAATTAAGCTATTCAAAGATGCGAACTAATGCTTTAACACACAAGAGGTTTATAACTGTTTCTCATTAAGGAAAAAACCTATTTAAAGGGACGTAGAAAAAAAAGGGCCGTTCAAAAAGAACAGCCCTTCGTATTTTCGCTTTTATTAACTCCCCAATTAATTAAGCAATGTAAAGATGCGAAATATCAGGTATATAAAACAACAGGGTTTTACCTGTTTTTAAAGGGGGTTTTACCTTAGCTTTATGTTATACAGACTGTTTAGATCACAAAAGAAAAATGAAGCTGTTCCTAGCGAAACAGCTTCAAAAATCATCCCTAACTAACTCCCCAGCCAGTTAGGTTTTGTAAATATCCCTATTGATTACATACCAGACAACAGGAAAAACCCTGTAATTGAAAAGGGTTTTTCCTGTTTTTAATATTGTTCTAACAGATAATTTATCAAATCTGTAGTGGTTACGATCCCAACTAACTTACCATCATCTACCACCGGTAAAGCGTGAAACTCTTTTTTTGCCAGTATCTCTGCTACTTCTTTTATAGTGCCCGTAGATGGAACGCTTACTAAATTCTTAGCCATCACCTGCTCAATTGTAAATAGGTTATAAACTGTGGTATCTACAGAATCATCCCGCCCAATAGAATCAGCAAAACTAATTCGAAGTAAATCGGTGTAACTCAACATACCTATAATAGACGACCCGCTCACTACCGGAATATGACGGATATTTTTAGATTTGAAGAGACGCTCCGCCGTAGCGAGATCGTCTGTATGGTTTAGAGTGATGACATTCTTGGTCATAATGATTGAAACAGGTGTTCTTTTTTTCATAATTTATCATATTTAAATTCAATGTAAATTTCTGAATCAAATGCTTCTTAAAATATGACTATAATCATTGAAAAGAATACATAATGGCTTTTTTACTGAATCGCCTCACAAAAAATTGTTAATACAAGCCTTTATTTAAAATTTAAAATTAACTTTGTAATTCAAAGTACTTTAAAATGAGTGAACAAGATTATCTAAAAGACATTAGTGAGATAAAGAACTTAATGAACCGTTCCTCAAGGTTTATCTCACTTAGCGGACTCTCAGGAATATTTGCCGGAGCATATGCCATTACAGGAGCAATCATTGCCTATTTTTTTATCTTTCCCGAAACCGGCAGCTACCTTACGCTCCACAGTTGGAATTTTAGAGCCCTCCTCGCCCTCCTCGCCTCCATCGCTATTTTGAGTGTTATCACGGCATTTTTATTAACAACCCGAAAAGCAAAGAAAAACAATGAGAAGATCTGGGACAGTACTACAAAACGCCTATTGCTAAACTTCCTTATTCCTCTGGTTACCGGAGGAATATATATTCTTATAAAACTATCCAGTCAGCATTACGGTCTTACTGCTTCTTTAATGCTTATATTCTACGGATTGGCATTGGTGAATGCTTCAAAATATACTATCGGAAATGTAAAATATTTAGGGTATGCCGAAATAGTGATCGGACTCATTTGTGCCGCCTTGCCCGGTTACGGGTTTTGGTTTTGGCTAGTTGGTTTTGGCGTTTTACACATGATTTATGGCAGCCTGATGTATTTTCAGGAGAAAAAAAGAGCATAGTGGGCATAATAGACAATATAAACAAACTATTCGATCACAGAATAAGACTTGGGATCATGTCGATACTCATGGTTAACGATGATGCCGACTTTAACCGGTTAAAAGAACTTTTAGATCTCACCGATGGGAATCTGGCAAGTCACCTAAAGGCTTTAGAACAAGCAGAATACATTCTCGTTGAGAAATCGTTTATAGGACGAAAACCCAATACAAAGTATCTCGCTACCCCTTTGGGAAAAATGGAATTTAAAAAGCATATAGAAGCTTTAGAAAAATTAATACGAAAAAAATAACCTTTTTTTTAATTATACACTTTGAATTTCAAAGTACTTTATAAATGAAATATAGAAAACAACTTATCCACTTTTTATTTAATTGGACTCAGAAGAAATACACCAGGTTTAAAAAGAAAAAGCCCTGGGGAATCTCTACTTCTAACCTTCTGGATATGCCAAAAAACTCCTTTGGCTATCGCCTTGGTGATTTTTTACAGATAAATAATTTTGAATTACTTCCCAAAGTAGAGCGCCATGATGCATACCATGTTTTATGCGGGTACTCCACTAACGTCGAGGATGAAATAGCACTGCAATACGTTTGCTTTGGCAATGGCAAGAGAAGTCCATATCTCGTGGGAGTATTATTGATAGGCACCATTTTACTACCGGAATATCTCAACTACTATCGCGAGTCTTTCAAAGTTGGCAAACAAGCCAACACCTTTCATCATTACGACTTTAAAACGTTGCTCCATACCAACTTCAATACTTTACGAAGCAGCATTTTTTCAGATAAACTACTCACGAGAATAAAAGAACTTCAAAAAACAAATACGTACAACAATAAAACAACACAATTATGGAACAGAAAAGAAGTAAAATAAGCAATTGGTTACGCAACTCGATCACAGCGAGAATGCTCATCGTAGGATTTTTGTTACTAGTACTACTCGTACCGTTAGAATTTGTAAAAAGCCTCATTAAAGAACGCTCTTACAGGCAAGCCGAAGTAGTTCGTGAAATAAACAGCAAATGGGGTAATGAAGTGATGTTAATGGGTCCGATACTTAGAATTCCCTATAAAACATTTAACGAGAGAAGTGTGTTCGATGAAAAATCGAAAACTTATCACACAAGCACCGAAACCATCGTTAAAAATGCTTATCTCCTTCCGGATTCACTCAATATTGAGGCAGATGCCAAATATTTAAAGAGGAACAGAACCATTTACGAATCGGTAGTATTCACGGCAGACCACAGCATAACGGGAAACTTTCCTGCAATAGATTTTACTCATGAGGGCATTGATCCATCCAACATTCTCTGGGACAAAATTGCAGTAGAAATTAGAACTTCTAATCTAAAGGGAATTAGAAACAGCGTCGCCGTTCAGTTAGGAGATAAAACTCTTACGATGACCCCAAAGTACGATCAAAATTACCTCAATATTATTGAAAGTGGAGCAATTGAGGGTTTTTCCGAAGAAAATAATAGTCCCCAAAACTTTTCCTTTAACCTTAAAATAAACGGTAGCGAAAGTTTAAAATACATTCCGCTGGGAATTGCGACCAATGTTTCAATGGATTCTAATTGGCATTCCCCTAGTTTTGACGGAAGTCCGTTGCCCATCGAAGAAACCAAATCTATAAGTCAGGACGGATTTCATGCAAACTGGCAGGCGTTTCAAATAAACAGACAGTTTCAACAGCAATTCCTGGGAACGATGCCCGACCTATCAGAATTTGCTTTTGGAACCAACTTTGTTATTCCGGTGGACGAATATCAAAAAAGTGAACGCACCGCAAAATATGGGTTTATGGTAATTGGTTTAACGCTGCTGGTTTTTTTGTTAATTCAAATCGTGAGTAAGATCTATATTCACCCCTTCCAATACGTCATGATAGGATTAGCGCTGGTCATGTTTTACACGCTCCTCATTTCAATTAGTGAACACTCAAACTTCTTTAAAGCTTACGGAATCGCCGCATTAGCAGTACTTGGATTAATTACCATATACTCCCGTGCAATTTTAAAAGGCTTTAAGTTTCCAATATTAATTTGTACATCGCTTGCCTCCTTATACGGCTTTATATATGTGATCATACAATTAGAAAATTATGCATTGTTGGTAGGCAGTATTGGGCTTTTCGCGATTCTCGCAATCATCATGTTTGCCTCCCGTAAAATAGATTGGGGAAATGAGTAGCAGTTGGAAACCGGAAGTTGGGAGTCTAAAAAGGTAAATTCATTAGGCTTCCTGCTTCCCTCTTCCTTGAACCTACTTTTAATTCAAAATCATGAAATACATAACATTATTCATAATTCTACTCATCATAGAGATTGCGATCGCCTATTTTCATTTCCATCCCTTTATTCGCTATTTTATTGGAGATGTACTAGTGGTTCCATTACTATATTGTCTTCTGAAATTTTTTATTTCTATTTCTTCGGAAAAAATTGCACTATATGTCTTGTTATTTGCTTTTTTTGTGGAGATGCTTCAGTATTTTTCAATAACCGAAGTATTAGAAATTAGATCAAGTGTTTTGAGAATTATTATTGGTACAACCTTTTCAATTTGGGATCTTGTAGCCTACACGATTGGCTACATTACCATCATCATTTCCGTAAAATTCTTCCCAATAAAAAAGAGGTGATCTTACACTTCAGAAGAAATAATATTTTCCTATTTTGCGTCCAATTCAAATAGAAAACATGAAATTATTCTCAGCTCTAGCATTTTCTCTACTCCTTTCAGTCACCGGTTTTGCACAAGTGATCCCGCCACCGGAGTTCAGTAAACCGTCACAACAAGAATTATCTATGACTTCGTATCAAAAAGACCCTGAAGCTTCAGGAGTAGTGCTTTACGAAAGAGGACGATATTATGTAGATCTTGTTGGAGATTTTGTAAAACTGATTAAAGAAGTTCATATAAAAACCAAGGTGATCGACGCGAAAAACTTTGATCATGCCGTAGTCGAGATTCCGTATTACAGTGAAAAGAACAACAGTGACAAGATCACACATTTAAAAGCGATAACACATAATGGAAAACATCAGACTTATGTGAAAAGTGAAGACATTTTTGATGCAGACGAAGGTCAGAATTATACCATTAAAAAATTCACATTCCCAAACATTAAGGATGGCAGTGTGCTAGAATATACTTACAGAATTGAAACCGGTCATTTTGCCGATTTTGGAGGTTGGTCATTTCAGGGTGAGTTACCGGTAATGTACAGCGAATTTGTGACTGAGATTCCGGGGAACTACGTATATAGACGCTCATTAATTGGTAATAAAAAACTGGATTACAATGATGTATCTCTAAAAAAGCATTGCTTTTCAATTCCCGGATATGAAGTTTCGGCAGATTGCGAGGTTTCGGTTTATATGATGAAAGACATGCCTGCATTTAAAGTGGAAAAATATATGCTCTCTCCCCAAAACTACTTATCCAGAGTAGATTTTGAGCTTATAAAACACATCGCCTTCGACGGGAATACCACTAATTTAGCTAAGGATTGGGATGATGTAGATAAATTTTTTCGCTTCGATAAAGACATGGGAAGGCAGTTAAAATACCAAAACTACTTTAAGGATAAACTTCCTCCTTCCATCTTAAATATTTCAGATGATCTGGAGCGAGCCAAAGCCGTGTATTATTTTATACAAGATCATTTCACCTGGAACGGGTACTACCGAATTTTTAGTGATATTAGAGTAAAAGAAGCCTTTGAAGAAAAGTCGGGAAATAATTCTGAAATAAATTTAGCCATGCTAAACGCAATGGAAGCTGCTAATTTAGATGCAAAGATCATGCTTCTGTCAACCAGAGAACACGGCTTACCTAGAGAGGCGTATCCGGTTTACACAGATTTTAACTACGCCATCGGTTTTTTGAAGATCGGGGATTCAGAATATCTTCTCGATGCCACTAATAAATTAAATCCGTTTGGAATAATACCTTTTCGAGCCTTAAATATTAAAGGGCGCGTCATGGACTTTAAAAATGGAAGCTACTGGCATCCAATAGAACCGAATACGAAAAATGTTTACTACAGCAATTCGCAATTAAGTCTGGGCGAAAATTTTGTGATCTCGGGAAAGGTACAAGAAGTAAGTACCGGGTATATTGCCGTGAACACGAGAAATGAATATGGGAATAAAGGTGAATCTGATTACGTGGCAGACAAGCAGAAAATGGCTATCGGACTCTCAATTAGCGATTATAAAGTTGAGAATTTAAGCGATCTGGAAGAACCTTTAAAAGAGAACTTTCAGGTTGCTTTTGAGCCCGAATCGGTTACAAATCAAGTTTATTTATATCCGTTTTTTATGGAAACCTATTTCTCCGAAAATCCATTTAAGTTAGAAGAACGTAATTATCCCGTAGAATTTGGCTTCCCTATTAGTCTTACGTATATGATGTCTTTAGATCTCAACGATTTATACACCGTTAAGGAGCTTCCAAGCAGTAAAATTATGAAATTACCTCAGGATTCGGGCGAATGCTCTGTAGTATATAGCGATACGAATGGTAAAGTGGGTCTTCGATTTACTTTAAAGCTAAACGATCATCGTTTTGGTCCGGAGGCATACATCAGTTTAAAAGAGTTTTTCGATAAAATGATTACCCTTCAAACTAAGGAACCTATTATATTGGAGAAGACATAATTTAGGATCTATTTTTCTCCTGAATTCTTCGAATCACTGCTGTCGCTGTTTTACGGGAAACGAACCGAGGTAGTTTCGAGAGGAATTTATTGATCGTTCCCGGAATAGCAACGGTTTTACCTTTTTGCATAGCCTCGTAGCCATATTTGGCTACATCTTTAGGGCAACCCATATTAAAACTGATCTTGTTTTCAGAACAATTTCCTTCTGAAATGACACTTTCTGAAACAACCTCCTGAAAACTCGTATTGGTTTGTCCGGGGCATAAGACGGTAACCGTAACCCCTGTATCCTTTAACTCGTTTGCGATCGCTTCGGAAAAGAAAAGAATATAAGCCTTTGAAGCGTAATAAAGTGACATAAGTGGTCCCGGCTGAAATGCAGCGAGAGATGACATATTTAAGATCTTTCCGAAGCCTCTATCAACCATTCCATTTAACACCAATTTAGTTAAATGCGTGGTGGTGATAATATGAAGGTTTAACATCTGCGATTCCCGTTCCCAATCTGTATTACTAAAAGTCCCGAAAATCCCGAAACCCGCATTATTTACAAGTATGTCAATTTGTTTGCCCCCAATGGCATCAAAAACCAGGGCTGCAGCATTACTCTCACTTAGATCCTGAGCAATAATACTGACTTTAATTCCAAATTTCTCCTGAAGGTCACTCTTGGTTTGAGCTAATTTATTCTCGTCAATATCAACTAAAATAAGTTCATACTTGTCTTGAGCTAAAAGTCGTGCGAGTTCCAATCCTAATCCCGAGGCGGCACCGGTAACTAAGGCTGTTTGATGATTTTCTATTTGAGAATTCATAAAATGGTTTAATTATCAAAAAATGGCGAATTCTAATCACAGTACAAATATGAGAATCTTTTATGAAATTCTTAACATTTACGGGTGTTGAGTTACATTGGTCTGTAGTAGTCGCGACTGATTTAAAAATGAATTCTAATCCCGCCAACCTCTGTGGTGACCCATTATATAAGAAAAGAAAAGGAATTTCAGCTTTATTAGTTACCCATTAGCATCAGGGAATATGAGAAATTTATCTATATTTATGATTTAACTGAAAACTACCCTTTGAAAGTCGGCACCTTAATATTATTGCAATGTTGCTTATTGACAAGTATTTCTGCTTTTTCCCAATCCGAAAGTGATAAGATAAGTGAGGATGCTCAACTTATTGACCAGCAAAGGGCCAGGGAGGAGGTTGACAGCTTGGTTCGGTTAACAAGAAATCAATTCTATCAAAACAATTGGGATATTGCCATTGAGGTTGGCGAAAACACTTTAAAGAAGGCGAGAAAAATAAAGGATACTGCGTCTATTTTTGCTGTTTCAAGTTTAATTGGAAATGCATTTCTTCAAATTGAAGATACCTTAAAAGCCAAACAGATTTTCTCGGCTACGATCTTGGAAGCCGAAAAACTACGAGATACCTCTAGCATTATTACTTCCAGAATTGACCTGGGAAATTTCTACGCAGTGCAGGAGATAAGCGAACCTGCAATTAGAATTTATACCGAAACACTACCCATCGCAAAGATAAAAAATGACCCTATCCATTTATTTATCCTGAATTATAATATTGCCGAACTCTATTTAAACCGTGAAGATCTTGATAAGGCAGAGTTTTATGTAAATGAGACCAATAGCTATATAAATGATTCTTTAAATATTATTTACAAAGCTGTTGCCAATCTTAACAACGGAAAATTAGCACTTCTTAAGGATCGACCACGAGAAGCCAAAACATTCTTAGATAAATGCATCGAAGTTTTAACTCAGGTAGATTATAACGATCCGTTAATTGATAGTTATGAGTATTACGCAAAAGCAGAAGCCGCTCTAGGTAATTATGCCGCTGCCTACGAATACAGCCTGAAAGCTGATGAATTAAAGGTAGAGAAGTATAAAACCGATAAGATTGAAGCGATAGAATCGGTAACCGCACGATTTAAGTTAAATCAGTATGAACAGGAATTAAAGGCGAAAACGCTTCAGAATGAAATAAACAAGGAAACTACTAAGAGGGAGACTACCATTTTCTGGGTGAAGATCGCGGGGGCGATCTTATTGGTTTTTGGCATTTTTCTTTTAAGGTCTTACCTGCGAAGAAAAAAGTTACTTGCCGATTTGCGGGTCAAGAACAAGCAATATCTCGCCGCGAAAGAAAGAAGTGAGGAATTGGCAAAGGCAAAGAGCATTTTGTTCTCCAATATTACCCATGAATTGCGAACTCCAATGTATGGAATTATAGGAATCTCTTCAATTTTAATGAAAGACAAGAAGCGAAAGAACTTTGAAGAAAACCTCAGCTCCTTAAAATTTTCGGCTAACTATCTTCTATCGCTAATAAATAATGTATTACAACTTACTAATATTGATTCATCTAAAAAAGATAAGCTAAAACGATCCAAATTCGATGTTCGGAAACTGATCGATAATGTGGTGCAATCTTCTAAATATATTAATCCCGAAAATCCGAACGAATATCGGGTGTCTGTGGCGAGCAATGTTCCTTCCCTACTTATTGGGGACGATGTAAAATTAACTCAGGTACTTATCAATGTAGTGGGGAATTCCTCAAAATTCACTCAAAATGGTCTTATCGAAATTGGGGTGACCCGAACAGATACTGTAGATGGTCAGGTATGTTTAAATTTCACTATTAGTGACAATGGAATAGGAATTTCTTCGGAAAAACAAAAACATATTTTTAACGAGTTTACACAAACCGGAATAAGTGATGATTACAGAGGTGCCGGATTAGGACTTCCTATCGTTAAGAAAATACTTGAAGTTCAGGGATCAGAAATTGAAATTGAAAGTGAAATAGATCGGGGCACAACGGTGAAGTTTTCTATTAACTACGAAGTTTTAGTGGATAATTCTATTTATGAAGAAGATGACACTGAAGAACTTGACTCAACTTCTCTTACCGACAAGAATATTTTGGTGGTCGATGACAATAAAATTAACCAGATCGTAACTTCTAAGGTTTTAAAAATGTACGGAGCAACGGTAATCGTTGCCGGAAATGGACCTGATGCCATAAAATTTGCAAAGGAAGAAACATTAGACCTTATTTTAATGGACATTCACATGCCCGAGATGAATGGGTTTGAAGCCACCGAACAAATTCGTATGTTCGACTCTGAGATCCCAATAGTCGCGCTTACGGCGGTAGAATTGGAGAAGGTTACAGAGGATAACTCTGCGGCATTAATGAACGATTTTATCATTAAGCCGTACAAAAATGAAGAGTTTATTGCTACGATTTTAAAACATATGAATGCAGCAAAGAAAGAGATGCTTTAAATTTCACTGGATATACATCACCTAGCTGTAATTATCTTCGCATATCATTTGTTCCCACACTCACTCCAATGATTATTAAACAAATTGCATTTGGATTCTGTAATTTATTGATGTAGATAGGTGCAATGAAGAAACGCGCTACCGTTCTAGTTACATTGAGCGAGACAGTTGGAAAGAAGCCGATAGGTGGATATTAATTGAAACACTACTATGGTAATAAGAGTATTTCTGCTTTTATTGTCAACAATACTATAAATAAAAAAGCTCCGTAAATCTTACGGAGCTTTTTTTTACTTAAATATCATGAGATATTTAGATCATTATTAATTATCCATTATAATCCACTTAGATCTTGATGCATCGTAGATAAGGCGCACCATACTATATCTTGGAATAACAGTATTGTTATTGCTTTCAATTCGGTTTCCAAAGAGAGATAGAATACTATTTGGAATAATCGTTAGATCACCACTCGACGGATATAGATACACCATCTGTCCATCTGTTCCGGGTCTCAATCCGGTAAGAATCATATCACCCAGCGGACTAAATAATCTAAGTACAGGCTTATCTCTGTTTGGTTCTCCGGGTAAAATAACTAAGTCTAAGTTATCAATAATAGGCAAGCCGAGAGTAAAGACATCCCCAATTTTCGAGGTTCGATCTACAGCTCTAATTGTATTATTTTCTAAGATCAGGTTATCTTCAACCTCTACTTCAACAAAGTTTCCCTGATCATCGATCCCTACGATACGTTGAGCAATGCTATTCGAATTTTTTACTCCGCGAACACGGATTGTTCCATTAACATCTAAGGTACTTGTTGGTTCGGTTGTATTGACTCCAACTTGAGAAGAGGCACTTATTCCTATGAATAAAAATACCAAAAACGGGGCTAGTTTTTTCATGAGGTACTATTTAACTATAACAATTCTAGTCTTTTATACCTAAGTTTCAAAATTTTAGTAGGAATTATCTTAATTTTTTCGATAATCAGCAATTATAATCGTTAAAAAACAACTATTTTTATTTACTTATAAGTATTTTCTTACTACATAATCAATTTTCATCGACAAAGTCCTGTAAATATCGATATCGTTCCGTTAGCTCTCCATTATAGGTTGTCATTCTTGCTCGTTCCAAAATACCGTTCTCATCTCCGTTAAAAAATGCCGGTATTACATTTTCCAAGAACATAGTTCCAAAACCTTTGCTGGCATCGTTTGGTAATTCACAGGGCAAATTATCTACCGCCATGACCGTAATAGCACCCGGAGCATTAAAACTTGTTTCTTTTTCCAATTGTGGATCGTATCCATAAAACGGATCGGCTATGGTTGAAGCCCTCAAAGTGGAAGCCACCGGTCCATCGACATCACAGGAAATATCGGCTACCAGATTAATATTAAAATCGTTAGATCTCGCATCTTCGCGGGTAAAAAGATAAGGCGCACCATTCCCATAAAAATGCCCCGCTATAAACATATCACTCACCTTAGCGTATTTCATAAAATCACTCTCATATTCCGACGGATCTTTATAAAATTCGTACTTATCCATTGGCTTTCCATCGGTTCGCTTATTGTATTCGGTTACATCGATAAGGCAATAAACAGGTTCTTTAAATTCTTCGGAAAGGTAATTGTCATCCTGTACTTCGCGAATTTCGAGATGATCTAAAATCTCCTTTGCACCTTTTGCAACTTTCCCTGTTCCTGAAAGAATAATGCGCAGGTCTTGTGGCAGCGTAATTTTATCTAACTCTGCTTTAACGGCTTCGAGATCCCTTAAGTGTTCTACTTTTGGAAGTTCGAATAACTTATCTCGTAATCCCAGGGCTCTAAATGCGTTATACGCGCCAACCAATCCGGCGTATCGCCCAAATCCAATAAGTCGCGCACCATTTTCCCGTACAATGGTTTCATGGTCGTAGAGTTCTATTTTGTTATTGAGAATGGCCTGAAGCAATTTTCTGTTATAGGGTTGTTTTTTTATGGTATGGCTAAAGAAGAAGTATTTTTTTTTCGGAATAAGTGCCTCTATAGGTACTTCTTTTACTCCCAACATAACATCTGCTTCCGAAACATCTTCCTTCACCTCAAATCCCGCTTCGCGGTAGGCTTCATCGGGAAAGATCCGAACATCTGAAGCTTCCACGATAATCCTCGCTTCCGAAAACTTTTGTATGACTTCCTGACACTTTTGAGGTGAAAAAACGACACGACGATCCGGCGGATTCTTACGTTCTTTTATGATTGCGAAGGTGATAGGCATTTGGAATACTTTTTGAAGGTTATTTAAACGGGCAAAGATAGGTATTTAATGTATCTTTGCCGTCGCGTTAGGGATAGAAGTGCAAATCCCGCAACGAGTTTGCGAGTGAGGAATTGAAACGAATAGCCCGCCTCCACTTGAGCTACGGCGGGTAAACCGGACTAGCGAAGAGTGGGGAACGCCCACATCTCGATACACCACGCTAAGCGTGCCACTCGATGTGACAGATCTTTGAAAAACACAATTAGGAATTTCGTGATATGATCATGGGATTCAATTCGATTACGAAAAACAAATTTTTCTATCTCAGGGTTGGATCGTAATTTGATCAAGATCCCGACGCAGACGTTGTCTGGTGCGGGATTCAATTCGATTACGAAAAATAAATTTTTCTATCTCAGGGTTGGATCGCAATTTGATCAAGATCCCGACGCAGACGTTGTCTGGTGCGGGATTCAATTCGATTACGAAAAATAAATTTTTCTATCTCAGGGTAGGATCGCAAAATGATGAAGATCCCGACGCAGACGTTGTCTGGTACGGGATTCAATTCGATTACGAAAAATAAATTTTTCTATCTCAGGGTAGGATCGTAAAATGATGAAGATCCCGACGCAGACGTTGTCTGGTACGGGATTCAATTCGATTA
>CAXBES010000017.1:0-63058 GCA_963974915.1 uncultured Ulvibacter sp. | reverse complement strand
TGCGCACCTATAAGTTACTCGCGCTAAAATTTACTGAAGCAAGCTTCGATAAATTAAAAATAGGGATTACCGCTGCGCGGTGATCCCTATAGAAAATGCTGGTAATGAAGAGCGGTGCTGCGCACCTATAAGTTACTCGCGCTAAAATTTACTGAAGCAAGCTTCGATAAATTTTATTGCTCGTAACTTCATTCGCAGAGAGGAAGGGATTCGAACCCTCGATACGCTTTTGGCGTATACACACTTTCCAGGCGTGCGCCTTCGACCACTCGGCCACCTCTCTAAATTTTGCGCAAATAACCTAAAAAAAGCAATGCGACACAACCATTTCAAGCTTTAAATTTAAACCATTTCCCCCCGTAAAGAAGTTTCAAAAATAGTTTTAAAACTATTCAATGATACTTCCTGACCCAATAAATACATTAATTTGGCTAATGCCGCTTCAGTAGTTGCATCCTTTCCCGAAATAACGCCCATTTTTTTTAACTCTACACTGGTTTCATACTGCCCCATAGCAACACTTCCACCCGAACATTGAGTAACATTGATCACCGGAATTCCGTTTTTTATGAGTTTCCGTAACGCTGCGATAAACCAATCTTCATTTGTCACATTTCCACTGCCATAGGTTTCCAGAATTAGCCCCTTAATTTCAGGATAAGCAAACAAATAATTTAAGGTCGTTTCATCCATTCCCGGAAACATCTTAACCAGTAAAATATTTGATTCCATCTTTTTATGAACCTTTAATTTTTTTCGTCTGTTGGGTACATACAGCGCTTCATTATTTACAACCAGATGCACCCCACTCTCTGCTAAGGCAGGATAGTTCAGGGAAGCAAAAGCTTCAAAATGCTCAGCGTTTATCTTTGTAGTTCTATTTGCTCTATATAACTTATACTCAAAATACAAACAAACCTCGGCAATTTTAGAGTGATTCTTTTCTTGTAATGCCGCGATCTGAATGGACGTGATTAAATTCTCTTTTGCATCTGTTCTTAAATCTCCAATGGGGAGTTGAGATCCCGTAAAAATTATCGGTTTGCTTAAATTCTCGAGCATAAAACTTAACGCAGACGCAGTATAAGACATGGTATCACTCCCATGCAACACAACAAAACCGTCGTATTGTTCATAATTTTCCTCTATTATTGTGGCAATATCTACCCAATAAGAGGCATTCATATTCGAACTATCTATGGGATCACTAAAACTCGTGGTTGCAATATTACAGTCCAATAGCTTTAATTCGGGTATATATTTTAATAGGTCATTGAAATTAAAATTTCGAAGTGCTCCTGTTTCGAAATCTTTTATCATCCCAATGGTTCCACCTGTATAGATTAAAAGAATATTTGATTTTGAATTCCCCATTTAATGCTTTTGTTTATTCCATTTTAAACCCCGAATACGTCTTTCGAATTTTCTGTAGTAATCTTTGCTATTTTTTCTTCGGAAAGATTATAGATCTCTGATAATTTTTTGCAAATAAGTTGTAAATAACTACTTTCATTCCTCTTGCCTCGATAGGGTACCGGAGCAAGATATGGAGAATCGGTTTCTAAAACTATATGCTTCAAATCTATTTGATCTAAAAAAGTGTCGATCTTCCCATTTTTGAAGGTGACTACTCCCCCTATACCTAATTTCATGTTATATGAGATCGCCTTCTTTGCCTGTTCCAATGTTCCGGTAAAGCAGTGGAAAATTCCGAAGAGATCATCGTCCTTCTCTGTCTCTAATACATCGAATATTTCATCGAAAGCATCACGGCAATGTATTACGATGGGTAATTTGTATTTTTTAGCCAATTGAATCTGCTCTTTAAAGGCAATTTTCTGAATATCTAACGTAGAAGTGTCCCAATAAAGATCAATTCCAATCTCTCCCACCGCGTAAAAAGATCTTTCCTCGAATGCTTGTTTAACTAGCTCAATTTCCTTCTTATAATCATCTTTTACAGAAGTTGGATGAAGTCCCATCATTAAAAACACTTCTGTCGGAAACTGTCGTTCCAGCTCGTACATGGCTTCGGTGTAGCTTGAGTCGATTGCGGGAACAAAAAATCTTTTAACGCCAACCTCAATGGCGCGGTTCATCATTTCCTTTCTGTCCTTGTCAAATGCCTCACTGTATAAATGTGTATGTGTATCGGTTAACATGATTGCAAAGCTACTTATTTTGTTTACTATCTTTACAAAAAAAAGCGAGTGAATAACTTACGAAGTTTTATGGAAGCCCAGGGGTTTTATAGAGTTCCATTAAAAAAATTAGCCACAGGTCACTATAAATTTACTGCGAAGATCAATGGAATTAGAGGAGAGTTTATATTAGATACCGGTGCTTCAACGAGTTGTATTGGAATGATTAGTGTTTCTTACTTTACCTTAAAAAGTGAAGAAAGTGAAATTAAAGCCGCCGGTGCAGGCGCAATAAACATGGACACCAAATTGGCCAGAAATAATAATTTTGCCATTGGAAAGTGGAATATTAAAAACATGGATTTTGTTCTTTTCGATTTATCACACGTAAATGAGGCATTACGACAAGCCGAAGAAGATATGGTTCATGGAATAATTGGCGCAGATTTTCTAAAAAAAATGCGCAGTGTTATTGATTACGGCCGAAATTGCCTCTATGTAAAGCAAATAAAGAGGTGACAATAATCTTTCTAACTAATTTTTAGTACATTTAAAATCTAACATTTAACCTAATAATGACCAAGAAGTTCCCGCTGTTCATTACTTTTTTATTATTCGCACCTCTTGTGCTTTTCGCACAGGATATCGAATACTATAAGTCTATTGCAAAGAGCACTTCTAATAAGCAGGTTAAATTAGAAGCTCTTGATTCGGTGCTATCCAAAAGTTTTAGAAATGATAAAGACACCTTCATAGACTATAGCTTTGAATACATCGAACTTGCCAAAGAAATGGATAGTATAGAACTCGCTGCCAAAAAGGCAATGAACCTACAATATCCGTTAACCAATAGTCGTGATGATCCACGAAAAGCGGTAACCACAATAAACGGTGTTCTTGCCCATAAATATAAGATTAGTGATAGCTTTCTATTAGGCGGACTTTACTTAAAAAGAGGAAGTGCACATTTTAGGATCGATTCCAAAAAGGCGGTTGAAGATTATACATTGGCTTTAGAGAATTTTTCTCCCGGCGATTCTATTCACGCTGCAGATGCCTATCTTTTTCGAGGACAAGCCAATTCGAACTTAGGAAATTTTGTTCAAGCAGGAGAAGACTATAAAAAAGCGTATAACTACTACGAAAATCTTAAGGATTACGAATACATGTTGTATGCTCAACAAGGAAATATCACAATGTTTAGCAAGAACGGTTTTTTCGAAATTGCGAAAAGGGAGCGAACTGAATTGATAGAAAAACTAATCGAACTCAACCTTGAAAAATATCTAGCAAACGAATACTACAATCAGGCGCTTGATTACAAAAAGATCGGGAATGATTCACTTCAATTGGCGTCCCTTCAGAAAGCTCAAGAAAATCTAGTGGATCTACCCTCAAGTAAGGGGCAATATATCGCTATTAATTCTGAATTATCTGAATATTACAGCAACAGAGGCAGTTATGAAGTAGCAAAGACATATCTTGATAGAATTGAATCAAAATATGGTGAAATAAGAGGAGATATTTATTCCGAATTAAACTACAATGAAGCAAAAGCGTCGTATCTGGAAGCAACAGGAGATCTGGAGAAAAGCCTTATCTATGCTCAAAGAAAGTTAGAAAATGCGATTAGTCTGGGAATTGAAGAAGAAATCATGACTTCACATCTGTTGCTTTCTAAAATTTATAAAAAATCAGGTAATTATAAAAAAAGTCTTGAGAACAAAGATGCCTATGGAGCTATTCGTGATTCACTTTACAATCAGAGTAATGCAAATTCCTTGGCGTATTATCAAACGCTCTTTGATATTCAGAAGAAAGAAAAAGAATTAGTAGAAAAAAGCACTAATATTCAGCTGTTAGAAAAGGACAGTGAAACTTTTAAAAATTTAATGTTCTTTGTGAGTCTTGCAACTGTATTGATCTTCGGACTCATTCTACTGTATAGAAATAGACAGAATTTAAAGAACAATAAAACGCTACAGGAGAAATTTAGTCAGGAATTAATCGTCTCCCAGGAAGAAGAACGCATGCGTATTTCTAAAGATCTTCACGACGGTTTAGGTCAACAATTACTTCTAATTAAAAACAAACTGATTGCTACAGGTGATAAAAACACCAAAGTGATGGTGGATAACGCGATCGAAGAAGTACGTACCATTTCACGAGATCTACACCCGTTTCAGCTTCAAGAACTTGGTATTACTAAAGCGATTGAACATACTGTAACACAGATTGACGAAAACACAACGCTTTTTATCTCTTCGGAAATAGATAATATAGACAATCTCTTTACTCCGGAAGAAGAAGTGAATATTTATAGGATAGTTCAAGAAAGTTTGAGTAATATTATAAAGCACGCAAAAGCGGAAGCGAGTAAAATTTCCGTAAGAAAGCTTTCTAATAGTGTAAATATCTCTATCATTGATAATGGAATAGGGTTTGAGTTTACCGAAAAATATCAGGACTCAAAATCACTAGGATTAAAAACACTATTAGAACGCACTAAATTTTTAAAAGGACAGATGAAGGTTCAGTCTAAATTGGGAACCGGAACGTTTTTAGAATATAAATTTCCTGTTAAATGAAAGAACTCTCTATAATTACCGCAGATGACCATCCCCTCCTATTAAAAGGACTCAACGATTTTTTACTGGAAAAAAAATACAATGTCATTGGTTATGGGAATAACGGTAGGGAAGCGTACAATCTAATTACCAAAGAAAATCCGGATATTGCTATTCTTGATATTCAAATGCCGTATATGTCGGGATTGGAAATTGCAAAAAAATGTAAATCTAATGGGATTGAGACCAAGATAGTACTAATCACTCTTCATAAGGAGAGAGAATTGTATCAAAAAGCTCAAGACTTGAACATCTTTGGGTATATACTTAAAGAATTTGCTTTAGAGGAAATCGAAAACTGTATTAAAACGGTAACAACCGGCAACCATTATTTTAGTCCGAAGATCAAAGAATTACTTGGGGATAATATGCTTGAAAACACATCTCTAAGCGGTTTAACTCCTTCTGAAAAAAAGATTCTTAAATTAATTGCGAAGGACAAAACGAACAAAGAAATTGCGTCTCTACTCTTTATTTCTTATCGAACAGTAGAAAAACACCGAAGCAATATTATCACAAAACTAAATCTGGAACCAAAAACAAATAGCCTACTCATATGGGCTAAAGAGCATCAGGATCAGCTCATGTAAAGGCGATAATTATCTTATTTTATTAAAGTTACGTGTTAACACGTATTTCATGAAAAATATAATTTGCAGATTTTTACAACATGAAAACTGATGTGTTGATTAAAGACAAATCCAGAAATCGTAGGTTAATATTAATTGTGCTCGTAGTAGCAGCAATAATAATAGTCCTACTAAATCTAATCAATTATTTCACAACATATATGTAGTAAGTAAGAAGTACAACTTAATAATTAACCATGCTACTAAAAAAAGCCCAACTTATGTTGGGCTTTTTTCATTGTTATACTCTTCAATTTACTAAAGCTCCAGGGCTCTTTTTATGTCGTTATGCATCAATAATTCTTCAGGATTCTCTAGTGCTTCCTTTACCGCTACTAAAAACCCAACAGATTCTCTTCCGTCAATGATCCTATGGTCATAAGATAATGCCACAAACATTACCGGCGCAATGGCAATCCCTCCATCCTTAACAACAGGACGCTCAACTATATTGTGCATTCCCAGTATACCCGACTGCGGCGGATTGATAATTGGTGTAGAGAGCATACTTCCAAAAACCCCTCCATTAGATATGGTGAAAGTTCCACCTGTCATTTCATCTACGGTGATCTGACCATCTCTGGCTCTTATTGCTAAACGTTTCACTTCTGCCTCAACTCCTCTGAAAGTTAAATTTTCCGCATTTCTAATAACAGGTACCATTAGTCCCTTTGGACCGGACACTGCAATTGAAATATCTTTAAAATCATGTTTTATCTGGTAATCTCCATCGATCATCGAATTCACATCCGGATAAAGATCTAATGCTCTAACCACAGCTAAAGTAAAAAACGACATAAAACCTAATCCTACTCCGTGCTTTTCTTTAAACTGTTCCTTATACTGTTTTCTTAATTCGAAAATTGGTCCCATATCCACTTCGTTAAAAGTAGTTAACATGGCGGTTTGATTTTTCGCTGCTACTAAGCGTTCGGCAACTTTTCTACGTAGCATTGATAATTTCTTTCGCTCGGTTCCACGACCCCCGGCTCCGGGCGTTCCCATGGATGGTGTCGCGTTTTCAGCATCAGATTTCGTGATTCGTCCATCGCGCCCCGAACCTTTTACCGCAGTACTTGCAATTCCTTTCTCATCCAGAATCTTCTTGGCAGCCGGAGAAGGCGTGCCGGTAGCATATGTTTTCTTGTCCTGCTCTTGACTGGGCGTCGAGGATTTTGAAGGAGTCTGAGTTAAGGCTTCAGCCTTTTTTCCGGAATTCTTAGCTTCAGCACTCTGCTTATCAAGATCCGGACCGGCATTTCCTTCACCTTTCTCATCACCCGGATTCTTATATGTTTCCGTAGTATCATCACCTCCACCAGGCTTTTCTGCCTCAGTATCTATTAAACAAACCACATCTCCTACCGCTACGGCATCACCTTCTTCAGCTTTAAGCGTAATAATACCACTGGCTTCTGCCGGAAGCTCTAAGGTCGCTTTATCACTATCCACCTCGGCGATAGCCTGATCTTTTTCAACCCAATCGCCGTCTTCAACTAACCATTGTGCTATTTCTACTTCTGTTATGGATTCTCCCGGAGATGGGACTTTCATTTCTAATGCCATAATACTTCTATTTTCCTGTAAGGAGTTGCTAATTTTATTCTTCTAATTTATTAAAAACACTTTCTATTACCTTAGCGTGCCTTTGTTTTGATCTAACACTGCTACCGGAAGCCGGCGCTGCATACATCTTTCTACTACAAACTCTAAAGGTCTTTGCTTTCTCGAAATGCAATAAAAGATGTGAGTATGCTCCCATATTAAGAGGTTCTTCCTGAGCCCAAACGATCTCTTCAGCATTTTTATACTGCTTAATAATACGCTCCATCATCTCTGTTGGAAGCGGAAATAATTGTTCTATTCGAACTAAAGCTACATCGTCTCTTTTATCTTCTTCTTTTCTTTCTAGAAGATCGTAGTAAAATTTACCTGTTACAAAAACCAACGATTTAATATTCGCTTTTTTCTTTTTTGCGGCCTCATCATCTATGACCATTTGAAAACTACCATTGGCAAACTCTTCCTTAGTAGAGAGCACTCTTGGATGACGCAACAAACTTTTTGGTGTGAATACAATTAGTGGTTTTCGATAACCTATCTTCAATTGTCTGCGCAACAAATGAAACATATTCGCCGGGGTTGTACAGTCTGCTACAAACATATTATCCTTCGCACAAAGCTGAAGATAACGCTCCATTCTCGCAGAGGAGTGTTCTGCCCCTTGCCCTTCGTATCCATGTGGCAATAACATTACTAATCCATTCTGAAGCTTCCATTTGTCTTCGGCTGCCGAAATATATTGGTCGATCATTATTTGGGCACCATTACTGAAATCTCCAAATTGTGCTTCCCAAATTGTTAAGGTCTTCGGACTAGCCATTGCATATCCATAATCGAAGCCTACAACACCGTATTCTGAAAGTAAAGAGTTATAAATATAGAAATCTCCCTGCTCGCCACCAAGTTCGTTAAGCAGCAAAATCTCTTCTTCACTATCTTCAACTTTTACCACTGCATGTCTATGCGAAAAAGTTCCGCGTTCCACATCCTGACCGGACATTCTCACATCGTGACCTTCTTTCAATAGTGTTCCATAAGCAAGTAACTCGCCCATCGCCCAATCTAATTGATTGTCTTCAAAATACATTGTTTTTCTGGCCTCAATGAGTTTTGAAATTTTACGTAAGAATTTCTTTTCCTTCGGAAGCTCTGTAATCACCTTGGCGATTTCCGTTAGTTCGTTTAGATCGAATGTGGTATCTACATCTTCCATCATCTTGTCCTCTTCCGCATAGATATAGCCATCCCATTCATCCTGCATAAAGGCAGTGATCTCCGTCTTGTCTTCCTTTCTGGAATCTTCTAGATTTTCTTCTAATTTATCCTTGTATTCTTGTTCCAGTTTTTCGGTATATCCCTTGTCAATTATACCTTCCTTGTATAATTTTTCGGCATATATATTTCTGGGATTGTCATGTTTTGCTATTGCTTTATAGAGTTTTGGCTGTGTAAATCGTGGTTCATCACCTTCATTATGCCCATACTTTCTATAACCAAGCAGATCGATAAAGACATCTCGCCCAAATTCCATTCTAAAATCCAGAGCAAATAAAATTGCATGAACTACGGCCTCAGCATCATCAGCATTTACATGTAGTACTGGCGAAAGTGTTACCTTCCCAACATCGGTACAGTAAGTAGACGATCTAGCATCGAGATAATTTGTTGTAAAACCAATTTGGTTATTTACTACAATATGTATCGTCCCCCCTGTTTTATATCCGTCTAACTGTGCCATTTGCACAATTTCATACACCAATCCCTGTCCTGCAATGGCAGCATCACCATGAACAATAATTGGCAATACGGCTTTCAAATTTCCCTTATGGTGATCGTCCTGTTTTGCACGAGCAATTCCCTGAACCACAGCACCAACTGTTTCTAAATGCGACGGATTCGGAGCAATATTTAAATTAATCTCTTTACCGGATTCGGTAGTACGTTTGGACGTCCATCCTAAGTGGTATTTTACGTCACCATCAAAAATGTCCTGCGCATAATCCTTTCCATCAAACTCACTAAAAATATCCTTAGCGCTTTTTCCGAAGATATTTGTAAGAGTACTCAATCTACCTCTGTGCGCCATTCCCATCACAAAATCTTTCACGCCTTGTTTCGCAGCATTTTCTATAAGTGCGTCTAACGCAGGTATCAAACTTTCACCACCCTCGAGAGAAAATCGCTTCTGCCCAACATATTTTGTATGTAAAAATGTTTCGAAAGAAACGGCCTCATTTAATTTTTTTAGAATATGTTTTTTTTCTGCTTCTGAAAACTTTGGCTGGTTATCATTGATGTTCAGCTTATCCTGAATCCACTGAATTTCTTCAGGTTTTCTGATATACATATATTCTATTCCGATCGAATCGCAATAGATACTCTCCAGGTGTTTTATAATATCTTCCAGCGTAGTTTCGGCAATACCTAGAACTTCTGCCGCTTTAAAAGTAGTTTTCAGATCTGCTTCCGAAAGACCAAAATTCTCTAAAGCTAATGTTGGTGTGTACTGTCTTCTTTCTCTAACAGGGTTCGTTCTTGTAAACAAATGGCCTCTGGTGCGATAACCATCAATCAATTTAATAACCTGAAACTCCTTCAAGACATTTTCTGGAACTTGAACACCATTCTGCTCAATCCCTAAGGCCTCGAGAGAACCGTTTTCAATTCCAAAATCGAAACCTTGAAAAAAAGCTCTCCAGCTAGGTTCGATAGCATCCGGGAATTTTAAGTATTTATCGTAAAGATCTGCTAAATATGCAGGGTGTACCGCGTTAAGAAAAGAATATTTATCCATAGTTGGAATACAGTGGGCTGTTTATAAAACGATACAAAAATACAACAAATCCGTAAACTACATTCCTCGATTTTATATATTTATAGAGTAAAACTCTTAAAAGATTCTTAATGCCAATCGTCCTTTCTTTCAATTTGCAAAAATTAATGATTCTCTTATTATTTTTTACGACGACAACTTCTTTAAAAGCTCAAGATCAATCTTCAACATTTTGGTCTAATGTTCGAATTGGCGGTGGATTAGGTTTAAGTTTCGGAGATGGTTTTTTTAGTGGAACATTGGCCCCCAGCGCCATCTATGACTTTAATGAGCAATTTTCACTAGGAGTTGGTCTTAATGCAACTTACAACAAACAGAAAAACTTTTATGAATCTACTATACTTGGCGGAAGTGTGATAGGGCTTTACAATGTGATACCCCAATTGCAATTATCTGCAGAATTTGAGGAGCTAAATGTAAATAGAAAGTACGATCCGGGAGTAGTATTCATTACCCAACCCGAAACCAATTATTGGTATCCGGCATTATTTCTAGGAGCTGGTTTTAGACAACAACATTTTACAATTGGCTTGCGGTATGATGTACTGTATGACGACGCAAAAAGCGTTTATGCCAGTGCCTTTATACCCTTTGTGAGAGTTTATTTTTGATTTAAAGATACTTTTAAGAATATCTTTTGCTTCCAACTTCCTACTTATAGCTACTTCTCCCTCCTAAACTGTCCGTTTCATTAGCCAGGCTCCAAACTCACGAAGTTTTTCTTTGTTTTCTGCTGAAATATCGATGCCGTCTAAAATACGATTCGCCTGTTTTGTGTATTTTTCTATTTCATTCTGAATATCTTCGGAAGCGCCGGAAGTTTCAAAAATGGAAGTTACTGTTTTAATTTTATCTGAAGCGTCCTTCGGACTGATACTAAATAAGTGAATAAGTTCGTCTTTTTGCGATTTATTACCTTTTTCGAAGGCTGTTAAATACAAGAATGTCTTCTTATTCGCAATTATATCACCCCCCACCTGCTTTCCGAAGGTTTCAGGGTTTCCGAAGGCATCTAAATAATCATCCTGTAATTGAAATGCGATGCCCAAACTTCTCCCGAACTTATATATAGCTTCGCCACAACTTTCGGAAGCACCGGCTACTATTGATCCCATTTTCATTGCAGCACCTATAAGTACAGCAGTTTTATAATCGATCATTTTAATGTATTCGCTCAAGACAACATCATCACGAGTTTCAAAATCAACATCGTATTGTTGTCCTTCACATACTTGTAAGGCCGTTTTACTAAATAATTTTGCGAGCTGCTGAAACATTAGAGGTTCATAATTTTCGAAATATTGATATGCAAGAATCAACATAGCATCCCCTGAAAGGATACCGGTATTCACATCCCATTTTTCATGAACTGTTTCATTTCCTCTTCTCAATGGCGCATTATCCATAATATCATCATGAATTAATGAAAAATTATGAAACAATTCCACAGCCAATGCCGCATCCATTGCTTTTTTATAATCCATGCCAAAAAAATCACATGTCATTAGCGTAAGAATAGGACGCAAACGCTTTCCACCTAAAGACAAAATATAGTCTATAGGATCGTAAAGCTGATGAGGTTCTTTTACAATATTTCTATCTCTTAACGCCGCATCTAGTTCACTACTATACTTTTCTAATAATTTCATTTTAAAAATTTTGCAACAAAAATAAGTGAAGCATAGTAAATGCAGCGATAATATTTCCTAAAAATAATAGTTGTCCATCTCGAAAATCGAAAATGTTAACAAATCATTAAAACTTTGGAAACTTTAATTGTTTTTAAAGTTTCCTGTTGTATATTTGCCGACCGTTATGAAAGATAAAATAATTCAAAAAGCAGCAGAACTCTTTATAAACCTTGGTTTTAAGAGTGTTACCATGGATGATATTGCCAATGAAATGGGGATATCAAAAAAAACCATTTACACACATTATAACAATAAGACCGAATTAGTACGCGAGACCACTCTCGCGATCGTTGAAAATATTTCGCACGGAATAGATTGTATTTGTGCGTTAGACAAGGATCCTATTGAAGAGTTGTATGAAATCAAGAAATTCATGCTACTGCGGCTTAAGGATGAAAAATCTTCTCCTCAATATCAGTTACAAAAATATTACCCCGAAATATATGAACAGTTAAAATCGAAACAATTCGAGAAAATGCAGGAATGCACAAAGAAAAATCTGTCTAGAGGAATTGAACTTGGACTGTATCGTGTAAATATGAATGTTGAGATAATCTCAAGACTCTATTTTATGGGGATTACTAAAATAAAAGATGACACTTTATTTCCATCAAATCTGTTTAACAGGGTGCAGTTAATGGAAGATTATCTGGAGTACCACTTAAGGGGTATTGTTACAGAAAAAGGATTACGCACGCTCAAAAAATTTATAAATAAGAACTAACGAATGTTTAGAAAAATTCTCATTACAGGCATAATTTTGATAAGCAATGTGACATTTGCCCAACAAAAAACAACTCATAGTTTTAATCTTGAAGAAGCTATTGCCTTCGCTTTAGACAGCAACTATACTGCACTCAATGCACGTCGTGATATTGCTAAAGCCATAAAACAGAAGTGGGAAACCACAGCCACCGGACTCCCCCAAATAAGTGGAGCCGTCAACTATCAAAACAACATTAAGCAACCTGTTACTTTAATTCCGGGAGAAATTGCCGGAGGTGAACCCGGCACTTTTGTTCCTGTTACGTTTGGCACAAAACAAAATGCTTCGGCCGTTGCAACTCTAAATCAGTTGATCTTCGACGGTAGTTATCTTGTTGGACTTAAAGCTGCAAAAGCATTTTTAGATTTTTCAGAAAACGCCGCCGAAAAAACCAACTTAGAAGTTAGAAAAGGAGTGATAAACGCATATGGCAGCGTGTTACTTTCCGAAGAACTTATTGAAATTTTTGAAAAAAACAGAGTTAATCTGGATAAAAACCTCTTCGAAACTCGCAAAATATATGAAAACGGCTTGACCGAACAGGAAAGTGTGGAGCAATTGGAAATCACTTTATTAGATATCGAAACACAGCTAAACAATGCTCGCAGAACCAGAGAAATTGCTAGTCAGATGTTTAATGCTGCCCTTGGAATTCCGGTAAATGACGAGGTCATCTTTGAAGACACTTTAGACGATCTGGTACAACAAAACATCAGCTTAACTTTAATGGACAGTTCGTTAAATATAGAAGAAAACGTTGATTACAAAATAGCATACAATCTTACCGAGCAGCGTGATCTTGAAATGCAATTGGAAAAGAGCAAGGCATTACCTCAACTTTCGGCTTTTCTAAATTATGGAACTTCTGCCAACAGTGATGATTTTAGTTTTTTCAATGGAGACCAGAGATGGTTTCAATCATCTGTACTAGGCGTGAGTTTAAATGTTCCCATTTTTAGTAGTGGAATGAGAAGTGCGAGTACCCAACGTGCCAAAATAGCATTAGATCAGGCTAAAACAGAACTTGAAGAAACCAGAGAGCAGGTTAGACTGGAACTAAACACAGCAAAAAGTAATTATCAATTCGCCATAGAAAACTATGAAAATTCTAAGAAGAATATTGCGCTGGCAGAACGAATAGAAAATAAGAACCAAATAAAATTTACCGAAGGGCTTTCTACGAGTTTTGATCTTCGTCAGGCGCAAACACAATTATATTCGGCGCAGCAACAATACTTTCAGTCTATGTTAGATGTATTAAATGCGAAAGCCAACTTAGAAACAGTATTAAATGTTCCGGAAGTTCGAATTGAATCGGAAGAACTCAAAAACAAATATTAATTCGAGCTTACATGTATAATTATAACGTAACAAACTATATAAAACCTTTCAACTCATCAATTCAAAAAACAATAAAATCCTTTAAAATGAAGAATATATTAACCTTATTCACTCTCTCGCTGCTACTCTTATCTTGTGGAGGTGGTGAAACTAATGAATCTATAGAATCTGTAATTGCTTCTAACGATATCGCTGCTATTCAGAAAAAAAGAGACGCACTGGTAACCCAACAACAGGAAGTAAATGCTCAGTTAAAGCTTTTAGACGAGAAACTAGGAGAATTAAACCCTAATGCGAAGGTGCCTTTAATTACAACCCTAACGGCCGAAAAGGAAAATTTTACGCACTATCTGGAATTGCAAGGAAGTGTAGAGACCAAGCAAAATATTGTAATTACTCCTGAAATGTCCGGAATCTTAACTGCTGTTTATGTAAAAGCGGGCGACAGGGTTAGCAAGGGACAGTTACTCGCTAAAATAGATGATGGGGGTATGAGTCAGCAAGTTGCACAAATGCAGATCCAAGCCGATTTAGCTAAAACCACTTTTGAGCGCCAAAAGCGTTTATGGGAGCAGAAAATTGGAAGTGAGATCCAGTATTTACAAGCTAAATCTTCTTATGAAGCACAACAAGAAGCTGTTAATCAAATGAGAAGTCAGTTGGGAAAATCGAATGTACGCGCGCCTTTTTCGGGAACTATTGATGATGTAATAAGTGAAAAGGGAAGTGTTGTTTCTCCGGGACAAACCCAATTGATTCGTATCGTAAATCTTAGCGATATGTATATTGAAACCGACGTTCCCGAAACTTACATCAATGATATAACTGAAGGTAAAGAAGTTGAGGTTAATTTTCCTGTACTTGGAAAGAAAATAGACTCGAAAGTACGACAAACCGGAAACTACATAAATCCGAATAACAGAACTTTTAAGATAGAAATTGATGTGCCAAACAAGGATAAGTCGATAAAGCCCAATTTAACCGCGCGTTTGTTAATCAACGACTATACAAATGAGAACGCATTGTTAATCCCGCAAAGTATAATTTCTGAAAACGCAGATGGTGAGCAATACATTTATGTAATAGAAAATATTGAAGACGGCAAAGGCGTGGCAAAGAGAGTTATAATTTCTACAGGGAGAACACAAGGGGATGTAATTGAGGTTACTGAAGGAATTAAGGATGGGGATGAAATCATTGTGGAAGGAGCCCGTAGTGTAGAAGATGGACAAACTGTAAAAATTATTAAATACTAAGCCTCTGTTAGATGGAAAAAAAGAGAAAAAACACCGAAAAGGAGTTTAAATTATCCTCCTGGGCTATAAATAACAAGACCACGATCTATGTGATCATGGCGCTCATTTTATATCTCGGAATAACGGCATACTTTAGCATGCCACGTGAAAGTTTTCCGGAAATCAGAGAAACTAAAATCTATGTTAGTTCACTTTTCCCCGGAAATACCGCCGAAGACATAGAAAAACTTATCACCGATCCTCTTGAAGACAAACTCAAAACTGTAAGTAATGTAGTTGAGCTAACTTCAACTTCGCAGGAAGATTATTCAATGATCGTTGTTGAGTTCGACGAAGACATATCGGTAGAACTTGCGCTTCAGAAGGTAAAGGATGAAATCGATTCTGAAACTTCGGGAGAAGATTGGCCTACTTTTAACGGAGCAAAGGTTGAACCCAATATTTTCGAATTGAGCCTTTCCGAAGAAATGCCCATTTTAAACATTAATATTTCGGGAGATTATACGGTCGCAAGACTCAAAGAATTTGGTGAGTATCTTCAGGATGAGATCGAAGACCTTCCGGAAATAAAGCAAGTTGATATTCGTGGAGCTCAGGAAAAAGAGGTTGAAGTTGCAGTCGATATCTATAAGATGATGGCTTCTTCTGTGAGTTTTCAGGATATTACCAGTGCGATTAGTAATGGAAATACAACTATGTCTGCAGGAAACTTAATTACCAGCGGACAAAGACGTACTATCCGAATTTTAGGAGAGATCGAAGACCCCTCAGATCTTGAAGATTTTGTAGTAAAATCTGATAATGGAAATATCGTTTACTTAAAAGATATTGCAACGGTTAGCTTTAAAGAAAAAGACAGAACGACCTATGCCCGTGAATTTGGACATAGAGTTGTTATGCTGGATGTAAAAAAGCGCTCCGGAAAGAATATGGTTACCGCAGCTGAAAAAATTGAACTTATTGTTGCCGATGCCAAAGAAAATGTATTTCCCCCTAATCTCGATATTTCCATAGCAAATGACCAATCATCGAAAACAATAGGACAGGTAGACGATCTGGTAAACAATATTATCTTCGGAATTATTTTAGTTGTAAGTGTTTTAATGTTCTTCCTCGGATTTAAAAATGCTCTGTTCGTTGGATTTGCGATTCCTATGTCAATGTTTATGTCCCTAATGATTCTGAATCAATTAGGATATACAATGAATACCATGATCCTATTTGGACTTATTATGGGGCTGGGGATGCTGGTTGATAACGGAATCGTAGTTGTTGAAAATGTTTATCGCCTTATGGATGAAGAAGGCTTGAGCAGGGTTGAAGCAGCTAAAAAAGGTATTGGTGAAATTGCATTCCCTATAATTATCTCAACAGCGACCACTGTGGCTGCGTTCATTCCGCTGGGGCTCTGGCCGGGATTAATGGGACAATTTATGATCTATTTCCCTATTACGCTCTCGGTCGTTCTAGGGTCATCGTTAATTGTAGCCATATTCTTTAATTCGGTGTTAGTGTCTCAATTTATGACTACCGAAGACAAGGATATGCCAAAGAAACGCCTGATCAAAATATCGTCAATTGTGGGAGGAATTGGTTTACTTATTCTTCTGGTAGGAGGTGAATACAGAGCTATTGGAACCATTATGGTGTTTACCGCTATTATGTTATGGGTGTACAGATTAGTACTTCGGAAAATGGCTAATAGGTTTCAAAACAAGTCGCTTGTAAAACTTGAGAATTGGTACGAAAGAAACCTAACAACTTCTTTTAAAAAGAAAAGACCTTATTTAATTATTGTCGGAACCTTCTTACTGCTTTTACTTGCCTTTGTGTCCTTCGGAATTTCGGTAAGTTCACAACGTACAAAAATTGAGTTCTTCCCGGATAATAAGCCCAATCAGATTATCGTGTATATTGAGTACCCGGAAGGTACCGATATTGAAAAAACCAATGCTATCACTAAAGAAATTGAAGACAAGGTCTATTCGGTATTGAACAGCGACACATACACAGATGGTGATTATAACTTTATGGTTGAAAGTGCTGTTTCGCAGGTAGGTGAAGGTGCCGGAAATCCACAAACCGATGGGGGTTCTGCGGCCGAAATGCCTCATAAGGGAAAGATAACGGCTTCAATGCGAGAGTATAAATACAGAAGAGGTGAAGACAGTGAATTACTTAGACAAAAGGTACAGGAGGCCTTAGTAGGGATATATCCCGGGGTTTTAATTTCGGTAGAAAAAGATGCCAACGGACCCCCGGCAGGATCTCCAATAAATATTGAACTCGAGGGTGACGATTACGATGAGTTAATATCGACTGCCGAGCGGATGCGTGAATTTATAAACACTAAGAATATCGCAGCTATCGATGAGCTGAAAATTGATGTGAATAAAGATAAGCCGGCGATGCAGGTAGAAGTTGATCGTGAAAAAGCCGGTGAACTAGGTGTGAGCGCAGGACAAGTTGGTTCACAATTGAGAAATTCGATTTTTGGAACCAAGGCAGGAATTTATAAAAATGACGGTGAAGATTACGACATTTATGCACGCTTTAATAGTAAAAGTCGATACAATACAAGCGCTATATTTAATCAGAGTATCACTTTTAGGACTAATAATGGAGAATTGCGAGAGATTCCAATTTCGTCGGTTGCCAAGCAAAAGAATAGCTCCGGATTTAGTGCAATAAAGCACAGGGATACCCGAAGAGTAGTTACTATTTATTCGGCATTGGCTCCGGGTTACACAGATGCGGGCGCGGTTGTGAGTCAGATACAACATGAAATGCGGAATTTTGACGATTTACCTTCAGATATTAAAATTGATTTTACGGGTCAGATCGAGGAGCAAAATAAGCAAATGGCATTTCTTATGGGCGCGTTCTTTACCGGACTGGGACTCATATTTTTTATCCTGATCTTTCAGTTTAACTCTATTTCTAAGCCGGCTATTATCATGATAGCGATCTTCTTGAGTTTTATCGGGGTTTTTGGAGGAATCGTGATCACAGGTTCGTCTTTTGTTATTATGATGACGATGATGGGGATAATATCGTTAGCAGGAATTGTAGTAAACAATGGTGTTGTCCTGTTAGATTATGCTCAATTATTGATCGATAGAAAGAAAAATGAATTAGATCTGGATGAAACAGATTATCTAAGTAAGGACGATTTATTGGTTAGTATAATAAAAGCCGGTAAAGCGAGATTACGTCCGGTGCTCTTAACGGCTATTACCACAATTCTTGGTTTAATTCCTCTTGCGATCGGGCTAAATATTAACTTCTACACATTGGTAAGTGAATTTGATGCGAATATTTACATTGGAGGTGATAATGTTATCTTTTGGGGACCATTGGCCTGGACAGTGATCTATGGATTAATAATTGCGACATTCCTTACACTAATCGTAGTACCGGTTCTTTTTTATATCGCAATGCGTTTAAAAATGTGGCTTCATTCTAAGCGAAATACTTCAAGTGAAGCTAATGAAACCAAAGATTTAAATATAGAAGCAGCACAGTAACTACAAATGTTGATGTAAATAAAAAACCCTTTCCAAATTGGAAAGGGTTTTCTTTTATTAGAATATAGTTATTATTGATTCTCCGTTAAAGGAATTGGGAACATGGTCCACACATCGTCAGCAGGTCGAGCCAATGGTAATTCATCGAGTTTACCATATCTTCTCATATCCACCCAACGGTGTCCTTCAGCATATAAAGAATATCTTCTTTGTTTAAGCATTTCGTTTACTAATGAAGCTGTATCAGTTGGTCCGGTATAAGCGGCCAAACCTGCACTACTTCTAACAACGTTTAATGCATTTACTGCTTCTCCTGGATTTAGAGTAATATTTGCTTCAGCATATAAAAGTATTAACTCCTCATTTCGTATAATTGGAATTGGAGCAGTATTACTTTCGTATACAAAAACAGCATATTCTCCGGTTAGATCGTCTAACGTTAGTGGTTCACTTCGCTGCTGAACTTTACTCAATCTCAAATCTCCGGCCTCAGCATCAGCTAAAAATGAAGGCACCATAATTCTGGCACCGGCTGTAGAAGCTTCAACAGGGAAGAACATTGGATTTAAGAGGTCATTAGCATCGGCAGAGAAATTATAATAAATTCCGGTTGCATTACTTCCGTTTAAATCGAAGAACGAATCTCCCAGGAAACTTATAACAGCAGTAGCATCACCTTGGTATGCAGCTACACGTGCCGAAATTGCTTTATTAGCTTGAAGAAATCCTGCCGGATCGTTAAATCCATCAAACCCCGACGGCAATTCGAATGGGAAGCTATCTCCTCCATTGCTTAAATCACTTGCTCCATCAACTAGAAAACCTCTAATTGCAGTCAAAGCTTCAGAATTCGATACAAATGGTCCTAAATTGTTCTCATCTGCCACATCAACGCGAATTCCGTTTTCGTAGGTTAGATTTAAATTCAGAAGCAATTCATATCCTATTAGAGTTTTAAGAAAACCTCTGGTCGCATTAATTTCTGCTGCCGAAAAGATTCCTGCGTCCTCTTGAGCGTCTAAGAAACCTAACATAAGATTTGCATTCTTAACAGTTCTGTATCTATCTGCCCATGGTCCGGTGATATAAAATGTATTGTTATCTAATACAGCATTATCACCTCCAAGTAAATCGGTTGTAAAACGCGGATCTGAACTTGAGAATCTCCAGTATTCACGTCCAATCACTCCACAATCGTCAAAATAAGTACCCAATCTTGATCTTGTACTATAGAGAACTCCTCCAATAAGGTCTTGCAAATCACCTCGTGTTAAGCTTTCTGAAAAGGCATCCACTTCGGGATTATTTAGGTCTGAAAATTCTTCCACCTCACATGAAACCAGGGTTCCAATGACAGAAGCAAAGAATAGTATTTTATATATGTATTTTTTCATAATATTTTTTATTAAAAGTTAACGGCTAAATGAAATAAGTATCTTTTTGAAGATGGGAACGGTGTTACTTCTACACCGGTAAAGATTCCATTACTTCCAAAGTTTGAAACTTCAGGGTCGTAACTATTATAATCGAAAATGTTAATTAAATTGGTTCCGGAGAATCCAAGTTTAACCGAATCTATTCTTCCTCCAATAACTCCCGAAAGTAATTTGCTTGGAAGTGTATAGTATAGTCCCAGTTCACGCAATCTAATGTATGAAGCATCTTCAACGAATACTTCTGCAGAAGATCCTAACTGACTTAGTCTATAATCTCCATTTCCTAATACGC
The DNA here is from genome assembly GCA_963974915.1 of uncultured Ulvibacter sp. Classification (GTDB taxonomy): domain Bacteria; phylum Bacteroidota; class Bacteroidia; order Flavobacteriales; family Flavobacteriaceae; genus CAXBES01. The sequence continues at coordinate 42,956 of CAXBES010000017.1, read as the reverse complement.
CGTCCGGATCAAGATCCACATCGTCGTAATCTGCGCTAGTTCCATTAAGATCGGACAATAGGGTTGTCAAGTTGATATTGTCTCCACCTTTTTTCCATTGCCATAAAAATGATAATGCTAAGTTCTTATATTTTATATTGTTTGTTAAGCCCATTTGGAAATCCGGTTCGGCATCACCAAATACCTGGAATCCGTTTTCGCCCGGATTTGGTCCAATACCCACAATTTGCGTTGCACTTTGACCTTCTTCAATTCTGAAAGTTCCTAAAGTAGCACCAAATGCTCCAATATTAAATGGATCTACATCCAATCGCGTGATTTCCGACTTATTCTTAAACCAGTTTACATTAAAATCCCATTGAAAGTTGTCATTTCTTACTGGAGTTGCATTTAAAGAAAGTTCGATACCTTTATTTTGTAGCTCACCTGCATTTACAAACTGACTCGTAAATCCTGAAGAAGGAGGTAACGCTGCTTGTAAAATTAGATCATCCACAGTTTTGATATAGTAAGTTCCTGAAAAGCTTAAACGTCCGTTAAAGAAACCTACATCGGTACCAAATTCCAATTCTTTCTGTCTTTCAGAATTAATCTCACTATCTCCACGAACACCAACCAGACTAATCCCTAACAATCCTTCTGTTGAAAATGAAGTATAGGATGTGAACAGTGCGCCAAATGGTGGGAAGTTTCCGGCTTCACCATAAGCTGCTCTCAGTTTAAATTGATTCCATTTAGAACTGTCATTCCAGAATCCGAATTCGTTGATATTAACAGCTACAGACCCTTTTGGATAATAATTAAAATCATTAGCATTTCCATTGTTCGAAGATCTGTCTCCTCTTAAACCTCCGGTTAAAATTACTTTATCCTGAATATTAACCTCCTCCTGAACAAAGAAACCGGCATCTTCCTGTTTCAATCTGAATTGTGCAACACCTGTATTGGTTGCCTGATCCACGTTCGTTTCAGAAGCAACTAATCCGGTCGCTGTAATTAACTGTGTATTTCTGTCGAAGTACTCGTTCGTTAAACCAGCCTGTGTTCTAAAGTTTATATCACTTTCAGTAAAATAATTATGAACTAAGAAAGCAGATAGGTTATAGTTTTTATTTTGCGTATCCCCTTGTACTGCAACCCCGTTCTGACCTCCATTAGAAGGCTTTTGAAACTGAAGTTCTTTAGGGAATATCGCTCGGGTTTGTTGGCCGTAGAAATCAAGACCCCCTCTTAAAATAAGTTCTAAATTAGAACTCTCTGCCTTGTAAATATCTAAATTCATGGTTCCTCCCATGATTAAACGATTTACAGATTCGTTGTTTCGTACCAGATCTCTTGTCTGTAATGGGTTAGACGCTCCTGCTGGATTGTCTGGATAAACCCCATTGGCGTCAGGAAATAATTCTAACCATGGTGTTGTTCCGGTTAATGTTACTCCAATTGTAGTACCTGAGTTATCGTTATTAAAGAATCCTCTATCTGAAGAAGAACTTATAAAGTTAGAACTCAATGAGAATTTCACGAAATCTGCCGGCTTATGATCCAAATTCAATCTAAGAGATGTTTTCTCATATCCTGTATTTAAAACAATACCATTTTCGTTATTATGAGTAACACCTGCAAAAAATTTGGTTTTTTCACCACCACCACTCATATTGAAGTTAGTGATACTAATAAGACCGTGCTCACCGTAAATTTCCTTTTCATAATCTATTAATCTCCCTTCTCTAGCCGCGGCTTGAAAAAGTGGAACAGCTCCTGCACCAAAACTTGCTTCAACACGTTCAGCATTATAGTCTCTTACACCTAATAATTTGGTTACCTCAGTCCAACCCGTAGATTGTTTAAATTTGAATTGGGTTTCTCCGGCCTTACCTTTTTTAGTTGTAATAATTACAACCCCTGCTGCTGCTCTTGATCCATAGATCGCTGCTGCCGAAGCTCCTTTTAATATTTCAATGTTTTCAATATCCTCAGGGTTAATATCTGCAATACGGTTTGAAGCGTTATCCTGATTTGAGGCGCTTCCTCCGGCGGCAGCCGCTGAAACTGCATTTAAACCTGCGGCGATAGACGAGTTATCAACATAGACTCCATCAATAATATAAAGTGGCTGAGTGTTTCCCTGTAATGACGTGGCACCACGAAGCTTTACAGAAATACCTCCACCCGGAGCTCCAGAGTTCTGATTAACAACTGCACCCGCAAATTTACCGTATAACGCACCATCTAAAGTTGGAGGTGGCGTTGTACCGGTAAGCGCTTCCGAAGAAATAGACGCTACCGCATTTGCCGAGTTAGATCTTTTAATCGAGGTGGCTAAACCCGTGACTACAACTTCTTCTAAAGCCTGTGCAGACTCACCCATCGTAATGCTTAGGGGAGTAGCAGATGTTACATTCCGTTCTACCGTTTCATATCCTAACGAGGAGAACACTAATGTTGTTGGTAAACTGGGGACATCAATTGTAAAATTACCGTCTATATCGGTAGTTGTACCATTGGTGGTCCCTTTCTGGATCACATTTGCAAAGGGTACTGTATCCCCTTTTTCGCTGTTTACTTTTCCCGTCAGTGTTGTCTGTGCAAAGACAAAACAGGGAAAAACAAGAAGTAATAACAGGATGGACCTGCGATTAAAGTTGTTTTGTTTCATAATGTAGTTTTTTTATATAATTTCTTCGAAGTTAATAAAGATTTTACGATTTCTTAACATTTGTACTCACATTAACACAGCATTTCTTAAAATATCTTGCATTAAAAGCCTTTATTCTTTTATCGATTTTTAATGCATAGCTTCTTTTATCTTTATAAATTTGCACCTTCGTATAAAAAACAGAAACTAAACTAATATATATGTACAGAACTCATTCTAATGGCGAGCTACGAGCCACTCATATTTCCCAAGAAGTTACACTTTCGGGGTGGGTACAAAAGACAAGGGACAAAGGTTTTATGGTATGGGTAGACCTACGTGATCGCTATGGAATTACACAATTAATCTTCGATGAAGAGCGCAGTTCGAAAGAAGTAATGGCAGTTGCATCAAAACTGGGCCGCGAGTTTGTAATTCAAGTCACCGGAACAGTAATAGAAAGGGAGTCTAAAAACCCTAATATAAAAACCGGAGATATAGAAATACTCGTATCCAAGATCGATATTTTAAATGAATCACTAACCCCACCGTTTACAATTGAAGATGAAACTGATGGTGGTGAAGATCTTAGAATGAAATATCGTTATCTGGATATAAGACGAAACCCTGTTCGTGAAAACCTTGTATTTCGTCATAAAGTGACTATGGCAGTTCGTAATTACCTGTCGGAAAAGAATTTTATCGAGGTTGAGACGCCATATCTTATTAAATCTACTCCCGAAGGGGCTCGTGATTTCGTAGTTCCTTCCCGTATGAATGAAGGCGAATTCTATGCACTCCCACAATCGCCACAAACCTTTAAACAACTATTAATGGTTGGAGGAATGGATAAGTATTTTCAAATTGTAAAATGCTTTCGGGATGAAGATCTTAGAGCAGATAGACAGCCGGAGTTTACACAAATTGATTGTGAGATGGCTTTTATCGAACAAGAGGATATACTCAATACATTTGAAGGCTTAACCCGTCATTTGCTTAAAGAGATCAACGGAGTGGAAATAGGTGATTTTCCACGTATGACCTATGATGATGCGATGCAGAAATACGGCAACGATAAGCCCGATATTCGCTTCGGAATGGAATTTGGCGAATTGAACGAAGTTGCTCAACACAAAGAATTTAAAGTGTTTAACAATGCCGAACTGGTGGTCGCAATAGCCGTTCCGGGCGGAAATACTTATACACGAAAAGAAATAGATAAATTAATTGACTGGGTAAAACGCCCGCAAGTTGGGGCTCTGGGAATGGTATACGTGCGCTGTAATGATGACGGAAGCTATAAGTCTTCAGTCGATAAATTTTACGATCAAGAAGATCTGGCAAAATGGGCCGAAGCCACAGGCGCTCAAAAAGGTGACCTGATTTGTGTACTTTCAGGAGAAAAAAATAAAGTAAGAGCACAACTCAGTGCCCTGCGAATGGAAATGGCAGAGAGACTAGGTTTGCGCAAATCGAATGAATTCGCACCCCTTTGGGTTATTGATTTTCCGCTTCTGGAATGGGATGAAGAAACCAACAGATATCATGCAATGCACCACCCGTTTACTGCACCAAAACCCGGACAGATTGAACTTCTCGCCACTAGTCCCGGTGAAGTGAAGGCCAATGCATACGATCTGGTTTTAAACGGAAACGAAATTGGTGGAGGCTCTATCAGGATTCATGATAAATCTACACAGGCGATGATGTTCGACTATCTGGGATTCACCCCCGAAGAGGCTAAAGCTCAATTCGGATTTCTTATGGATGCTTTTCAATATGGTGCTCCACCACATGGCGGACTCGCATTTGGACTAGATAGGTTGGTGGCGATACTCGGCGGACAAGAAACCATTAGAGATTTCATTGCATTTCCTAAGAATAATGCAGGTAGAGATGTAATGATAGATGCCCCGGCACCTATTGACGAAGATCAATTAAAAGAATTGTCTCTACAACTCAATTTAAAATCTTAACTTTAAAATCCTGCTTTTGCAGGATTTTTTAATCTTAATATGCCGGCTCAAAAAAGAACCTTACTAACTCGCTTTTTAATTTGGCGTTTAAAACATATCTCACACAAACAGTTTATATACATTGTGAGTATTGTAGTAGGCTTTCTTGCCGGAATGGCAGCCGTTCTTATTAAAAATGGCACTCACTTTATACAATTACTGCTTGAGGGAAAATTGATAAAAGAATATCACAGTGCTTTTTATTTTATTTTTCCAATCATAGGCCTGTCACTTACCTATTTGCTTATTAAATTCATTATAAAACACCGTCCAACACAAGGAATTCCGGCAACACTCTTTGCAATTTCCAAACGCAAAGGGATCATGAAGCAATTTCAGATGTATGGCAGCCTCCTGGCCGCGCCAATTACGGTGGGATTTGGTGGATCTGTAGGATTGGAAGGACCTACCGTGGCTACTGGCGCAGCTTTAAGCTCCAATTTGTCAAGATTGCTGCATATGAATCAGGCAACCCGAACATTATTAATTGGGTGTGCCGCTGCGGGAGCAATGTCTTCGATCTTTAAAGCTCCCATAGCTGCAATTATTTTCGCCGTTGAAGTATTTAGCTTAGACCTCACACTTGTGTCAATGATCCCTTTACTCCTTGCGTCTGTTTCGGCCATTATTACGTCGTATTTTTTCTTCGGAAATGACATTCTACTGCCATTCAGTATAGAGGATGAATTTACAATTTCCGATATTCCTTTTTATATCATCTTAGGAGTGATCGCAGGATTTGTGTCTATTTATTTTACCGAAACCTATGAACGCTTTCAGAAATTCTTTGAAAAAATTGGATCCCCAATAAAACGCTTGATAATTGGAGGAATTGGAATTGGAGTGCTTGTTTACTTAATACCCCCTCTTTATGGTGAAGGTTTCGACGTTATTAATAATCTCGTTCAGGGGAATCCTGAGAAAGCACTAGAGAATAATATATTTAATCTAGATCTTACTAATCCCTGGATCATGATCACGCTGTTAATTGGGTTAGTACTGTTTAAAGTTATAGCAAGTTCCCTCACTTTTGGAGCCGGCGGCGTGGGTGGAATATTCGCTCCTACGCTTTTTATGGGTAGCATCATGGGCTTTTCGGTCGCAAAAATTCTTAACAATATCGGTATTCTTTCAACTAATGTTTCAGAAAGTAACTTTACTCTTGTAGGAATGACAGGTTTAATGGCAGGAGTGTTGCACGCTCCCCTAACTGCAATTTTCCTTATCGCAGAAGTGACCGGAGGGTATGAGTTATTTATACCTTTAATGATCACTGCTGCGATCGCCTTTACGATCACGAAATATTTTGTACCACATTCTGTGTACGCTATGGAATTGGGCCGAAAAGGAGAGCTTATCACACATAATAAAGATCATGCTGTATTAACCTTAATGGATATTAAAACAGTAGTAGAACGTAACTTTATTGCGGTATTTCCGGAAATGACATTAGGGGAAATAGTGCATAGCGCCGTGGTAAAATCTAACCGGAACATCTTTCCTGTTGTTAATAAAGAAACCGAAGCCTTAGAAGGTATAATCCTACTGGACGACTTAAGGCCAATCATGTTCGACCAAAGCCTATATAAAGAAGTGACCGCAAGAGATGTTATGCAAAACGCGCCGGATACGATCGATCTGGATAATGATAAAATGACCCATGTTATGAAAAAATTTCAGGATACCGGGGCGTGGAATCTTCCGGTAATCTCAAATGGTGTGTATTTTGGTTTTGTTTCGAAGTCGAAATTGTTGACCGCCTATAGAAGAAAACTAATTGATTTTTCAGGCAGATAATATTAATACTTAATTATAATAATAGTGAAATACGTTTTATCAATTCTTTTAATTATCTCAATTCTTGGTGCAAGCTACGGTTTTTACATTAGACCCGATGATCTGCAAAAAGGTGATTTGTTTATAGGGCTCTCTGTAGTGTTATTGTTTTTTGTAACAATGCCTGTTTTTATATATCATCGTTGGAAGAACAGAAGTGTAAAGGACTATATGCTAACCAAAGAGAGTATTGAAAAGATGAGGCAATACAGAGATGATAAGAAACTATGAGTCAGTGTGTTTTTAAAAATTTTTAGATTTTTTTAACAGAAAAAACTCAATTATATTAAATTTGTATTCAATTATTAATTTATATTTTTTACAATGGAAGGAACAGTAAAGTTTTTCAACGAATCTAAAGGTTATGGTTTTATCACTAATGATGAAACCGGAAAAGACATCTTTGTGCATGTTACCGGTTTAAACGGGGAAGCCCTAAACGAAGGTGACAAAGTATCGTACGAAGAAGAAGAAGGAAGAAAAGGAATGGTAGCGGCACAAGTTCGCAAGATCCACGACTAGAAGATATATACTTTTACAGATTAAAAATCCTCCAACGCTTTAAGCGACGGAGGATTTTTAATTTAAATTACGTTTTTCAACAAAGAATCTCTTTAAGAGCTGAGAACATTCGTTCTCCATTATTCCTCCAACCAGTTTAGTCTTAGGATGAAGTTTAGTATTGAGCGCAATACAGCCTCGCTGTTCATCTCTCGCACCAAAGACAATATTGGAGATCTGACTCCAAAAAAGGGCCCCGGCGCACATCTGACAAGGTTCGATGGTGACATACAAAGTGCAATCGTGCAAATACTTTCCTCCCAAATAATTTGCCGCTGCCGTAATTGCCTGCATCTCTGCATGAGCAGTAACATCGTTAAGAGCTTCGGTGAGATTATGAGCTCTGGCAATTATCTGATTATTGACGGTTATTACCGCCCCTATAGGCACTTCTCCTTTGTTAAATGCTACTTCAGCTTCCTGAAAAGCACGTTTCATAAAATAGGTGTCATCAAATGGTGTAAGCATAGTAAATCTTATGTATTACGTTTTCAAAATTAAATAACTTATTTAGTAAATCACTAATAAACGTATCTTTGTTTCGTGTCAAAAACTATTCTCGATACTATAACATTTCCCGCAGATCTGCGAAAACTTCCGAAGAAAGACCTTCGGCAGTTAGCACACGAATTACGGAACTTCATAATTAACATTGTAGCAGCTAAAGAAGGGCATTTAGGAGCAAGTCTGGGGGTGGTAGAACTCACAATTGCCTTGCATTACGTATACAATACGCCAAACGACATTCTAATTTGGGATGTGGGTCATCAAGCCTATGTTCATAAGATCCTCACAGGAAGAAAGCATATTTTTCATACTAATAGACAGTTGGGAGGCGTTAGTGGTTTCCCAAAAAGAAGTGAAAGTGAATACGACGCTTTTGGAACCGGCCATAGCAGCACGGCAATCTCGGCAGCGCTGGGAATGGCAATTGCCTCGCAATTGACAGGTGATCCCGAAAGGGAGCATATTGCCGTGGTAGGTGACGCATCTATCGCAAGCGGCATGGCCTTCGAAGCCTTAAACCATGCAGGTGTAACTAATACAAATCTACTGGTAGTATTAAATGATAATGCTATAGGAATTGATCCTAGTGTTGGCGCTCTAAAGGCATATTTTACAAAGGTAAACCTCGATGGCGCCCCGGATACCGATAATATTTTTGAAGCCTTAAACTTCAATTATACCGGCCCTATAGATGGTCACGACGTAGACGCATTAATTTCGGAATTTACAAGATTAAGGTCGGTTAAAGGTCCCAAATTACTACACGTAATTACTAAAAAAGGTAAAGGATTACGGCAAGCAGAAGAAAATCAGGTTACTTATCACGCCCCGGGCAAGTTTAATGCCCAAACGGGCGATCTACCGCCAAAATCAGCCGAGAAGTTGCCTCCTAAGTTTCAGGATGTCTTCGGAAAAACTCTTGTTGAACTTGCCGAAAAAAACTCCTCTATAGTAGGTATAACCCCCGCTATGCCTACCGGAAGTTCCCTGAAATTTATGATGGAAGCTTTTCCCGACAGGGCGTTCGATGTAGGTATCGCCGAACAACACGCAGTCACCTTTGCAGCAGGATTAGCAACACAAGAGTTACAAGTGTATTGCAATATCTATTCTACTTTTTTACAAAGAGCCTACGACCAGGTTATACACGATGTTTGTCTGCAAAAACTTCCGGTAATTTTTTGTCTCGACAGAGCCGGAATCGTTGGTGAAGATGGAGCTACACATCACGGTATTTTCGATATCGCCTACTTAAGATGCATTCCAAATTTAATAATTTGCGCTCCCGCTAATGAAATTGAGCTTCGCAATATTCTGTACACATCACAATTGCAGTTAAAACTCCCAATCGCAATACGTTATCCGAGAGGACGGGGTACGATCCTTAACTGGCAGGTCCCTTTTTCAGAAATAAACATAGGTAAAGGAACTTTAATTAAAGAAGGTTCGCATATTGCAATTCTTCCCATTGGTAATATGGTAAATAATACGTTAACTGCATTGCATTCTATTTCTTCTTCGGAAAAATTTGCGGTCTATAATATGCGATTTATCAAACCATTAGACGAACAATTACTTCACAAGATCTTCGCAGATTTTTCAACCATAGTAACTATTGAAGACGGAGTTGTCGCCGGCGGATTTGGAAGTGCTGTTTCCGAATTTGCCTCTAAAAATAATTATCAGAACAGGTTGTTGCTATTAGGTGTTCCCGATATTTTCCCCGAACATGGTACGGTGCCCGAACTCCATGATTGGGCGGGAATTTCTTCAGAAAAAATAAAAGAAACTCTGGAAAAACTGATCGATCAATCCGGAAAGAACTAAAATTTAAGGTATATATAATTACAAATTTCCTTGAATCTTTTGAAATATCTGCAAGGCATTGCCATCTGTTAGGCGGGAAATATAGTTGCAACATTCCATTAATAATGTATACATAGACTGCTTTTTATCTAATCTATTTTCGAATCTCCTAAGAATAAGTTGATCATAATGTCGAACTCTATCAAGCGAATAGTTCTCGAAGGCGGTACTATGAACCTCCAATAAATTAGACAATATCTTATAGCCGGTCAATTCTTTATCTATTACTTCGGTACTTCGATACACTTTTTCAACACTCAATTTTATAATATCATCTATTTGAGCCTTGTATTTACTTTTGTCGAGTAATGCTTCGGAAAAATCTCCTTTCAATATAGCTTCTTCATTCTCAAGAAATATGCTGGAAGCTTCGGCAATTAATGTGTTTATTGCCAAAGACCGAAGGTATGCTAATCTATCTGAAGCTTCCGTTAAAAGTGTGTACTTTTCAGTATTAATACGGTCTTTAACAAGCTTTATTAAATATTCTAGAGCAAATTCTTCTTCAATTAACCCTAGATTAATTCCGTCTTCAAAGTCGATAATCGTGTAACAAATATCATCTGCGGCTTCGACCAAATAAGCTAATGGATGTCTGCAAAAGCTAAGATCGTTTGAAGCCCCGCGCTTTAACAACCCAAGTTCTTCAGCTACTTCCAGAAAGAACTCTCTTTCAGACTGAAACACACCGTACTTCTTATCGGCTATATGTTTCGTAGGTTTCTTTGGAAGAGATTCTTTTGGGTATTTCATAAATGCTCCTAAAGTGGCATAAGTTAATCGAAGTCCTCCATCAACACCATTCTTTGACTCGGTTAAGATCTTAAAGCCGTTGGCATTTCCTTCAAAATCTACTAGATCCTGATATTCTTTTTCAGATAATTGTGATTTAAAGCGTTTTCCGTTCCCATTGGCGAAATAATCACCTATTGCTTTCTCGCCACTGTGTCCGAAGGGAGGATTCCCAATGTCATGTGCTAAAGATGCAGCTGCTACGATTGCACCAAAATCATTAAACTGATATCCGTGAACCGTTTTTAAGTGTGGGTGCTTTTCCAGTAATGCTCGCCCTACAGATCGCCCTAACGAACGCCCCACCACAGAAACTTCTAAGCTATGTGTTAAACGGGTATGAACAAAAGAAGTTTTGGACAAAGGGATAACCTGTGTCTTATCTTGTAAACTTCGAAAAGCAGAAGAAAAAATAATTCTGTCGTAGTCTACTTCAAATCCCAAACGGGTTTCGTTTTCTTCAGTTCGTAATCTTTTATTAGTAACTCCCTGCTTTTTTAGCGAAAGAAGCTGTTCCCATTGCATCATTTTATCGAAAATTTTGAAATGCAAGATACCAAATTCTGCAAAGTGACTCCCGCAAAAATGCTTCTACTTTTCGTGATCTTCACATTATATATAATGTAGTTATTGCATTAGTGGTTCTATGAATCAGGATAACATTAAGGTAACACTTAGCTTACAGAAAACTAAAACAACCGTAACATTGAGATAACTAAACCTCGTGATAATGTCAGTTTCTTTGCCGAAGAAAATTAACTCTTATAATTATTTAAAATGAAAAAATTCTTTCTTTCTCAAATTGCTATAGTAGCACTCTCATTATTCGTAGTAAGCTGCGGAAGTGATGACAATGATCCTATTCTAGTAGATGACGATCCGGATCCTGTAGATACTGTTCTTAGAGGACAAATTACAGAAAATATGACCTTAACTAGTGACGCTATATGGACTTTAGACGGTCGTGTAACAGTTACCAGTGGAGCTACACTTACTATTGAAGCCGGAACAATTATAAAGGCACTACCAGGTCAAGAGGCAGATGCCTCAGTATTAATTATTGCTCGTGGTGGTAAAATTCAAGCGAATGGAACCTCAGATGCACCGATTATCTTTACATCTAGTACAGACAATATTCAGGTAGGACAAACAGCCGGAACAAATCTTTCTCAAAACGATCGAAATCTATGGGGAGGAGTTATTGTTTTAGGATACGCAAGAGCATCCTTATCAGGAGATGCATTGGAAAACCAAATTGAAGGAATTCCTGCAAGTGATACAAATGGATTATACGGTGGAACTGACAACGCTGATAATTCTGGTTCTTTAAACTACGTTTCTATTAGACACGGAGGAACATCTATTGGTGATGGTAACGAGATCAACGGACTTACCTTAGGAGGTGTTGGTTCTGGAACTGTTATTTCCAACATTGAAGTTCTTGGGAACTTAGACGACGGTATCGAATGGTTCGGTGGATCAGTAAATGCATCAAACTTATTAGTTTGGGCTCAAGGTGATGATGGATTAGATATCGATGAAGCATACTCTGGAACTATTTCAAATGCTTTAGTAATTCTTGGTGATATTTCTGACCATGCTCTTGAAATTGATGGTCCTGCCGGTTCATTGGAAGGTTCATTTACTATTGATGGATTAACACTAATTGGTAATACAGTAACAGAAAACGGAGAATATGCAGATTGGAGAGATAACGCCATGGGTACTATCCGAAATGTATACGCATCAGGATTTAAAACTTCTGCAGATGTAGAATTAGATAATAACGAAGTTTCTCAGAACTTTCTAGATGGACAAATAACTTTCCAGAACTGGGTTCTAAATGGAGCTGATAATACTGTCTTTGTTGAAAAAGGTGGATGTATCGCAAATTGTGATGACAACGATCCTAATAACGATGTTTTTGAAGATCTTATAATCCTTGACCCTACGTTTGCCGAAAGAGCTGCTAGCTGGACAACTACTGGTACTAGTGGTGGTGCTAACACAGGTGTTTTTGGATGGACCCTTGCGAGTGCAAAAGGAGCCTTTTAAGTAACCCACTAAACAATCTTATTTATTGAATTGAATTAGCCAACTTGCTCGTCTTAAAATTTTAAGACGAGCAAGTTTATATAAATAATGAACATGAAGAATTTCCCTTACGCAATTGTTGCATTTTTCTTTTTTCAAGTAGTTTTTAGTCAGACCACAGGTGTCTCAGGAACTATAAATGACGGTGAGTTTAATGATGTACTTCCATTTGCAAATATTGTTATAAAAGATACACAAACAGGAACTACCTCAGATTTTGAAGGTAGATATCGTTTAGAGTTAGAACCCGGTACTTATACTCTGGTTTTTTCATTTGTAGGATATCAAACTAAAGAAATCACAGGTGTGGTGATCACTCAAGGAGAGTTCACCAATACCGATGTAACTTTAAATGCGAGTGCCGGTCAGCTCGATGAGGTTGTAATTACCACAACCGCACGTCAAAACACCGAAGCCGCGGTACTTAGTTTACAAAAAAACTCAGTAAATTTATTAGATGGTCTTTCACTTGAAACTATAAAAAAAACCGGAGCTAGCGATATTGCAAGTGCGGTGAAAAATGTTCCAGGGGTATCGATACAAGGAGGAAAATTCGTTTATGTACGTGGTCTTGGTGACCGATATACAAAATCTATTTTAAATGGAGTAGATGTCCCTGGTTTAGATCCGGATAGAAACACTCTTCAACTTGACATCTTTCCTACACAAATTCTTGAGAACGTCATAGTTGTTAAAGCTGCCACGGCAGATAAGCCTGCAGATTTCACCGGTGGGGTTATCGATATTGTAACCAAGGACATTCCCACGCGTGAAGAATATAGCGTTTCTGTTGGAGCAACCTATAATTCAGATTTTCACTTTAATGATGATTATTTAGCTTCAGATAGAAGCTCGACCGACTTCCTAGGCTTTGATGATGGATTGAGAGACAATCCGTTAGCTTCTAATCAAATTGTTCCTCTCCCACAGCAAAATGGAGAAGTGGCGTCATTAATTACACAGAGATTTGAAAAACGAATGGCCGCTCAACGTGAAACTAGTTTTTTAGATTATAATTTTTCATTAACTGCCGGTAACCAGTACGAAATTGGAGAAAAAAAGTTAGGGTATTTAGCATCATTATCTTATAGAAATGAAACTTCATATTATGATGAGTATATCGACGGTCAGATTTACAGAAAAGATGAAGCCGACAAATCTAACTTCGAACTTTTGGCAGACAGAACACAAAATGGCGAATTGGGTAACAATAATGTTTTAATTAGCGCCTTGGCGGGATTATCGTTAAAATCTGAAAAATCGAAGTACAGATTTAATGTTCTGCATGTTCAAAATGGTGAATCGCAGGCTTCAATTTTTAGACAAAGTAACTTTATAATTAGTAGTAATAATGTCTTAAAAGACAACTTGATTTACACACAAAGATCTATAACAAATGGACTTTTAAGTGGAAAACACTCCTTGGGAAGTGAAAATGACTGGAATGTTGAATGGTCTCTATCGCCCTCTCTGGCTAAAATAGAAGATAAAGATTTTAGAGTTTCTCCGTTTAGAGTAACTACAAACCCGGATACTGGAGAGCAGGTATATACAATTGAACCAAGTGAGTCTGGTATACCTTCCAGGTTTTTTAGAGATCTGGAAGAAATAAATCTTGCAGGAAAAATAGATATTGAGAAAAAGCATTCTTTATTTGGTTTTGAGGCTAAAGCAAAATTTGGAGGAGGTTACACTTTTAAAAACCGAACTTTTGATGTATTAAAGTTTTCAATTCCTTTATTGAACTTCCCTTCAGCTACCCTAAATGGAGATCCTGATTTGATCCTGGCAGATGAGAATATTTATGATCCAACAACAAATAGTGGGTTTTTTATAAGAGATGATTCAAATGATTCAGATTCATTCGATTCTGATATTTCTATTACTTCGGGTTATATTTCCGAAGAATTTAAAGTTACCGATTGGCTTAATTCTATAGTGGGAGTTAGGTATGAGCAATTCATTCTGAAATACACGGGAGAAGATCAACTTGGAACAACACTAAATTCGGCTGAAGTTTTAAATAAATCTGATTTCTTCCCGTCTGTTAACCTTATTTTTGATTTGAATGAGGATGGAGACCAAAAAATTAGAACATCTTTTGCAAGAACTACCGCAAGACCTTCGTTTAAAGAAGCTTCGCTAGCAGAGATATTTGATCCTATAAGTAGCACAACGTTTATAGGAAATATCAATTTGCAACCTACATATATCAACAATTTCGACTTGCGATTTGAGCAATATGGAGAGTCTGGTGATTTCTTCGCCTTAAGCGGTTTTTACAAATCGTTTAAAGACCCCATCGAACTTTCGTTTATTAGACGAGCTTATGGGCAATACACACCCTTAAACCTTGGAGACGCAAAAGTTTTTGGTGGCGAAATTGAAGTTAGAAAGAATCTTGGTTTTATCAACGGACTTCAAAACTTAAACTTTAATGTAAATCTGTCCATCATAGAATCACAACAGGAATACAGTGAAGATGAAAGAGAAGGACGACAAGATAACTTAAGAGAAGGTGAAACGTTAGACGACACACGACAACTTCAAGGTCAATCGCCGTATCTTTTAAATGTTGGATTTAATTATGAAGATAACGGATGGACCGGTGGTATTTTTTATAATTCGCAGGGGAAAACGCTACAAATTGTAGGGGCCGGTGATGTAGCCGACGTATTCACCCTTCCTTTTCACAATGTGAAATTCAATCTTTCAAAAAGCTTTGGAGCAAATAATAATTCAACCCTTTCTTTAAAGTTTGAAAATCTTTTGAACGATGATATCGAAAGTGTTTACCAATCGTTTGGAGCCGAAGACACTAACTATTCAAGATGGAATCCGGGTCAGGATATAAGCCTCAGCTATAGTGTAAGATTTTAAAAGCATAAATAGAATATTATTTAAATAGAAAAACGGGTCAATAAATATTGACCCGTTTTCTTATGTGTTAACTTTAATTATCTCTATCGATGTGAAACTATACGAGTATCTGTTGACTCCCAAGTTTTTACCTTAGATATTTTTGAATTACTATAAGTAACTTCCTTCATAACCTCACCTTGATAAAATTGCCACGTACCAACTTTCTCGCCATTATTATACTGAGCAGTGGCTGTTTTATTACCATTAGTATCAAAACTTAACCATTCTCCATGGAGCTTGTTCTCTTTAGTATAATAACCTGTTTGAGCTACTTCTCCGTTTGAATGATATAAAGTCGCTTTGATCAAATCTCCATCTACAACATACTCATTTTTATCATTTTGAGCCTGAGCAAAACTCACACTCAAAAAAACCACGACTAATAAAAGAATTTTTTTCATAACAGATACATTTATCATTGATTACTATACAAATATATAAATATTTACCTTAATTAAACCTTTTCGTAACGTTAATTTAACATTGCAGCTATAATGTTCTGTTTTTCAAGTTATTATGTTTTCTAGATTCTGAACGTATAGTTTTTAAAAAATGAAGCTTTCTTAATGTTTATTTAATATTGTATTTATGTTAATACTACATCGATGCACTTAATTTGTATGGCACTTTATAAAATCGTTTAGTTTTTGTCGACTAGATTTTCAGTGCAGGAGCTGTCTTGTAGGACAGCTCTTTTTTTTGAAAGAAGTTAAAGATAACAATTAGGAAACATTAGCTTAACATTGATTTAAGTTATTTGCACCGACAAAAACTTAAAACGATTTTATGAAATTACACCATGTAATTTTTCTAATACTATTGTGCTTTTCAATTTCTGCAATTTCACAAGAAGAAACAGATACTAAGTTTGGGAAAGGTATGCTTAATTTAGTTGCGAAGGACAGCTCGTGGAGCATCAAGTTTGCCCCAAGAATTCAGTTTAGAGCTATGTCTCAATGGGATTACGAAGAGGATCAATTTGGCAAACCCGAACATAACTTCTTAATAAGAAGAGCCCGCTTGAAATTCGGCGGCTTCGCTTACTCACCAAGGCTTAAATACAAAATTGAACTCGGTTTATCGAACCGGGATATTTCGGGTGCAAATCAATTTACCAGTAACGCTCCAAGATATATTCTCGATGCGGTGGTGATGTGGAATTTCTATGAGAACTTTGAGCTATGGGTAGGACAGACTAAACTTCCCGGAAATATTGAGCGTGTTGTTTCATCGGGAAACCTTCAATTGATCGATCGATCCATTCTAAATAGTCGATTTAATATAGATCGGGATATTGGAATTCAACTTCGTCACCACACAGCACTTTCAGAATCCTTTATTTTACGCGAAAAAATAGCGATCTCCCAAGGAGAAGGTAGAAATATTACCAGCGGCAATCTTGGAGGTCATCAATTTACCGGAAGAATCGAAGCTCTTCCTTTTGGGAATTTCAAAAGCAAAGGTGATTATGTGCAGGCAGATCTGAAAAGAGAAGAAACTTTAAAACTAATGATAGGTGTTACCTACGATTTCAACCAGGATGCAGTTAAGAACAGAAGCAATCAAGGATCGTATATGGAAACTTCCAATGGTTTTTACGAAACGGATATCTCAACCATCTTCATTGATGCAATGCTAAAATACAACGGATTTTCTTTTATGGGCGAATTTGCCGATCGTTCTGCAGACGATCCTATTGCAACCGAAGCAGACGGGACCGAAACCGGAGATATAGTACAAGTAGGAAACGCATTTAACTTACAAGTGGGGTACCTGTTTAAAAATAACTACGAAATAGCCGGTCGTTTTTCAACAATTAATTATGACACTATTACACAAAACGCAGATCGGGATGAATACACTTTGGGTGTTTCTAAGTATATTGTGGGTCACAAGTTGAAGGTTCAAAGTGACCTTAGCTATCATACAGCGAATGCAGAACATCACGGAATTGAATTTCGCATAGGATTTGATTTACACTTTTAAGCACGATAGATAACATTTAGATAACAATTAAACTCAACTTTATTGAGAAATTTGCAACACTTTAATAAAGAATAATAATGGAAAATATATACGTATTAATGCTTGTTGCCTTGGCTATCTTAGCCATAGCAGACCTTGTGGTTGGTGTTAGTAATGATGCAGTGAATTTTTTAAATTCGGCGATAGGGTCTAAAGCTATTTCCTTTAAATCGATAATGATCATTGCCAGCTTAGGGATCTTCATTGGAGCTGTATTCTCCAGTGGTATGATGGAAGTAGCACGTAAAGGTATCTTCGTGCCCGGTGAATTCTATTTCGATGAGATCATGATCATCTTTATGGCGGTTATGATCACAGATATATTGCTGTTAGATTTTTTTAATACGCTCGGTTTACCAACTTCTACTACGGTATCTATCGTATTCGAATTACTAGGTGCCGCAGTAGTCATGGCTTTGATAAAAATTGGAAAGTCTAATTCTGAAACATTTGCAGATTTAGGAAACTATATTAATACCGCAAAAGCCACTGAAATCATTTCAGGGATTCTGCTCTCGGTCGTTATTGCGTTCACCGTTGGTGCCCTTGTACAATGGTTATCACGATTGATATTCACATTTCATTACGAGAAAAAAATTAGAAACTTCGGGGCCCTTTTTGGAGGGGTCGCTTTAACGGCTATTGGTTATTTTATATTTATGAAAGGCCTTAAAGGAACTCCTTATTATGGAGATCTGAAAGAAATTGTTGAAAATCAGGCATTATTATTAGTTCTGGGTAGCTTTGTATTCTGGACGCTCTTTTCTTACTTATTTATGAAAATATTTAAGAAAAGCATCTTAATAATCGTAATTGCTATTGGAACCTTTGGTTTAGCGCTTGCTTTCTCCGGAAATGATTTGGTTAATTTTATTGGTGTTCCTATGGCCGCATACCATTCGTATGAAGCCTGGAGTGTTTCGGGAGAGGCCGCAACGACCTTTTCTATGAACGTTCTTGAAAATAAAGTTCCGGCAGAACCACTACTTCTGTTTATGGCGGGTGGTATTATGGTTCTTACGCTATGGTTCTCAAAAAAGGCTCGTACTGTCGCCGATACAGAAATTGGACTATCCAGACAAGGTGAAGGGCACGAGAAGTTTAATCCGAACCTCTTGTCCAGAATGGTTGTTAAAGGTAGTACTAAATTGGTTTCAGGCTTAGGGGTAATAATCCCAAACGCCACTCAGGATGCCATAAACAAAAGTTTTGAGAAACCGGTAAGTGCAATGGATCAAAGAAGTAATGCCGATATGCCTGCATTCGATATGATCAGGGCTTCTATTAACTTAGTTGTTGCAGGAATACTTATCTCCATTGCTACATCGATGAAATTACCTCTTTCTACTACCTATGTTACTTTTATGGTGGCAATGGGTACCTCCCTGGCAGACAGAGCCTGGGGTAGAGAAAGCGCCGTTTACAGAGTTGCAGGTGTATTAAATGTCATTGGAGGTTGGTTCTTTACTGCATTTAGCGCTTTTGTAGCCGCAGGAACGTTAGCCTATATCATCTATTTGGGCAAAGGACCTGCTATCGCGATCTTACTGCTACTAGCTATTGGATTATTAGTTAGAAACTACCTTTCTCATAAAAAGAAAGGCATCGCGAAACTCACAAAATCCGGATTGAAAAAATCTGAAAGTAAAACGGTTCAGGGGATTATTGAAGAAAGTGCAGATAACATTGTTAATGTAGTTTCCCGCGCAAATAAGATCTATTCAGATGTATTGCGTGGTTTGTCTAAGCAAGATCTTTCTAAACTGAAGAAAAGTAAGAAGGGTATCACCAAATTAGATGAAGAAATAGAAGAATTGAGAGATAATATTTTCTACTTCATTAAAAAACTAGATGAAACGAGTGTACGTGGAAGTAGCTTCTATATTACTATTTTAGGATACTTAACAGATATCGCTCAATCACTCGAATTTATTTCTAAGAAAAGTTACAAGCACATAAATAATAATCATAAGGCATTACGCTTTAGTCAGATTAAAGATCTTCAGGAAATAGATGAGTTATTAGATGTGTTATTCGTTGAGATCGAAGAGATCTTTAACGATCGAAAATTTGATAGAATAAGCTTTGTTCTGGATAAGAAAGAGGCCATATTTACGGTACTTTCAGAAAAAATTGACAAGCAAATAGATAGAACCCGCACCGAAGAATCGAGTCCTAAGAACACTACGTTATACTTCAATTTATTGCTAGAGACCAAAGATCTTGTGACCGGAGTAATGAACTTAATGCAAGAATATTATTCCAGTTATAATAAAGAATAAGATTATTTTTTGATCTTATATAACCTCACTGTTGTACTGATGTATAATAGTGAGGCTTTTTTATGCAAAAGCTCTATCTTTATGTACATCCAAAACGTTTATGTATGAAGTTCCTATTAGTATTCTTGTTAATGGTATTTACCTGCAGCGGTCAGGATTTGAGTGGCGAAGAACTTTTAAACCGGGCGATAGCCTATCACGACCCTTCAGGTAATTGGAGTAGCTTTAATGGTACTTTAAATATTCACATGGAAACGCCCAATAATCCTGTACGTAAAAGTGAAATTAAGATCGACATCCCTAAAGAGTATTTCTATGTAAAAGCAGTGAGCGATACTACTGTAACAGAATATGAGCTAAATAAGGACAATTGTACCATACGATTAAATGAGCGCGCTAACCTTTCCGAAGACATTAAAGAAAAGCACAATCTAAGCTGCGAAAGAGCCATGCTGTATAAAAACTACTATACCTATTTGTACGGACTGCCAATGAAGCTTAAGGATCCGGGGACTATTATTGCTGATACATTTCTTCGGAAAGAATTTAAGGGAAAGGAATATTTGGTTTTAAAAGTGACTTATGCTGAAACTGTTGGAAACGACGTGTGGTTCTTCTATTTTGATCCTGAAACATATGCCATGAAAGTATATCAGTTCTTTAAAGGCGATCCAAAAAAAGAAGGTAAAAATACGGGTGAGTATATCCTTTTAACAGGAGAATTTGAAGTGGAAGGTATAAAAATGCCTAAAAATCGCGCCTGGTACTACAATAAAGATGATAAGTATTTAGGCACAGATTTCTTAAAATAAAAAGGGAAGACTTTCGCCTTCCCTTTCTTCATATAACACTTGTTCACAATTTATGACCCGCACATCAAACAGTCGTCGTCTGCATCGGCACCTTTCGATTTGGCTAGCAATTCACGAAGTTCCTGTGGCGTCATTGGCTTGTTAGATTCGGCAGAAGTTGCATCAACTTTCGCCTCTGCCATGGCAGCTGTAGGCTCCTTTTTAACTTCTTGTTTTAAAGTAAACTTGATAGCATCTACAGCACTCTTAGTTCTTAAGTAATACATTCCTGTTTTTAACCCGCTCTTCCACGCATAGAAATGCATAGAGGTAAGTTTTGCATAATTTGCGTTTTCCATGAACAAGTTCAGGGATTGAGATTGGTCTATGAAGTAACCTCTATGGCGAGACATATCGATTATATCTTTCATACTTAACTCCCACACGGTTTTGTAGAGTTCTTTTAATTCCTGCGGAATTATATCTACATCCTGAATAGATCCATTGGCACGCATTATTTCTTCTTTAAGATCTTCGTTCCATAAGCCCAGACCTACTAGATCCTCTAAAAGATGTTTATTTACCACAATGAATTCACCTGAAAGTACCCGACGGGTATAGATATTTGAAGTATACGGCTCGAAAGCTTCGTTATTACCCAGGATCTGAGAAGTAGATGCAGTTGGCATTGGAGCTACTAGTAATGAGTTTCGAACCCCGTGTTTCTTCACATCCTTTCTAAGTTTCCCCCAGTCCCAACGACCGCTTAATTCTTTATCTTCTATTCCCCATAAGTTGTGCTGAAATAACCCTTCAGAAATAGGTGACCCTTTATAGGTTTGGTATGGCCCATCTGCCTTTGCCTCTTCCATAGATGCAGTGACCGCTGCAAAGTAAAGTGTTTCAAATATCTCCTGATTCACCTTTTTTGCCTCGTCGCAAGTAAACGGTAATCGCATCATAATAAATGCATCTGCGAGTCCCTGGATCCCAAGTCCAACCGGACGATGGCGGAAATTAGAATTTTCGGCCTCTTTTACCGGATAGTAGTTTCGGTCAATAACTCTATTTAAGTTTTTAGTTACTCGTTTTGTAACTTTAAAAAGCTCTTTATGGTCAAATTCACCGTTCTTAACAAACATAGGCAATGCTATGGAAGCTAAATTACATACCGCGATTTCGTCTGGAGAAGTATACTCCATGATCTCGGTACAAAGATTTGAAGAACGGATCGTTCCCAGATTCTTCTGATTACTCTTACGGTTGGCTGCATCTTTATAGAGCATATATGGCGTCCCTGTTTCTATTTGAGATTCCATTATTTTTTCCCAAAGCTCCCTCGCCTTTATTGTCTTACGACCTTTATTTTCAGCTTCATACTTTGCATACAACGCTTCAAACTCTTCTCCGTGACAATCGAAAAGACCGGGACATTCGTTCGGACACATTAAAGTCCATTCCCCATCTTCCTGCACACGTTTCATAAATAGATCCGGGATCCACATTGCATAGAACAGATCTCTGGCGCGCATTTCTTCCTTTCCGTGATTCTTTTTTAAGTCTAGGAAGTCGAAAATATCGGCATGCCATGGTTCAACGTAAATAGCGAATGAGCCTTTTCGTTTTCCACCTCCCTGATCTACGTATCTCGCGGTATCATTAAACACACGAAGCATAGGTACGACTCCATTGGAGGTTCCGTTTGTTCCCGAAATATAAGAACCTGTTGCACGAATGTTGTGGATAGACAATCCAATTCCTCCGGCAGATTGTGAGATTTTTGCAGTCTGCTTCAGTGTGTCATAGATACCGTCAATACTATCGTCTTTCATTGTTAATAGGAAACAAGAAGACATTTGTGGTTTTGGAGTACCACTATTAAATAATGTTGGAGTTGCGTGAGTAAAGTACTTCTTAGACATAAGTTCGTACGTTTCTTTCACAGCTGCGAGGTCATCTAAATGAATCCCGACAGAAACACGCATCAACATATGTTGTGGACGCTCCACGATCTTCCCATTTAGTTTCAGTAAATAAGATCGCTCTAATGTCTTAAAACCAAAATAATCGTATCCAAAGTCACGATTGTAAATAATTGTAGAATCGAGCTCATCTGCATTATCCATTATAACTTTATAAACCTCATCACTCAACAAAGGAGCGTCTTTTCCGGTACGCGGATTTACATATTCGTATAAATCTGTCATTACTTCGGAAAAAGTCTTTTTTGTATTCTTGTGCAGGTTAGAAACCGAAATACGAGCTGCAAGGCGCGCATAATCCGGATGAGAAGTAGTCATCGTTGCGGCAACTTCGGCTGCAAGATTATCTAACTCACTTGTAGTTACACCGTCATAAAGACCTTCAATAACACGCATCGAAATCTTTACAGGATCTACTAATTCGTTTAAACCATAGCACAATTTACGTACTCGTGCGGTAATTTTATCGAACATTATAGGTTCTTTCCGGCCGTCTCTTTTAACTACATTCATCTATTTTTTATTTATGAGGTTATATTATTTTCTGAAAAAGGGTGCTAAGGCGAAAGTCGCAACTTTCACGTAATCAGCTATATATTGAATACTGTTTCGCTAGTTGCGAAAAAGAATCTTAGAAATCTGCGTCGAAACTAATTTTGTTTGACTCTTTATCCATATTGGTTACTCCGGCCTTTTGATATTCTGAAACACGCTTCTCAAAGAAGTTCGTCTTTCCTTGTAGAGATATCATATCCATAAAGTCAAATGGGTTGGAAGTGTTGTATTCCTTTTCACATCCCAGTTCTCCCAGAAGGCGATCGGTTACAAACTCGAGGTATTGAGTCATTAAATTTGAATTCATTCCTATTAGACTTGCAGGAAGCGACTCGGTAATAAATTCACGTTCAATATTAAGTGCGTCTACGATAATTTCGCGAATACGCTCTTTTGGAACTTTATTTACTAAATGTTGATTGTGTAAGTGAACAGCAAAGTCACAATGTACACCTTCATCACGGGAGATCAATTCATTTGAAAAAGTTAATCCCGGCATTAAACCACGCTTTTTCAACCAAAAAATTGAACAGAATGCACCACTAAAGAAAATTCCTTCTACTGCGGCAAAAGCGATTAGTCTTTCGGCAAAACTTGGACTTTCAATCCATTTTAATGCCCAATCTGCTTTCTTTTTAATTGCCGGAAAGTTTTCAATAGCGTTAAACAACTGATCTTTTTCCTTTTCGTCCTTAACATACGTATCGATAAGCAAAGAATAGGTTTCACTATGAATATTTTCCATCATTATCTGAAAACCATAGAAAAACTTAGCTTCACTATACTGAACTTCATTTACGAAGTTTTCGGCTAAATTTTCGTTTACGATTCCATCTGAAGCTGCAAAAAATGCTAAAATGTGCTTTATGAAATAACGTTCATCGTCATTAAGTTTTGTAGTCCAATCTGTAAGATCCTGGTGCAAATCGATCTCTTCGGCAGTCCAAAAACTTGCCTCCGATTTCTTATACCATTCCCAAATATCATGATGTTGAATAGGAAATATTACAAATCTATTCTCATTTGCTTCCAAAATTGGCTCTACGTTACTCATTGTCCTTTGCTTTTTTAATTCGTATTAATTGTACTTACTAGGGACTAACAAATATGGAAATTATTTGAAGTAAAATCCGGGAAAATCACTTTAGGTTTTCAACAAAGTTTTCAACATAGAGCATTTTAAACTGTTCTTATTATTTTGTTAAACAAACACTTTAATTATCTGTTTTTCAGTTGTTTATGTATGCAAAGTAAAGATTATTAACAATATAAATAATTGTCGTTGAAAAGCCTTACAGGCTTCCGTTTTACGGTACTTAAAGAAGCATTTCACGACCAATCCTTCACATTAATTTTCAACAAAACTTATTATCAAAAAAATTCTGTTTAAGACAAAAATTGCTCTAAAACCTTTCAGAAAAAATATAAAAAAGAAAAGAGGCTGCTCAAATTAATGAACAACCTCTCCCAAAAATCAAACTTGAAAAAAAAATACTCCTATTGCTTGATTAATTTGTAAGATCCTCTCTCACCTTCAGATTCGACTTCCATAATATATACGCCTTTCGAACTGGTCGTCATATCTATCGATGCTCTTTCAGAATTAGGCTTCACATACTGCACAACATGACCCAGAAGGTTATATATAGTGATAGAATTGATGACTTTAACTCCACTAACATTCACCTTATCTAAAACGGGATTAGGGAAATAAGTCAATTCTTCAATTGTATTAGATTGGGTATTCAGAATCCCCGCTTTCGAATCGAAGTAGAGTCCGAAGCCAAAAGTTCCGCCGGCACTCGTTCCCGAAAACGCCATACATGGCATATCGTCATTTGTTTCGGCAATTGCCGCAGGGAAATCTTCCCATACATCGGTCGATGGATCACTAACCAACTCGTTATCTACAAGATTTGAACCGTCGTAGGTATAAGAGCGACAGGCATCACTGGTACTGTTATCAACAATATCAAGAAGATATGATGTTCTAATCACTTCGGTGCCGTTATTCTTTCTAATCCATGTATCTACCTCTCCAATACTGTTATTTGGCAAAGGAATTCCATCGAATAGTAACGCATACGCTGCTTGATTTTCACGTCTGTAACTCGTGTGATTAAACGGGTTCGTTGAGCCCGAAGTTCTCGAATTACACAGTATTATCACTTCATCGGAAGCGAGTGCCTTCCTTGCTGCAGCAATTTTTGGATTCAATACTTCGATCGAAGCACCGGTAGCAAGAGTCTCTCTGGCACCCCACGAGGCGGGGTCGTTATAATTGCTGTTTACATTTGCATACAAATTGCCGGAACTAGCTCCGGTATATGTCACATAACCGCTGCCATTCAGGCCATAGGCATATTCCACCTGAAGTCCGCAGGTAGAACTGGTGGTAACCTCATCAACCCAATCAAACCCGTAACTTCCGGAGGTACTTCTTGCCGAATGAACATTTGTACAACTAGTCATTTTCTGATAGGTAGCAAAAGCTCTTTGCGTTGCCGTAGTTCCCGGATAGTTTCTATCTACCCCAAAATCACTTACCCCGGTTGCGATCACCTGAGCGTCAAAATTTCCATTGGCTACATTCCATCTAAACGCTTGAAATGTTTCCGTATCTGTTAAAACATAAGCGATGATATATTCGTCACCTGATCCATCAAATGAGATCAATTGTACCTTTTCAATTGTAGCGGTTACTGCAATTCTTTTCCACTGATCAAAACTAGCGCCACCGTCTATCGATCTATAGATCGCTATAGAATCTCGGGTACTCCCGGTACTAATATAATTTACATAAGTTGAAATATAGATATCCCCTACTCCAGTAACATCCATATCGACTCCGTCTACCCACAAGTTTCTAATTAAACGATCGTCGATCCAGTCTCTGTTTTGTGGTATTTCTTCTCTTTCACGAATTATAGCAGGTATAGACACCCCGTTAACACCAACATTTTCTTCAATTTCCGGCAGTGCTCCACCGTTGTCCACCGGCTTGTACAATGCAGCTATAGCGGGGTCTATACCTTGCCATTCACTTTTAATTGCCAGTCGGTTGGCTTCAATTTCGGCAACAGTACCGTGAGTTTCCAGATATCTGGATTGTTCGTATAACGCGTTAAGCACCGGTGTTCGCTCCGGAGAATTCAACATAGGGTTAGATATTGAAAGATCAACATCAGATTGTGCTACCCCGGTTGTAACGAAAAGAGCATACACTAATAAAGTAAGTACATTTTTCATAATTACATTTTTTAAGTTTTCTAATGGTTTGAATTAGACTTATGTCTATACGGAAGGGGAGCTTTTCCTTAAGACACATGGTCTATTTACAGCAAATTTATACTAGTAAACTCTTATTTATTATGACTAATGTACCAAACTCTACCACATATGTAACAGTAAAAAAAAGGCTAAAAACATTGATGTTTTCAGCCTTTTTAAAATATTTTAATGGTTGTTCCCTATCCTAAATCATCAATATCGAGATCATCAATAGCGTCCCACATTTCATCAATCGACATGTTCGTACCGTTGGCTTTTATATAGAACCTATTATCTTGCATAAATTCTACGGTGCTGTTATTATTTTTCTTTCGATATTCTTCAATTGCTTTTACCCCATCCTTCTTAACAGTTCGACGAGATTTATTTTCATCTTCTTCTTCAAATTCCTGTGACAATATCATTCTCAATCCTGCGGTAGCAGCGGCACCCATTTGTCCGGCACCATCAATAATTGAAATTCTAAATTTTTTCGACTTATCTTCATTGGTATAGGTACCTTCAATAGAGGCTATTTGCGCCATACCCATCTGTCCGGCTTTATAACCAACGCGATTCATACCTTCAATTTCTTCGGGAAGCCAGGATTTTAACTCCTCGTTGGTTAGAGGCTCTTCCTTTTGTAGTTCTTGTAAATCTTCTTGCATTTTGGTCATTTCTTTTACCGCATTTGTGGTATTAGAAACATTCTCCTTGGTTTCTTTAATTTTTTTTGAAACAGGATTGTCGCAGGCATATGTCACTGCAAGAACTGCGAATAATAATAGTGCTTTTTTCATAATTGTTTAGTTATAGTTGCTGGCAAAATAGTGGATTAATCAACAACTAAGATAATGATAATCAAATAACTAATCAACAGCTTTGTAAGAAGTACTAAAAAACTACATTTTCTCTGCTACTTTCTCAAGTTCGGCATACCAGTGTTTGCCGAATTTTCTAATAAGCGCGTCCTTCACAAATTTGTAGACAGGTACCTTTAATTCTTTCCCAAGGATACAAGCGTCGTTGCAAATAGGCCATTTGTGATAGTTTACCGCAGCAAATTCACTGTAATCTACTACTCGAACCGGGTATAAATGACAAGAAATGGGTTTTCTGAAATCGATTTCCCCGGCGTTATATGCATCTTCTATTCCACAACTCGCCGTTCCGTTTACAGTGAACGTAACATATGCACATTCGTTCCCATTTACCAGTGGTGTTTCCAGTTCGTTATTAGAAGTAGTGATATAAGTACCTTGAGCCTCGATAGCTTCGATCCCTTCAGACCTGAGAAAAGGCTTCACTTTTGGATAGATAGTTTCAAGAATTTCTACTTCTTCGGAAGTAACAGGTGCTCCGGCTTCACCAGCAATGCAGCATTCCCCTTTACAGGCCCCTAAATTACAGACAAACTCTTTTTCAATAAGGTCTTCCGAAACAATAGTCTTTCCAAGTTGAAACATCCGACAAAGATAATATGTTTCCGCGTCCTTTTCCGAAGAAATTACTCATAAATTAAAGTTAGATTTAAAGTATATATCCAAGCCATTATCACTAATTTTGCAACACGAAAAAATAGCGTAATGAATTTAAATTTCAAAGAGATTGCGACCGCAACTATGGTGCTTTTTGCGGTAATAGACATTATAGGAAGTATCCCTGTAATCATTTCTCTACGAGAAAAATCGGGGAATATAAAAAGTGGTCGTGCTTCTATTATTGCAGGGATCGTATTAATCGTCTTTCTTTTTATAGGGGAAGAGATCCTTAAACTTATTGGCATAAATGTAAACGAATTCGCAGTGGCAGGAGCCTTTGTACTGTTCTTTATCGCGCTAGAAATGATTCTTGGAGTTACCTTATTTAAGCAGAATGAAGAAAATTTAGGTATGGCGACTGTTTTTCCAATTGCCTTCCCAATAGTGGCGGGACCGGGTAGTTTAACAACTTTACTGTCGCTTAGAGCCGAATATTCTATCGAAAATATTATTGTCGCAATATTGGTAAATATTGTGGTCGTGTTTATTGTATTACGAACCTCAGGAAAACTGCAACGTTTTCTTGGGAAGGGCGGGATCGCCATCATTGAAAAGATCTTCGGAGTTATTCTTCTTGCGATCGCCGTAAAGCTATTTACCTCAAATATTCAAGAATTATTTAATTAAGAAAAATGAAAATCTTCACGTATATTCTAATAGCAATTGCCGTGGCGTTAATTATTTACAATGCTACTATCTTAGATTTTGACAATTTATTACAAGGAGATAGTAGTGTAGCATTAATTGGAGTTTTGGCTTCTGCCTGTGTAATTCTTCTACTTGTTATTCTGAAAGTATCGCAAAAAATTGCTAAAAAGAAGCAATAGTTTTTAATTTGGAAGGGTTGGCTCTTCTTGTTTTGGAGATTCTAACTCCAACACCTTTCGAAGCATTTGATCATCTTGATTCATTATGTTTTCGTACGCATTAGGTCCGTACAGCTGTTGTGCTATATTTGCCTTTAAGGCTTTCTTTAATGTATTCGAATAATTAGTAAGGTCTATATGTGCCTGATCAAATTTAGCATACTCAATAAAAGCCTTCGAAAGATCATCATCTACCTCGTAGCTTCTGGAAAATTCCTCGAATGAAATTCCCTCAAACATTTCTCTGTTCTTTTCAAGATGTTCAAAGATGAAAAAACTCATAAAGCCATTTCTAGACACAAACTGAAGGGTTTCATTTTCCACACTCGTATCTTTTGGCACAAAAATATCGGGAATAATTCCACCACCTCCATACACCACTTTGCCCTTTGGGGTTACGAACCTCAACGAATCTGCAACCTTAATACTATCGGCACTAATGAGCTCACCATTCGTATAACGCTTTTCATAATCACTGTAATACGCGTCGTTTCCGTTTCCATATGGCTTCTGAATGGACCTTCCCGTAGGGGTGTAATATCTGGCGATGGTCAGTCTTACGGCACTTCCGTCGCCTAATGCCATTTCACGTTGCACCAGTCCTTTTCCGAAGGAACGCCTGCCAATAATGGTTCCCTTATCATTATCCTGCAGAGCACCCGCCACAATTTCACTAGCCGAAGCAGAATTCTCATTGATCAAAACGTAGAGCTTTCCATCTTCAAAATCGCCTCTTCTTGTAGCATACGATTTATTTTCATCTCCATTTTTATTCTTCGTAATAAGCATTAGTTTGTCATCTTCCAGGAATTCGTCCAATATTCTTTCGGCTGTAGAAATATAACCTCCCGGGTTGTTTCTAAGATCCAGAACTAACTTGGTAATACCGTTATCGATCAAGGTTTCAAGTGCATTTTCAAATTCGTCGTATGTGGTTTCTGAAAAACGATTCACTTTAATATAACCTATATCATCGGTTAATTTATAGGATGCATCGACACTCACCAAAGGCACTCGTTTTCTCTTCACTTTAATATCTAGTAATTCGGGCTCTCCTTTGCGATACACCTGCAGGTCTACTTTCGAATTGATTTCGCCTTTAAGGTATTCGCTTATACTATCTCTATGAATATTTTCGCCAAAGAGTTTTTTGCCATCGGCGTACAAAATTCTATCGCCCCCTTTTATCCCGGCCTTTGCTGCGGGTCCTCCTTTAATCGCTCTAATTACTGCTATAGAATCTTTATAGGGATAAAAACTAATCCCAATACCCGTAAAGTTACCCCGCATATCATCGGCATTTTCCTGATACGAATCGCTGGGGATATATACGGAATGCGGATCTAAATTTTCAAGGATTCCATTTACGGTTACATCCACAATGCTATCGGTATTTACACGATCTACGTACTCGTAATCTATATAGTCTATAAGTCGGTTTAACTTATCTTTTTTAGAGTTTGTAGCAAAGATCTTTTCTGTAGTGTCATTGAAGTTAAGTTTTGAACCTATAAAAATTCCTATCGCGATCGCGATACCTGTAATTAAAGGAACATATGCTTTTTTAAACTTCATTTTACTTTTAAATCTTGAACATGTGTAATACTAACGCCTGCTTTCTCTAAAAATTTCACTCCCGAATTGTCTTTGTACTCTTCCAAATACACCAATCTCTTAATTCCGGCCTGATGAATCAATTTGCTGCACTGCTGACAGGGTGACATTGTAATATACAGTGTTGCTCCGTGACAGGATTGTGTTGAGGAGGCCACTTTTAAGATCGCATTTGCTTCGGCGTGAAGAACGTACCATTTAGTGTATCCTTCTTCATCTTCACAGAAATTTTCGAATCCGGTAGGGGTTCCATTGTATCCGTCGCTAATAATCATTTTATCTTTCACAATTAGCGCGCCAACTTTTCGACGTTTACAATAAGAAAGCTTACTCCATTCCTGTGCCATCTTAAGATAGGCCAGGTCGTATTTTTGTTGTTTTTTTTGAGTCATAGAACAAAGAATCCCTGTTTTTTAGCGCATTCAGAACAGTCACATGATATTAGTAGCGAATTTAACAGGAAGTTACACCCTATCAAAAATGCGGGTGTTAAATGTATACAAAAGTTTCAGAATTTAAAACACCCAATTATCTATGAGCATTGGAATTACCATTCCTATAACAATAGACGATACTACAAGGGTCCAATCGCGCTTATTAAACCTAAATACGGTTTTACAAATAAATGCTAAGAATAATACCAATAGTACGACAATTATCTGTGCCGCTTCAATTCCTAATGCGAATTCGAGAAGGGGTAAGATCTCATTATCCGAATTTATCATTCCGTAATAGGTAGCAAATCCGAAACCATGTATGAGTCCGAAGAAAACTGTCGCAATATAAAAGAGTCCGAGTTTATCCGCTCTACTACCTTTACCTGCAGTAAAGAGGTTATACAGTGCCGTGACGAGAATTGTCACCGGTATTAAAAACTCGATCCAGGCGCTGGAAACGCTTACTACATTATAATTAGCCAACAAGAGTGAAACGGTATGTCCCAAGGTGAACAGTGTGACAAGAATTAGGAGTCTACGCCACGAATCGAAAGTATATGCAGCGCATAAAACAATGATAAAGAGAATATGATCATAGGCCTTCCAGTCGAGCACGTGCTCCAGACCCAATTTAAAATATAGCCAGAAATCGGACATGTAGAAAAGGGGAATTTATCGATTTTTCGCAAAGGTAGGAAAAGACTTCAAAATTTCATATCTTTATTGTTACTCCCCCTCTAATTTTAACGTTATGCAGAAAATTTTACTACTTTTAGTGGGGTTATTTTTAGGTTATCAGGGTTTTGCTCAGAATCCGGATTTGTATGACACTTGGTATCTCGAAGCGATTTATCCTGAATTGGGTGATGAAATTATAATTTCGGAGATTGATCCTCCCATTTCTCCTACCATGAATATCAATGAAGATTTAATTATTTCCGGAATCGTTTGTAATGAGTACGGAGGTGAAATGAGCTATAATTCTGTAGACGATTCCCTGTATTTAACTATGTTCGCACCCTGTTTATGCGGGACGTGTAACAATCCCCCGCCATCGCATGTTGATTTAGAAAACAGTTATTTCAGTTTTTTTATTGAGGAATCCGATTATTTTTATACGATCACTACAGACATGAATGGTGATAAAACTTTACGGTTGGATAACCAAATATTTTCTACTGTTGTCTACAGAAATTCGCTTTTATCTTTGTCTGAAAACAAAAAGAGCGTTATAACCATATTCCCTAACCCTGTTTCAGAAACTCTTTCTATTGCTTCGGAAGAAATCACAAACCAACAAATATTTGTTTACTCACTAAGCGGAAAAAAAGTAATAGAAGTTTCAGAACAAACTAACGCTATTGATGTTTCCAACTTGTCACAAGGCATGTACTTTATAGAAATCCTTTCAGAAGAAGGAAGAAGTATTCAGAAATTTATAAAAGATTAAGGTAAAACCTAATAACAATCCATTAACAGTCTTCCAGATCGTTTTACGGATTCAACATCCAAATCGGGAGTCGATACTAACATTTCTTCAAGTGCGTCCAACACATCGTTTTGCATAGCTAAAGAACCACATATCATTATGGTACCCGAGGCATTAATGCAATTGAGAATGACATCCTTTTTTTGTGTAATCAGGTCTTGTACGTACATTCCGTTTTCCTCTCTGGAGTAGCATTTATGCAAATTCGCTAAATTATTTTGAGTAGTTATTTTATTAAAATAATCACTATAAATGTGAACTGATTCTAAGGTGCGCCCACCCCAAAACAAATGTGTAGTTGTTGTCTTATTCTCTGCTAACATACCCAAAAATGGGGCAATCCCGGTACCGTTGGCTATTAAGACTACCGACTCTCCCTTCTTCGGAAAATGGAATTGATCGTTATGCTCAATAGACGCCATAATTTGATCCCCCTCATCTAGTTTTGACAGGTAAGATGAGCACGTTCCAAATTTGTGTCTTTTTATGCTCAACAGAATATTATTTCCAATTTTCGCAATAGAATACTGTCGCGAATAACCGGTTTCTTCAGGAAAAACACATAACAGATCCCCCGATGTAAACTTTGTATTCCTATTTGGCTTTAACAGTAGTAAGAATGTATCATCAAGATTGATTTCAGTTCGCTCCACAACAGTAAATGACATCTTTTCTACTTCTCTTAATTGCTCTTCTGAACTCGAAATTTGTATTGGAAGATCCACCTCTTTGCTCCATTCCTGAGTCCATTTGCCAAGTGCTGAAGCATCGCCATCATTAATTTTGTGCAAAGGAAGCGAAGGGTGAAAGCCTTTTGCTTGTTGTAAAATACTGTCTACTTTTATTGCAAACCCACAAAAATGTGGATATGAAGTTGACCCCAAACCCACAACGGAGTATGAAATATTGTTTGGTTGCTCGATAGCACCAAAATTCGTTTCAAATTTTCTGGCATTTGTAGGAGCATCTCCATCGCCATAGGTTGAAGTAACAACGATTAAGTGTTTTGCTTTTTCGAATTTCGCATAATTATTAAGCTCGGTTATAAACACAGCTTTTCCCAAGGATGTTAAACTCTTAAATAGTTTATTTGCAAATTCGTATGCCGTTCCGGTTTCCGACCCCACCAAAATAACATATTCACTATCTTCCTTTTTATGTGAGATTTTTAAATGTTTACTCTTCTTTAAGCGCTTTAGACTCATCACAAAACCCGAATACATAAAAAACAAACTAGAAGCGCTTGCAATGAGCAAAACCAAAGACCATAACACATTCCCTTCACCGGTGTGTAGCATTAAACTATATCTTGAAGCGAGTGCAACAAATGGATAGTCAACACTACTCATAATCTCACCCGTCTGTCCAATTACCCTAATTTCTTTGTCATTAAGAGCAATTTGATAGTAATCTTCGGGATCATCAGAGAATGGAAAATCTACACTTCTTACATTACTAAGGGTAATGCTTTTAAATACTTTTAACTCTGAAGGATCCTGAAAAGTTTCAGAATTTGGTAAAAGAGTGGTATTCGTGTGAGTTTCGGAGGCTTCAGGTAAGAGATTGAATTTTTCAGCTGAAAGATAAACGCCGGTAATTGCGACTATTAGAATAGGAATAAGCAACAATCTGCTTAAAATAACATGGTATCTTAGTTCAAAATAATCCTTCTGAACTTTCGAAAATACGCGTCTTATTCCTCCCTGTCTCTGAATCAACAAAAAACTTCCGGAAACTGCTATAAGAATAAGCAATAAGGAAACAAAGCCAACAAAAAATCGTCCAACACTTTTCAGAAATAAGGAACGATGTAAATTAGTAGCAAAGTTATAAATCACCGGACGATCCTGAACTACACCCAGGGCTTTGCCGGAAACTGGATCTATGTAAAAGTTAGCTGTCTCAAAATCTGCGGTTAGCACCGATGCTTTTACAAAACCGGAAGACTCCACTTCAAGCGAAAAAACCTCATCATATTCACTTTTAACTGCCTCTAAAGTAGTCGTCAAAGATACTTTTTCCAGATCACGCACATCAAAACTCTTAGCTTGATGAGCGACCGGTTCAACTGCCAAGATAACCCCTGTTATAGAAGCAATTAATAAGAAAAGTGATGAAATAATGGCCAGTAATAAATGACTGTACCTCCAAATGGAAATTGTCATAGTTTACAGATTATTTCGGGAGCATGCGGATGTAGCGAATAAAGCCTTTTCCTTCCTGTTTCGATTTAAGATTCTCTGTGGTAAGTTTAAATTCAATATCATCTTTGTAGTACTCATTATCTTCTACAGATGTTTCAAATCTCAAGCTGTAACCTTTGTCAATTTTATCCGATGGAATTTGCAATACCGTTACTGCGCGTTCGCCACCGCTAATGGTTGCACCCGATATGGCATCAATATTTGGACGGTACTTTCCGTAGAAACCCCACCATTCCGGAATTTCACTATACCACTCACTATCCTTGCCTTGAACGTACAGTGTTTCTTCATATTCTCCATTAGGTTTGAGCAAAGAAACCACTAAATAAGCTCCTTCACCTGTATAATTTGTCATCTGTATCAGGCACTTATAAGCCTTAGTATCTACTGTTGTAAATCCTGTTATTACGAAACTCGTAATGACTAATACTGAAACAAGGTTTAAAAAAGTTTTCATATTATTTTAAAAAATTGAGTTGTACATTTTGCTGTTGTAATATCTCATTCTCCTTCGCAAGATCGAGTACAGATTCTTCAAAATCGGTTCTTATGGCTATATCTGCACCCTTGGAAACAAGGTATTTCATGATAGCATCATCGGTAGCTTTCATCGCTGCAATGTGCAAAGGTGTTAATCCTTCATCATTTTTTTTATTTAACGAAATATCCAGACCTTCCAGAAGTTTAAAAAGTTGAAGACTATTCTCTTTCGCAGCGAGATGGTAGAGTGTGTTTCCTTCGGCTTGAATTGTATTGAGTTGCAATCCCTTCGCCTGAAGCAATTTGCGTTTGGCTTCAAATTCAAAAGTATTTCGTTCGTTAAAAGAGGCTAATAAATAAGTTGCAAGACTATTCCCATTATTATCCTTTTCTAAAACCCTACTTCCTTTTTTCAGAAGAAATGAAACAACATCTATATTATTATCACGCACTGCAAGCATTAACGCGGTTTGTCCGTCATGATTGCTATAGTTATAATCCTTTACCTTTTCCGCAAGTAAGGATACAATTTCCGGCGTATTCCTGGATGCAGCATTTAAGAACGCAGTATTCCCATCTGCATCGGCAAGGTTTACATCCGCACCGGCCTTTAGAAAGAAATCAAAGATTTCGGGTTCTTTTACGTTATAAGCGATTCTATGCAAAGGTGTGTTCCCTTGTTTTGTAACAATATTAGGATCCAAACCAAGTTCGCCGAGATATTTGTACACTTCAAGACTGTTACTATGACCGCGAGTCCCCTGAGCAGCAAATAGAAAGGCATTACCACCTAAATTATTGAGGGATTTGTAATCAACTCCTTTTTCAACTAACAATTTAAGGACATTAATATTTCCTTTTTTTGCTGCATAATTAAAAATTCCATTTCCGTTATCATCAACACTATGCAGGTCTAGATTATGATCTGTAAAATACGAGAAAGTTTCCTCCTTAGTAATATAAGGAGCCAATAACAGCAGGGCATTAGCTCCGTCTTCATTCACTTCTTCAGACAGGTTTACTCCATATTTAATAAACGTATCATAAACCGCTGTATTCATTTGTCCGCTATTGGCTGCGAACGTCAATGGGGTGTTTCCATGGCTATCCAATGCCGAAACCGAAGCTCCGTCTTTTAATAATTTTTCAACAATTTGGGTCTTCCCGGCATACGCAGCCCAATGAAGGTATGTTCTACTATCGTGAGTTTTCTTATGGATCGTATTCCCATCGAGAGATAAGAGATACTCGATCACAGCATCGTCTGCTTTTTCAAGCAAAGCATACACTGTTGCGTCGAATGCATTTGCATTAAATTGGGTAGCATCATTACCTTCCATGATCTTTTGCTGCACTGTGTGCAAATCGGGATTGGTCTTCCAGAAGGAACGATCGAGAAGAACATTCTGCGTTTGTGCTCCGGCGAAGCAGCATACCAATAAAAAAACCAATATTGTTAATTCCTTTTTCATAATTGATCTACTTTTTTACAAAAGATTCTATAACGTCTTCTATTTTAGCTTCTTCCGTATATTCATCATCAAAAAGATATTTATAGAGTACTTTGTTTTTTACTTTTTCTTCCAAAACAAGATCTTTGTTGCGCGCGTAAACCTCATCCCACTTTGAACGAACTGTTGCCCATTTTTGATCGTTCTCTTTCCACCATTTTGCCGCAGCAGCACATCGGCTGTCATCAACTTTAACATAGGTGTTATAACCTTTTTCTTTGGCTAAAACAACATCATCTTTTCCGGTTTCCCGAATAACTTTTTCATTGTCCTGATCATGAACCCAGCCAAAATCTGTGATTTCATGTCGGTTGCCTCGCACTGTTAGATTATAATCGCTTCTAGTGGTATATTCACGTCTTGGTAGGGGCGCATCGGTTGTATTTTCCCAATAGCTTTTACCGTCCACATGCACCCAGGTAGCGGTACCTTCGTATCTCGGACTATCATCTACTTGATACACTTTTTGTGTCCATTGTCCTGTTACTTCCGAAACAGGTTTCTTCTGAAAGGTCCATACATTATTTGAATCGTAGATGTACAAGTTTGTATTTTCGTACAACCAATCCTGACGCCAGTGTTTAATGATCATTGGGTCTGAAGGATTTCCAACTTGCAGGATATGCTGAATAGAGATCTTATTGTCTGAATCGGTTATCAAACCTGCCCACTCTAATCCTTTGTCTACTTTAGTCTTTGAAGGTTTGTACAAAGAATCATTGCTGTAGTTGAAGGTTTCAGCGAAGTTAAAAGTCACTTCAAAACATCCGCACATCTTTTTTATTGCTTCAGCATCTTGTTCCTTTTTGTTCTGAGCGTTTACAGAAAATGCTACACTCATTGCTATAAAAGTGAAAATTATTCTTATCATATCTTAGTTTTTATACGGTTGGTATTATTGTAATAAATTGTATTTAAATTTGGGATAACCACGTTCACCGGCATTGTTAAGCAATGCGGTAAATTTAAGTTTGTATACATTTCCGTTAGAATCTTTAATAACGTAGAAGATGTTATCTACTAATGTTTTATCCTCGTTTATTACATCCCTCCATGTACTCCCAATAATTCGTTGATCTTGCGAAAAACTGCTGTTCACAACATTACTTAACTCAAAAGAGTCATAAGAGAAATCTTCAGTAAAAACTGCGTATGCTACTACACCTCCATTCCTGTTGTGTAAAACACCATCTGAAAAACCGTAAGACCCCGCACCATCAATAATATTTGTGAATACCGTGAAATTAATATCCCAGTTTTCAGCGGTTGGTTCTACCGAAACCGTAGTATCAGAATCAAAACTGAAAAAAGTAAAGTTGTGAGTAAACTCTTTCTCAATAACAACTTCCTGATGCGAACTATCATTTAAATTAGCGTACTGAAGTAAATAGTTATCCCCTTGTCTTAATATTCTTATTTTTTTCCATCCTCTGGCATTCCCGGCGATTGCAACACTTCCGGGTTCGGGATTTTCGGTACCTACTTCATATCCCAGGTTCACTAAGTAAACTTTATTATCGGTATCGTTAAAACTAATTTCATCAATTGCTGTTCTTGAGATATTACCATCGGGATAATCAATGTAAGCTACATTTGTTGGGTCGAAAGTCCCTACGGCAACCTGCTCCTGAATTGAAACGACATCCGCTTCAGAAATCGCATCGATATCTGTTGCTTCCAATTGAGCCGCTGCCATATAAATTGAGCCGTTAATTCCTACTCGAAATTCATTTCCCGAATAAAAACTAAGATCCCAGGAATCACGTTTTACCTGAGATTGATCTTCGGTACTTAAATCTATATAAACTTGGTTTGGTTGATTTGGTCCGCCAACTGTTGGCTCAAAACCACGCCCTAAAGAAGCAGTGCTATTTAGAGAAAAGGTAGTGTTTCCTTGTATTTGGGCATTTGGATAATCGATTTCTATAATACTGAATTCAATTTCTACAGATTCGTCCAAACCCGGGTTTAATTTATTGAAGGTTATAACCTTGTTCGATTCACCCTCTGCAATTGAAAGTGTAATATTATTTCCTTCCATCGCCGGAACAGTTGTAAAGTCCTGTCCATATATTGCGTTCGTACTTTCAACTTGTACGATAACGGTTCCTTGCTGGGAAGGTATTTCAGAATAAATCAAATTAATGTCGACTGTGTTCTCTATGTCGCTGAGGTTGGCCGAAAGGTTTTCGAAAGCAACCACAAATGGCTCCCCTGAAAGTGTAGTTGTGTCATCATCACTACAAGCGTTTATAATGAACAAAGAGAGTAGTGATAGGGTGATTTTAGTTAGGGTTTTTAAATGTCTCATAATTAAAGTTTCAAATTGTATGCTAGTTTTAAGAAAAATGATCGTCCGTACCCTAATGGGATTTGGGTGGGCGGACCGTTATGCGTACCCCCTTCAAAAGCGGTACTGTCTATTTGTGTTACATCGAAAATATTTCTGCACCCTAGAGTGGTAATAAGCGATCCATCCAAAAAAGATTTGTTTACTGTAGCATCCATCCAGCTATAGGGATCTGTAGCTCCTTGTACGAATTCTTGATTTCCTTCTGAATTCGTTTTCTCAACAAACTGCTGCTGCTCTCCAATATGCTTGAAGAATACCGAAAATGTTGTGTTTATTTTAGGAACTGAATACGCGAGATTTACGTTTAACTGAAAATTATAGAGGAAGTCATCATTGCTCTGCGTATTGCTATCTAAAACCTTAGAAATTCCCTGTAAGGTCACCCCAAATTGGCCCTTAAAATTATTGTAGTAGATGTCATTTTCTGAAAACACCCCTATGGCTCTGAACTTGTCTATATTATTATACTGAAAGGCTAACGGACTTTGATTCACCACGATTAATTCAATCCTATCCTGAAGATTCAAATAATTAAAGCTCAGCTTATTCTTTAGCCTAAGAGACCCGTCAAGCATAGCGCTTTTCTTCTTAATATGAAAGAACGCCGAAACTCCTTTTTCAGGATTTAAATCTGGATTTCCCTGTAGATCATGATTAACATCAACAAAAAATGTAAACAATTCGTTGTAATTGGGCGTTCTATTAGCAGACCCTAAAACCGCTCGTAATTCCCAGTCTTCACCCAGTGCCTGTCTTGCACTTAAGGAACCAATGTATTGCGTATCGAATAAATTACTGAACGATACTCTAAAACCGGGTCGTAACGAAAAATTCTTTAAGAGTTGCAGCTCTGATGCAGCGAAAAAATCGTAATTATCTAACTTTTGGGTTACCTCGTCACTTCCGGGACTAATATCGATCGATACAGACGAACCACTTCCCTTCTCATTAGTTAGTTCATAACCTAGTTGCAAATTGGCCTTCTTAGTATTGATAATATTGCTAAAAGTACCTCTAGAGAAAAAAGCGCTTCTACTTTGGTATTCACCTTTTTCTGAATTTAGCTTCTCCCCACTTCTAATAAAATAAGTATATCGTTCTAGATCCTTGGTCTGCTCTTGATATGAAAGTGAAACATTGTACATCACTTGTTCAAATAATCGACCTGAGCCATTTAAATGATGATAAAACCTGTTGTTAGTATAAATTTCATCCAATGCCGATGGGTTAGTAGTCCCTGTAGATGGATTTTCATTAGGATCTACAGTTTCATTATAGCGATCAATACGCTCGTTGAGGTAATCGAATCGATAAAAAATATTGAAATCTTCATTTTCGTAAGACAATAAAGCTTTTGCGTTCTGTTGCAGTTTTGGCAACCATTCATGACCTCTTAAACCGTCGTTTAAACTGTAATCCTCTCCATTTTTATCATTCCAAAAGCCACCAAAATCGTTGCGTGTATATACGGCGTTCGCGTATATTTCTTCTGAAAAATTATGTCCAATTTTAAGTGATTGAATATGGCGTCCTTTCTGAAACCACTCGTATTCACTTCCAACTGTTTCTTCCTGAATATATGCATTGATCTCCCAATCGTTACGGGAAGACTTTTTGGTAATAATATTGATGATTCCTGAAACGGCGTTTGAGCCGTACTGCACACCCATAGCTCCTTCAACAATTTCAATTTGTTCAATATCATCTAAATTAATAAGAGTAAGGTCTGTGTTGTTACCAACACCCTCTTCATTAATAACAGGAATGTTATCAATTAAAACTTTAAAGTACTGACTGTCCAGCCCAAACAAACTAACTCCACTTTTCCCCGTTGATGTATTTGGTGATATATTTAAATTGAGAGTTGTATTTAAAACATCGGCAAGTGTATTCCCCGCCTGACGTTCTATTTGATCACGAGTAATGACTTTTACTTCTACGACCGACTTTTCTACCGACTGTGGATTGATCTGTCCGGTAATTACTACTTCTTCAAGATTTTCGGGAACAAGCGAATCGTTCTTTACTTCCACCTGAGCCATCAAAATAGTACTGGAAAAACATAAAATAAATAAAAAATGTGCTCGCATTTGTTGTTTTAAATTGTGAGCACAAAACTAGTTATTTTTATTTATTCTAAATAAGAATAACATATAGAATTTTTAGTTAAGTAGAATCATTCTAAACAAATTTAAGTCTTAACAATTGACTTACAATTCATTACAATCAAAGAAAATTTAAAAGTATTGACACTTCAATCTTGAAGAACAATTTAGAGCACGGAATTAAAAACGCAGTTAACCATATGGATTTCAATTTTCTACCTCAACATTTAAAAATATGTCAACTATCGCCAAGCTCTTTATAAAAGGTAACAATTCTGCTTTTGTTGTATATAAAGTTAAACGAAGGCGGATGTCGAAAAGCCAGAATAGAGTAGGCAGTTTTTAAAACAACGAACATGAAAACAATATTACTTTTTCTACTTTTAAGTGTAATTAGCTTAGTTAGCATTGACGCACAAACCTATCAGAAAAGTGTTTCATCTAATGACCAAAGACACTTTCACGATCTCAACACCGAACCCGCAAATGATGGTACCGGTGATTATTTTGTAGCCGGAAATCTGTTCGATTCTTCCATGCAAATCTATACACCCTTTATAAAAAGGTTAGACAATACAGGAAATGTTATATGGTTAAAAACTTACACTTCCTCTCTTCCCAATGCAAGAATATTCGACATTCAACCCTACAGGATCCTTGGTTTACCAAACGAAGTGGCAATTACTGGGTCAATTGATGTTGGAGGCGTAAAAAATGTTTTTATTGCTAAAATTGACGCTGTAACGGGTGCATTGGTCGGAGCAAAAAACTATGCAATTCCTTCACCAAATTTAAATTCTATTGGCTTACATATTTCATATGTATTCAATGACGCCAACGGCGATGGAATTAATGAAGAGGGCTTTGTGGTAGGTGGTTTCTACAGCGATTCTTATAATTTATCCACAACCGCGAGGAATACAGGATTTGTACTGCGTGTTTACAGCACCCTGGGTGTCTTTTGGGTAGCGGAAGTTAACAGTGCATCTACCAATCAGGATTTTGATGCCGTAAATAGTATTACTGAAACTAACGATGGGTATTTTCTCACAGGAAGTACCAACCACGTTGCTACCAGTCAGTTTTCAATTCTGGCACAGAAAATCGATTTTCAAGGTACCATGATCTGGAATCGAAGTCATGTCTTCGGAAATTCTCAGGATGTGAGTGTAGACGCATATTTCGATACGGCCAGTCAGCAAATTTATATGCTTTCTAATTATTCGGTCACACATTTATTTGGTGTAACTGTTCTCGATAATGTAACCGGAGCTATTAGTTTCCCCCAATCTTGGTATGCAGTTGCCAACGAACTTAATCGGTACGGATTTACGATCATGGAATCACGTCAAAATCCGAATAACTTGGTTATAACAGGATACGACAGGGATGAAAACTGGACTGCTTCAGGCAGTAATTACTTCGGACAAAGCAATCTGTTCGTTTATGAATTTGATAAGAGTAACGGTAATCCAATTGCTACAAACTACCAATATCTTGTTCAGCATTCTGAACCCTCCGGTGACGAATTCAATTTCTGGAATGGTCAGATGCCATTTATATTTTATCCCGACATCAGCTTTGGTGCCATCAATGCTGCCGGTGAAGCTAATTACTATCATGTTGGATATAAAACAGATCCGGCTATAAACTTTACAGAAGCAGATCTCTTTAAAACTCCTGTGAATAAAGTAAATGAATGTGATCAAATTGACCTTTCTATCAATGTCAATCCGGTGAATTTTGATCCGGTGGAGGTAATAACGGCTCTGACGAGTTACATAGATGATAATCTCCCATTTAATGCGACGGATCTTCCATATATTATAAGTGACTGCGCCACTACATTAACTATTATCGATAATAATCTAGAAGAAGGAAGCTTATATCCAAATCCGGCTAACGATTATGTTTTTACAACAGCGAGAGACGCCAGTACATATAGCTTGTACGATAATTTAGGTAGAAATATTATGTCCGGAACGTTATTGAACAATCGCTCTGTTTATATTGGAGATCTTCCTAAGGGAATGTATATTATCTCAATTGCAAATGAGCAAGGAACACGCTCCACATATAA
This sequence comes from uncultured Ulvibacter sp., assembly GCA_963974915.1. Taxonomy (GTDB): domain Bacteria; phylum Bacteroidota; class Bacteroidia; order Flavobacteriales; family Flavobacteriaceae; genus CAXBES01. The sequence continues at coordinate 143 of CAXBES010000017.1, read as the reverse complement.
GCTAATTAAAGAGTAAATTTTTATTAAATATAAAAACGAGTTCCTTTAGGGGAACTCGTTTTTATATTTACCTTTTAAATTAATTCTAGTACTCAAGGCGGAAACCTGCCTGCCGGCAGGCAGGTCGAACCCTTAAATAAGCG
>CAXBES010000016.1:0-97383 GCA_963974915.1 uncultured Ulvibacter sp. | reverse complement strand
TTCGTTGTCGGGATAAGCGACCTCTAAGGATTTACGATGTAAATCCAAGAGTCTGCTTACTTAACTTCTTCGAAATCTACATCTTCAACATCGGCGTTTTCTTCACCGTTTTGAGAAGCGGACTCTGCACCTGCATCTGGTCCCGGAGCTTCTTGTCCCTGAGCCTCTGCCTGTGCTTTATACATTTCTTCAGAAGCAACTTTCCAAGCTTCATTGATCTTATCCAATGCTGGTTGAATAGTTTCAACTTCCTTAGTTTCGTATGCTTTCTTCAACTCATCTAAAGCGTCTTCGATAGGCTTTTTCTTGTCATCAGATAACTTATCTCCAAACTCTTTTAATTGCTTTTCAGTTTGGAAGATCATTGCATCGGCTTCATTTAGCTTATCAACTTTCTCTTTAGCTGCTTTATCTGCATCCGCATTCGCTTCTGCTTCGCTCTTCATCTTTTGAATCTCTTCTTCAGTTAAACCGGAAGAAGCTTCAATTCTAATGTCCTGCGATTTGTTAGTCGCTTTATCTGTAGCACTTACTTTAATGATACCATTGGCATCAATATCGAAAGTCACTTCAATTTGCGGTACACCTCTTTGTGCCGGTGGAATTCCGTCAAGGTGGAAACGACCAATAGTCTTGTTATCCGGCGCCATAGGACGCTCTCCTTGTAATACGTGAATTTCAACACTTGGCTGATTGTCTGCAGCTGTAGAGAATATTTGCGATTTCTTCGTAGGGATCGTTGTATTAGCATCGATCAACTTCGTCATCACTCCACCCATCGTTTCAATTCCTAATGAAAGTGGTGTTACATCAAGTAACAATACATCCTTAACATCTCCTGTCAATACACCCCCTTGAATCGCAGCACCAACGGCTACAACCTCATCCGGATTAACACCTTTGTTAGGAGCCTTTCCGAAGAACTTCTCAACCGCTTCTTGAACTGCAGGAATACGAGTCGATCCACCTACTAAGATGATCTCGTCAATATCGCTCTTACTCAATCCTGCAGCTTTCAATGCAGTTTCGCAAGGCTTGATAGTTCTTTTTACTAAATCGTCTATCAATTGCTCAAATTTCGCGCGCGTTAAAGTTTTCACCAAGTGCTTTGGTCCACTAGCTGTAGCCGTAACATATGGTAAATTGATCTCTGTTTGCGCGGCAGAAGACAATTCGATTTTCGCTTTTTCGGCAGCTTCTTTTAAACGTTGTAAAGCCATTGGGTCTTTTCTAAGATCCATATCTTCTTCGGCTTTAAACTCATCTGCTAACCAATTAATTATTTTTTGATCTACATCATCACCACCTAAGTGTGTATCACCATCTGTAGCTAATACTTCAAATACACCATCACCTAGTTCAAGGATAGATACATCATGCGTTCCTCCACCAAAATCGAATACTACGATCTTCTGGTCAACACCTTTTTTATCTAAACCATAGGCAAGTGCTGCAGCTGTAGGTTCGTTTATAATTCTTCGAACTTTAAGTCCTGCGATCTCCCCTGCTTCTTTTGTGGCGTGTCTCTGACTGTCATTAAAGTAAGCCGGAACCGTAATTACGGCTTCGCTAACTGTTTGCCCTAAGTAATCTTCTGCAGTTTTCTTCATTTTCTGAAGAATCATTGCGCTCAATTCCTGAGGCGTATACATTCTCCCGTCGATATCTACACGCGCGGTATCATTATCACCCTTAACTACTTTATAGGCTGCTCTTTCGGCTTCTTTTTGAGATTCCGAATATTTATTCCCCATAAAACGCTTAATAGAAGAAATGGTCTTAGTAGGGTTGGTCACCGCTTGTCTCTTCGCAGGATCCCCAACTTTAATTTCACCACCTTCTACAAAAGCGATCACAGAGGGAGTGGTTCTTTTTCCTTCGGCATTAGGAATTACCGTGGGCTCGCTACCTTCCATAACAGCCACACAAGAGTTGGTTGTTCCTAAGTCGATTCCAATTATTTTACTCATAGTGTTATAATTATATGTTTTTACTGATTCTAATTTTTAATTACGAACTGTTTATGACAATGATTATGCCACTAGAAAAATTATGACAGGTTGTCATAAAGCTAAAAGGTTAGGTTGTAAGCAACCCTTTTTAAGGGGATCTAAACGCTTATTTAATTTGGTTGTGGTTAGGCTATTCACTTTTATAACTATGTAAAAGCAAACCTTTTCATCTTGAAAAATTTATTAAAAAAATAAAAAAGCTCATATGTACATATGAGCTTTTTAAATAGATTGTTTTAGTTGCCGTTTTTCTAAAGGAAGTCGATACCCTCCCATTTTACTAATCCTCTGGTTGATTGGATAAAGTCCTGCTTTAACCACATAAGTCTCTTCATTTTCTGTAGTAAAGCTCATGTCCTCGTCAATTGGAAAAAACTCGTAACTATATTCTATAGGCATATCTTTAGTAATTGGAATATCTAACCATAAATTACCTTCATGATCCCCTTGAACCTGCGCAGAACGACCAATAGTAATTACGATAGCTTCTAATCTAAAATTGCACAAACCGCCTCTTCGACAATCATGACTCTTTCTTCCCCACTCGTCCCAAGTAAAATACCAGCCGACAATAATATCAATCCTATTTGCTGCTTGAGTTTGATCTTCATCCAAATTAAATTGTAAATCTAAACTTTAATCCACAACAGATTCTTGGTCTTTAGAGCAACTAACTATAGAAAGAGTTGCAAATGCTAGAATAAAAAACATTGTTTTCTTTAATGATCTCATACCATCTTATTTTAACAATAATATACCTACTCGTTCACTTTTCGGCAACCGCGACTTACTTTGAATGCTAAGCATTACACTATAGAAGGTTCTAACTCGCTGGTCTTTTTCCTTCTTATTTATGGCTAAAGCCTTATTGTTTAGCCTTTACCACCACCACCGTGGATAGCAAGTCTAAAACTGGCTTTGATGTAACGGCTATTACTCCCTGTACATAGTAAGACATCACCAAAAAAGTTTACTTGAGAAATTAATGCATTTGGTAAATTTGCATCTCGATACGCATCAATCGCACAGGCAAAATGCTCTACTAATTCGTTAGCTCGTGTATTACTTATAGAATTAGAATCGGTATAATTGTAAATATCATATTCAAATGTTTCCATATTGAATGAAGGAGATTCGTGAAACTCTACTTCTCCATAAACAATTTGTGTAGGTGGTCCATTTGGTCTAATATAGGTATAGCTAAATTCGAAACTATAATTAAAAAGCTGTTCCAGCTCATGATCAATTGAACCGGGACCGTTATCTAAGATATTCCAATAAGTGCTTCCAACGATTGAACCAACACCATAGGTGCTACCGCATAAATCTAAATTATTGTACCCCGCTGTGCTTGATCCGCAGCGTTGTGTTTCCGGATAATTTTGAGAGAAATTTGGATAATCTACTGTTTCAGAGTAGAACATGTTCTCTGTTTGATCGCTTACATTGAATACAATATTATGTTCGGGTGATATAGTATTCTCTAATTCGCTTTCCTTTGAACAGGAAGTTAAGGCTATTACAACCATTGCAAAAAGCCCTGTTTTCATGATTTTTTTCATATTAGTTAGGTTTTATAGACACCTATTGGTGTCATTATTTATTACACTGTTCCTCAACCTCCTAACTTGTTACCCAACAATTTGAAAATACTTTAAAAAATTTATGAAAATTTTTATTTGGTATGTTGGAATTATTCCATAATTTTGGAATATATCCAATAAGATGTATTTAAACACTCATTCATATTACAGTCTCCGCTACGGAACCATAAAGCCAAAAGAGCTGTTGGAAACAGCCCAATCTCTTGAAATTGAATGTATAGCACTTACAGATATTAATAATACTTCAGCTTGTCTCGACTTTGTACGATTAGCACCGCAACATCGCGTTCGTCCGGTGTTGGGTGTAGATTTCAGAAATGGTGCAAATCAAAAATTCATCATGCTCGCAAAAAACAATAAGGGGTTTATGGAGATCAATACATACCTCTCCCACTTCCTGCATTCCGAAGAAAATATTCCCGAACAAGCCAAAAATTTGCCTCATACCTATATTATATATCCTTTTTCTGACTTTAAAGGACAAGAACTCGCAGAAAATGAATATCTGGGCGTAAAAGCCGGGGATATTAACCGACTTAAATTTTCTCTCTGGAAGCATCGTTTAAAAAAATTAGTGGTCTTGCATACCGTAAGCTTTCAGAATAAAAAGGGTTTTAATACGCATCGCCTTCTTAGGGCGATCGACAACAATACCTTGTTGAGTAAATTATCGTCTTCTGAACAAGGGAGTGAAAAGGATCTTTTTATTTCTTTCGAAGAAATTAAAGAATCATTTAAGGATTTTCCGAAGCTAATAGAAAACACCCTACATCTTTTACAGCAGTGTAGCATTACTTTCGATTTTTCAAAAGAAACTCCGAACAATCAGAATTCATATACAGCCAACGAAAATTTAGACTTTAGGTTTCTAAAAAAACTCACCTACGACGGCATTGAATATAGATACGGCGTTCCAAATGATACAGTACTTACTCGTATTAAAAAAGAATTAGAGATCATTCATACAAAAGGATTTGTTTCATATTTTCTAATCAATTGGAAAATTTTAAAATACGCGCGAAGTAAAGGTTATTTTTATGTGGGACGTGGTAGTGGAGCTAATAGCGTGATTGCTTATTTGCTGCGAATCACCGATGTGGACCCTATAGAATTAGATCTGTATTTTGAGCGTTTTATCAATCTTTATCGTAAAAATCCGCCCGATTTCGACATCGATTTTTCCTGGAAAGACAGAGATGATGTTACCCAATTTATTTTCAGGCGATTTAAAAATACTGCCCTTATCACGGTCTACAATACTTTTAAATACAAGGCTTCGATTCGTGAATTGGGGAAAGTATTCGGCTTGCCAAAAGAGGAGATCGATGTACTTTCAAAAGGTGATTTTAATTATGCTAAACTTGATAAGTTATCACGGTTAGTGATCATTTACAGCAGGTATATTCAAGGATTTCCAAATTATTTAGGAATTCATGCCGGCGGAATACTTATTTCTGAAAGACCCATTCATTATTACACTGCGACATTTATGCCGCCAAAGGGTTTTGCTACTACTCAATTCGATATGGTGGTCGCTGAAGATATTGGACTGTACAAATTCGATATTTTGAGTCAGAGAGGGCTCGGAAAGATTAAAGACGCTGTGGGGATAGTACGTTACAATCACCCCGGGCTCCCTCCTATCGATATCCATGATATTAAACGTTTTAAAAAGGACGAACGCATTAAACACTTACTGCGCAATGCCAAAGCGATTGGGTGCTTTTATGTAGAATCACCTGCAATGCGAATGTTACTTCGGAAACTTCAGGTGGACGATTATCTGGGCTTAGTAGCCGCAAGCTCGGTAATTCGTCCCGGAGTAGCAAAATCGGGAATGATGCGGGAATACATTTTGCGTTATCGATACCCCGAAAAAAGAAAAGAAGCCCACCCGGTGATGCTAAACATCATGCCCGAAACCTATGGAGTCATGGTATATCAGGAAGATGTAATAAAAGTTGCACACTACTTTGGTGGGCTTACTCTTGGAGAAGCCGATATGTTACGTAGAGGAATGTCTGGAAAGTTTAGATCAAGAGAAGAGTTTTTAAAAGTAAAAGAGCAATTTTTTAACAATTGTAAGAAAGATGGAAAACCCGAAGCGCTTACCAATGAAATCTGGCGGCAAATTGAAAGTTTTGCAGGTTATGCTTTTGCAAAAGGGCATTCGGCTTCTTATGCTGTGGAAAGTTATCAAAGTCTGTTCTTAAAAGCGTATTTCCCTCTAGAGTATATGGTTGCTACACTTAATAATGGCGGCGGCTTTTATCGTCCTGAGTTGTATGTACACGAGGCTAGATTACACGGCGGGAAGATACTTCCGCCCTGTGTAAATCACAGCTGTGCTTTAGCTGCAATTGAAGGAACTCATATTTATCTCGGACTGGCATTTTTGCATTCTTTAGAGTCGAAAGTCATAAAACGTTTAACCGAAGAACGCAACAAGAACGGATATTTTATAAGTCTGGATGATTTTATAGACCGCGTCCCTGTTTCCTTAGAACAAATCAATATTTTAATAAAAATGAATGCTTTTCGGTTTACCAAAAGAAATAAAAGAGAGTTGCTTTGGGATGCTCATATGAAAATAAACAAGATAACTTTTATTGATTATACGCAAACCCTCTTTAAAACTGAAAAAAAAATCTATCAAACCCCTAAGCTCCCTAATACTAAGCTTGAGGATGCCTTTGATGAAATGGAGCTATTGGGTTTCCCATTGTGTGATCCATTTAGTTTGTTAGTTACTCCATCAACTAATGATCTTCGCGCAAAACATTTACCCTCTCTATGTGGAAAGCTCGTCTCAATTGAAGGTTATTTAATCACTACAAAGAGAACAACTACTTCAAAGGGTAAAGCTATGTACTTCGGAAACTTTATAGATCGCGATGGTGATTTTATCGATACCGTGCACTTTCCACCGGTAGCGTCTAAATACCGATTTAGAGGAAAGGGAATTTATAGCATTACAGGAAAAGTAATTGAAGAATTCGACTGTATTAGTATTGAGGTGATAAAGATGGAGCGAATAGCAATAATTGAGGATCCGAGATATAGCGATGCTTTACTACAAGTAAATTCAACTAAAAATTTTAACCGAAGAACCCGTGGTGAATATAAAGGAAGGCCCAGTGATAAAAAAGCTGGTTAAACAGAACGTTTAAAAGGTAGGTTCGAGTGAATTCTGAACTACGAAAGTAGTTTGGAATTAGTATCGAGAACTTCTCGATACAATTTTTCACTCGTTCCTCGTGAAAAACCACTCGAAGTGACAACGTTATAAAAATATAGTTATGAAAACCTATTATGTATATATCCTGAAATGCCGTGATGGAACTTATTACACGGGCTTCACATCAAACCTTTATAAAAGGTATGAGGAACATAAAACAGGTAAACATCAAAACTCATATACCTTCAAAAGAAGGCCGGTGTCTCTAGAATTTTATGCGGAATTCACAATCGCTACTGTGGCCATAGAAGCTGAGAAGCAAATAAAAAAATGGTCGAAATTAAAGAAAGAGGCATTGATTAGCGGTGAATTTGAAAAGTTACCTAATCTAGCAAAAAAGAAGAAATTTAATAAAAAACCTTGTCTGTTCGAGTGAATTCTGAACTACGAAAGTAGTTTAGAATTAGTATCGAGAACTTCTCGATACAATTTTTCACTCGTTCCTCGTGAAAAACCACTCGAAGTGACAATTATAAAAAACAGTTATGAAAAAGTACTATGTATATATTTTAAAATGTTCAGATGGAACATATTATACGGATTTCACATCTAATATAGATGCTAAAATTGAATTGCATCAATCCGGAACACGTCAAGAATTATACACTTCTGTACGGCTCCCGGTACAATTGGTTTTTTCAAGAGAATTTGCGGTTCCCGCTTTTGCCATAGCGGCAAAAAGACAAATTGGAAGGTGGTCTAAGGCAAAAAAAGAAGCATTGATCAATGGAGAGTTTAAAATGTTGTCACAACTTAGGTAAAGTTTCTTCTTCACCCGTTACGCCTTTCATTCTAAACACACACAACTCGTTCGCCTTTGGCGATCTCAAACAGTGTTTAGCTTTTACGAATGTCAGGCTACAGGACCCGAAGTAGACTCGTAGGGCGATAGCTCGATACGAAAATATTTCCTTTTCTTCAGAATAACCGCAGCAAGCTCCAAGATTCAGCTCACCTCAAGTGAGCGCGGAGTTGGCTAAGTGGTTTTTAGCGCAACTGGAAAATTCCTAAGAAAAGGTGTGTTTTCTTTTGCTTCATTTTCTCTGCACGAATAAAGTAAATGAAGAGTGTGAAAAATAGAAATAAAAGACTCCTGCTTTCGCAGGCACTAAGATGAACAATGACCGTCACATTATACATATGGATCTGGATACTTTTTTTGTATCCTGCGAGCGCCTGCTCGACAGTAGGCTTAATGGAAAACCTATTCTCATAGGTGGAACTAGTGACCGTGGAGTGGTTGCTTCATGTAGTTACGAAGCACGAGCTTTTGGTATTCATTCGGCTATGCCCATGCGATTAGCAAAGCAACTATGTCCGGAAGCTATCATATTAAGAGGAAATGCCGGAATATACAGTAAGTTTTCAGGTATGGTTACAGATGTCATCAAAGAAAGTGTTCCACTGTATGAAAAAACATCTGTAGATGAATTTTATATAGACTTAACAGGAATGGATCGTTTTTTCGGATGCCTTCAGCTTGCTTCCGAAGTAAGAACACGAATAATAAAAGAAACCGGCTTACCCATCTCTTTTGGACTGTCCATAAACAAAACCGTTTCTAAAATTGCAACAGGCGAAGCTAAGCCCAATAATCAGATTCAGGTTTTAAAAGGAACCGAAAAACCCTTCCTCTCCCCTCTTTCCGTTCGAAAAATACCTATGGTTGGAGAAGTTACATACAGGGCTCTATGCGATTTAGGCATTAAACAGATTAAAACAATACAAGAAATGCCACTAGAAATGATGGCAAAAGTATTTGGTAAAAACGGTCAAGTAATTTGGAGGAAAGCCAACGGAATTGACAATACTCCTGTTGTACAATACAGTGAAAGAAAATCCATTTCTACCGAAAGAACATTCGATAAAGATACTACCGACATAAAAAAACTAGAAGGAATTATCGTTGCCATGACCGAGAATTTAGTATATCAATTGAGAAGAGGAAATAAACTTACTGCTTGTATTACTTTTAAAATTAGGTACTCCGATTTTCAAACATATACACAGCAAAAAAGAATTCCGTATAGTTCTGCAGATCATAAAATACTCCCTGTTGTGATGGAGCTTTACAAAAAACTCTACCAAAGACGATTGTTAGTCCGTTTAATTGGTGTTCGTTTTAGTCACTTGGTAGAGGGCGGACAACAAATTGATCTTTTTGATGATAATGAAAAGATCATCAATCTATACCATGCTATGGACAAAATGCGTGAGCGCTATGGAGACAGGGCAGTCATAAAAGCCTCCGGCATGGGCGCAAAAAGTATAAGCAGGTGGAACCCGTTTACCGGAGAGCCACCTCCTTTACTTCCAAATAGAAGACGATGAATTAGTGAAAATAAAGTAAAAATGATATTCCCAGATCGCTGAAATAAATAATATATTTACCACAAGTATATCGCTATGGAAAGTATAAGTGTTTTCGACATGTTAAAGATAGGTGTAGGCCCCTCAAGCTCACACACATTAGGCCCCTGGCGCGCAGCAGGAAGATGGATTGAAGAACTCAAAGCGAAAGGCCAATTTGATACTGTAGAAAGTATTTTTGTGGACTTATACGGTTCATTATCGTTAACCGGAAAAGGACATGCTACAGATATTGCAGTAATATTAGGTCTTTGCGGATACGATCCGGTAGTTTTTCCTATTGAGAAAATAGATGAAACCATCGCCTATATTTACAAGCATGAGGTAATAAAACTCAATAGTGAATTGGAGGTTCCCTTTATTCCGAAGGAAAATATAAAATTCAACAGAAAATTCTTGGAGTTCCATCCTAACGGAATCACTTTTAGAGCCATACTTAAAAACGGACAAAAGGTAAATTCAACATTTTACTCTATTGGAGGAGGCTTTGTGGTTAAAAAAGAAAGAAAACGAGCAAAAAAGAAAATTGAAAAATTTCAGCACTTTCCATTTCCAACCCAAAAAGGAACCGATTTATTGGCGTATTGTAAATCTGAATCCAAAAGCATAAGCGAAATCGTGCTTGAAAATGAAAAATCTCTACGGTCTGAGAAAGAAATCAACGAAAAGTTAAAAGCGATCTGGGATGTAATGCTGGATTCAATGTATGTTGGCTGTCATACAGAAGGCAAACTACCTGGCGGACTTAACGTTAGACGCAGAGCTTTTGAAATGAATAAAACCCTAATAGGAGATGTTGCCTATTCTAACGGAGTAGAATGGATCTCGGCAATAAGAAATACTGAGGTAAAATTTAGACAAATACTAAAGTGGGTCTCTTGTTTTGCCTTAGCCGTTAATGAGGTGAATGCTTCGTTGGGGAGAGTAGTTACAGCTCCAACTAATGGTAGTGCCGGTGTTATTCCTGCGGTGATTATGTATTATCTGGTGATCGAAAATCACGATGCCAACTTTGATGATATCCGTAAATTTCTACTTGTGAGCGGTGAAATAGGCAGCTTATTTAAAAAAGGAGCTACCATATCGGCTGCCATGGGAGGGTGTCAGGCAGAAATAGGAGTATCGTCGGCAATGGCAGCAGGCGCACTTACCGAACTCATGGGCGGAACTCCGGAGCAAGTGCTTATGGCAAGTGAAATAGCCATGGAGCACCATTTGGGTCTCACCTGCGATCCAATAGCGGGTCTGGTTCAGATTCCCTGTATAGAAAGAAATGCCATGGGAGCAGTAAAGGCTATAAATGCTTGCGAAATGGCTCTCGACAGTGATCCGAGTCAGGCAAAAGTACCCTTCGATAAAGTAATTTCTACTATGTGGGAAACTGCAAAAGATATGACTAGTAAATACAAAGAGACTAGCGAAGGTGGTCTTGCAGTACAAGTAAATATTAGTGATTGTTAAGCATTTAATTTATTAGCAAATTCCTTAATTGCAGATTTAGGCAAAATATAAGCTTAAACAAACCGTTACTTAACTATACCTATTTGACTGCCATCATTTATTTGTAAGAATTTTCATGTAAAACAACATTTTAACACTTGAAATGTATTTTTTATCGATAAAATGCGTTTATTTATCGTTAAAGTGTAATATTTTATTGAATTTAATCTATACAGAAATGAATAAGTCCCTCTTATTACTCGTGATTATATTTTTTTTCGTTTCAAATACTACCCTTGCGCAAGGGGTTAGAATTGATGGTAGATTAAAACCCTATTTGGATGATTTTTTTGAATTGTGCGATAAGTATGAGATCGATTATATAGATAAACTGGTTTCCTTAAAAAAAATCGCAGTTGTAGAAAATTTAAAAACTTCTTCGGAAGGTTCCATTCTGGGCCGACTAGAACGGGACGAAAATAAAAAAGTCGAAAATATCGTCGTAAATTGGATCGCAATGCTGGATGCGCAGATACTAAAAGTAGTAGCTTTTCACGAATTTGGTCATTATTTTCTGGAATACGACCAACATGTTTGCGATGACTGTGGGATCATTATGTCTGTAGTAAATACTAGTTATTTTGATATTGCAAACGATTGGGACAACCAAATAAAGATTCTGTTCGAACAATCGCCGGCTTATTTAAAGAAGCAAAACACAACTGTTAATACTGTGGCTCGATCGTACCCAACAAATTGTCCTTAATCGAGACAACCACTACGCCTACGGGAATCAATAACGTTTAAAATTTTCCAACCGTCATCGGTACTTACTAATGTAAAAGAATTTGCTCCGCAGTGGCTAAAATTTCCGTTTACCCAAAATTCATAAGGAGTCCAAACATGTGCAAGGTTACCATCAATTGATATAGTATAATCTAAAAGTTTTTCCTCCCAAACCTGATCGGGAGCCCGATTGGCGATTGCTTTTAAAAAGTCTTCTGCTTTAATATATGCCGTGACATGACTTCCTTCTGTATTTACATAGACATTTTGCATCCTCATCACCGGCGACATAACCGATTTCATCTTAACCGTATCTCCTTTATGAAATCCATCAAAAAATACATCTATATAGGCTTTTGCATTTTCTTCGGAAAGTCCGTTTTGTGAAAAAGAAAGCGTGGAAATGAACAGGCAGATTAAGACAATTGAGAATTTCATGAGGTAAAATTTAAGAGATTGATTATCAAAATTAGTACTTTTACCTCATCAATTTCGGAAAAATATATGTCAACAGCAAAAAAAGAGTACAAACGTATTACCACCAAGACTTTGGTGGATATGAAAAAGAAAGGTGAAAAGATCTCTATGTTAACCGCCTACGACTATACAATGGCGAAAATAGTGGATGGCTCAGGGATCGATGTGATATTAGTTGGTGATTCGGCTTCAAATGTGATGGCTGGTCATGAAACTACGCTACCCATTACTTTAGACCAAATGATCTACCACGCTGCTTCGGTGGTTAGAGCGATCGAGCGAAGTTTAGTTGTTGTCGATCTTCCCTTCGGAAGTTACCAGAGTGACCCCAAAGAGGCACTAAGGTCTGCTATTCGAATAATGAAAGAAAGCGGAGCTCATGCGGTTAAGCTAGAAGGTGGTAAAGAAATTAAAGAATCAATAAAGAGAATTCTCAATGCCGGAATACCGGTTATGGGGCATTTAGGACTTACGCCTCAATCTATTTATAAATTCGGAACTTATACCGTAAGAGCGAAAGAGGAGGAAGAAGCAGATAAACTTATTGAAGATGCGCTTCTTCTCGAAAAAGCCGGCTGTTTTGCCATTGTAATCGAAAAAATTCCCGCTAAACTTGCACAAAAAGTAGCAGAACAACTCACCATTCCAATTATAGGAATTGGTGCTGGAAATGGTGTTGACGGTCAGGTGTTGGTAACGCATGACATGATTGGAATGACCCATGAATTCAATCCGAGATTTTTACGACGGTACCTCGATCTTTATACCGAGATGACAAATGCGTTCAGTATGTATATTCGCGATGTAAAGAGTGGAGATTTTCCAAGCGACAAAGAGCAATATTAATAGTAGTTTTACTTTCTCAGCAGAGTTATTACTCGGTATAACAATATAATAATCGAACCAGACAAACAGCACAGTACGAAAGAGAATCTTCAGGTTTTATTTGAAGATAATCACTTAATCATTGTCAATAAGCGTCCGGGCGATATCGTACAAGGAGATAAAACCGGAGACCTTCCGCTTTCCGAAGTAGTAAAGCAATATATTGCCGAAAAGTATAATAAACCCGGGGCTGTTTTTTTAGGTGTTGTTCATCGCATTGACCGACCAACAAGTGGAATTGTTGTGTTTGCCCGGACTTCAAAAGCGCTTACACGCCTGAACAAATTATTCTCTGAGAGGAATACACAGAAAACCTATTGGGCTGTTGTTAAAAATATTCCGAGTAAGACTTCAGAAAAACTCATTCACTTCTTAAAACGAAATCCGAAACAAAACAAGTCTTATGCGTATGAAAAAGAAATTCCAGAAAGTAAAAAAGGAATTTTAACCTACAAATTAATTAAAAAGCTGGATCGCTATGCCTTATTGGAAATTGATCTGGAAACCGGAAGACACCATCAAATACGATCTCAATTGTCTGCTATTGGGAGTCCTATAAAAGGTGATCTCAAGTACGGATTTGATAGAAGTAATAAGGATGGAAGTATTCATTTACACGCTCGTAAAATCGTATTTGAACATCCTGTAAGAAAGGAAGAACTTATCATTGTTGCACCTCCCCCAACAGATCCTATATGGAACGCCTGCATTTAGATGTAGGTTATGTCATTTTTTAAGGCATAAAGCACCAGGCCTACCCTATTTTTAATATGGAGTTTATTAAAAAGTTCCTGGCGATAGCCATCGATCGTCTTCGGACTCAAATTCATCTTTTCGGCAATTTCCTTATAGGTCATTTCACTACATGCCAGTTTCATAAAGGTAATTTCATTTTCTTTAAAAATTGGTGCATTGATCTTTTGATCATTATTAAGTGAATGTAATAAGGTTGCTGCAACCTTTTCTGAATGATAAAAACCTTTATCTATTACCTCAACTAAGGCTTCCTTTAACTTATCAGGATGAATATCCTTTAACAAATACCCTTTTGCTCCGTTACATAGCATTTTTAGAATTACATCCTCATCGTCTTCCATGGAGAGGGCTAACACTTTAATCTCTGGGTAATTTTCTGATAGCCAAATAACGGTCTCGTGTCCATTCATAACCGGCATATTAATATCTAATAATATGACTTCGGGCTTTTCTTCTTCTGCCAAAAGTTTGTGCTGAAGATCCATCCCGTTCTTAGCATGAAATAGCACATTAAAACCGTCAAAAGAATGAATTAATTTTTCGAGAGAACCTGCAAAGAGTAAATGATCATCAACGATTACAACGTTATGCTTTTTGGAGCTGTTCATTATTATATGGGTATTTTATGAATAGTGTCGTTCCTTCTCCAACAACTGAAGAAAGTGAAAATTCGGCATTAAGAAGATCGGCCCTGCTCCTCATTGTGTGCATTCCCGAACTATCTGTTTGGAGTTGCGTATCGAACCCTACTCCATCATCTTTAGCCAATATTTCAATTATATTCGGTTTGTAACTTAAAAGTACGAATAATTTTTTGGCTTTTGCATGCTTTATCACATTTGAAAAGAACTCTTGTAGAATTCGAAATACTATTATTTCATCTGTAGCTTTCATTTCCACTCGTTCTCCTTCAACCGCCATAATAGCTTCCAAAAAATTAAGTTTATTAAAACGTTCTAATTCGAGTTCTACAGTGGTTATTAAACCGTTTTTTAAGATCACATCGTTATTTAAAGTCTTTGAGAGTGTTCTTATTTCATGAACCGCATCCTTTACAACACCTTTTGTTTCACTAATAGGTTCGTGCAATTCGTTAGGTGCTGTATGCATTAACATATTTAATTGAATGTTTACTACAGATAACAACTGTCCTATATTGTCATGTAGCTCCCATGCAATATTCTTAAAGGTTTGTTCCTGAATCTCCAACTTCGATTTTTCAATTTCTTTATCAAATTTTTGCTGTGCTTCAATACGCTCCATCAGAAACTTATTCTTTCTTCTTTGAAAGGCAATGAAAAAAAGAACAACAAATAATACCAGAAGTAAAATTACTGCAATAAAATATACTATTAATAAGACGTCTTTCTTCTCGAGCATATTAAAAATCCTATAGTGAAAGTTGAATATAGAAATATATTGCTATATAAATAAACATTCGCCTTCAATTCATTGTAAAAAGTATTTTTATCATCGTAATACTCTGAAAAAATATCTATTGGCGTAAGGCATAAATGAAAAACGAGTACCCCAACTGAAATGTATAACGGGAGAAAATGTTTCAATTTGAGCAAGACATCACTTTTTAACAATTCAAAATAAAAGGCTATTATTACAAATGTTAATATCAGAGTTCCCGCTATTGAAGCAACTGCCGAAATTCCATTAAAGTAAATATCACTAACGAATAAATACACTACAGCTACTATTGCGTATAGTATCATGGTATATAATAAAAATGATTTCAATATTTTATTCTTTAAAAAAGAACGAAAATAATAGATGTAGAATAGGTAGCTAATTATTATATAAACATTGTATATCCAATAATTGTCTTCATAGGGTGTGTCCTCTACAAATCCAAAATATTTATATTCAGAAAAATATGCTATTGCAGGATAAGAACAAATTAATTCAACTATAATAGTTAACCATAAAAAGTAAACTAAATATTTAGTACTTCGCAAAGGCGGAATTTTACCCAAATAATATGTTCCCGCAATGGCTGCGACCAATTCTGTTAATTGTATTGGTATAACATTTTGTAAAAAGTAAGTAAACCCCAAAGCTTTCTAATAATTATTTGGAGGCCAACCGGTTAGCCCCCTATTCAATGGGTCTATACTGTAATTGTTATCAGCGTCTGCAGTGACATCTTTAGTGGGTGCTAAAAAAACTGTCGCTTTATCCGATTGATCATCATCGTAAGCCGCAAAGTATACTCTAATTCCCGGAGAATTAATTCCTTGCTTTGTGGATAGATCTTTTACATAATCGATAAATTCCTGCAATTCATCCACACTAAAAACAAAATCACAGGCATCTTTAGATCCTTGGGCTGCTTCAATTTCTACTGCACGCGTTGATCTCCAATTAGTCTGTAGAGTTCTTGCTTCAGTCACACTTATACAATTTGCTGGTTTAGCCATAATATTTCTTGTTTGATTAATTAGATTTCTAAATTAGGTAATTAGTTCTTCTTATCGGTAGTACTCCTAAACTTTTTAGGAAAAATCCTATGGCATAAAAGGGGTTTTCCCTATTTTAAAATGAGTTTTTCAACCTAATAAAAATCAATTATATCACTACCTATAAAGCGTATTATACTCTTGTACAGTGTTTTATGCAAACATGTATTTGATGATCCCGTATCTAATTGAAAAATTCACAAACTATCCTTACCGGAATGATTTATAGAATACATAAAAACCTCTAGGGTCAGGTTTCGATGTTTATTGAAGCAGCGAGATCAAATGCAATGGGAAAATTTTTACTAGCGTATTGCTGCTTCCTTACAGTCGTGACACAGCAGTAATTAGAGGTATGATAAAAGCGTTGCACACGGTAAACAACTTCTAAATATTCAGGCAAAAGCCTATTGTTAAGTCCTCTTATTATCTGTAAATTAGCTTCTTATATACGATTTATGAGTATCAAAAAGGAAAGAAAGTCGCTTATTTCTAGATCAATTGACATTTTACATCACGGTTTTAAATCGGTTAAAAATTTTGTAAAATCATCCATCTTAAGTCTTGTTGTAATTGTAATCATCCTTCTTCTTCTCACGCAAATGGATCAGGCATTTACCATGATGGTTGACCTAATTGAGAGCCATTGGTTTTCCTTATTTCTCTCGTTCATCTTTATTAATTCTTTGGCGATAGCGCTCTCCCACTACCCTATTTATACTTATTATGCCGCAGGATTAAATAATTCGAGCAATTATACCGATTGGAAAGAACTAAATCCAATTAAGTTCTGGCCCTTTAAAAAATATCCTATCTACGTCTTTACAACTAATAATAAAATTGGATATACCCCGGACAACTGGGCTAATTACCTCAGGTATTCTACCGGTTTACTAATACATGGTGTTTGGATTCATTTTATTATAAGCAGTTTTAAACCAAATTTAATTTTCGAAAATTTTCCCTTCGAAACCGTTAAAACCATCATCTATATATGTCTAGTGATTCCGTTCATTCTGTATATATATATCAAAGAAAAGATTGCTCGATTTAAAAGAAATACAGATAAAGATGGGAATCCTCTCAACGAAGATCAGAAAGCACAAAATTCCATTAGACTTAACAATTTGTACAGGCGTCTCGGAATATATTATTTTATAATCGCTTTAATTACGCTACTACTGCTAACAATAACCTTGCTTATAGGTAATTTCAGCCCGGGAGGCTTTCTTTTAATGATCTTAACCAGCTATGCCTTTGTGTGGAATTATGTGTTTTTTAGGTTACTTCGTACAAAACTAACCCTTGTAAAAAATACACTTACCAGCACTTTACTTATCCCTTTCCAGGTATTTCTTAACAGAATCAATTTTCTCGAAAGATCTGAAAATTACATTCTTCTATTCTACTTCAATTTTATTTCTGCCATAATATTACTTACCCTCTCAACTTATGCGAGCATGACCGGAGGAAATTTACTTAACGGTATTCCCATACTACTGGCTTTCTTTTATCTGTATTACTTTATAATTGCAAGTATTGGAAAATATCTTTTTGTTGTTAGGAAAAAGAGTCTCAAAGAAACCAGACGTTATAAGACTTTTCTTGGTTTTACGATCATCTTTACTGTGCTCCTTTTAATTACTAACTGCGGAAATGTAGAAGTTACCACACACGATCTCGACCTGGTCGAAAATAACAGCACCGAAATACCCGAGGCGGTTTTCTTAGATAGTCTGAAATCGAAAAAAGACAACACCCTGTTCTTTATTGCATCTCACGGTGGTGGGCTTAAAGCAAATGTTTGGACACTCAATGTATTAAATCGACTGCAAACTAAAACGGAAGGAAAACTTCTAAACCAAACCATCGCACTTTCGGGTGCTTCGGGAGGATCCCTAGGATTGGCACTATACACGGTGCTTTACAAAGAGAATGGAAACGACACTGAGGCAATTCAGACAAAAATAGATAGCTTATCAAAGCAAAATTACACCTCTTTAGACCTTTCACTCACATTTGGACTTGATACCTATAGAAAACTATGGCCGCTTAGTCAGCGTATCGGACTTAAAGACCGACCGTATTACGCTATGGTGAAATACCAGAATCTTATAGAAAATTCACCTAATAAAAGACTTTCCGAAACTTCATTTCGGGATTATTGGAAAGAAGCTTTCAATAAAAGTGGATACTTTCCGTCTCTCGTGATGAATACCGCAGGTACAAAGGGGAATCGCGGTATTCTTTGGTCTGTTAAACAAGACACTTTCAGCAATATATTTCCTTATGCCGAAAACCTAGCCGATCTGGAAGATAATAAAACACTTCCATTCTATCAGGCGGTATCAACAACCAATCGCTTTCCGGTTTTTAGTCCGGCAGCAAAAATAAAAGGTCACGGTCATTTTATCGATGCAGGAGCGATAGATAATAGCGGACTACTAGGTTGTCTTGATATTCACAACTATTTACTTAGAGATAGAAGTATTCTTGGTAGAAAACAGATCGCTTACATAGAAATCATCAATAGTAAAACGCTATACATAAATTATCTCGTGGAACGGTTTAAAGCCGAAAACGGAATAGAACATATTCTGAAAAATGAAAATGAAACCGATAATATAATTGTCGATCTAAAAACCGGACTTAACCTCGATAAGATACCGGGTTATTTAAGTGATTATATAAATAGCTGGGAGGAAACTCAAAATGGTACGATTCGCTACTTTAAAATTTTTATGCCCCATAAAGTCTCTATTAATGATGTAGAAGGCTTTTTCGACGGAAAGATCACTGATGAATCTGTAAAAGCCAACTTAAAGTCCTTTCTTGCAATTGAAAATAATGTCATCTTAAATCTTACCGAAAATCCGGAGAAGAAATTCTTTGACCCCTGGGAATTCTATGAACCTACACTCTCAAGACATTTAAGTAAGAGCAGTTTAAATTACATACATGCAATTTTAAAACACCCACTACTAAGAGAACAATTTGAAGAGATTGAATCGATCATAAACACTCAAAAAATAGAAAAAAATGAAAACTCTGAAATATCGTTCTAACGGAACCGAAGTCTATTTACTTGAAGAAATGCTTGTTAATTTAGGCTATAAGGTTTATATCTCTACTTACTTCGGAAAGGACACTCAGGCTGCTATATTCGATTTTCAGAAGAAAAATAACTTAGTCATTGATGGTATTGTAGGGCCTAAAACATGGTCGTTGCTAATTGAAGCGCATGAGAAAATCACAAATTTTAATGATAAATTTCTATCTGAACAAGACTTAATCGATTTTGCCGAAATTCATGAACTCGAATTGGCAACAATAAAAGCCGAATAAAAGAAGGTTACAGAGTTTTATTTCACGGTCCGCCGGGGACCGGAAAAACCCTTACTGCTGCGCTGCTCGGAAAACACACTAACAAACCTGTGTATCGCATCGATCTATCTATCGTAGTCTCTAAGTACATTGGTGAAACCGAGAAAAACCTCTCAAATATATTCGATAAAGCAACTAACAAAGATTGGATACTGTTTTTTGATGAAGCCGATGCTATCTTCGGAAAACGAACCAACGTGCGTAATGCTCATGACCAATATGCAAATCAGGAGGTGTCTTATTTGCTTCAACGAATTGAATCCCACTCCGGATTGGTAATTCTAGCCTCAAATTGTATAGATACCTTCGATGAAGCTTTTACCCGGAGATTCCAGGCTATAGTTTCATTCGAACTGCCGGGTGCTAAAGAGCGAAAGCTTATATGGGAACGAAATTTCCCGAAAAAACTAAAGATAAGTAAGGAGATCGATATTGACGAGATCTCGAGAAAATATGAGCTAAGTGGTTCAAACATCCTTAACATTATTCATAATTGTTGTTTAAAGGTTCTAAGTTTAGAAACACTGGAGTTAACTTCGTCCATTTTAATAGAAGGAATAAAGAAGGAATACCACAAAGAAGACCAATTGTTCTAAACCAAAACAAATCTCACGGTTTTACCCGCTTGTTTTTGAGCCAGTTTATTGATCGCACTTTCAGTTAATTGTAGAATTCGCGAATATCCACCCGTAGTTTGTGAATCACGCATTAGAACAATACACTGACCCGAAGGGGTGAGCTGAACCGTTCCGGGTTGAACAGGTGACGTGATTATTTCCTTAGCGGAAACATTATTTAAACCGCTCAATAGATACGCCATTCTGTTACTTTCTGTAGAGACTTTAAGTTCTTTTCCGATTATTTTCTTCTGAAACGCTTTAGTAAGATTACTAAACTCTGGTCCTTTGGTAACTTCTATTTCTTCGGAATGAAAATGATCCTTATCTACTTTAACCGAAGCCGTTGCAACCGATGTGGCTCTATCAAACACTGATACATCTAAGCTATCGCCTTTTTCTAAAGTATCGGAAGAGGTGATTCCGGGATACTGACTGTAACTTCCCATAATTTTTTCAGAAAGAAAACCACCTGCTACAGATAGATAGGCACGTAAACCATAATTAGGTAATCCAAATTTCAATAAACTGTGCTCCTTTACAAATAACCTGGTATTTAGAGGTACTTCAGTGTCGTGTATAGTGGGCGAAAAACCTGCACCTGTAATTGCGATCTCTGTGGCAATATTAAATTTTAGAACGGGGCCTACATGCGTGATTTCGATCACAGCCGCTTCTTTTTCATTTCCCACTAATCTATTTGCCAAACGTGCCGAATACCTATCCATAGTACCACTTAAAGGTACACCCAATCTACGGTAACCATAACGTCCCATATCCTGGATACTTGTGTACATACCACCGGATATAACATCAATCACAATACACCTCCCTTTCAGTTTTATATGAACCCTTACTCACCTTATCGAGGATTTGCATATACCTGTCGCGTGATACAGCTCGAAACTTTACATAATCCCCGGGCTGCAATAAACTTAATGAAGTACTTTCAGAAGAAAAAAATTGCAACGGACTCTTACCTATCACATTCCATCCACCCGGAGAATCGGACGTATAGATCCCGGTCTGATCTCCACCAATAGCTACAGATCCTCCTTCAATATTGCTTCTTGGAGTTTCCTTTCTAGGTGTACTTAAACGTGTGTCTAATCCTCCTAAATATGGAAAACCCGGCAAGAATCCCAAGAAATAGACTTTGTAAACAGGTTGGGTATGAATTTTAATTACTTCGGAAGTTGAAATATTATGAAATTTGGCTACATGCTCCAAATCCAGTGCGTACTTTTCTGCATAGCAAACTGGAATGGTGACGACACTTTTGGTCTTCATAACCCTACTATCGACTGTTAGATCTTCACTCTTGATCCTTTCAATAAAACTTGAAACGGGAACTCCTTCTTTTAGATAAACGGCA
Source organism: uncultured Ulvibacter sp. (assembly GCA_963974915.1). Classification (GTDB taxonomy): domain Bacteria; phylum Bacteroidota; class Bacteroidia; order Flavobacteriales; family Flavobacteriaceae; genus CAXBES01. The sequence goes on along the minus strand of CAXBES010000016.1, from coordinate 75,971 downwards.
AGTGAACTATACGCCGGAACAGTTTCTAAAATTTCTCCCCTAAAGTTTTCAGAAATAAAACTATCCATTTGCAACACCTTATCATTGGTCGCCTCATCGATCACGTCTTCCCAAATAATTAAAAGGGCCTTCTTGCCAAATTCTAAATATGTAGGTTGCACATGCATTAACTGATCTCTATAGAATTTTCAACCAATTTTAACCTTATGTATTTTAGGATCTCAACCGAATTCTTATGATCCCCGTGAATACAAAATGTGCTAGCCTTAATCATTTTTTCAATCCCATCAACGGTAGTTACGGTATTAAATTTTACCATTGAAAAAAGTTGATCCCAAGCGGCTTGTGGAGTCTCGATTATAGCTCTATTTTCACTTCTGGGCAGCAATTTTAATTCATTAGAATAGCGTCTGTCAATAAATGCCTCGTACATCAAAGGCAATAAATTCTTGGCTTTGCTAGCGAGAATTGATCCATATGGCACGAATAACTTTGGCCGTAACTTGGTTGCATTAATACCTTCTACTACAGCATCGGCAGTAGGTGCATCTATAGCCGCGTAGTTGTACAGTGCTCCGTGTAGTTTAATATGATGCATTTGTATGTCTTCTGTCTCACATACCACCTGAAACCGTAAAACCTGATGAAATATAGCCTCTGTTAATTCACTTTTCGTCATTGTGAGCACTTTTCGCCCAAAGTTATCAGAATCGGGAAACGAAGGATGGGCACCCACTTTTACACCATACTTTTTCGCAAGTCTAACAGCATCCTGCATAGATTTTTCATCCCCATAGTGTCCCCCACAGGCAATACTGCAAGAAGAAATATATGGCATAATAAACTTATCATTTCCGGTTCCTTCACCCAGATCTGCATTGATATCAATTTGTAATGAACCTGTGGTCATAACGAAAACACTTTAATGAGAGTTTTAGCGCCTAAAACAATGGTTGTCACTAATATTACAATCCCGATGAGATTTTGGAATTTGCTATTTTTAAATTCTCCTAAAGTTGAATTTTTATTAACTACCCACAATAAAAATCCCGCAATTATTGGTAGTAACAGTCCGTTGGCGACCTGAGCAAATTTTATTATTTCGATAGGTTTAAAGCCAACAGAGGAAAAAACGATTCCTAAGAACAAAATTAGCATCCAAACCATCCTAAACTTTGGTGACTTTAGACCTACTTTCCATCCAAAACAACCTCTTGCCACGTATGATGCCGCCAGGGGCGCCGTTATTGCCGAGGTAATACCTGCGGCAAAGAGTCCGATGCTTAAAAAAACCTTAGAAAAGTTTCCGTAAAGAGGTTCTAACCCTTTGGCTAGATCGGATGCATTGCTTACGTTTCCCGATTGAATTGCTGCTGCACAAATTATAATGGCAATAGACACTAGTCCTCCTAAAACTATGGACAGGTATAAATCCTTTTTAGAAGCCTTTAATTTTTCTTTAAGTGGCATCGATTCGTCGTTCCATTTTTCCTTCACTAAAGAGGCATGTAAAAACAAATTGTAAGGTACTACAGTGGTTCCCACTAAACCTATGACCATAAGCCAGCCTTCTTCCGGGATCTTAGGAATAAAAAGCCCCTGAAGTACTTCTATCATATTTGGTCGAGTAAGTATTGCGGTGATAAGAAATGAAAGACTCATTAATACAACCAGTGTGATAAGACTACGTTCAATAAACTTATAATTACCCAGATACAATAAGGTGAAGGCAATAACACCAATTATAATACTTAGGTAGTTAATTTCCATCCCGGCCACCAAAAAACTACTATCGCTCACTAATGTTTGCAAACCCAATACTCCTCCACTAATATTTCCGGCTTCGTAAGCAGCATTTCCAATTAGAATTGCAGAAAGAATTAAAATTACAGCTCCCATACGCAAGAAGGGTGAGGAAATTTCCAATTTCACAGTTTCAGCCAGCCCTTTACCATATACTAACCCTAAACGCGCTGCCATTTCCTGGAGTACAATAGTAGCAATAATTGAGAGTACCATCGCCCAGAGCAAGGTAAACCCGAACTGAACACCTGCCAAAGTGCACACGGTTACCGTACCCGGACCTATAAATGCAGCGGCGATAAGTGTCCCAGGACCAATATTTTTAAAGAAATTCTTCATTTACTCTGCAAAGCATAAATTGCAAAACTCCCTAACCAATGTCCGCCTTCGTAGCTATCTCCTATTAAATTAGGATAGGAATATGCAATATGTTTATTCGCTATGTTCTTTAAATGCTCATATTCAGGATATTGTTTTGCCAAGCCGTAAAACACCCACGCCCTGCTAAAATTGAGTCCGTCGAGATGTACTAATTTTCCATCACTTCGATCACTCACCTTACCAACTTCTAAATTATAGTCAGTTTCTCTGAGTTCAGGCATAAAATCATTTATCCACGATGTAAACTCGGTTTCCGGGAGAATTTTACGCATGATATCCAGTTCTTCTAAACAAGGTGAAAGAAAATCGTAACCACTCGGTTCCCAATGAATGGGACATTGGGTATCTGACATATAAAATTCTTTAGCCCTTTTCTCGATAAGTTGCTGCAGTTGTTGATCTCCAACCGCCACTGCATAATCGTAAGCAAATGTCAATCCGAAGGCTGTATTGGTATGCTCTCCAACTCTAATTGGATAAACCAGTTTAGGTAAGAACTCTTTGTAAATTGAAGCGATATGGTTAGTTAGCGGTTCCAAATTGCTCTCTAATTCCTGTGCAAACGGATCATCCCAGGTGTGGAGAGTTTCAGCAAGTTTTAAAAGCCATGCCCAGCCGTAAGTTCGCTCGTAAGTTTTGTTTATATTCTTCTGAAAGTAAGCGAGTTCTTCATTCACTTTTTCTTTGGTAAGGTTCTTCTGAAGAATAGTGCGTACCTCGGCGGCTTTATCCATTTCAGGAAACTGTTTTAGCAAAGTGACCATAGACCAATAACCATGAACTGCGCTATGCCAATCGAAGCAACCGTAAAATATGGGATGCAGATCGCGAGGGGGTTGCAAATCTGCGTCAGACCCAATTGTTTGTCCGAGTTTATTTGGATATTCAGTTTCCACACAGTGCAAAGGAAGCGCGATCAATTTATTAGCTTCATCCAGAGTAAAAATGGGTTCTGGGAAAGTCTCAATTTCTTTTTTGGATTCTTCGGAAACTGTAGTCGATTCTAATTTTTTATCTGTACAGGCCAGGATAATAGATACTAATAGTGAGTACACAAGTAGTTTTTTCATTTGCTTTTGAAAGTTCAGATTAGTGGTTACTAAAGATATTAAAATAAACCGAAGCTTCTTTAATGCAATGAATTTGTATTCGGGCAGGGATTGAGGCGGCATCCTTTTATATGTTGAACGTTTAGGGTCTACGCTCATTCCGACTAATAAAAGATATAGCCGAAAACCCGGTCTCTTTTACGAACGAAGTGCGTGCAAAGAGAGCCCGCCTAAAAATAAAAAAGGGATGCTTAAAAACATCCCTTCGGTAAAATTAAATTTAAACACGTCTACATTTTTACATCGCTAAGTTTCACTTCTTCGCCATTTTTGTCTAAAAGTACGACTTCATCGAAGCCCATCTCTTTAAACTGAGCAAATTGCGTAGCTGCATCTCCTACGACTAAATAAGCCATTTTAGACTCATCAAGATATTTATTTGCTAACTCTTTGTGCTGTTCCAGCGTCATATTCTTGATGATCTGCTCTTCATTTTCAATATAATTAGCAGGAAGATCGTACTCACTCATTTCCTGAAGCATTCCCAGTAAATTGAACTGAGTTTCAAAACGACGTGCATTCGATTTGATCAGGGCGTTCTTGGTGAATTCAAGATCTTCCGGACTTATACCATCCTTATATTTAGCTATTTGATCTTTGAAGATCTCAACAGATTCGCCGGTTGTATTGGTACGAACACTAGAAGAAGCTGTAAAAGTTCCCGGGATCTTACTTCCGCTAAAACCGGTTCTTGCACCATAGGTATATCCTTTCTCTTCACGTAAAATTAGATTTACATTTCCTGAAAATGATCCACCCAATTTATAATTCATTACTTCCGCCGGATAGAAATCTTGGTCGGTTCTTGGTAACGCAATGTATCCTATATTAATCACAGATTGCTTAGCACCCGGGATATCAACAAAGTATAGAGATGCCTTATCTCTGTTATTGGCAACAGGATATTCAGGCATGTTCACTTCTTTGGCTTCCCAACGTTCTTCTAAGTCTTTTAAACCACTTAGCGCCGATTCCTTGTTGATCTTACCAACAATTTGGAACGAACTAATTGACGGTGAAAAATTCTTCGTGTAAAATTCCTTTAGGTCATTTATGGTAATAGCATTTACAGATTCTTCGGTTCCTGAAGTAGGAAGGCTAAATATGTGCTCTTCTCCATATAGTAATTTATTATATACCCGACCGGCAACTGCATTAGGGTTCGCTTCCGAACGCTTAATTTGGTTGATCGTTGCAGTTTTAATTCTTCCAAACTCTTCTTCATCCCATCGCGGTTCCAGTAAAATTTCTTCAACAAGGTCCATTGTTTTGTCGTAGTTACGCACAAGGGTGTTCCCTCTAATTACGATAGATTCGTTGGTAGTGTACATATTAATATTTGCACCCAACAATTCGATTTCCTCTTCTAGTTGTTCAGGAGTTTTAGTGGCGGTTCCTTCCATCATGATATCTGTCATAAGATTTGCAACGCCATTCTTGCTTTTGTCGTCTAAAAGGTGTCCGCCCTCAATAACCAGACTAAAGTTTACGGTAGGAATTTCATTTTGTTCTATTCCGTATACAGCTAAACCATTCTCCAGTTCTGCAGTCCATGTAGTAGGTATACTTAATTCCGGTGCCGGACCCTGAGTAGGTTCAATAGACCTATCGAAACTTGATGGCGTTTTAGCTACCTCATCGTTTGCATCCACCACAGTTTTTTCAACATTTTCTTTAATTTCTTCCTCAACTACCGGCGCTTTTGTGCTGTTCTCTGCTATAAGTTCCATTTGTCCCTTAGGCACAAAGCTCGTCATTACAAAAGGTTTGTCTTTTATGTATTTTTCGTACACTCTAACCACATCCTCTTTTGTAACTTTTTTAATATTTTCTATATCTTCTTCGATAAATCCGGGATCACCGGCAAAAACATTGTATTGTGCTAATTGGAAAGATTTACCAAGAACCGAACTTATTCCGTTGTAGAAACTAGTTTCCAGTCCGGCCTTTATTCGTTCAATATCGCGATCTGTAACACCTTCTTTCTCGAATAGAGCAAAAGCTTCCTCTACTCCTTTTTCAACATCATCCAGGTCTATTCCGCTGTTTGCAGTAATAATGATGTGAAATTCTCCGGCTAATTCCTGTGCGTTATTATAAGCGCTAGTACGTGAAGTAAGTTCTTTTTCCTTAACCAATACTTTGTACAATGGAGCTTTCTTTCCACTAGAAAGTATTTCGGCTAAAAAATCGAGCGCATAGGCATCATCTGTATATTGTTCGCTCGTTGGCCATACCATGTTTAATTGAGGTGCAGTAGCGAAGTTATCTTCATGGTAAAGACGTTTTGTTTCCGCGAGAGTTACTGTTTGTGGTTCAAGAGGAGTTACTTCCTGACGACGTTTAATTTCACCAAAATATTTTTCAATCAAGGCTTTTGCATCGGTTTTTTCAAAATCACCTGCTAAGACGAGCGTAGCATTATTTGGACCATAAAATCTGTCATAAAATTCTTTTACATCTTCAACCGTAGCATTTTGCAGATCTACCAACTCTCCAATCACCTGCCAGTTGTACGGGTGGCCTTCCGGATAAAGATTTTTGTCAATTACCCATCCGGTATGTCCGTAAGGATTGTTATCTACGCGTTGTCTCTTTTCATTCTGAACTACCTCCTGCTGATTGTAAAAAGCAGACTCTGTTACGGTATTGATCAAGAATCCCATACGGTCACTTTCCATCCAGAGTACAGTTTCTAATGCATTCTTCGGAACGATCTCATAGTAGATGGTACCGTCTTTCCAGGTACCTCCGTTAAGTGTACCGCCGGCATCCTGAATCTTCTTAAAGAATTGATCCTGTGGAACGTTCTCAGATTCCTGAAACAACATGTGTTCAAATAAATGAGCAAATCCTGTTCTTCCGGTTTTTTCGCGGTTAGAGCCTACGCCATACTGAATTGCTACCGAAACGATTGGGTCACTTTTATCTTGATGAAGAATTACATCAAGACCATTTTCAAGTTCGTATTTTTCATACTTTACCGAAAGCTTTGCGCTATCTTCAACTTTAGCAGAATCTCCCTCCTTACAAGAGGTAAATACAAAACTGATCGCCAGCATCCAAATGGTGGCGATTTTAAAGGGATTTTTAAATATCATTTTTTGATTGTTTTTTACGTTGCTAAATATACAATCGACTGCGTTTAGAATTCTTAAATTGTTGTTAAATCAAGTTTGTATAAATGGTCTATAGACATTGATGATCATTTACCAGGCCTAAGAAAAACCTATACCATACTAGTGACTACTACCATATAAAATGTAATAGAAATGTATAAATAGTACTTTATATAATGGAATTATTGATAAAAATGGTAAATGACTAATATCATTTTTATCACAGAATTCTTTGTTTATAATTGAAGAATGTAAAAAAACATCAATTATAATCTGTCGATATGGGTGAGCATAATGTAGTAGGTTTAGAAGCCGCGGAAGAAAGAGCTATTTTTCTTCAGCATTTAATTAATGACATTGAAGCGCTAGAGCAAATGCTTCAAAACAATAGCATAGAAACCGGAATTCATAGAATTGGTGCCGAACAGGAGTTTTGTTTGGTTGATCATAATTGGAGACCGGAAAAGAATTCGGGACTCATTTTAGAAAAAATTGACGATCCACATTTCACGACAGAATTAGCTCAGTATAATTTAGAAATTAATCTCGATCCGGTATTGCTTAAAGGCGATTGTTTTCAACAAGTAGGCTCTCAATTAAGTTCACTCTTGAAAAAAGCTAAAAAGGCCGCAAAAAAGTTTAATACAAAAATAATTCTTACGGGCATACTGCCAACCATAAGTCAGAATGAACTCGATTTCGAATACATGACACCAAACGCGCGGTACTGGGCATTAAATGATATGCTAAAGTCACTTAAGGGAGAAGACTTTCAATTGTATTTAAGAGGTGTAGATGAAATATCAATTTCTCACGACTCAGTATTGTTCGAAGCATGTAATACCAGTTTTCAGCTTCACTTACAGATATCTCCCGAAGATTTTATTTCCAGTTACAATTGGGCGCAAACAATAGCGGGACCTATCTTAGCAATTGCTACAAACTCGCCTCTTTTGTTAGGTAGGGAATTGTGGAGTGAAACGCGCATTGCACTTTTTCAGCAAAGCATTGACACCAGAAAAACCTCCTATTCCCTAAAAGATCAACAGCCCAGAGTAAAATTTGGCACAAAATGGGCTACTGGCTCTATCGCCGAAATTTTTAAAGATGATATCGCGCAGCACAAGATTATTTTATCTAAGAAAATTGATTCCGATTCTCTAGAAGAATTGAATAAGGGTCGAATTCCAAAACTTCATGCGCTCAATTTACACAATAGCACTGTTTACCGTTGGAACAGACCTTGTTATGGAGCTAGCGGCGGTAAAGCACATGTTAGGATTGAAAACAGATATATCCCTTCCGGTCCCTCTCAACTCGATGAAATGGCCAATTTTGCCTTATGGGTTGGACTAATGGTGGGTAGACCGGCCGAGTTTGATGATATGCTCAAGGTAATGGACTTCAAGGATGTAAAATCTAATTTTATAAAGGCAGCCAGAATTGGGAGAAATGCAAGTTTTATATGGAAAGGCAAGCAGAGAACGCTTAAAGAATTAATGTTAACAGAACTACTGCCTATTGCTCATGATGGTTTAAAGAAAGTTGGAGTTACTGAAGAAGATCGAATTCAACTCTTAGGCATAATTGAAGAGAGGTTAAAAAATCAAACTGGTTCGGAATGGATAATTTCCAACTACAGAAAATTAAAAGATAGTGTTACTAAGGATAATGCACAGCGATTGATCACCAGGGCAATGTATAAAAATCAGAAGCTCGATATACCAATTCACAAATGGGAACCAATAGAAAAAGATGGTTATCTAAAGCAAGAATCACATTTGGTCGGACAGATCATGTCTACAGAACTTTACACGGTAAAAGAAAACGACTTGGCGAATTTGGCTACTAAACTAATGCAGTGGAAAAACATTCATCATATGCCGGTTGAAAATGGATTGGGAAAGTTAACGGGGTTACTTACGTGGACGCATGCTCAGAAATTTCGGAGTAATGAAGATGAAAATACTTACCTGAAGGTTTCCGATATCATGCAAACAGAAATAAAAACGGCCTCGCCCGAAACTCATATTTCCGACGCGATCAAAATAATGAAAACATACGAAATTGGATGTTTACCCGTGATTCACAACCTAGATTTGGTTGGTATAATTACTATTAAAGATGTGATCTCTTTTGATAATGACTAAGGTTTACAGCAAGTCAATGAATCTGTCACTCGGGTCAGATCGTTTAATTGGGCGCATTGAAGGTGCGCTGCCAGGCCCTACCTTGATTTTCATTGGTGGAATTCACGGAAATGAGCCGGCAGGAGTTTTAGCTTTAAAGAAAGTTTTAGACGCGCTTGTCTTAAAAAGAGAAGTATTTAAAGGTAATCTATATGCCTATAGTGGTAATCTGTCTGCATTGAAGAAAGGTGTGAGATATAACAAAGAAGACCTCAATAGATTATGGACAAATACGAATATTAAAAAACTTGAAGACCACCACAACTCAGAACTAGCGGACGAGAGAAAAGAGCAAAAGGAACTTTTTTTTACTTTGAAACAAATTCTCAGTAAAGAAATCGGACCTTTTTATTTCTTCGATTTACATACTACGTCGAGTAAGACCATTCCGTTTATTACTGTTAATGACAGTCTTTTAAATCGGAAATATACAGCACAGTATCCGATTCCAATCATTTTAGGTATTGAAGAGTACCTGGAGGGGGCGCTTCTTAGTTATATTAATGAGTTAGGTTATATAGCTTTTGGTTTTGAAGGGGGGCAGCATGACGATCCGGAAGCTATAAACAACCATGTTTCTTTTATTTTTCTATCATTATATTTTAGCGGTAGTTTAAATAGTAGTGAATTTGAATTTGAAAAACATTATGCTTTGTTAAGCAAAAACACCAGAGGGTATGAAGATTTCTATGAAATCTTTATGAGGTATGAGATAAAACCCTTTGAAACGTTTAAAATGAATCCCGGCTTTGCAAATTTCCAGTCGGTTAACAAAGGGCACGTACTCGCAAGTAGTAACAATAATACAATTACTGCGCATCAGAATGCGAGGATCTTTATGCCTTTGTATCAAGGTAAAGGAAACGATGGTTTTTTTCTTATACGGAAAGTTCCGAAAGTCTTTTTAAAATTATCTACCTTTTTTAGAAAAATCCGTTTCGATAAAATACTCCCAATACTACCCGGAGTTCGTTGGACTTCGGATAAGAAAGATGAATTGATCGTAAATTTGAAAATAGCACGATTCTTTACCAAAGATTTTCTTCACTTACTTGGCTATAGAAGTAGAAAAATTGATAAAAACTACTTGAGAGTTAAAAACAGGGAAGCTGCTGCAAGAGATTCGGAATATGAGAATTTATAACGAATAGGTCTATTCGCTAATTTCTTCGGTTTAGTATGTTACATTATTTTAATGATTGCGAAGCGCCTCGATAAGCTCATCCTTATTCATACTGCTATAGCCATCTATTCCTATTTTCTTAGCTTGTGAATACAGATCTTCTTTGGTCCTATCTTCATACTTTTTTGCCTTACCTCCCTTTTCTCCGGAATTCTCAGTATTGGCAATGCGGGCGGCTTTTTCTTTGCTCATTCCTTCCTCCCGCAATTTTTCGTATTGCTCATCATTCTTTATTTGTGGTCCATGATCTTTCGACATAACAATTTTTTTTACAATTAATAATTACTAAAGTTACAGGCTTTCTCCTTAAAAAATAGTTAGTATTCCGTTAAGTAATGCTAAAACTTAGAGTGTTTCGACATTTGCATTTATAAATTCTGTTAAATATAATTCCGGAATATTTTCTCAGTTGCGTTTATAGGTACACGTTTAATTTCTAATTGAGGTGATTAAGCATACTACTATCCAAACCATCCGTCCCTGTCTAAACTTCTATATTGAATTGCTTCGGAAATGTGAACGCCGTTAATGGTTTCAGAAGCTTCTAAATCGGCTATAGTACGCGCAACTTTTAGGATCCGGTCATAGGCACGCGCCGATAAGTTTAATCGCTCCATGGCATTTTTCAGAAGCGAAAGAGAACTGGTATCTAACTCGCAATACTTTCGAATCTGCTTAACTCCCATTTGAGCGTTATAATGTATTTTTTCCGAAGAAATAAAACGCTCCGCCTGTAACAAACGCGCTTTTGTAACGCGTTCTCTTATCAATATACTAGACTCTCCTTTTCGTTCATCGCTCAATTTATCGAATGGAACCGGTGTCACCTCAATATGAATATCGATACGATCCAGCAAAGGTCCGGAAACCTTCCCCAAATAGCGTTGCATCTCTTGTGGGGAGGATGTCATTGGCGCGTCGGGATCGTTAAAATAGCCACTCGGACTAGGGTTCATACTTGCTACCAACATAAAACTTGATGGATAAGTGACCGTAAATTTTGCCCGAGAAATAGTGACATCGCGATCTTCTAATGGCTGACGCATTACTTCCAAAACACCTCGTTTAAACTCCGGCAATTCGTCTAAGAATAAAACGCCATTGTGCGCTAAGGATATTTCTCCCGGTTGAGGATATGTTCCGCCACCTACCAGCGCCACATCCGAAATGGTATGATGCGGACTTCTAAAGGGTCTGGAGGTCATAATACCTCCTTTTTCTATGGTTCGGCCTGCTACACTATGGATCTTTGTGGTCTCCAGCGACTCCTGTAAAGTCATGGGAGGCAAAATGCTCGGTAAACGCTTGGCCAGCATGGTTTTTCCTGAGCCCGGCGGACCGATAAGTATAATATTATGACCGCCGGCAGCGGCAATTTCCATACAACGCTTAATGGATTCCTGTCCTTTCACATCACAAAAATCAAACTCTGGATTCACTAAATGCTGGTAGAATTCGGCTTCCATATCAACAAGGGTCTGCTCTAATGCAATTCCTTCTGAAAAAAAATCGATAACCTCCTTAATTGAATCAACACCAAACACATCTATACCTTCAACAATAGCAGCCTCCTTAGCATTTTGCTTCGGAAGGATAAAGGCCTTAAAACCTTCTTGTTTCGCTTTGATGGCTATTGGGAGTGCCCCTCTAATTGGCTGTAAACTACCATCTAATGAAAGTTCTCCCATAATTATATATTCGGCTATCGGGTATTTTGAATCTATCTGGGCAGTAGCTATTAATATCCCCATGGCGAGGGTTAGATCATAGGCTGAACCCTCCTTCCGAAGGTCGGCGGGAGACATGTTTAAAATTAATTTCTTACCGGGAATTCTATAACCGTTATTTTGAAGAGCAGCCGCTATTCTATAGTTGCTTTCTTTGATGGCATTGTCCGGTAATCCCACTAAATGGTAACCAATACCCGTATCAACATTAACTTCTACTGTAATCGTTGTGGCTTCAACTCCGAAGACGGCACTCCCATATACTTTTGTAAGCATACATTAAATAAATGGGGGGAGTTGAATTGAAAATGAAGATAGCAAATTTATTTAAGAATGTAAATTTTACATACCCTAAAAACAATACTTAAAGCTTTTTAGTTAAGGAAAATATGCAAAGGCGGGATTGCTTCCTGAACTTTCCCATCTGCGAACTGCGTTTTCAATGGAGGATATTGTTGTTGGTACATCCCGTTGACCCCAAGGATTATTGAAAAAAATCCCACCTCTCCCGGTATCAATTCCGGTGATAACCACAGCGTGAAACCCTGTTGTTGGAGTAGTAACTCCCGGACCATAAGAAAAAGCTCCGCAGTGGTGAAATAAGATCACCGGTCCCCAACGTCTTAATAATACCTCGATCTTATCGGCGATCGTGTAAGTAGGAGTACGTCTAACAACGGTACGCATTGTCGCATGGACTCCACCCATATTCTCATTCATTTCACTCTGTCTACTCGCAACACCCATAGAAATATCGTCACTGGCTTTTACTGTAAAACCCCAACTACGAAGTTTGGACTCCACCTCAGTCATATACTGAACATTGGTCACCGAAGTTAATCTTGGATCATGGAATCCCATATGGTCAAAACCCAGAGACTGCCCTCTTTTATGCTGAAGAATCATCATAGCACAAGCCGCCCAACACACCGGGCTTCCACCCTGTCTCACCATCGCCACACTGTGCCTAATTACTCCCATATTAGTTTCTAACGCGTAACTCCCTTTCGGCCTCCTTCAAATACTGATTGCATTTGTCTAAGGCTTCTTTGTATTCTTCAATAGTTCCTTCGGCATCCCGTAATGCATGAAGCTTATCTTTAGCACTTTGTAATTCTACGTATAAATCAACAATACTCGTGTGCATGTCATATAAATAAGTAGAATCTTTCGTGGGTATAGTTTTTTGCAGATCAACGAGTTTTGCACTTATAAGTGATTTTTGATAAGCGGTATTTTGACCGGGAACATCTAAGGAATCTATCATTCCTTTAATATTTTGCATTTCATTAAAAAAACCGTTCTGGAATTCCATTTCGCTTTTTACGAGTTTTGCCTGTTCCCGTAGTAACTCATTTTCTTTAGCCGGTACTCTAAAATTAAAGTAAACCGCAATAACGATCATTGAAACGGTTGCTAAAAAAAGACCCAAAAACTTTAAAAAACTATTTCTTCTTTCCTTGCTATTCTTTGGTTTCATAAAATGTGCAATTAATATTGATTAGTGTTAATCGAGAAGGAAACTTCTTCTGCTTTTTACTTCTGTATTTTCAACAACTTCTTCTTTTACAAAGATTCCTGAATCAGATTTTTTACCGATATAATCAAGTTCATTTAACTTTTTAAACAGTGAAAGCATCAATTTTGTAAAAGAGGATACTTTAAGTAAGGCAGCGTTTATATCGGTATGAACATACTCCAATTCTATGGTTTCTACCAAAACATTTTCAAACGCTCCCTGATTTAAATCACACCAGTCTGTTAGATAATTGAGAAAATCCTCTTTTCCCGTTCCTACATAAATATCCAGACTACTTTTTATAACCCTCGCTAAGTTCACCAATTTCGAGATCATCATTACCGGCGATTCATACTTGTCTTTATATCTGAATTCAGAAATTGTTGCATTTAAATAATGCATCACCTGTTCTGAAAGTGATAATGCCATCTGAGCTAAGTCGTTCTTTTGTTTTTTCTGATGTATCTTCTGAATGATATGAATTGAAAAAGCCTCTAACTGATTCAAAAAGGCACCTACTTCGTTGTATGTGAATATTAGATCGGGATGACTTTGAATGGAACGACAGGGTGGGATAAAATCCTGATCTACTGTTGGCTTTCCTTCTTCCAGGATAACTTTCCCAATGGTAATATGATGCAACCCAAGTTCTTGGTTTGTTACCTCACTCTTTGGGAGAATATTGAGCTTGTATTCTGAAATCACATTTGGATGTCTTGGAGGTTCTTCCTCAGGATCCGCATTGCCAACCGGGATTCGCTTATACGGATTCGTAGTGAGCACTATATACCATTCATTTTCATCTTTCTTTATGCTGTACTGCTCTTTTAAAATATATCCGGTTTGCTCTAACAAGCTTTTGGTATCATTCGAAATATTGATTTGATGGCCACCTAAAGTTATTGCCTGACAACTGTTGAGTATTACTTCAATAGTAGATTGTCCATCTACAGAAATAGTTAGATCAATAGAATTATCCTTATCCGAATATTTTGGTAGTAGTCCGAAGTTAATTGGGGTAATATTATTTTGTTGCGAGGTCTGCATCATCGTCAAGAGTGAATTCTCCATTTCAATGAAGTGATCTTTATTGATCTTCATCCCGTCTATCCAGTTAACTCTATGATAATTATTATTCTTAGATTCCATCTACTTTTATTTTGCGTTCAAGAGTTCACCTCTTAACTTAATTATGACTGCCCTTCTAAATTAGGAGGTGAGTTTAGTGATTTTGTTTTAGAAGAGACCCGATTTTTTATAATCGATAGTTACATTTTTAATACAATTCGATCCTTTTTCTCTGAAAAGATTTAAACTCTTAATCTTAATTTTCTTCCCTTTTATTTTTTCACAGAAAACAAGGAAGGTTGTATTTTTTCCATTCACAACAATTGGAATGTTTATGTTTCCGCAGAAAAATTCTGAAAATGCCTGGGGAGTCGTCTTTTCTTGAGAAACCAATAGCACTTTTAATCCAAAATTACTTTCATTGATATACGGAGTAACCGAAGGTTTACTAGCTGCCTCTTCCTTTTGCGTAACAACTTCGCTTGGCTTACTCTTTATATTCCACCCAGGTTCACGTTTAGGGATCTCAATTTCTGTAATTCGGACCTTCTCTCCTTTCTTAGGGATTACATTGATTTTCTTCTTTGTAATGTAGTTTAAATCACCATTCACCACCAATGAAACGGTTTTAAGACCCGGCTCTTCATAAACGTATTCAGCATTTTTAGAGGTAGCATTAATACTAGCTGTCTCACCAAATCTCCACTCCCATGTGTCTGCATTATTAGTTTCGTCTTTAACCTTCAGGGTTTCTCCCACAGTAATGCTTTCCGGAAGTGAGAAAACCGGGAATTTAGTGGAATCGATCAAGACTCTTTTTTCCTTGATTACGACAGTCTCGATTCGTTCACACGTATTATTAACCAAGAGGCGTACTTTATATTCCCCTTCTTCCTTAAAGATATGTAAGGGATCCTTTTGATAAGACCCTGTAGTTCCATCACCAAAATCCCAGGTCCAAACTTCTGCTCCTTCTGTTTTATCCCGAAATTTAATCATTTCTCCCGCTCTAAACTCTCTGGCATCGGTAGAGAATAATACCTCATCACAGGGTGCGTATTTAGAATATCTGAATGCAAGAGTAACAGCCGAGATCAAGAATACCCCTATAAACATATAAATAACGGAACTATCCATACTCTTTCTAATGTTATTTCCTGAGCTCATAATACTTTTAATTTGATGTATCCTAGTTTTACGATCGCACTATTTTAGGACTAAAATAGACATTAATTTAATATTTTTATTTTATATGGAAATACATTTACAGAGTTTTTTTCTAAATAGTAAAGTAAATTACTATTAATTGAATCCCATTCCTCCTCTTCCGTATTGATTTGATTATTAGGCAACAATACAATTTCAATATACTGCATCACTCCTTTGTTAAGTCCGATGCCACTACCAAATCCACGTTTCACATCTACCTTACTAATCTTGTCTCCATATAATTCAAAACACAAGGCTTTTATATCTTCTTTCGTCACGATTCGGTCTCTTGAAAGTAAGGATCTTCTATACGAATTTAGTTTTTCTGTCATATTTAGATCATCTTTCCCACCATGAGATGTGGTAAGAAAATAATTGTTACCCTGTTGTATTCCTACGCCTTGATAAATTGAGAGATCGCTACCTGATTTAATATTATTTCCTGCTTCCCCGTTTGTGGTCCAAAACTCTACCAGCAATTTCTCGTTTGGCTTAAAAGGCTTTAAGACAACATAATTAGTTTGTGTAAGATCCCTTGAAGCTTCAGAAACCTTCTGCTCTAATAACGCTATTAACTGATTCAACCCTTTGAGGTTTTTATGTAAAAAGTCATTATTCAGAAATGAAAAAGAAGCACTTTCATCTTTTAAAAGCTCAATTAGGTGAATAACATATTCTCGTGCCTTTCTTTTATCTAATTTCCCAACATTATCATCGCGTAACACAAAAGTTCCTTTACCAATACTAGAATTGTCTTTACTTCTGGCTTTATATGCATCGCCATCGGTGTTCGTAATGGATTTAATATCAAAAAACAGATCTTCGGTCTTTATTGGAAGAATATTTATAAACTCCTTAATATTATAGGTAAAACTATTGAGCTCTCTGTTAAGTACAGGAAATGAATTTAACGAGCAGTGAATATTTTGTAAAAGTGTATTGGTTATTATTCTTGGAAATATAATTTTTATCCATTTTACATCTTCGTCAAGTTTAATTTTATTCTTGGACAAAAAATCCTGCATTTCCTTAAACTCCGATTTTTTCAAATTCTGCTTTTCTCCAACAGATTTTACTGTTATATACTGTCTGCTATATCCATTCACGATTTGTTTACACGTGTTGTTCGTTTTATTAGATACATCTTCGAAGATACTTTTAAGGTTTGTTTCTTCTGCCTTTTCAGTATTATAGAATCCACCTGACACTTCTAGAGTGTCATTTTCTGTAAACCATTGTGCATTTCTTAAGTGATGATAAAAGAGCTCTTTATGATCCACACCTTGCAATTCAAAATAAAAAGATACATCCTCGAGCGTGATGGATTTTCGTTTACTAGTTAAACCAATGTATAAAGTTGAAGGCAATAAGTCTGAATCTTTAACCTTTTGTGCGACTATTTCCTTGTTTTTTCTATTCTGAAGCTCAATAAAAGTACCTCCACAAGCCATATATTGAACACTTGCGTCTACCAATTTAAAATCCTGAACAGGAGAAAAATAGATATTCCTATATTTTACCGAAGTTTTTTGATAAGATTCCTTTTTTCTATAATTAAAAAGATATTCGGGTTTAATGGTTAATACCTCATCGATTGGTTCGGCATAAAGTATAGATCTTGCAGGTCTTGGACCATTCACCGCTTCCGGCGTCATTAGCTGAATAACTTTTTCAGTAATTCTCGTTTGCGAATGATCTACCTCTGCAGATATCTTCTCAATTTCTGAAGCACATGCAGAGATGAGTAAAGAAACGATAGGATCGAATGACATCTCGATTTCATTAGGCTGCACTCCCCACATTGTGGCAGCCTTTTTTATCATTCTGTTTTTTATCTCTTCTTTATTATTTTCCTTCATATGCTATTTGTATGATAAGGGTCCAATATAAAAGTATTCCACATACGAAAACTGCTCACTCGTTTTTTTAACCTTCCCTTTTATTCTTATGTCAATGCGCTTCTTTATTCGATTTGCAGTCATTCTACCGGTTATTTCTTCTTGCTTTATTTTTACATCCACTCTAATTTCATGCAGACGTTTTTCATGTTCTAACAACGAGTCGTATAATGAATCCTGAATAAGTGTTCTTAAACGGGTGGTACTTTTAAGATTGTCGAAATCAATATTCCAAATAGAACACCCAAAAGATTCATCGAAGGTACATTCACCAAAATACGAGGTATTAATTAGATGGATATAGTGCGATATGGATGTATTGAGATTACATTTTTCGTGTTCTCTGCTACTAATAAGGTTTTTAGCATTTAGGGGAAGTACATAATAATTGTTATTCATGTCCGTGTTACTCGTGAACTAAGTATAGTTACTTCAAAAACTATCTCAAATCCCATATTAAAAAATGTTATGAATGTAAATATAGTGATATTACTTATCTTAATAAGAATCAATTCTTTAAACGAGGCAACATTTTTTTCAATATCTTTTAAAATCGGTACCTCATTTTTAGTACCTTTATGACCCCCAATAAAAAAAATTGATTAAACCTGCAAACCAAACCCATTGATTATGAGGAAGATATTTACATCCCTTTTATTCTTTTGCATTTGCTTCATTTCATTTTCTCAAAATTCAACATTTACCGGAACTATCGTTGAAGAAGAAACGCTTTCGGAGATCAGCAACGCAATTGTTGCTATTGAGGGTACTGCATTGGCACAAAAAACCAATGCCGATGGGACATTTAATTTTACCGAGCGCATCCCGAGTGGCGAACAGATAGTGACGGTTACTAAAGACGGTTATGAAGTTAAACTGTTTTTGATAAATGTGATAGAAGGTAAGAAAGTTGCTGTAAATCAGATAGAAGTATCCCTTACTAAGGATGAGAAGAAAAGAAGAAGACGAATTGAAAAGTCGCTTAGTAAAGAAGAAAAGCGAAGAGAAAAGGAACGCGAAGCAAAAATTAAGGAAGCTCAAAAGGAACTGGAGAAACGAGAGAAATTGCTTGCAAAACAGGCCAAAAAGCTTAAGAAGCAGAATAAAGATGTGATCGTTAGTTATGATGATAATGAGGAAGAGGATCAAGTGATATCTGAAGATATCATGGATGAAATCTCACCCCTACAAACTAAGTATGCCGAAATCCTTGGGGTTACGCCAGAAGAAATAACGAACTTCAAATTATATGAGTTCATTGACGAATGGATGGGAACACCTTACCTTATGGGTGGTGCTAATAAGGAAGGAATTGACTGTTCTTCTTTTTCACAAAGACTTTTCACCTCTGTTTTTGGACTGTACATAGAAAGAACAGCCGAAAAGCAATTTAATTCGAAATACTCAGATAAGTTTACAGATAAGAGTTTCCTTATGGAAGGAGATCTGCTGTTTTTTAAGGGTGTTGGTGATTACAGTAACAACATTAGTCACGTAGGTATTTACCTCGGAAACAATAAATTCGTAAATTCTACCTCAAGACGTGGTACCAGTGGAGTTTCGGGTGTTAAAATAAGTGATCTTTCGGAAGCATTCTGGACTAGTAGATTTGTTTCGGCAGGTCGAAGAATCAACAACAATTAATTTTGAACACTTCGGAATGACAACTTCTGTACTTGAGAATATTTTCACAGAATTGCTTGGTGTTTATGAGAACTTAAAGGCCGAAGTACTCATTGCCGAAATTCAGGAAAATTCGGATGTTACTGAAGAAGATTTCGTTATTGCTAATCAGAGTACCTTTTCAAGACCCTACAGACGTGACATAATAGATGTAGACAACTTATTAAATGACAATATGTTGACCTTCAATCTATCCAGGAATGGTCTTTACGACATGCTGCCCGAAGGATTATTTCATGCCCCGCAAACCGAAAAAGCGGGTAGTTCCTTTAGTGCCTATCGAAAATCTGTAAAAGAAGAGGAAAAAGAGGCGAGATCCTTTTTTGCGCCCATTGAAAATGAATTTTTCCTTCAACGCTTACGAATTGAAAGTAAAGAGAGAGAATTATTAGATAATTTCTACAACTTAAACGATGATTTCCTTATTGAATTCTGGAATATTGACAGTGAAATTCCCGAATCCTATATTCTAAAATTGATTAAACTATTGCCTCATAGTTATAAAATTGCCGGGGATCTGGAATTAACCAGGCTCACTATGGAGAAGGTGCTAAACGAAAAAGTGACCTTCAATAAAAAGTTTGAAGCTCGAAATCCTTCAGAAGAAAATACTCAGAAAAAGAAGTCTGTTGATAATTTCGAATTGGGAGTGAACTCTGTATTGGCAACGACTAAGCAAAAGATCCTCAGTCCGATACTGGAGGTTACCATCGGACCTATTTCAGAAAAAAAAATAAATAATTATTTAAAAAAGGATGGAGTTTTAAAATTTATTAATACTTTTTACGATTATTTCATTCCCATAGAAATAGAAGTTGAAACGAAATTTATTGTCAACAATAAGAATGGGTTTGTTTTAAATGAGGATGATAATCCAATAATGGGAATTTCAACTCAATTATAATAATAACGAAATGGGTTCGGTAGGAAATATCGCAAATGGTGAAATTTTTAAGCTAAGTATAGGCTTAATTATTATAAGCACGCTCGTAATGATGCTTGTTACAAAATTGCGTAAACTATTTTCTAAGAACAAAAAAAAAGCGATCCTCTATGCGCTTTTAATTCTCATAACTTTTGCTTTAACAGGATTACTAAGTTCCAGTAAAGTATTAAACGACACTCCGCTAAACAGTTACTTCGCCTTTCAATTTATATTTTTGTTGTTGGGTGTACTTCATTTATACGTGCTTCGGAATTATTTCCCGTCTCTTTCGGCAGACAAGTCTGAATTCTGGCCGGAGTTCTTATTTACTTTAGCCTATGCCTGTTTGGGACTCATTGCCTTTATACAAATCGTAAACAGATTTAGATCGCCCTTCAGTTATATTTTTATGTCGTCTGCGATTTTATTCGTATTGCCAACTTTATTCTACAAAATGTACGAATTTGCCATGCAGATCGCTATACCTATATACGATAGTTGGCAATTTCCTGTTAATAAGGATATTAAGGACCCTACAAAAGAAGAGTTGGTAAATCCGAGAGTGATAAGTTTCGAGTTCAAAAAGAATAAGGATCAAAGCGATATCACTAATTTTAGGGTTAAAGCGCCACAGGCTATGGAATTTGGCAAGCTGTTTTATTTCTTTATAATTGATTATAATGAGAGACATCCGGAAGGTAAAATAGAAGTCATTGATGAGCGATCTAATGAGCCCAACGAATGGGTTTTTCATTTTAAGCCAAATTGGTGGAGCCCAATAAAGCACATTAACTTTAATCAAACAGTAGCTGCTAACAATATTAAAGAAGATACTGTTATTATATGTCGGCGTGTAGATAGTTAATTCGTCACAACTTCAAATTCTGGCACCTGATTTTTCTTCATATTCATTCTTTTTAAACCTATTCCATTTCTATTTAACATTCTGATCTTTAGTTTTTTATAGCTATTCTAATCATAAATGTTAACTTGAAATCGTGATTTTCTTCAAAATTTAATTAAAAAAATGTCTGAAAAGGGGTAACAAATTCATTCCAAAATGTATTTCATCTTAGAAAGGAATCTATTAATCTATTCATTTTAAGAAAATTAGCTGTTTTCTTGTATGTTCTTACATTGTTCCATAATTTTATTTCATACATATTTTTATATATATAGATATCTTATTTTTTATTAATTAAATTTTATTATTATGTCTTTTAAAGCAAAACTAAAAGTAGCAGGAAATGAGTACAACGTTTTAAGTTGCTCGTACGAATTACATCAGGAAACTGATGCAACAGGAAGACCTTCTTCTATTACCAGAGGAGGCAAGATCAAATTAACAGTAGAATCTACCGCAGATACCAGCTTATCTGATTGGATGTTCAATAACTTCGAACGAAGAGATGGTTCTATTGTATTCCTAAAGAGAGATACAGAAGCCACTTCAAAAGAACTTAAGTTCACAGAGGGCTATATGGTTAAGTATCACGAAGGTTTCGACTCCACAGGAAAAAACCCCATGGCAGAATCTTTTGTCATTTCAGCTAAATCTATTGGCATTGGAAATGGAGAACACGTAAATGACTGGGTGTAATAACACCTGGAACATTATACGGTAACAATTCAATTAAGGGGGTGATATTTCAACGCTCCCTTATTTGCCTGTTCATAACTTAATACATTATACCATGTCATTCTTAGCAAAATTAACAATTGAAGATGTAGAGATGAATGTTTTGGAATGCTCCTTTGAGTTTATTCAGAGCATTGATTCTAATGGCCGCCCTACGGGAAGACCTAGAGGCGGACTAATCCATATACTTATTGAATCTACCAATAGCACAGATTTTTTAGCATGGATGGTCAGTCCGGGCGATTATAAAGATGGTGAGATCGTATTTTATAAACGAGACATTATGTCTAGTAATAAAACGCTACATTTCACTGATGCATTTTGTGTAGGATATTTAGAGCAATTCGACGCAGAGAATTCTTTACCAATGAGAACCAAGCTAACGATTTCGGCAAGAGCTATGGGAGTAAATGGTTCTGAGTACGAAAATCCATGGGAATCATTTCATTAAATAAGAGTTATGGCATTACTTTCAAAAACATCAATATATATTGCCGGTAAAGAAGTTACTTCATTTAAGAAGCTCTTCTTAGGTCAAAAGATTGCCGAACATCACACGCTGGAAATCATTTTCCGAATGGATATGTTCGAAAAAGAAGCGTCTGGTTTAGGTGAAAAAAGCAAAGAATTCTTAGGGGAAACCATTGCTGTGCAAACGTCGTCCATTTCCGATAAATCCAAAATGGGGAAATTAGAGTTTAAAGGACTCGTTACCGAAGTGAAAATCGTCAAAGCCGAGAATGTTGACTTGGGAGATGAGATCGTATTAATTGCTAAAAGTCCTACAATTAAAGCCGATGGTGGAGCACATTACGATTCATTCAACGAAATGAGATTGGACGGAATCGTAAATAGTATCCTTAATAACTATAAATTAAATACAGACGTAAATTCGAAATATACGGATATGATCGACTACTGCGTTCAACATAATGAGAGCGGTTTCGATTTCGTACGTAGATTAGCATCACAATACGGAGAATGGATGTATTATAACGGAGATAAACTAATTTTTGGCAAGCCCGAAATTGAAGAAACTCCACTTAATTATCGTCAAGATCTAATTGAGTATAAATTATGTCTTATTCCTTTACCTAGAAATGTAAATTATTTTTCTAATAATTATCTTTCCGATACCATAGAAGAAAATGACACCTTGCCCAAACCCGCAGGATCATCATTCGATGGCTTCGTGGATAGTGTTTCTCAGGATTTCTATAACATTCAAACAAATTCCTGGAACAATAACAATAATAGCCCTTCAGCAGGAAGTCAGTTAAAAACAAAAGTTAAAACCCAACTAGAGGGTGTTGCGATCAATCAAGTTAAATTAATTGGTTCAACGAGTAATCCCGGGGTAAAGCTAGGTAATTTAATTGTCGTAGAAGATGAAAAATACAGAGTGATAGAAGTAAACCATTCCGTAAACGTTTCGGGAGAATATGAAAATAACTTTGAAGCAATTTCAGGAAGTTATGATGCCTATCCACTAACCGATATTAATGCCTTCCCAAGAAGTATGAGTCAAGTAGGCGTTGTTACGGAAAATCATGACCCCGAGGCATTAGGAAGAATTAGAGTTCAGTTTCCGTGGCAGGTAAAACAAGGAAAAATGTCTTGTTGGATGAGAGTTGTCTCAATGCAGGCCGGTGGAAGTGGTGGTATGTATCGAATTCCACATGTAGGTGATGAAGTAATCGTTGACTTTGAGAACGGTAATGCCGAAATTCCTTACACTTCCGGATCTGTATATAATCGTAATTCGCCTCCGCCGGCCGGAAGTTCACACGCGAGCAATCATTTTACCGTATGGCAGGTTGGTCCGTGTAAAATTACCATAAATGAAGGAGACGGAAGTATTACCATTATCGACAAATCCAGCAGTGAAATTAAATTTGATGGAGAAGGTAATATAACTATCAACGCGACGGCAAACATCGATTTAGTTGCGCTCGACGGAGAAATAAACCTCAATTCCCCTACTATTAATATTGGATTAGAGTCTAGTGAGCCTGATCTAACAAATATACATGGTAAAAAAATTCATATCCATGCATCTCAAGAACTTGATCTAAAAAGTGACATAAAACTTAATGCAAGTGGTGTTAAAACCATAGTAGAAGGTTCGGGGACCAATGAAGTTAAAGGAGCCAAAGTGAAAGTGGCGGGCACCGCTATGACCGAAATTAAAGGTGGAATCGTTAAAGTCAATTAATATGAAAAAAGTAAATAACAGTACATTTCACAAAGATTTAAAGCAAGGACATCAATTAATCATTGAAGGTCAGGCTCATTGTGATGAGGTTAGATTGACCAATGCCAACGGTCAATCAATTTTTACTATTACTATTTCTGAAAATGGTACTACCTTAAAAGTAGCTGCTGAAAATATTCATTTTTCCGCAGAAAAAAATATAAAGATCTCTGCTGAAGACATTGAAATAGAAAGTGCGAAAGACACTAAAATTTCTACTCAAGGAGACTTCAAACGGTACACAAAAGGCGACACCATGTTGCTTTCTGAAGGAGAAAAACTGGATATTGCGAAAATACAGACCATAAAATCTGATTTGGGGAATGTAGATATCGTCGCAAATGATGATGTGACCTTAAAAGGTGAACGTGTAAAGCTTAATTAACATGGAATTCTACAACGAGACTCCATTTAGTACATTGACGCATCGCACTACGATTGGTGAGGAAAATATCGCAATGTCTGCACAATGCAGAGTTGTATTCGATGTAGATAAGTCTGGTAATGCCGTTGTAAGCAAAATTCAGGACTGGGAGTTAAAGGACAACTACTGGGAAAGTGAGTTTGGTCCTATGGACAAAGACGATGTATATATTCGTGGAGGTGTTGATATTTTACTTTTTGGTCATGCAAGAGCACCCAAAGGTAAAACAATTACTCAAACAGAAGTTGCGATTAATTTAAATGGTAATACTATTCATAAGGTTAATGTATTCGGAAACAGAGTTTGGAAATCGATACTAGGAATTTTATCAAAAAGTAATCCTGAACCTTTTGAAAGTATGCCGCTCAGCCTTCACAATGCCTTCGGAGGTAGTACAACCTGGGATGGCCTGGACATTCCATATCCGTCGAATCCCTATGGCAAAGGCTACTATTATAAAAAGGAGGCGGCCATCGGTAATCAATTACCCAATATTGAACATGTTGATGATCCGATCACGAAATGGAAATCATGGCAGGAACCCGCAGGCTTAGCTTCATTTCCTATCCTACCCTTAAAAGCTAAACATCATGTGGTGTTAGAAGAAGATAATTCAAAAATTAAACGAATAGGTGATAGATTCTTTAATTCTGCTTTTCCGCAGATGATCGTAGAGTCTGTAAAACCGAATGACTTACTCACGGCAACTAATGTAACCGATCAGGGTTCTTTTAATTTTTTAATTCCAAAATTACCTCTTGAGGTAGAGATAAAGATTGGAGATATCAAAGAAAAGCGTGAAATGAAGATAGAACAAGTAGGTTTACTTCCGGATTCAAAACAAGCGTTTATCACTTATAATTTTCCATTTAAATATACTTTGGTGCCTTTAGAAAAGAGAAAAACAATAATCAGATTATTAGAAAACTAATATAACATGTACTGTTCTATACATACAAATATACATCCCATGCTAGGCGTAGATTGGCATATGGGAACACCGGGGCCTCCGGCGCCACCTGTGGTTATGCCGCATGTGGTTGCGCAGGTTCTGGGAGGCTTAATGACATCGGCTCAACTCGCTCCTACCGTACAATCACATAATTTTCTGGTTGTACAACGAGGTTCAGATATTGGTATGGGAATAGGACATGTTGCACCCAATATCTTGTTCCCATTGTTAGTTTTAACAAGTGGCTCTGTTTCCGAATTCGGTGCTTTTTCAGTGCAATCGGGAGGCACAAGTACCGCTATTGCCGTTGGGGTATACGTTGGAATCAATTTAAACTGTGCAGACCCTGTACCCGGAGCTTCTTTAAACGGAGTTATAGCTCCAGGTTGTAATTTAGCTAATTTCACTATGGCCGATTTCGGCGCTAGTATGCTAAGTGTAGCCGTAGATGTTGCCGTTAGTGGAGCGATTAACTTATTAGGCGGAGCTCTCGCAAAGGGAGCTATGAGCGGTGTCGCCAGACTTGCAGGAAGATTTTCGGTAAGCGCAGGATTAACCACTGCATTAGTTTTTAGCAGTAAATTTGGAGGAGGCGTTGCCGAACAGGTCTTTGGTAAGGTAATTGGTGTATTTGTTGGTTCTCCGGTTGGTCCATCGGCGGGACCGGCACCCGGGAACTGGCCGGGAAATTATTCCGATCAACAAATTGAAAGTATGATGGAGAACCATTATAGCCAGGGTGAAACTATTAATTAATCAATTCTGAAATCTATGCTTAAAGATGCATCCCCTTTTGTGAAAGTTTTCATGCTTGTTCTAATTTTTGCAATGTTTGTATTCGCCGTTTGGAAGCTTTATCAGCTTTACCAAATGCAAAATAGCGGAGTAACTGCAATCGCAACTATTGAAGGATTTAAGGAGAAAGAAAGTAATCCTCAAAGTCTCACCAACGATAAAATGGCATATGCCCCTATTTTTAGCTTTAATGATGCTACAGGAAAAAAAATCACTTTAAATTCGGGAAACTTCGAAAAAGAAAAAAAATATAATATTGGAGATAATGTCAAGGTCTTCTATCCAAAAGACAAACCCCTTGCGGCTGTTCTGGAAGGTAGTTTTCCATGGAAATTCTATGGGGTGCTTGCGTTTTTAGGCCTTTCGGGGACAATTTTGCTAATCTATTACCTTATATATCCGCCAACATCCAAGTTCTAACCTTTTCCACATTAATATGTCCCATACATCACAACAAATTTCAGGTCTTAATAAAAAAGGGAAGCATATACTTTCGGTAATTGCCAAACGTACTTATCAAATTAATCTGAACGGTTCTTGTACACTGCATGAAGATCAGGAAAGTATTATTGAAGACCATGTTATGAATGAAGAGATCGACGGGCTATTTGAACAAGATATTGATGTATATCCGTTAAAACCCTTGACCGATGTTGTTTTAAAAGGCAAAGCAAGAAGTATCAAAGAAGTAGAAAATTTTTCAGCTTCTATTGAGATCGGGAAATTAGCCATGCACTATTCTATATTTGCAGATCGGAAAGTCTATAAGGCAGAAGGCAAAGGGTATCTATTTCAATATGAAAATAAAATTAGCGAAATACCATTATCCTACACTCATGCTTACGGCGGAAAAGACCTGGATGCCGAAAAATCTCTAAGAGATATAATTGAGGCGGAAGAATCTTTTAAATATACCAGTGAGGTCCTCGATATTCTAGCCGGTAGCCCATACCGGTATCCAAGAAACCCCCTCGGAAAAGGGTATATTGTAGAACCTACAGAATCTACACTCGCATCTTTAGAATTACCAAATATTGAGAATCCATACCAGTTACTTTCTCCCGAGAATTTTATATGTAAAAATGTATTGGAATGGTATAAAATGCCTGTTCCTGTTTGTACGGATTGGTTACATCCGGGGTGGTTTCCCAGAGTAGCGTACTTTGGAAGTTACACCATTCCTGAAGGTATGGACGAAAACATTTCAGAAATAAAAAACAAATGGGCTTCAGAGTCATTACTTAATAGCAATCCTGATCCAAATGTTTCGGCATTAGACTTTAGAGCCTGTAACGGGGCTTCCCTTGGTTTACAATCGAATCACTTAACAGTTGGACAACAATGCAGGTTAGTTAATATTCATCCGCAAAAACAAGAGTTTGTATTTACCATTCCGAAGGAAATACCTATAATTAAAATCGATGGCAGAAACGGAAAACTAATAAATACAGACCCCGTACTTCAAACGATCTTAATAGAGCCTGAGCTAAATAAGTTAACTCTTGTTTGGAGGGGAAGTGGAAAGGCTTTACGTCCTTATGCTCCCAGCGAACTTGCAAATATGCCTTACGAAGTAAGCTGGAGATGAGTTGCCGGCAATAAAATTACAACATGAAATATAAAAAAGGCGACCAGATGGTCGCCTTAAAATTTTGGTTGGTGCAGATTACTGCTGCTCATATTCTGAATCCCATTCTGTACCATCATCGCCTTTCTGACCATCCATTTTGATCATAAAGTTCTTAGCTGGAAAATATGGTTTCATATGAATATCAAGATGAACACGATCCTTCTGATTAGGGTCTTGTTCAAATCTTTTTATTGAGAAATCTTCAATTAACTTATCCGGCCCGGTGATACTATCCAAGAATTTCACGATCTGCCCCATAAGTTCTTTTCTCGTTCTTGCGTTGAAGTTCTCGAATGCTCTTCGGTTTAAGAAATCCATCAAAACCTTAGTAACATAGTCGAAAACACGAACAACAGAATATGTTTGTAACCCTAGGTTATCTCCATTGAACAGTGTCTTTGCCGAGAATGCCATTACCTTTCCGTATTCATTTACCATTGGCACTAGCCCTAACTTCTCCAATTGAGCAATATCACTTTTCTTAAGATCGAAACGTACCCCATCTACCTCGTTCATACCACCAAATTTCTTACCTGCGGTAACCTGAGACATTAATGTACTATAAATTTTACCGGCTAATGCTCCGGAAGGCGGAACGAAAAGATCATCCTCTTCCCCTACTTCATCATGTTTTCCTCTTCCTACAAGCCAATTACATGACATCATAACATTAGAGCGATATTTATCACCTCCTGTTAAATTTGCCATTTCAAACATTTCCATAACATCATCCGGTTCGTCTAAGTGCTCGAAGTCTGTGACAAGCATCACCTTATTATCATGAGCGATCTTTGCCCATTTTTCTACAACTTTATTAGATCCTAAATACCCGGGAATTACGAGTAAACCGTAATTCTCACGAAGGTCTAACCTATCGAACGCACCATTGAGTTCTTCTGCGATGGCATCTATAAACCGCGTATTGTCCAAATCTTTCATTTGGTCCAATTCGGCATTCACTATAGAAATATTTTTAACTTTATCCGATTCAGAATTCTTATAAAATAATGCAACAGATCTGTACGATCTTTCCAGATCCCGAGTGGCATCAATGGCTTTTCCTAAATTCTTTCTCAGGCTAGTTTGAGCTTCTTCGGCACTCTTTTCGGCACCTTCCACCATTTCAGAAATATCATCTGTACCGGATAGTACATTCGACCAAATTTCTAAGGTCTTTTTTAATGTTTCTCTCTCTTCCTTCTTCGTCATTTCGGTCAAGAAGATCTTCTTTCTTGCCTTTCGTTCGGGATTCATATTCTGAACACCCTCAATACAAGCTTCCAGCAAGTCGAACCCACCAAACTTTACCAGCTTATCACTACTCTCTTTTAGGAATTCGGCAGGATTCTCTACAGGTGAAAATTGTTGTTGATTAGCAGCCATATTTATTATTTATTTTCTTCAATTTCGGTTAGTAATGCTCTTATAGAGTCCAATAAAGCCTGTTTTGCTTCAGGATCTGCCAGAGCAGTTTTTAAGATCTTATTCGTTTTAAGTTGCTTAACAACTTTAATGTACTGATCCTTCTCTGTGTCCAGATCCTTTAAGTAGCCACTCTGACGAGTAATTCCCTTGGCTCCAAAATCACCTAAATTACTGAAATGAAGCATTTCCTTCTTCCCAACACCATCACTATCTTCAAACTCAACTTCTACTTCAGGCTTGTAATGTTCAAAAACCTCTTCAACGGTTTTTAGTCCGGTTTGTACCACCGGTTTAATAGCAGGATCGTTCGTTAGTTTTTCTACTAAGAGGGTTCTATTCTGAGGTATATCTGCAAATGCTTCATTCGCATCTGTTTTTACTTCGGTTCCCCCAATTCCATATGTATCACTCATAATGTTGCTTATTTATGTTAAATATAGGTTTTTTTTGAATTTTTCTTACAAAAATTAAGTAATATTCCATTTCAACTCGTTTTTCTTATCGAGCTCTAGTTTTATTTTTGCTCCCTTCGAAATCTTTCCGGAGATGATCATTTTAGACAATGGTGATCTTAGATCACTTCTAATAACACCGCGAAGTGGCCTTGCTCCGTATTTTGGGGTAAACCCTTTTTTTGCCAGCATAGCAGTGGCTTCATCGCTAATTTCCAACTCAATTTCCTGCTTATCTAAAGCCTTGTGGAGGTCCTTTAGTTGTATCTTAAATATCTTGCCAATATTCTCTTCTGTTATTGGTGAGAATGGTATAATTTCGGTGAGTCGGCCTAAAAATTCGGGTCTGAAATGATTCCCCATCATCTCCAATAAATCACTAGATTTTGGTATCACCCCGTTTCCGAAGGAATCCACAATATGCTGACTCCCAATATTTGAAGTAAAAAGTATTACCGCATTAGAGAAGTCTCCCTCCTTCCCCAGTCGGTCATGCAACTTACCCTCATCCAAAATCTGTAAAAAGATGTCAAAAACCGATGGATGCGCTTTCTCTATTTCGTCAAAAAGGACGATTGAATATGGCTTCTGACGAATCTTATTAACCAGTAAACCACCTTCTTCATAACCAACATACCCCGGAGGTGCACCGTATAATAAAGCTGCCGAATGCTCTTCTTTAAATTCAGACATATCGAACCTGATGATAGAACCTTCATCCTGGAATAAAAACTCTGCCAAGGCCTTTGCCAATTCGGTTTTACCTGTACCGGTTGGTCCGGAAAAGAAAAACGACCCTATAGGTAATCCCGGTTTACTTAAACCCGAACGTGACTCAAGTACCGCTTCGGTAATTATTTTTACAGCGTGATCCTGACCAATTACACGTTTTTGCAACACTTCCTCCATGTTGAGAAGACGTTCTTTCTCATCGGCTTGCAATTTTCCCGTTGGAATCCCGGTCTTGTTAGCGATCGTAGAAGCAATGTCATTTTTGTTGATACTTTTCTTCTCTCTTTCGGCGATCTCTTTTAAACTATCGAGGACCCCGTTTAAAGTTTTAAAGCCTTCTTTTGGTTCGAGAATATTTTCAAAATGATCATCCTCACCCAACTCGGTAAATAGCAAATAACTCAATTTATCCTGCATTTGTCTATACATCCAGTTTTGCTCAGATAAAACCCTGTGCGACTCCATTTTTTCCTTTTTAAGCAAATCTAACCGCTCCTTTAAGGATGTTATTTCAGGAACCGAGGTTTCCACCATAAACTTGGCGGCAGACATGGTTCTGTCAATTAGATCTAATGCCGAATCCGGCAAACTGCGTTCCTTGTTGTACCGTTTCGCAAGACGAATAGCTTCAGCGATGGTTTCCGAATCAATTTCCAGTTCGTGATGATCTGTATAATACGACACCGAATTCATTATCATTCTATGAGCTTCTTCCTCACTAGGCTCCATTAATCTAACTATTTCGAACTGGCGCGATAAACCTTCATCCGGTTCAATATGTTTTCTAAAGGCATCATTTGTTGCAGTGGCTATGATGGTTAAGCCGCCTTTTACTAATTCAGACTTAAGTATATTCACCAACCCTTGATTTCCGGAAGTTTTTTCTGTAATATTTTTAAGTTCGTCGATCAACAATATCGGTTTGTCAAATTCTTTTAATTCGTTAAAGACTTTCTGTAACCTGTCTTCAATTTCCCCCTTATAACCGGCTCCCGAAACCAGATTAATAAAGTCTAATTCAAATACCCTCGCATCCTTTAAATGTCCCGGGATATTCTCATTGATGGTAGCATATGATAGTCCGTTCATTAAAACAGTTTTCCCCACTCCGGGATCCCCAAGAATAAGAACATTAGGTTTAGATCTCCTTCCAAGGATTTCAGTGATCATTTTTATTTCTGAATCTCGTCCCGAAATATTTTCGATAGATTCATTTCTTGCTTCGGAAGTCTTATCGGTGCAATATTTTTGTAAGGTAGATCCTGCTGAAGTACTTGCACCGGATGCTTTCCCGGATTTTTTAGTTGATGTAGATCCTGCTGAAGCTTTTCCGCTGCTTCCAGAACCAAGGTGATCAATAATTTCGTTAGGAGTTAATGGAAATGTTTTTAATTGATCGTATGAGAACCCTACCCCCGGTGTACATAAAGAAATGAGAAGACAGTATTCGTTTACATCATCCAGCCCTAACTTCAATTTAATATTATCTGCTTCGTAAAAAACAGCTTCCACAGAAGAGTCCCCAACAGGATTCTCGGGAATCTTGGTGGTTTTTGGCAAGGATTCCAAACGAACTTCTGCCCATTCTTCAACATAATACGCATCTTGGCCCATGGTATCTATAAACTTCATCATTCCAATATCCTTGTGAAGTAAGGCTTTTAACAAATGAGCAGCCGAATATTTTTCGTGCGCGTACTCCCTGGCAATAGCTTGCGCAATATGAACTGTTTGTTTTAACTTATTAGTAAGTGTATAATCTACCATTTTGTTTGGTCAGGGTTTGTTAATTGAATTGGTTAAAGTATTGATTACTAAAGTTACACAATATACAGTGTATTTTTATAACTCCTAAAAAACTATTCGTTTAGGTGCTTAAAAATTGGTTAAAGAGGTGGGTTATACAGTAAATTGGGGTATTCACCCCTTTCTAAAAAATGAAAAACCAGAACTAATCTACTATGATTGGTGGAACAAGATCATTGTGTATTGCGAAAATAACTAAACCCGCTATATTCTTTACGCCTGTTTTATCAAGTAGATTCTTGCGGTGAACTTCTACGGTACGCGGACTTATAAACAGCTTTTTACCTATTTCATGAGTAGTATGTTGTTTACAGATCAATTCCAGGATCTCAGCTTCACGAGGTGTAAGAAAATTTTCATCAAAGATAGATTTCTCGCTTTCAGTGTTTTGATAGCTGTTTCTATTGTTTATTATGGACAGTACCTCGTTATCGTAATAAAAACCTTTATAAAAAACTTGCTTTATTGTATGAATCACATCTGAAGGTGCCGAATTCTTAACCAGATAAGCACTGGCTCCAACATCGATCATATTTCTAATAAATGGTTTTGTATTATAAGTGGTAAGGGCGATTATGCCTATTTCTTTATGTGTCTGACTAATAATTTTAGTCGCTTCAACTCCATTGAGTTCCGGCATCTTTATATCGGTCATGATGATATCGGGAATTGGATCACTTTTAGAAAGCATTTCTAATAGATCCTTCCCATTTGAAGCCTGAAATACTACATTTATTTCGGGATCACGAGAGAGAATGTGAGCAATTCCAATTCTGAATAATTCTTCATCATCTGCTATTCCTATATTTATTTCCATGAATTACCCTATCATTATTGTGACATTAATGCCATTACCCGGTGATGTTTCAAAGTTAAAGCTTCCATTTAAAATTGCCACGCGATTTTCTAATCCATTCATGCCTAATCCTTTCGACATCTTCTTTTCCTCATACTCGAAACCCTTTCCATCATCAGTGTAATTAAGGGCTAACAGGTTTTCAAGTGTTTCAATTTTTAAATTTATTTCTGAAGCTTCTGCATGCTTAATGGAGTTATTAAACAATTCCTGAACAATTCTAAACAAATGCAATTCACTTTCCGAAGATAAAAATTCATTATCATAATTTATGCGATAATTAAGCTTAAAGGCTCCCGTTTCTGAAACTTCCTCACAGAGTTCCTCTAAAGCTGCCTGAAACCCGAACTTATCTAAGGTTGGTGGTAATAACGCATGGGCAATTTTTCGCGAACTTTCTAAAACATTGGTGGTCACTTTAAGAATACTGTTTCCAATCTTATTAGCATCGGTTGATGGGATGTTCTCTTCTGTGAGAATATTAGCATTTAGAGAAACAATATTGAGCTTAGAACTAATTGCATCGTGAAGATCCTGAGCGATCCTGCTGCGTTCTGCTTCCTGTGTAATCAATGTAGATTGAATCACATCTTTTTGATGCTTAATCTGCATGGTAGCTTTTTCAAGCTCCGATCTTACAATTTTTCTTCGGGAAAAGTAGAAAAATAATACAATTGCGACCGACATAACAATTAAAAGTATGATCGCAATTAAAATGATGTTGACAATTTGATTTTCTGCAGATACGATTTGCTCCATATTAGCACGAAGATATGAATTTGGCGGATAGTTGGAGTGAGATACTTATATCTTTTAACGCTTTG
Organism: uncultured Ulvibacter sp.; assembly: GCA_963974915.1. GTDB lineage: Bacteria > Bacteroidota > Bacteroidia > Flavobacteriales > Flavobacteriaceae > CAXBES01. The sequence goes on along the minus strand of CAXBES010000016.1, from coordinate 42,369 downwards.
TTCATGACCATTTTATTTCTCAAAGATGGTTAAGACATTCAAAGGAAATTCTGAATAGTAATATAACAATTATGCTGCTTTCCTGTAATTTTTATACCATTCCAGGAAGATTAAGATTTGGAAAACTAAATATAAAACGGAATTCAAATTCGATAATAATTTGATCATTGATTTGGAAATATTCAAATTAAAAACCAGATTTCCTGATGCAAATATTAATGCGCTTGACAATAAATAGAAAAAGACACCCACGTTTACTATTAAAAAATCACCTTTCCCATTTAATTGTTTGTAAAAATATAACAACGAATACAATACCAAAACACTATGCGTGATACTCATTCCAATTGGGTTATAAGTAAAGAATATCTCCGGTGTTTGAAAATATTGAAATCCAATTAATCCCAGCACAAAAATTAATACCCAGTTCATCCATCTAAACCCTAATAATTCGAAATAGAATAGTGAAAGAAATATAAATTGAAAAATAAAATAAAAATGAGATAAGAATAAGTTATGCTGATGAAATACACCACCGAGAATACTGGCAGCCAATTGAATAGATCCCACTAAACATAAATACACAGCAAAAAACTTAAAAGCCTTTCCTTTAAGAGCAAAGCTTTTAATATATAACAGGGCATTGATAACAGCGAATATTACTGTGAATTCTGTAATACCATCTAAAAGTAGGTCCATTTATTTATTTAAGGGGCTGTTTATATCACATTTAGGCGGACAAGGTCTTACAAAATCATAAATATCTCCGGTTCCATTATAACCCGTGATCAGGTCTTTATAGGTTGTCCCGCCATCTTCAGACTCGGTTCCTACAATTACTAACTTTTCGTCATTATTCTCGTCAACCGCCAAATAAGCTCTTACAAATTGCACCCCCTTCTGACCATCTTCCTCCGCCAACAAACCGCGTAAATCATCTGCCGGAATTAAAAACCCATGACATTCATGATGTTTATTATACGATCCTTCCACTCCTCTCCACTTTTTTGTCCAGGCTTCGGCTTTCTTTAAATCGATAGTATTTGGTTTTTGATCTTCAGATTTCATAGTTAAAAATTTAAACGGTTAAGTGATAAAAATAGAAAAACCTTTTAAGCGAGACGAACGATTTGGATTTGGATTTTAAAAAAAAAGTATATGACAGATTTATATTACATTTTCTATGTTCGAACCAAGAATTATCACTAATTATTCTACAATAAACCGCTCTTTTAAAGACACCGGCTCCCCATCAAAAGTAAAACCTTCGAGAGAGATTTCGTAAACTCCTGTATTGTTGGAAGTAAAAAAATCGAACCTTAGAACAATGCGTTGCAGCTCAATATTTGGTTCCCATAATAATTGAGATCTGTAGTCGGGAATCCTTTTCGCAGTGTTAGTTTCATCATAAACCTGATGATAATACTGCTTAGGTTCTTTTGGTTTAACCAGCTCAAAATCCTTATAGTTTTCTTCGGAATAGCTACATATTTGGAACACATACCTATCAAATTTGTATGCTCGCATTTTTATATATACCGACCAAAGAATATAAAAATGTCAGTGAATCAAACTGATATACAACAGACTACATGAGCTATGGAAATATATAAAAATGCCGCTCCGTAATTACAGAGTGGCAATTACTACAGAAGAAAAGTGATCAATAATTAAATTAATTCTTTAAAAATTTCGAAAATAACGCCTGAGTGGAAGAACTACTTTGCAGAGGTTTGGCTTCAGACTCAATATTATCTAAAAGTGACGTGGCTATTTTCTTGCCTAGTTCTACACCCCATTGATCGTAACTGAAAATATTCCAAATTATGCCCTGAACAAATATCTTATGCTCATACAACGCAATCAGACTCCCCAAGTTTTTGGGAGTTAATTTTTTTATGAGTAAAGTATTCGTTGGTTGGTTCCCGTTAAAGCTTTTGAAATTATTTTCTACGGAAAGTCCTTCGGTACCTTGCATTAAAGCTTCGGTTTGAGCCAAGAGATTTGCTGTAAGTTTATTGTGATGAGAGGTGTTTCCGAAGAGCGGTTCAACAAAACCGATGAAATCTGCAGGAATCAACTTTGTTCCCTGATGCAGTAACTGAAAAAAGGCATGTTGCGCATTAGTACCCGTACTTCCCCAGACGATCGTTCCGGTTTGATAATCTACGGCATTTCCGTTTCTATCGATATTCTTGCCATTACTTTCCATAATTGCCTGTTGCAAATACGGAACCAGCTTGTTTAAATACTGAGAATAAGGTATTACCGCTTCGCTTTCAGAAGTAAAGAAATTGTTATACCAAACCGATAATAAAGCTAAGATCACCGGGATATTTTCTGAAAACTCAGTATTTCTGAAATGCTCATCCATTTCATGAGCTCCCTTGAGTAATTCCTCAAAATTATCATATCCAATTGCGCAGCAAGTAGATAACCCTACAGCACTCCATAACGAAAAACGGCCTCCAACCCAATTCCACATTGTAAAGGTGTTCTCGGGAGCTATTCCGAAGGCATTAACCTCTTCAATATTTGTGGATACAGCAACAAAGTGTTTAGAAATATCGGTTTTAGACGCGCCTTTTAAAAACCATTCTCTAATGGTATTTGCGTTGCTCATGGTTTCTTGCGTCGTAAATGTTTTGGATACAATAATAAATAGGGTCGTTTCCCTGTCCAGCTCCTTTATCACTTCATTTATATGATCACCATCTACGTTTGAGACATAATGAACTTTTAACCTGTTTCTATAAAAAGTAAGCGCTTCAGTAACCATTGCAGGCCCAAGGTCACTACCGCCAATCCCTATGTTTACTATATTTGTAATAGCTTTCCCGGTATAACCCTTCCAGTTTTCCGAAATCATTTCTTCGGAAAAATGTTTCATCTGTTGAAGTGTTTCTCTTACTTCAGGCTTCATATTTCCAAAATCGCGAAGTGCAGTGTGGAGCACGGCTCTATCTTCAGTTTCATTAATATGATCTCCCCCAAACTGAAGCGAAATTGCTTCTTTAAGTTTCACTTCGTTGGCAAGATCTGTAAGGAGCGATACCGTTTCCGAAGTAATTCTGTTTTTTGAAAAATCAAGATAAAGATCCTTCCACTCAACGTTAAACGTAGCTCCACGAGAAGCGTCTGCAGCAAACAATTCTTGCATTTTTACGTCTTTAATCAAAGTATAATGCTCCTGAAGCTTTTTCCAGGCTTGTGTTTGTATTGGATTTATTTTTGGTAGTGGCATATGCTAATTACGCAAGTTCAATTACTTCTTAATTTTGTGATGCACATAATAATTGATGAGTCCGTCGATAGGTCTTCTTATAATTGAGCCCAATTCCAGATGGTAAGGTTTCATACAATCACGGATTATATCTTTGCTAAAATGTGCGATAGATCCTATAAAATGGATAGGAACATGCTGTGCTTCTTTATAACAAAGAATTCGATATTCAATAAATTTCAACATTCCTTCGCTTATCAATTTATAAAAATAGCCATTAATATCCTGAGCAGACGAGGGTCTGTTTTCCGATGGATTAAAGATAAATTCTGCAAAGGACGCGAGATACATATTTGGATTCGGCTTTTTATACAAGTTCAGTTTTATCTCATCGGGATCCAAAACAAAGCGTTTTTCAAATTCCTTAGATAACACTTCGGGCATTTTTTTGTAAAAATAGTCGCGAATAAGACGCTTTCCGAAGTAATTTCCACTAGCCTCATCCATTAAAGTATAACCCAGAGAGGCGACACTCATATGGATCTCTTTCCCATCAAAGTAACAACTATTAGATCCGGTGCCTAAAATACAAACGATCCCCGGTGCTGTTGTTGCTGCATATACCGCAGCCACAGTATCTTCATTTACCGAAATTTCCGCTTTGGGGAAAAGCTCTATGAGCACGTCCTCTAAAATCTTTACCGGTGTCGCAGTTCCACATCCCGCACCATAAAAATCGAGAACCGTAGTTTTATTAAAGATCGCAGCCAGATCTGAGTTAGCCGTAATTCTGCTTTTTAACTCATCAGGGGGCACTACCGCAGGGTTTAAACCAGCCGTCCGTGTTTTAAGAGCTATCGTTCCGTTCTCATCTAAAAGGATCCAGTCACATTTGGTAGAACCACCATCTGTTATTAAAATCATACATTAAAGCGTTGCGAGATGCGCAGTCAGGTCTATTAGTTTAGCCGAATATGCATATTCATTATCATACCAAGCCACTAACTTAAAGAAATTATCGTTAAGTGCAATACCGGCATCGGCATCAAATGTACAGGTATGTGGGTCACTTACGAAGTCCTGTGACACGACATTCTCATCGGTATAATTAACAATCCCCTTGTATTTTCCTTCCGAAGCAGTTCTAAACAGGTTTTTAATGGCTTCGTAACTCGTGGATTTTTCGGTTCTCACTGTTAGATCTACCACAGATACATCGGTTGTGGGAACCCGAAAAGCCATTCCTGTGAGTTTTCCTTTTAATTCGGGTATAACCTTGGTAACTGCCACAGCCGCTCCGGTACTGGTTGGGATAATATTGCTAATAGCACTTCTCCCAAGGCGATAATTTTTACGGGAAGGCTGATCTACCGTAGATTGTGTTGCTGTTACCGAATGTACCGTGGTCATCAATCCTTCTACGATTCCGTATTCATCGTTGATGATCTTTGCCAGGGGAGCAAGACAATTAGTAGTACAAGAAGCGTTTGACACTATGGTATCACTTTCTTTCACTTCTTCGTGATTCACTCCCATTACAAACATAGGTGCTGTTTTAGAAGGTGCAGAGATCACTACCTTCTTAGCTCCGGCTTTAATATGAGCTCCTGCCGAATCTAGTTCTGTAAAAATACCGGTACAGTCAACTACGATCTCTACTCCTGCCTCATCCCACTTTAAATTCTCAGGGTTTCTTTCGGCAGAAACCCTTATTTGTTTCCCATCAACGACCAAATTACCGTCTTTTACTTCCACAGTTCCCGGGTATTTTCCATGAACAGAATCATATTCTAACAAATATGCCAGGTGATCAACATCAAGGAGATCGTTTACTGCTACAATTTCCACATCATCGTGTTTCGCTGCAATTCTAAATGCTATTCTTCCAATTCTTCCGAAACCATTGATTCCTATTTTTGTACTCATATGTTCTGTTTATAATTAATTGCTTTACTGTATTTCAATATATGTCTTACGTTGTTCTTATTTAAATTGAGGTAATATCTGCCACGCGAATCAAATCGAGGTCTAATTTATTAGCACCTTTTAGTGATTCTGTAAAGGGTACTAATACCACTTTATTGTGTACCACTCCAATCATCACGTCTCGCTGATTATTTAATAGGGCATCTATTGCACCCACCCCTAATCTACTCGCAAGAACTCTGTCGTAACAACTTGGAGCTCCACCTCGTTGAATATGACCTAATACCGTTACTTTTACTTCGTATTCTTCTAAATTTTCTCTGATGTAATCTGCCAAGCCAAAGATATTCTTACCAATTTGATCACCTTCTGCGACTACTACAATGCTTGAAGATTTACCAGACTTCTTACTACGTTTTAAAGATTGAATTAAACGTTCTCTTCCCAGATTTTGTTCGGGGATTAATATTTCCTCTGCTCCGGCACCAATTCCGGCGTTGAGCGCTATATCTCCTGCATCTCTTCCCATCACCTCAACCAAAAAGAGTCGGTTGTGTGAATTTGCCGTATCCCTAATCTTATCTATTGCCTCAACTACAGTGTTAAGTGCTGTGTCGTATCCAATTGTATAATCGGTGCCATTGATATCGTTATCAATAGTTCCCGGAATACCAACTATAGGATAGTTAAACTCTTCGTTAAAAACTATAGCCCCGTTAAAAGTTCCATCACCACCAATTACTACCAGCGCATCTACGTTTGCATTTTTTAAGTGTGTATGAGCCTTTTTCCTACCCTCTACTGTTCGAAATTCCTTTGATCTGGCCGATTTTAAGAAGGTTCCGCCTCGATTTATAATGTTTTTTACCGAGCGGGCGTCCAGCGGTTTGAAATCACCTTCAATCAAGCCTTCGTATCCGCGAAAGATCCCAACACATTCTAAATTATGATATGCACATGATCGTACAACAGCTCTAATCGCTGCATTCATTCCGGGTGCGTCTCCACCACTTGTTAGGACTCCAATTTTTTTGATTTCTGAACTCATTAGTGTAAAGCTATGTTATAATTCTAGATTCCGCAATTACTTTTTAAAACTATAACGTTTTCGGTTAATAAGTCATAAAAAAATGCCCCAATTACGGAGCATTTTAAGACTATTTTACTAAAATTAAGTATTCCCAGGGTTTAAACTTGTGCACTTTTCCCGAATCCAGTTCTACGACATCTCCAGTCATGGCGTTTTTGTAGGTCCCCGCTGTTTTGATCATAAAATTTTGTTTGGTATCATTTAAATTCGCTACAAAAATGAGTTCACTTTCTTCTTTACTTCTTTTAAATGCCAGGACCTTTTCATCATTACTGGTCTTTAATCGCTCATAGGATGCAGCATTCTTACCCCCATTGAGCGCTGTATGTGTATTTTTTAATTCTCCTAACTTTTTAAGCGTGTTCCAAATTTCTCCTTTCGATTTTGGAATACTATCCTTTTCAAAGAATTTTAACCTATGATTTAGGTCGTATTCTTGTCCGCTATAGATCAAAGGCATTCCCGGAACTGTATAACTCATTGCCAACATAGCGGGAGCTGCGTTGCCCATTCGCTCTCTCACCGTTCCATTCCATGAGTTTTCATCGTGATTGGTAATAAAGTTCATAAGGATATCATTGGTTTCATAAACAGTATCCATTTTTACCATATAATCATCCCAATCTTTAGCGCTTTTTTCACCTTTTGCTATTTCATTCATAATATGATGACCTTCCCAGGCGTACGCCATTTCGAATAGATCACCTTTTAACAATTCGGGCTCCCATGCTTCTGCCAACATAAAAATGTCTTTTTCTGCGCGAAGTTTAGGAATCACGTACTCCCAGAAAGCTACCGGAACCGATCCTGCAACATCACATCGAAAACCATCGATCCCTTCTTCGGTGATCCAATATTTCATATCTGCAGTCATTTCTTCCCACAAGGCCTTGTTGTCGTAGTTTAAATCGGCTACATCTGCCCATCCAACCGGAGTGCCATCTTCGTTTAACGGATCTGTGATCTCTCCATCGGCATTTTTAGTGTAATATTCGGGGTGATCTTTTAGCCACACATGATCCCAGCCTGTATGATTAGGAACCCAATCAAGAATCACGTACATATCATTGTCGTGAGCCGTAGCGATTAACTCACGAATATCATCTTTGGATCCAAATTCGGGATTTACCTCTGTAAAGTCTGATACCGCATAATAGCTCCCCAGCATTTTAGCGCGTTCGGATTCGTCTTCAATTAAGCTGGCAAAATCGCCTCCGGTGGCTTTTCTTTTAGTTTCTGAAATTGGAAAAACCGGCATTAACCATATCACTTTTACCCCTAATTCTTTTAACTGAGGAATGTCTTTTGTGAACGCATCAAAGGTGCCTTCGTTAGAGTACTGACGGATATTTGCTTCATAAATTACCGAACTTTCCAATACCGAATCATTAATTGAGGGGAGTTCTTTTTTCTCTTCGGAAGGTGCTTCGGTCTTTACTTTATCCTTACACGAAACTACCAAGGCAAGCAATGCCGTTGCTACTAATATTTTCTTCATCCTATTGTATATTTTTCCGAAGCATTCTTCAGAATTGATTAATTATTTATTGTATTATTCTAAAATCATTATTGGGTACGGTCACATTTGCGTACGTTACAGGTGTTTCAGACTTGTTAAAGATCACGGTTACCTTTTCATTAAAATAAACCCGCTCTATTATCAACACTTCCGAATCTGCTCTTACAACTTTGGTACTTCCGTATTGTAACGCCATAGAATTGCGCCGTAAATTGATCAGTTCTGAAACCCGTTTTTTTAAATTTTTCTCATGCTCGTCTAGACCTTGAAATTTCATCATTTTCCGATTATCGGGATCATTTCCTCCAATACTTCCATATTCATCACCGTAATATATACAAGGGATTCCGGGAGTTGTTAGATTGAATGCCTGCAACATAGCTAATTTGTTGTATGCTGTTGTATCGCTCATGCCAATTTCCCTGGTCCACCCGGCTTTCTTAGCGTCTTCATCAAATCTCACATCACCTGAGGCATAACTAATAAATCTTGCTCTATCCTGATTTCCTGAAATGTTTCCCATCAAGTGATGACTCCCGTAATAATTTAAACCTTGCTTTAATGTGTTTGCCAAGCGTTCAAACGAGGCTTTAGTTGCAAAGGCATTAACACTCGCGTCGTAAAGATTAAAATCAAACTGACCATCGAGCATCCCAGTATTAATATAACTTCGAATTAGATCGGGACTCCCATACGTCTCTCCTACCTGAAAAATAGGTCTGTTGGTTCGCTCTTTTACTTTCCTCGTTAAAGTACGCCAGAATTCTAACTGAATATGCTTTGTCGCATCGTGTCTAAATCCATCGATATCGTAATTTGTGACCCAGTACACAGCAGAATCTGTCATTTTTTCAACGACTTCCGGTTTACTGAAATCTAGGGTAGGCATAAAAGTATCGAACCAGGTTGTAAGTCGATGATCATCCCAGCGTTCGGTATTAAGTGAACCATCGGGAAGATAAAGGTCTGTTGCCCAATCCGGATGATTTTTATACACCGGATGGTCTTCATGAACATGATTGGCTACATAATCTAAAATGATGTTCATATTTTTATCATGAGCCACAGCGATCAATTCTTTTAAAACAGTTTCGTTACCAAATCTGTAATCTACCTTGGTGCTGCTAATTGGCCAATAGCCATGATATCCCGAGAATTTAGTCAAGGGTTCGGGATATTTTCCGTAGGCACCTTCAGGATTTTGAACTATTGGTGACAGCCAAATCGTATTAATTCCCAAACCGGTAAAATAACCGTCATTCACTTTGTCCAAAACGCCCTGTAGATCCCCCCCGTAGTAATTTGCCTTGGGATGAATACTATCATTAGCTACTTTTTTAGTATTGGTGGTGTCGCCATCTTTAAATCGGTCCACCATAAGAAAATACATTACCTGCGTATGAAAATCTGTACGATCCAATTGCGTTGCATCTGTTATTATTCGTCCTTCGGAAAGTGGTATTAGTATATCATTACTCCTTCCAAATTGATTACTTGCATACACCCTTACAAAAGCTCGTTTAGCCCTATTTTGGGGAATTTTAATATAGATTTCATTATTGGTTATTTTCACCTGTTCGGAAGCAATCTTCTTATTGTCAATATATGCCACAACTTGAGAAACCGGCTGTGATACGCCAACTGTAAATCCCTTATCGTCGAAACTCTTTGTTTGAATGAAAGCGATTTTTTCTTCATTCGTAGGGATTGTAAGTAACGAGTTTGTGCCACCCATACCATTACTGGTTGTATTCGCATTGGTGGGATCAGGAGTTTCTTTTCCATCTATTACCAGTACATATTGATGATTTCCGGGGGTCACTCGATTGGAGTAATTCCAATTGCCATCTTTAAATACTAGTGGCTGTAACTGCCAATTATTTGTAAACTCCCCTTTTATTTGAACATCGTTATGTTTTTTTGCAGCATCGGGTAAAACAATTTCAAAATTTTGTTTGGTGCTTTTAAAAAGTGGAATATCACTAAAATTACCCTGAGTCCAGACTCTTAAATTCACTACAAATGGCGTTAATTCTCCCATTTTATAGCGGACTTTTTGGTTGTTTTCTATTAAAGTGGCATCAAAGAACTCACTTTGTGAAATAGAATCAATGAGAGAAGTGTCTAAAAAATAATCGGACAGCAATATATCACCGCTGTTTTCATCTAAATACACCGGTGTTGCCATTCCTTTAATTGAAGATTGGGTTTCGGAGGTTAATTTACTCGAATTCGAACAAGCTGCGATAATGAGAATCGCGAAAAGTAAGCACCAGGTTTTCATAATGTTATTTTTTAAAAAGAAAGGTGAACGGAATATCAAGTCGCTTTTGCCAGGAAGCTTCAGAGTGGTCTGTACCTTCAAATTTCAGGTTTCTAAAATTTTCTTCGGAATAGCCTTTCTCGGCGAAAATCGTATTTACAGGAATTTCATATTGGGGATAGTATTGGTCTAATGTTTCAGTACCAAAATCAAAATAAAATCTATGCGTTTTTGGTGAAGGAAGATTTTTCCGAAGATATTGAAAAAAAGCCTCAGGCATTGGGTTCTGCTCTTTAGGCATAAAGCCCGGCCAGTGAGTAGAAATACAAGCTGCAGCCCCAAAAACTGAAGGATATTCACAAATAGCATACATAGAAATGAGTCCGCCCATACTAGAGCCTGCAACCATATTATTATTTATTCCTGTTGACGTATGGTAGTTTTTATCGATCCAGGGTTTTAATTCGTTCACTATAAAACTAAGGTAATCATCTGCTTTAAAGCTTTCCATCGAAAAATCCGGTTTTGTTTCTTTCACATTATTGAGAATAGAATCCTGATCTTTTTGTGAGAGATTGAGAAAAGCTTTGCGGGGAAAATAATCGAAATGCCGTAATTCTGAAATACTGTGAATTCCAACAACGATAAACTCTGTAATCGAATCTGTTTTCATCAATTGAGAGGCGGTCTCATCTACTTTCCATTCCTCGCTATTCCAAGTTGTGGTGGCATCGAATAGGCTTTGTCCGTCGTGCATATACACAACTGCGTATTTCTTGTCTTCCGAATAATTTTCCGGAGTCCATATATCTACTGTTCGCGGCGCCACGAACGCTGAAGGAAAAGAATCAATTCTGTATAATTTACCTGCTGCTAAAACCGCAGTTGTCAACTCTTTCGCATCTAGTTTTACTTCTTTTTCTGTTTCAATTTTCGGTTTACAAGACGAAAGAAGCGCGAGGGTAATTATAATTAAGAATATTCTCATAAATTAATCTTTTTTCAGAAGAAATAATAAAGGTTGGTCGAAACGTTTGCTCCAGTATGTTTCCGAATGATTTCCCCCATCAATAAGTTTGTTCACAAAGGAAGTCTCATTGTAACCATTTGATTGAAAAACCGCATTTACCTGGTCTTCAAAAGCAACATAAAACCGATCCATTCCTTTATTTCCGAAGTCAAAATAAAACTTATGTGTTTCGCCGGGAGGTAAATTTTCTTCCATATAATTAAAAAAGGCTGCCGGAATAGGATTTTCCTTAGAGGGGAAAAAGCCGGGCCAATGGGTAGACATACAGGCCGCACCTCCAAAAACATCCGGATATTCACAGACAGCGTACATGGATATAAGTCCGCCCATACTTGTACCTCCAATAAAAGTATTTTTAAAGTCTGTGTTGGTACTAAAGGATGCGTCAATATATGGTTTCACTTCTTCAACGATAAATTTTAAATAATTATCTGAGTTAATCTTGGTATTCATGTTCATGGCTTTTCCAATTCTCATTAAAGAATCGGTAAGCTTTTGTGGCAAAGTGTTAAACGGTTTTTGAGGAAAATAATCGCTATGCCTAATTCTACCAATACTGTGAATTCCTACTAATATTACCTCTTTAATTTCTCCGGCTTCCATGAGCTTCGTAGCGTTTTCATCGGCCATTAGCTCTCTCCCTTTTCTATCGGCTTCACCCGTAAACGAACGCTGACCGTCATTTAAATACATCACTGCGTATTTTTTTGATGGGTCGTATGCATCGGGAAGCCAAATATCCACACCTCTTGGTGTAACAAATTGTGAAGGGAAACTGTCTATCTTTATGAGTCGTCCATTATCGAGATCCTCAATAGTTGTAGCGAACTGAAGCTCCTGAGTTTCCTCTTCAGAACTTGGATTGACTTGAATTTTACAGCCGGATACAGAAGATGCAATTATGATTAAAAATGTAAGGTTTAAAAAGGATCTCATTTCTCTAAGTTTATGATCATAGAACCATTTGGTTCAACCGAAAGTTCATTAGTTAAGATAACATTTTCCTGCGAAATAATTTCTATTCCCCTTGTTGCTCCATTAAGACCTTCTTCGAAACGGTTGAGTTTTATTTTTTTTGTTTCTTCTGAATTATTGATCACTACCATTACTGTATTTTCTTCATTAATTCTGAAATACACATATACATCGTCCATAGGGATGTATTGAAGAAATTTGCCATTATGTAATGCGCTGTTCTCTTTTCTGAAGTTTAATACTGTCTTTACAAAATTGTGATACTTTTCTTGAGCATTAGTTCTTCCTTGTTTTGTAAACGCATTGTTCTCATCTCCCTGCCAACCCCCGGGAAAATCTCTTCTAATGTCACCATCACCTTTGGTATCCCGGTTTCCAAGCATACCAATTTCATCGCCATAATAAAATTGAGGAATACCTCTAACGGTAAAAACCATGGTCATGACTTTTTTAAATGTATTGAAGTCACTTTGGTAAATTTCGTTAATTCGGTTGGTGTCATGATTTCCTGCAAAAACTAAAATATTATCAATATCGGGGTAGAGAAAATCATTTGTAAAGTTGTCGTATGCCCGTTGTAATCCCGTATCCCAAGATTGTTTTTCTCTAAACATTACAAGAAGTGCATCGTGCAATGTAAAATCCATTACCGATGGTAGGTGTGAGTTATAGCCATCTATTGCCCCAATTTTACTATCTTTTTGCCAGTACGCCATTTGCGCTTGATCATGCATCCACACTTCGCCCATAATATTAAAGTTAGGATATTCTTCCATGATCGTCTTGGTCCATTTTGCTATTGCGGTTTTGTCATTATAAGAATAGGTATCTACTCTAAATCCATCCAGATCTGCATATTCTATCCACCAAATCGCATTCTGAATCATATAAGTTAAGAGCATTGGGTGGCTCTGGTTCATATCGGGCATGGTCACATCAAACCATCCATTCATGCATCCGGTTGCATCAATGGCCGCAGCATTTGGATCAAATTGGGTCGTCATCCTATAGTTACTTCGCTTAAAGCCCGTTTTATCTCCATCTTCCCATTGATGAATCCAATCTTTTGCCGGCAAATCCTGAATTAGCCAGTGTTTACTTCCCCAATGATTCGTTACATAATCCATGATCAATTTCATATCACGATTATGCATTTCGCTAGCTAAGCGCTTATAGTCTTCGTTGCTCCCATATCGAGGATCAATTTTATAATAATCACTTTGAGCATAGGTATGATAACTGTAAACCGGCTCATTGTCTTCTAACAACGGAGTGCTCCATAGTGCCGTAAATCCCAGGTCATGGATATAATCAAGATGATCTATTATTCCTTTAATATCCCCACCATGTCTACCACCTGAGTTATTTCTATCAGCTTTTTCTACGGTATTTTGGGTAGAATCGTTGGTAGGGTCTCCATTGGCAAAACGATCGGGCATGAGTAAATAGATCGCATCACTGGAATCAAAACCCTCACGTTCACTGGAATTTGCCTTACGTTCTCTAATTTGATAATTGTAAGTGTGCTCGATACGTCCGTTTTTCTTGAAATTAACCGAATATGTTCCTGCCTTAATTCCTTTAGTTTTCAGACTAACAAAGAGGTAATTAGGGTTTTCTGTTCGCTTAACGCCCGAAACTGTTATGCCTTCAACTTCTACCTCGAACAGTGCAATATTCTTTCCGTAGCACAATAACTCTATTTCACTATGATTCATACCCTCCCACCAAAACGGCGGCTCTACCCTATCAACATCCTGAGCGAATAATGATAGGTGAATTAACATTACTATAAATAAAAAGAGCTTTTTCATATTAGACTGTGATTTCTGAGTTAGGAGAAACTTCTATTTCCTTATTGTTAACGACTATACGTAATACCCTGTCACCCTCGACCGAAAATCTATATCCGGCTTCTGAAATGTAGATCTTCAAAATACTTCCTCTAAAGTTAATTTTGAACGAATAACTCTTCCATTGTTCTGGAATTTGTGGTGAGAAATGCAAGGTGTTATTCTTTACTCTCATCCCTCCAAACCCTTCAACAATACTCATCCAGGTTCCTGCCATACTCGTAATATGACAACCTTCTTCCACTTCACTGTTGTAATCGTCCAAATCTAATCTGGCAGTGCGCAGGTATAGCTCATAGGCTTGTTCCATTCTCCCCAGTTTTGCTGCTTGTATACTGTGCACGCAAGGAGACAACGACGATTCATGCACCGTGAGAGGCTCATAAAAATCGAAATGTCTTTCCAGTTCATCGGTACTAAAGTTATCTTCAAAAAAGTAAAACCCCTGAAGTGTATCTGCTTGTTTAATGTAAGGCGAACGCAAAATCCGATCCCATGACCATTTTTGATTAATAGGTCGATGGCTTTTATCCAAATTGTCTACTGAGATCAATTCTTTATCTAAAAACCCATCTTGTTGTAAATAGATTCCTTTTTCTTCGGAATAAGGAAAGTACATTTTTGATGCTACCTTTTGCCATTTTGAAATTTCTTCCTTAGACAAGCGACATTTGTTCATGATTCGAACATAATCTGAAGGAAATTCATTCTCAACAACCGCAATTTGTTCTGAAGCATACTCAATACACCATTTTGCAATGTAATTAGTGTACCAGTTATTATTGACGTTATTCTCGTATTCATTAGGACCCGTAACGCCCAAGATTACATAGGCGTTCTTCGGCTTAGAAAAAGTAGCTCTTTGGTGCCAGAATCGTGCGATCCCAATTAATACCTCTAAGCCTTTTTCGGGAATATAACTATGATCGCCCGTATAGCGTACATAGTTGTGAATAGCGAATGCTATGGCCCCATTTCTATGAATTTCTTCGAAAGTAATTTCCCATTCGTTATGACTTTCCTCGCCATTCATGGTAACCATGGGATACAGCGCTGCACCATTAGAAAATCCTAATTTCGTTGCATTTTCTATTGCTTTTTCCAAATGATTATAGCGATAGACTAGAAGATTTCTGGCAACTTGCTGATCTTTCGTTGCCATATAAAAAGGTAAACAATACGCCTCCGTATCCCAATAAGTACTTCCCCCGTATTTTTCCCCGGTAAAGCCCTTCGGACCAATATTCAATCGAGGGTCTTTTCCTAAATATGTTTGATTGAGTTGAAAGATATTAAAACGAATTCCTTGTTGGGCTTTAATATCGCCCTCTATTTGAATATCACACATGTCCCATATCTGTGACCAAGAGAGAGCTTGCTGTTCCTTGATCCTTGAATATCCCATTGATGTCGCATCCAACAAAACTTTTTGAGCGGCAGAGATTAAACTATTAATTGGATAATTCGTAGAAACCGTATAACCCGCATATTTTTGCAATGTGACTTTTTCACCTTTGGAAACATTAATACTATAAAGAAAGGCGACATATTTTTCCTTCTCAACCGTTCGCATTTCCGGAGTTACAATAGCATCGTTAACAAATAGCTGTGATTGCATAAATGTGCAGATATTAAAATCTGTTTTCAGAGTTCTTGAACGTATAAACGCTTTATCGGTATCCACCTTTACGTTCAACGTATCCCAGAACGCATCTTCCCAATTCGTATCTTCATTCTTGATATCTGCGTCGAGATAAGGAATTAATTGAATGCTTGCATGACTATTGAGGGGAGTAACTTCATAATTGATCACACCAACTTCGTCTAAGGACAGACTGAGGATTCGTGTACTCTCTATGCGGATTTCAATCCCATTTTGTAAAGTAGCTTCGAAAGAACGCTTATAGAAACCTTCTTTCATATTAAGCTCTCTTCTAAAATCTTTAACTTCTTTACATTTGTTCAGGTCTAAACGTTCGTTATTAATCGTTACGTGAATCCCGATCCAATTAGGAGCATTTAAAACTTTTGCGAAGTACTCGGGATACCCATTTTTCCACCAGCCAACTTTAGTCTTATCGGGATAGTACACACCGGCGATATAGCTGCCTTGAAAACTTTGACCTGAATAATCTTCTTCAAAATTGGCTCTTTGTCCCATAGCACCATTCCCGATACTAAACAGACTTTCCGAAGACTTTACTCTTTTTGGATCGAAACCCTCTTCAATGATTGACCAATTATCTGGTTGTATATAGTTCTGATTCATTTAAAACTACTTCAAAACCTTCTTCTGAAGGTGTTTATTATTTTTCGATTAACTTTTCTAAAAACTGATTTGAAATTTCAGTAAAATCTTTAAAAATATGATCTGCTTCCTTCAAAACGGAAGCATCTCCAATTCCTATACTTAACATCCCAGCGGTATTTGCCGCTTCTATGCCCGCTATTGAATCTTCAAAAACAATACAAGAACCGACGTTTACCTTTAGACCATTAGCAGCATTCAAAAATACTTCGGGGTCGGGTTTTGCCTTAGACACGTTAGTACCATCTACAATAGTTTCGAAATAGTTATTCAAATGAACTTTTCGTAGTATAGTTCGCGCGTTCTTACTGGCAGACCCTAATGCAATTTTCTGATCATTTTCATAAAGAAAACTCAAAACTCGTGAAACATCTGGAAGAATTTCATCACTTGTCATTTGGGAAATATACTTAAGATAGTCGTCATTTTTCCGGTTCATCAATGATGTAAATTCGGCATCAGTAACTTCAATTTTTCCCCAATCCAAAATTTTCTCAAGAGATCTTACCCGGCTCACTCCCTTTAACTGTTCGTTTTGTTCTTCAGAAAAAGAAATTCCTATACTTTCCGCAAGTTTTTTCCATGCTAAAAAATGATATTGGGCCGTATCTACGATAACACCGTCTAAATCGAATATAAATCCTTTAATTTCCATCTATAATTCTTCTACTTGATATGTTATTGCGTTTTTATTAGTGATTAACAGATTGCACATGCCGGCAACGACCAAGCTCATACCGGCAATGATCATTGCATTGATTGTTTCGTCACCTATTAATTTATAGGTGAAATTTATTCCGCCTACAGCGGCGATGATCTGAGGAATTACGATAAACATGTTAAATATACCCATGATAACACCCATTTTTTTAGGGTCGACCGAGCTAGAAAGCATGGCATACGGCATGGATAGGATACTTCCCCAGGCTAATCCAATAAGGGCAAAACAAAGTATGAGCCACTTGGGATCCGGGATTACACTCATTAATATAAAACCAATTCCACCCAGTGTCAACGATACCAAATGCACATATTTTCTATTAATTCTCCTTTTTGAAGTGTAAAAAACTAGTAATAAGGCAAATGCCATTGAGGACAATCCGTAGATTCCCATATAAGAACCCACCAGGTTCGAGGATTTCTGAAAAGCGGTATTTTGAATATTGTAAGCCTCTGCTTCTGCCGGTATTTCCATATTGAAATTAGCCTCAACAGGTGCCGGGGTTTTAAAAACATGTTCGGTTAGCGCGGGATTAGCCATACTCCACATCGTAAAAAATGCGAACCAACTAAAAAATTGAATTACTCCTAATTTTTTCATAGTAACCGGCATAGATCCAATATTGTTTAAGATATCGGGAATAAAGCGATTTTTCTTAGCTCTTTCTTTTTCGAATTCTTCCATATCTTCTGGAGGGTATTCGGTAGTTGTAAAGACAGTGATTAAAATACTAACGAGAAAAACAAATGCGCCAATTGCGAAGGCTACTTTAACCGACATTGGAACAACTCCTAACGGGGCTTCGTCGCTAACGCCAAGTTTCGAAATTAACCATGGCAAGTTACTGGCGACCCAAGTTCCAATACCAATTATAAGGGTTTGCATGACAAAGCCATAAGATCGCTGAGAATTTGGAAGTTTATCGGCAACCAAGGCACGAAAAGGCTCCATAGAGATATTTATAGAAGCGTCTAGTATCCATAGAAAACCGGCCGCAACCCATAAAACCGGTGAATGAGGCACAAAGAAAAGTGCAACCGAACTAAGCACGGCACCTATGAGGAAATAAGGTCGGCGTCTTCCCCATCTTGAGTGCCATGTTCTATCACTTAAATATCCAATAATGGGTTGAACTAATAATCCTGTGAGTGGAGCGGCAATCCAGAGCATAGGTATATCGTCTTTTGCAGCACCCAAGGTTTGAAAAATTCTGGACATAAATCCACCTTGAAGGGCAAAGCCGAATTGAATACCTAAGAAACCGAAACTCATGTTCCAGATTTCCCAAAAGCCTAATTTTGGTTTTTGCATATCGAAAGTTATGTTACTTCGATACGTTGACGGTGCATAGTATAGAATACACTGCACTGTTACATATCATGACTTAATATTAGATAGGAAGTAAAAATATAAGTCGTGATCTGTTGAAGCGGTAAAGATATAGTTTTTTTTTATTCGCGAATGTTAAAATTACATAGTCGACTCCCTTTCAATTAATTCAGTTTCAACTACCACAGTTTCGAAGGGAGGTTCAAAATGATCGTCTTCAAGCCTCTTTATAAGCAAATTAGCCGCTGCTTCGCCTAATGCTTTTCCATGCTGACTCACAGTAGAAAGACTTGGGGTTGCGTATTTAGAGAGTATACCATCGGTAAACCCTATAACTTTAATATCTTCGGGTATGGATCTACCCATTTTTTTTGCTTGTTTCATAGCCGAAAGCGCATAGATCTCGTTTACTGCGAATAATCCGTCAATTTTTGGATTCTTCTTTAGATATCTCAAAATTTCTTTCTCTAATATATCCATATGACCGGCATCATTAACTTCATCTTTAAGTTTTAAAATCAAATCTTCATTTACGGGTATATTGTGTAATTTCAGTGCCTCTCTATATCCCATTGTTCTAAGTTTACCCACGTTCACATAATCCATCGTAGTAATGATTCCGATGTTTTTGCAACCGATAGAAACTAATTTTTCGACTGCCTTTCTCGCTCCAAGAATATCGTCTACCACAACTTTATCACAGCCTACATCCTGAACGGTTCTATCGAACATAATAATTGGCATACCCTGGCTTATTGTTTCTGTTAAATGATGATAATCCAGCAATAATTGCGTTTCCTTAGATACTGAAATTATAAATCCGTCGATACTTCCATTAGCCAGCATTTCCATATTGATAACCTCTTTGGTAAAAGACTCATTCGATAAACCAATAATTACATTATAACCCTTTTCGTTTGCGATCTTTTCTATTCCGCTAATCACAGTGGTGAAGAAATGGTGTACGATTTCCGGGATGATCACCCCTATTGTTTTAGTCTTTCGGTTTTTAAGGCTAAGTGCAATGTTGTTTGGCTTATAGTTATAGAGTTTGGCAAATGCCTTGATCTTTTGTCGCGTATCTGCACTAATCTCCGGACTATCTCTAAGCGCCTTAGAAACAGTAGAAATAGATACATCTAACTCTTTAGAAATTTTCTTAAGTGTGAGCTTTTGCATTAAATGAGGGAACTTTTAACGAATGTCTAAATATATTAAACATTGTGTAATTATTAACTAAACCGGTTTATTTATTCATAAAATAACCTCGTAAAACTGTTAATATGTTAAAATTTTAAAACTTATCAACACGCAAACGTTTTCGTAAGTCCTGTGGTTATAGAAACGTTATGAATCTATTAAAATAAAGTTAAATTTGACAAGGAAGTAAAAATATAGTCTTTGTAAAACATTGTAAATTAACAACTTAAACTTATATGAGACAGCAAATAAAAAAATGGCTTTTAGGGATCTTTCTGATTCCATTGGGTCTTTTTGCACAATCTACAGTTAATGGAACCATAACAGATGCTTCAAATGGAGTCGCAATTCCGGGAGCAAATGTTATTATTCAAGGAACATCGAATGGGACAACATCAGATTTTGACGGAAACTACATATTGCAAAATGTAAATACCGGAGATGTTATTGTATTTTCCTACGTTGGTTTTAAGAATCAAAAAATAGAATATACAGGACAAGCTTCTATAAATGTTTCAATGTTGGAAGATTTTTCAGAATTAGGTGAAGTTCTACTTATTGGATATGGATCTACCACTAAACAAGACGCTACAGGTGCAGTTACCACGGTTTCTGCTGAAGAATTTAACAAGGGATCTATTGTGTCTCCCGACCAATTATTGGTAGCGAAATCGCCCGGTGTACGTATTACAAGTAATGGTGGGGCTCCCGGTGAAGGATCTCAAATAAGAATTCGGGGAGGTTCATCCTTAAATGCTTCAAACGATCCTCTTTTTATAGTAGATGGTATTCCACTGGATCAAAGAGGTGTTCAGGGTGTTCGAAATCAATTAAACGCCATTAATCCGAATGAGATTGAAGACATCACGATCTTAAAGGACGCATCGGCTACAGCCATTTATGGATCGAGAGCTTCGAATGGAGTGGTAATTATAACAACAAAAGGAGGAAAAAGAGGATCGCCCCTGCAAGTTGAATACGGAATTCAATTTTCACAAGATCGCCCCCAAAATACAATCGATGTGTTTAATGCCGAAGAGTTTAGGCAATTAGTTCAAGATCAGGGAGCAAATGAAGATTTTCTTGGCACAGCCAGCACCGATTGGCAGGACCAAATTTACAGAAATGCCGAAGGAGGTATTCATGATCTAACGGTTACTCAGGGATTTGAACAATTCCAGTATCGCGCTAACTTCAACGTTTCTAATAAAGAAGGTGTACTTAGAAAGGATCTTTTTAGAAGAACATCCTTAAATCTAAACCTAAGCAGTAACTTTTTCGATAATTCATTAAAAATCAATCTTACTACCAAAGGAAGTTTAAACGATAACGTTTATGCCGAAAAAGGTGCAATTGGAGGTGCAACGGCTTTTGACCCTACGCAACCTGTTTACAGTTCGGGAAGTGCCTTTGATGGCTTCTTTGAATATACACAAGCCGATGGTAGCCCCGTAACCCTAGCACCAAGAAATCCGGTAGCTCAATTGCTTCAAGATGATAATAGAGCCAGAAACAAGCGAAACATCACTAATTTAAATGTAGATCTAAAAATCCCATATATTCCGGAATTAAGATTTATCGCTAACGGAGGTTTCGATTATTCAGAAATAGATGGTAAACAATATATTGATGAAAATTCGGCAACACAGCAAAATGGCGAATTTAGAAACTTTTATACAGGGTTAAATAGAAATACAAATCTTGATCTCACCCTCAATTATAAGAATAACTTCGGACAAATAAAGTACGATGTACTAGCAGGACACGCTTACCAGGAATTCTATATCAGATCTGATAAATCTCAAACCAGAGATGGTGTTTTTGGCCCCGATCCAACAATAATTAATAGAAATGCTCTTGAATCTTATTTTGGACGTATCAGTTTTGATATTGCAGATAAGTATTTGATCTCTGCCAGTTACAGACGGGACGGATCATCAAGATTTGGTATAGATAACCGTTGGAGTGGCTTTCCGGCTGTTTCTTTAGGGTGGAAATTGACCAATGAAAAATTTCTTGAGAATTCAAACCTATTTTCAAATATTAAGCTAAGAGCCGGTTACGGAGTTACCGGTAACCAGGAAGTATCTAACAATTATGCTTACCTAGGTGTTTATACTCCCGGTCAATCTTCAGCGAGCGTGCAATTTGGAAACGATTTTGTAAATACTATTCGTCCCGAAGAATTTGATCCAAACTTAAAGTGGGAAGAAACCAGACAATATAATGTTGGTTTAGACCTTGGATTTTTTAACGGCAAATTAAACGTTAATCTAGACGGTTACTCTAAAGAAACAGACGACCTTCTATCTATTGTTACTGTTCCTGCAGGTTCAAATCTTTCAGACTTAATTCTTACAAACGTTGGTTCATTAAAAAGTAAAGGAGCCGAACTTAATATCGATCTAAATTTAGCCGCGACCGAAAACTTTAGCTGGGATATAAATGCCAACGGATCACTTCAAGAAGTAGAAATCACCAAGCTAAGCCTAAGTGATGATGAGGAGTTTTTTGTGCCTACCGGTGATATTTCTGGTGGTGTTGGTAACAAGATTCAATTATATAAACCCGGATATGACCCAAGCACTTTCTTTGTTTACAGACAAATATACGATGCCAACGGAACTCCAATAGAAGGCGCTTACGTAGATGTTAATGGGGATAATCAAATCACTGATGCCGACAAGCAGGCTTATAAGAAAGGTACTCCGGATGCTTATTATGGTTTCTCTTCGAGAATGACTTATAAAAATTTTGATTTTAACTTCACGCTAAGAGGTAGCTTAGGAAATTATGTTTACAATAACGTAGATTCCAGCACGGGCTATATAGGTAATACTTTAGAGGCTCCAGGTGATTTCTTTAGAAACGGAAGTACAGATCTGCTAAATACTAACTTTAGAAGTGGACAGTTTTTCTCAGATTATTATATACAAAGAGCAGATTTCCTCAAACTCGACAATGTATCTATAGGTTATACTATTCCAATGGAAGTTATAACAATGAGAGCTACCTTAACCGGCACTAATCTACTTACCATAACCGAATATGATGGTATTGACCCGGAGATTAGTAACGGAATTGACAATAATTTTTATCCAAGACCTAGAGGATTCGTAGTAGGTCTTAATTTCACATATTAAAAACAATAGCTATGTTTAAACACGTAAAATCACTTCTCTTACTTTTTACAGTTACCATTTTCATGGTTTCTTGTGAAAAAGATTTAGATCTTATTCCGGAAGATGGGAGAGTCACCTCGGCAAATGCTTTCAATGACCCAGCTTCATACAGAGCCTTTCTTGCGAAAATATATGCGGGAATTTCATTGAGCGGACAAGAAGGCCCGGCGGGAAATCCGGATTTAGCCGGACTTGATGAAGGATTCTCAAATTATTTGAGATTGTATTGGAAACTGCAGGAACTTACCACAGACGAAGCAGTTATAGGCTGGGATGACGGTACCATAAGAAACTTACATGCTCAAAACTGGACTTCAGGTAACGAGTTTATAAGAACTATGTATACTCGTATAGCCTATCAAATTTCACTAACTAACGAGTTTCTTAGACAAACAACTCCGGAGTTGTTAGCAGATCGTGGAGTAACCGGTGATCTTCTTTCTGAAATCGCTAACTACAGAGCCGAAGCCAAGTTTATGAGAGCTTTAAGCTATTGGCACTTTATGGATCTCTACGGAAATGTACCTTTCGTTACTGAAGAAGATCCAATTGGAGCATTTTTACCAGAACAAATCCAAAGAGAAGATCTCTTTAATTATATAGAATCTGAATTACTTGCTATTGAAGGAACTATTATTCCTGCAAGACAAAATGAATACGGGCGTGCAGATCAGGCAGCAGTTTGGACACTTTTAGCTAAACTCTATCTCAATGCTGAAGTATATACAGGTTCGGCCAGATACAGCGAAGTGATCACTTATACTAATAAAGTGATCCAAGCCGGCTACTCTATTGCACAAGTACCCTACGAAAATCTCTTTTTAGCAGATAACGATTCAAATGGTTCACAAGCTGAAACTATCTTTACAGTAACTTTTCACGGCTTAAATACTCAATCTTTTGGTGGAATGACCTTTTTAGTTCATGCGCCTGTTGGTGGAAGTATGGATCCGCTGGATTATGGAATTAATGGTGGTTGGTTTGGAGTAAGAACAACTCAAAACTTTGTTGAACTCTTTCCCGGAGAAGATTTATCTCCCGATGGAAGAGCAAATTTTTATACCGACGGACAAACCAAGATAATAGAGTCTATCCCTCCCTTTAGCGAAGGTTATGCTATTGAAAAATTTAAGAACGTTGACGTAAATGGTGAGCCCGGAACAGATCCTAACGATCATCCTGACACCGATTTCCCGATGTTCAGATTGGCTGATGTATATTTAATGTATGCCGAAGCCGTAGTGCGAAATGGAGGTGGTAATGTTGGAACAGCCGTTAACTACATTAACGAATTACGGGAAAGAGCCTATGGAGATGCCAGTGGAAATATTACTGCCGGTGATCTTAACCTTGATTTTATTCTTTCTGAAAGAGCTCGTGAATTATATTGGGAGGCACATAGAAGAACCGACTTAATACGATTTAATCAGTTCACTGAAAACGGTGTTTGGGCGTGGAAAGGTAATGTGCCACAAGGTTCAACTACCGCTTCATTTAGAAACCTCATGCCAATTCCATCATCAGATCTTGGTGTAAATCCAAACTTAGTACAAAACCCTGGTTATTAATAAATAAACAATTCAAACAAATGAAAAATTTAACAATATTCATACTTGCATTCGTGACCATCTTAGGTTTTAATGCATGTAAAACTGAAGACGATGTCGTATTTGTTATACAAGAAGGTGACGTTGTCGCTTTTACAAATACCTTTTCTCCTGAATATGTATTAACTCCTGCAACATCCGGAAATCTAGGTGAACGCTTTACTTGGGATGATACTAATTTTGGCGAACCAACAAATGTTACCTACGAACTTCAACGATCAAATTCTCCAGACTTTTCAAACCCTATCATAGAAGGTGCTACGAGTGGAAATGAGATCTCTAAAACAATCGGAGATTTATTAGGTTACGCAAACGAAATAGGCTTAGATGCAGATCCTTCAACTCCTGCTCCTAATAGCGGTACTATTTATTGGAGACTTAGCGCTTCTGTTGGTACCGGTGGCGGTAATGCTACCGTTTCTGAAAGCCAACCTATGGTGCTAACATTACCTGAAGATACCGGTGGTGGAATGGCCGTTTGTGAACTGGATCAATTATGGTTAGTGGGTGCCGGTGTTAAATTTGCCGGATGGTCCTGGGATACGCCAAATAGAATTGGTTGTACCGGCGATGGAGTGTATTCAGGAAACATCGACTTTACAAATGAAGGTGATGCCAACTTCAGATTTTTTGAAGTTGAAACAGATTGGGCTTCAGGATTGAATTTCCTTTATTTCACCGATGAAGGCTATACCATTGACCCGTTATTTGAAAATGCTATGGATGATGATAACAACTTTAAGTTTATTGGAACTTCCGGACTGTATTATTTAGAAATCGATACTATCAATAAAACTATAACCCTAAGTGATCCAACCGCTCTTGGAGAATGTGAAAATGACCAACTTTGGATCGTAGGAGCCGGGGTTCCCGATGCAGGTTGGAGTTGGGATACTCCTATCCAGACTATGTGCAATGGGGAAGGTGTATATTCCGGTTTTGTAAACCTATCAAGCGAAGGTGATGCTAATTTTAGATTCTTTACAGTTGCGACAGATTGGGCTTCAGGAAGAAACTATCTATATTATGTAGATCAAGGATATACAATTGATCCGAATTTTGAGGACGCAATGGATGATGATAACAATTTCAAATTCATTGGAACTTCAGGAGCTTACTTCCTAACTGTGGATGACATAAACAAAGTTATTTCGATAGAATAATAATTCGATTGCAAATTTTTCACTAATTATTTGTTTACCAGAAAAAGGAGGGGCCACTAAACCCTCCTTTTTTATTTTTAAATTTTAATTTTCGTTTTCATGAACAAATTCATTCTTTTTATATTCCTGATAGTCTCCACACTGCAGGGATTTGCGCAAGTTCAAAATGCAAATTTTGTAATTGACCCTGCAACTTTTGACCCTACAGATCAAATTACCATAACCGTATCGAATGTAGATCCTTCTCTATGGGGTGAAAATGATATTTATCTTTGGGCCTGGTACTTCGATTTAAACGATCAGCCCGCAGGTGACTCTCCCACTAATGGCTCCTGGACCAATTCTAATGAAAGTCAGAAATTCACCAATAACGGAAACGGTACATTTTCATATACCTTAACACCATCTACGTTTTACGGAGATCCCGATATAGGTCGAATGGGGATTCTTGCAAAAGCAAAAGATGCAAGCGATATGGGCAATGGGGAACGTAAAACCCAGGACTTCCTCGTGGAAGTGGGTACTTTTCAAGCAAACCTTGTAAGCCCTTCACAAATGAACACCATTGTGAATTCCGGGAGCTCACTTCTTGTTGAAGCTTTCGCTTCAGTGAATGCAAATTTCGAATTGTTTGCCAATGACGTTTCCGTAGAAACACAAAATAACATAACAAATTTTACAACCTCATACACTGTAAACGAAGACACTTTTTTCAGATTAGAGATAAACGAACCTTCTTCAGGAGGAACTATTATCAAAACATTTAATGTAATCCTCACTCCCAATACACAAAACGCGCCCGTACCTCCTGGAATGAAAGATGGTATAAATTTAAACCCCTCTAATCCCGACGAGGCAACATTAGTGTTATACGCTCCTAATAAGAATTTTGTACATGTTATTGGTAATTTTAACAATAACGATTGGCGTCTTACAAACGATTTTTTATTAAATAAGGATACCGCCACAAATCGATTCTGGATTGAGTTAACCGGATTAAATAGTGGAGACCCAAATATCCTTTTTCAGTACGTTGTGGACGGAGAAATAGTAATTGCAGACCCCTACTCCACTTATATCCTAAATGAATTCGACGACAGTTTTATCGATGCTGTTACCTTCCCTGATCTTCCCGAGTATCCTTCTGGAAAAACTGAGTTTGCAGTAAGTTGGTTTATCGTAGGAGAAACACCATTTAATTGGCAAATAAATAATTTTGAAAGACCCGCACAAGAAGATCTTGTTATATATGAAATGCTAATTAGAGATTTTGATCAATTGCATAGTTACGAAGCAATAACTAATAGACTCGATTATATTGAAGATCTTGCGGTAAATGCAATTGAACTTATGCCTATCAATGAGTTCGATGGCAATATTAGTTGGGGTTACAATCCCGGATTTCATATGGCATCCGATAAGTATTACGGGACTAAAAATGCCTTAAAAACATTTATTGATGAATGTCACGCCCGAGGTATAGCCGTTATCTTAGATGTAGTATATAACCATGCTACCGGTCAGAATCCCTATTACAGAATGTGGAATGATTGCAATGGATGCTATAACGGACAAGCTACTCCGGAGAATCCGTTTTTCAATGTCACCGATCCAAATACAGCTTTTCAGTTTTTTAATGATATTGATCATGAATCGACCGCTACACAGGATTATATTGATCACCTTAATGAATATTGGTTAACCGAGTTCAAGATAGATGGTTACCGATTCGATTTTACAAAAGGTTTTACCAATACGATTGGAGACGGTAGTGCTTATGATGCTTCACGTATTGAGATTTTAAAACGAATGTATGATGAAATTAGAGCTGTAGACTCGAATGCTTACGTGATTTTAGAACATTTTGCCCCTAATAGCGAAGAAACTGAACTCATAGAACACCGAGCTACTGCAGATCCCCTTGAACCGGGAATGCTGGTATGGAGCAACCATAACCATAATTATAACGAGGCGACTATGGGTTATAATAGCAATTCAGATTTTTCATGGATTTCTTATCTCAACCGTGGATGGACAACTCCCTCAAGTGTAGGATATATGGAAAGTCATGATGAGGAACGCCTAAATTATAAGAATTTAACCTTCGGAAACAGTAGCGGTGATTACAACATTAGGAATATCGATACTGCTTTAGACCGAATGGAGCTTGCAGGAGTTTTTTACTTTACAATACCGGGTCCGAAGATGATCTGGCAATTTGGGGAGCTCGGTTACGAATACAGTATTAATTACTGTGGCAACGGGACAATAGACCCGTCATGTAGGGTCGATCCAAAACCGATCGCTTGGGATCTGGGCTATTATTACCATCAAAACCGAAGAGATATTGCTCGCCTCTGGCGAAAATTAATCGTTTCGGCCCGTGAATATCCCATTTTTAACACCAATAACTTTACACTCGATGTTGCCGGAAGCGACGGTTTAAAAAGAATACACTTAGAAGACCCCAATGCCAACGGGACCGAAGTTAAATATATTACGATACTCGGTAATTTTGATGTAGTAGCACAAGATATCATGCCCGGTTTTCAAGAAACAGGTAACTGGTTCAATATGGTTGACGGAACTGAAATAGTTGTGAATGACGTAAACGCACCGATAACTTTACAACCCGGCGAATACTTAATCTATGCAAATGAGTTTTTAATTCTAAATACTCCCGAAGTTTCTCTCACCCAATTGAAACTCTTTCCTAACCCTACAACTTCTTCAATCTATTTAAATAAAAGTATCGATACGATTTCAATTTACGATCTCTCAGGAAAATTAGTCGACACTATTCGTACGTATACTGCGGGTAGTGAAATTTCGGTTGAAAGACTCGCTGAAGGCACATATATACTGAGAGCAGAAGACAAAAAAGAAGTTAGCAACTTACGTTTTATCAAAAAATAATCGAAAAATACGTGTTAGTACGTATTGATTTAAGCGTATTAAGGAACTACATTTGGTATATGAATTAGTGAATGTTCATTCGGATAATTTTTTGTGGGGATAGAAAATTATTTCGAAGCAACGATTAAAATTTACTAAGTTAGGTTTGTTACAAACGTCCTTTCCTTCCGGTTAGGACGTTTTGTTATTTTAGAACTTTCCGCTATTCGATCTTAATCTTCAAGGATCGTAAATTCGATCGAGGAATCATTAAACACCTTATGGGTTTGCTTCGTAAAATCTGAAGCCTTTGCTTCAAAAATGTTTGGTACAAATTTCTGCGGATTTAAATCGATTAAAGGAAACCAGGTGCTTTGTATCTGAACCTGTAATTTATGCCCCTTTTTAAAGGTATGATGTATGTCTTGAAGCTTTATAGTGACATTTGTCTTTTTATTGGGTTCGAAAGGCTCAGGTTTAGAAAAATCATTTCTAAATCTACCCCGCATTACCTCACTACGAACCATTAAATGATAGTTGCTCATTTTTAAATATTCCTGGGTTTCCTCATAATCTTTAGCATCAGGAGGATAGACATCGATAACTTTTACTACCCAATCTGCGTCTGTTCCTGTAGTAGCAACATTTAATTTCGCTAAAATATCACCTGTCATTGTCATATCTTCTGTTAACACAGGCGTCTCGAATACAAGCACATCTGGGCGTCTAGCCGCAAAGCGCTGATCGTCTGTCATATATTTTCTAGGGGTAAAAACCATTTTTATATCCTCCGAATACGGAACCGGTTTCTTAGGGTCACTTACAAATTCTTCGAATGTATAACTACGTTCTTGCCTCTCATTTAATCGCTGATCACTTTGGAGGTAAAAAGTCTTCTTTTTAGCTTCTTTAGGAGGCCATTGAGCATAACTCTTCCACTCCCGTGTACCTGTATCGAACATATAAGCCTCAGGAAGATTTGTGGCTGTATCCTGATCTTTCAAAAATTTATTAAAGAATTTGGTTTCAATGTCACGTTGGTAGTTTTCAGAAAGGTTATCACCAAAATATACATTACCAATTGCTTGCCTCTCATTATTTCTCGCCCAATCTCCATGACTCCACGGACCAAATACCACTGTATTATAATTCTTACTATTATTTTCTATCTTTTCATAGGTTTCAAACGGACCATAGAGGTCTTCGGCATCAAACAGCCCACCCACTACCATCACAGCAGGTTTTATATTTTTTAGATGCTGAATAATTCCCCGGGAACGCCAAAACTCATCATAATTGGGATGCTCCTTCAGTTGTTGCCAAAAAACATTGTCTTCACCATAATATTTGTCTAAATTAGATAGTGGTCCGGCATCTAAAAAGAATTGATATTGGTCTTCCGAAGGTAATTCAGGAAAAGAATACCAAGCTTCGGTTACCGGCTCTGTTTTCTCATAGCCAAACACCGCTGTAGCACGCCAATAACTTAATAAATACGCCCCATTATGGTGAAAATCATCAAAAAAGAAATCCCCAATACACGCCTGTGGTGATGATGCCTTTAACGCCGGATGTGCATCCAGCAACGAATATGTCGCATAAAAACCGGGGTAAGATATTCCCCAGGTACCTACATTCCCATTGTTATTTGGCACATTCTTAACCAACCAGTCAATACTGTCGAAAGTATCACTCGCCTCATCAACTTGTTCTCCTGTTTTATTCGGAATATAGGCACGCATATTATCATAAACCCCTTCACTATTCCACCTTCCTCGTACATCCTGATACACGACGATATTTCCTTCCTGCATCATAAATTTATTAGGTCCGATACTTGACCTAAACTGATCTTCTCCATAAGGTCTGCAACTGTAAGGAGTTCGCTGAAATAGAATAGGATACGTTTTCGAAGTATCCTTGGGAGAGTAGATAGCAGTAAACAACTTAACCCCATCACGCATAGTGATGTAAGTCTCAGTTTTATTGTAATTATTTTTTACGTAATCTTCTTCCTGACCAAAGGTGAAGGTTATAACAAATAAAAAAAGAACTGAGATCCATTTTGTTCTGTACGATATAGGCATGGTTTATTCTTTTGAATAATTAGTAAGTCCCTCTTTTAACCAAAACAAATATTCATCTGCATTTGGTGTATAACCTACGGGTTTATTAAGCAAATTGAAATCACTATCCATTAAAACATAGTAAGGCTGGGAATTATTGGAGAAGTTTACCGTTTGAAACGTCGCCCACTTATCACCTATAGTCTTTATCTGTTTAGTCCCACCCGTTGGTTTAAGGAAGTTAAATTTTTCTTCTTCGGAAAGAGACTTTCTATCATCAACATACAACGATATGAGGATGTATTCATCATTAATTGTGGAAAAAATATCGTCCCTGCTCCATACCTGCTCTTCCATTTTTCTACAATTTACACAGGCCCAACCTGTAAAATCTATCATAATAGGCTTTCCTGAAGCTTTCGCGGCTGCCAATCCTTTATCAAAATCTTTATAGGCTTCAAGTCCCAATGGCGCACTGGTGCCCTTGTCGTATAAACTGTAAAATAACGGTGGCGGAAAACCACTTAGCAACTTTAAGTTAGCGTATTTAGAATTTGTTAAACCGGGAATTAAATAAAGCATAAATGCGAAACTCGCTACTCCAACCAGTAAATTCCCCAATGGAATTTTCTTCTTTTTTGGTCCGTCGTGTGGAAATCGTATCACACCAAACAGATATAATGCCAAACCTAAGGCACATATGATCCAAATACCTATAAAGATCTCTCGTTTTAGTAGTCCCCAATGCTCTACAAGATCTGCATTTGATAAAAACTTGAACGCAAGTCCTAATTCTATAAAACCAAGAACCACTTTTACCGTATTAAGCCAACCTCCACTTTTAGGCAATGTATTTAGCCAATTCGGGAAGAGAGCGAAAAGTGCGAACGGTAAGGCCAAGGCCAGTCCAAATCCACCCATTCCAAATGTGAGCTGCATCGCTCCACCATCACTGGATAACGATCCGCCTAATAATGATCCTAATATGGGACCAGTACACGAAAATGATACTATTGCCAATGTAAGTGCCATAAAAAAGATCCCTATCACTCCTCCAATACTGGAAGCTTTATCGTCCATTTTTGAACTCCAGGAGCTTGGTAAAGTAATTTCGTAATACCCAAAGAAAGAAAACGCAAAAACAATGAAAATAACGAAGAACACCACATTCAAGGTAACGTTGGTGGAGATGTTATTGAGAATTTCAGGATCTACCGAATCTAATAAATGAAATGGTAAACTTAGCAATAAGTATATTCCGAAGATAAATAAACCGTATAAGATCGCATTCGCTAACCCCTTTCGTCTGTTCTTAGCACTTTTCGTGAAAAATGATACCGTTAAGGGAATCATTGGAAACACACATGGAGTAAGCAGTGCAATTAGTCCGCCTACAAAACCTAGTAGAAAAATGGTAAGGAAACTCTTTTCTTCTGTTTCTTCCTCGGTTTCATATTTTTCTTTCCCTTTAATATCTATAGTGAGCTGTGCGGTTTTCTCCAGATCCTCTTCTGTGAGCTCCGCAGTAGTTGCTTTTGCAGTTTCACCGGTTAAACTTAGTTCAAAAGTCTTTGTGTCTGGAGGTAAACATTTTTCATCATCACATACGGAGTAATATACTTCAACCATGATGGTAAGATCTTCCTCATTTATCACTTTAATGGGCTGAATAAACATTACATTCTTTTCAAAAAAGATCACGTCCAGATCGAAAACAGGGTCGTGAATAGGATCTATTTCAGGTTCCTGAGTTTCACCGATTAACTGAAATGTTTCCGGCGTATTATTAAAGGTGATCTCGGTACGAATAGGTCCTTCAAATTCTTCTCCAAATTGCTTCTGACTGTATAAATGCCATCCATCATCAATGGATGCTTTCATCAGAATATGGTATTCATCACCATCTTGTTTTTCAACCGAAACGTCCCATTTTACCGGGTCTAAAAATTCTTGAGCAACAGCTGGCGAAAGGAGACCAACTGCCAAAATGAGGAGTAAAATAAGCTTCTTCATAAATGTAATTAACTAGTTTTTGTAATCTTTAAAATATTAGTTGTAGCTGTATCAACTTTAAATCGTTCATCGGGTCTATACCCAACTATCCAAACAATTTTATCCAGACTCGCAAGAATCCAGATTTTTTCTTTGGCAACCAAAGATAACTTTTCATCTTTAAAAAACTTACTCAATTTCTTTTTTCCTTTCATCCCAAAAGGCTGAAAAATGTCACCTTCACGCCATTTTCTAAGTTTTAAAGGATAGGTAAGTTTGTCATTGTCGACGTAAATAGTATTCTTATCAGTATATCCCATTTTATCGATAGGAGTTAACTGTAATTTTAGAGGAAAATCAATTTTTTTTTTGTCTTCGGAAATAAAAATTTCATTTTTTTCCATTTCCGAAGGAATTTCGGTCAATATTAGGGTATTTCTGTTTTTAATAAGTCGGTGTGAACCCGAAACCACCAACTTTCCACTCTGCGCTTCCATTAATTCCGAAATGTCATCCCAAGCAGTAAATCCGAATGGAAATAACAATTCATACAGCAACGCATCTGTATTTGGCAGCTCCTTTAATTTTGTAAGGTTTATTTTATATCCTTCGGAAACCTCTTCAATACACAAGTTGTACACCAATGCCATATAATCTTCTACCAGACCCTGAGAAGCACGAAGATTAGCGATGGTCTTCTGAAAATTAGGCAACAGACTTTTTACAGATTCCTTATATGACGGAATCACATTCAACCGAAGGTTATTACGAAGGTAATCTGTTTGTTGATTGCTGCTGTCTTCTCTCCAATATAACCCGGTCTCCTTGGCACGCTTTAATATTGTTTGTCGGTTAAAAGAAAGCAACGGACGAACGATTTTATCATTGATGGTGTTGATCCCGGTTAAGCCTCTTAACCCGCTACCCCTCGAAAGATTAATTAGAAATGTCTCAAGATCATCATCGGCATGATGTGCCGTGAGCAAATAGTCGTACTCAAAATCTTTTAAAATTTCCTCAAACCAGTTATAACGTAACTCCCGTGCTGCCATTTGGGTGGATAGTTTTTTGTCTTTCGCATATTTTTTGGTGTCGAAAGTTTCGGTAAAGACCGGAACCGAATATTTTTCAGCCAAACTCATAACAAATTCTTCATCCCCGTCGCTTTCCTTTCCGCGTAGCGAAAAATTACAATGTGCAAGGGCAAAATCAAGATTTAGACTTTTACATAAGGAAGCTAAAACAACACTATCCAGCCCTCCACTACAGGCGATAAGCAATTTACTTTCCTTTAGAAAAGAGAGGTTTTTGTTAATATGAGTACTAAATTCTTCTTGCACTATCAGGTTTTTTTACAACATACAAACTTAACGATTAGGCATCGAATAATGTGATTAAAAGAGAATGATTAACCCGATTATCGCTCTAAAACTTCTCTCATTGCTTTCGCCTTAATAAGACATTCTTCATACTCCTTTTCAGGAATTGATTTGGCGGTAATTGCACCACCCACCGAATAACTCACATATTGATTTTCGCTATTGTAAAGTATACTGCGTATCACAACATTAAAATCAAAATCGCCGTTTGGATCAAAATATCCAATCGCACCACTGTAAACACCGCGTTTAGCATCTTCGAGCTCTTCAATTATCTTCATAGCCGAAATTTTTGGCGCACCCGTCATACTTCCCATAGGGAATGTATTATGAATAATATCGACGGGATGTATCTCATTCGCAACCGTGCAACTTATGGTAGAAATCATTTGATGCACTTGTTCGAACGTATATATTTTACAAAGCTCCTCCACGACAACGCTTCCCTTCTCCGCAAATCTGGAAAGGTCATTCCTAACAAGATCCGTGATCATGATATTCTCACTTCGTTCTTTAGGGTCATTTTCTAAGACATCAATTAATTTTTGATCTTCTTTTTTATCATCTAAACGTTTAGCTGTTCCTTTTATAGGCTGCGAAATTACTGTTTTACCATTTTTCTTGAGATACCGTTCGGGAGAGGCAGAAAGCACATAGTGCTTATCGGTCTTTAAAAAAGTTGCAAAAGGAGGTGACGAAATCTTATTGAGATGCATAAATGTTTCGAGCGGATCTATAGGAATGCCTTCTGAAAAGAACTCCTGACAAAAATTTGCTTCATAGATATCTCCACGATGAATATACTGAAGCATCCGGGCTACTTTATCAAAATACGAATCTTTGCTCGTGCGCAAGCTTATTTTGACAGCTTCCGGCGAAAGTTTTTCGCTTTTATCTTCATAGTTCACTATTTCGTCCCAATCTCCCTCCAATTCGTCATCGACCATATTCAGATATCTAATTGAAACCTGACTTTCTGTGAATAGAAACACTTTCTTAGGTTGAAAAAAGTATAGATCTGCAAAATCCAATCCATCAAAATTCTTAGATTCTAATCTCTCAACATCATTTTTCAGATCGTAGGTGAGATACCCGAACAACCAATCACGGGTTTGAGATTGATACTCTTTTAGGTCCCTAAAAGCATTCTGAAAATCGGTTTTAATGGAGGTAAAACCATCTACAGCTAAAATTGCTTTATAGGTTTGATGCTCTTGTTTATAATTATTTGAATCTAGCCATACAATATCTTCATACTGTTGTGCCCACAAAAGAATATTCCTTTTTAGGGAATCGGTTATAAGGCACTCATAGTCTTTCGTTATCCTCATTGGTATTGTTAAACAAATAAATAAGATTCAATTCTGAAAAAAAAATCAAAAAATAAAACACTTGACATTATAGAAATTTAAATCAGTAAATATATCGATTTTTTTCGCGAAGCTTTCCGAAGAAAACAGAGGGAATAATTAAGGTATTGACACATTAATATTAAAATTTAGCTAAAAAAAAGTGAGTAATAAGCACACGCTGATATCGGTATTCTATCTCACTTAAGCCATAATTCTCGGTATTATGACCATATTTTGTACTAATAATACTACCAAATTTGGTAGTTTATCGATATTTTAATGTTAATCAACGAATATGCTGTATTACAGCATGTTAAAATTTATAACCGTCTGTTTTTTCTATATAGATTTGCCTCAAGATAACCCCAAATTATCTCCTACTTATGAAAAATATGACCCTCGCATTATTCGCGTTATTGCTATGTGCTTTAATTCCCTCGCATGCCCAAGTTGGAATTAACACCACTTCTCCAAACGGATTATTGGATATTGAAGCATCGAGTGCTGTAGCCCCTTCCAACAAGGATGGAATTTTAATTCCCAGAGTTTCAATTTTCCCAGCTGTAAATCCAAGTTTTTCTCAGGATGGAATGTTAATATTCTTATCAAACGCTGTAGGAACAAACGACAAAGGTTTCTATTATTGGGACGACACTCCTAAAAAATGGATCAATATTGGTGCTGAAGAATGGAAAGCCGGAACAAATAGCTCTGGTGATGACTTAATTTATGCAACAAGAGCCAAACTCACCGGTACTGATATGGTTATAACTGACGATGGAAGAATTGGTTTTGGTACAAGTGACCCGGTAGAAAGGTTTGAATTTAGAGGCCCCGGTGATAACGATTTTCAAATTACAAGTGCAAATACTAATCCCCCTAATTTTATCTTGTATAACACAGGAGGAACATTGGATGTACCAACAGCGTTGGCCGCAGATGGTGAGATAGGTTCATTTATCGTTAAGACTCATGATGGAACAGCGATAAGAGAGAATGGTGGATTTCGTTTCTATATGGACGGAGTTGCTACCCCCGGGAGCACACCTTCAAAATTTATTATTAACACAACCCCGCAAGGATCTGTAAGTCAGGTGCAACGCCTATCCGTACGAAGCAATGGAAATGTTGGATTCACCGAACCAAATCCAACCGCTACAATTCATGTAAGAGCGGGTTCTGCAACAGCCAACTCTGCACCTTTAAAATTTACATCCGGAACTAATTTATCAACTCCGGAAGCCGGTGCCATGGAATTTGATGGTTCAAACCTCTATTTTACTCCAAATGCCAGCCGACAGGTTCTTCTAAAAGGATATGCAAACACATCGAGTATTAACTTTCCGGGAATTTCATCGGGAAGTACTGTAGAAAGCACCGTAACCATTTCGGGTGCGAAAACAAGTAATTCATGTAATTGTTCACCAGATGGTAGTATTGAAGCAGGTCTAATATGGAGTTGTTATGTAAGTGCTGCAAATACGGTAACAGTGAGAATGTTTAATACTACCGGGAGTGTAATTAACCCAGCGATCAAAAACTGGAAGATCACAGTGATTGATTAAAATATTATTAATCATTTCCCAACATTTGATTAATACAAGAACCATTAGTTAACAGCTAGTGGTTTTTTTTAATTATACAAATTTAAACCACATTAGTTAGCCGTCTAATAAGTCGCTACTTTAGTATGTGTGATGCGAAAGACTTTATACAAATCTATCATTATCTCCATTTACTATCGATTTGGCAAATAAAAACTGAAGAGTAACTGTGAGTAATTAGTGGATCGTTAGTTCATATGCGATCGATAAATTTATTTATTTTTTTACGAATTGCTGAACCATCTTTCCCGAAGAGTTTTCTATTTCAACGAAATAGATCCCTGCAGATAATCCCGAAACATCTATTTGTTCTACGGAAGATGTTTCGCTAACAACTATGCCATTTAGAGAATAAATACGAGCGCTAATAACCGGAAACTCAGAATCTATATACAATTCTGATTTCACTGGGTTAGGATATATTAAAAATTTCGAGTAATCTGAAGCTTCTATACTCAAAATCACGTCCGTAAAATTAATCGTATCGATATAATATTCAGTTTCAGGACTAGCCGGAATGAAAGCCATTCCACCAAAATTATCAATATCATTATTATCGATATCATTTAGGGGCGTACCATATGGAACAACCTGCGTGCCATTCACATTTAAGCCCCAAGTATCGCCATTCACTTCATTTATTTCCGCGGTAAAATTTACAGGAAACCACTCATCTTCGGGATAGTTAAAAGTAAACTCACTTCCGGAAGGCGTGTAATTATCCTTAATAATTCCTGATCCGGGGGATGCCCCACCTTCATTAAAATAAAAATGCCCTACGACAAAATTAGAACCTCCTGCTGTAGCTAAATCTTCGTCAAAATAGAAGTATGCTTCCTTACTCGTAGGAATATACATGTAAAACAAAAGATCTATATCTGCATAAGTACTGTTATCTCCAAAATCTAAGGAGATACCGTTAGGGCTAGAAAAATCAATTATAGCAGATTTCGTTCCACTATGAGCGGTACCATCTCCTATTATTGGACATAGCGAAGGACAATCGTACCACCAATCACCAAAAGGTTCTCCGGATTCGTATTCAAAATCTTCATAAATATCGAATTGGGCATTTACCTTCATAAATGACAAACAGATTACCAGCAAAAAATAATATTTTCTCATGGTTAGAAGTATTAATTGTTTACTTAAAGATACAAAAAAAACATCCTGATTATAACAGGATGTTTTTTTTTCGTACGTTTTGTATAAACTAGACGTGCAAAGCCCTATCGTCTGTCGCTGCAAGAGCAGCTTCTTTAACTGCTTCTGCGTATGTAGGATGAGCGTGACTCATTCTAGCAATATCTTCAGCACTAGCACGAAATTCCATCGCTGTTACCGCTTCCGCGATTAGATCGGCTACACGCGCACCTACCATATGAACCCCTAGAACTTCATCTGTGGCTTTATCTGCAAGGATCTTTACAAAGCCATCAGTATCTCCACTTGCTCTCGAACGCCCTAAGGCTCGCATTGGAAACTGCCCCGATTTGTATGCTACTCCTGCTTCTTTTAGCTGCTCTTCCGTTTTTCCAACCGATGCGACTTCCGGCCAGGTATAAACTACACCGGGAATTAAATTATAATCGATATGTGGTTTTTGTCCCGCGATCGTTTCGGCAACAAATACTCCTTCTTCTTCAGCCTTATGTGCTAACATTGCTCCCTTAATTACATCTCCAATGGCATATATATTACTTACATTGGATTGCAAATGTTCATTAACATCAATCATTCCGCGTTCTGTTATCTTTACCCCGGCATTCTCAGCATTCAAACCATCTGTATAAGGTCTTCTTCCTACAGAAACCAAACAGTAATCCCCTTTAAAGGTTACTTCTTCATCTTTTTTATTAGTAGCTGTAACAGTAATTTCTTTTCCTTTCTTTGTAACTGCCGAAACCTTATGAGAAACGTAGAATTTTACTCCCTGTTTTTTCATCACTTTAGTTAGCTCTTTACTCTGAGCACTATCCATAGTTGGAATAATTCTATCCATAAATTCAACTACCGATACTTCAGAACCTAAGCGTCTGTACACTTGTCCGAGTTCAAGACCAATAACCCCTCCTCCAATTACAATAAGGTGTTTCGGAATTTCCTTCAACTTTAATGCTTCAGTTGAAGTAATAATTCTCTCTTTATCAATTTTTATAAAAGGCAAAGACGAAGGTTTACTTCCGGTTGCAATAACAATATTTTTAGCTTCAATGGTTTCATCTCCTTTTTCCGAAGAAATAACAACATGTGTTGCATCTTTAAAGGCACCGGTGCCTGTAAAAACATCTACTTTATTCTTTTTCATCAAGAAATCTATCCCGCCTGTAGTTTGATCAACCACGGCTTGTTTTCTTTCTATCATTTTTTTAAAATTAATTTTCACCTCCCCCGGTATCTCAATTCCATGTTTCTCAAAGTGCTTCATTGCGTCTTCATAATGATGTGAGGAATCCAACAAGGCCTTACTTGGAATACAACCAACATTTAAACATGTACCCCCCAGGGTGCTGTATTTTTCTATTAATGCGGTTTTCATACCGAGTTGTGCACAACGAATCGCTGCGACGTAACCTCCGGGACCGGAACCGATAATTGCAACATCATATTTTGACATACGAGAAAGTATTTTATATTAATTTCAACATTCAGAATTGTAATGCAAAGTTACGATTCTCCATGTGAGTATAAAAGTTTAGTGTTTAAAAGTTACTCTCAAAAAATCTCAGCACCAGATTATATCTAAACCGATGCGTCCATTCCGGGAAAACCAAGCATCCCTCCCATTCCTACGGTAAACAACCAATTGCCATAAACAGCATGCTCAATGCAAACCAATGTAGTCGATTTAAATTTTAAATAGGTAAGAGCGAATATAATTCCACCTAAGAAAGTAAGTACTAGTACCAGAGTATTTCTGAAGAAAAAATGTGCTAGTGAAAAAACAAGTGCATTTATAAAAATTAATAAAGATTTGCTTCGGAAAAGTTCTCGGTATCTATTCAAAAAAAAGGTTCTATAAATAATCTCCTGCGGCCAAACAGAGAAAAAAGTATATATCACGAGAATTGCAGAATATAATCCCGGTTTATTAAATGGAACAAAAAATAAATTTGCAGGCTCTTGTGTAAAAACATATAAAGTTGTTAACAAGATTACAGCTAAAAATGTTACCAGAAGTCGTTCCCAGAAGACTTTCCAATTTACATTCGATGCTATTTTAAATGATATATTTTCATCCTTCTTGAGTATCCATAAAATATAAACAAATCCGCCTATAGCAAAAGCTGCCTTAAGAATCAACGGATAATTAAGAACATAGCTTAAAGGAATGAGTACGAATAACAGCAGTAATTCGATTGCTTTAAAAGCTTTGGTTCTTATCATTAATTTATGTTTAGAGCTGTCGAATTCTTCACTTCACTGATCGTAAAAGAACTTTGAGTACTTCCAATATGCTGGATCGTGGTAAGTTTTGTCACCATAAAACTACGAAAATGCACCATGTCTCGTACCAATACCTTTAACAAATAATCGTATTCGCCACTTACGTGAAAGCATTCTAAAACTTCTTCTAACTTTGTTACTTCTTTCTCAAATTTAGTTAGATACTCTCTGGAGTGCTGAGCAAGTTTTATCTGACAAAAAACTACAAATCCCAATCCTACTTTTTCTTTGTTTAGAAGCGAAACATAATTTGTGATCACTCCCTCACGTTCTAATTTCTTTATTCGCTCATAAATTGCCGTTACCGACAAATTCAGTTTAGAAGAAAGCTCTTTATTGGTTTGTTTGCAATCCTTCTGAAGCTGTTTCAAAAGTTCCTTATCGATCTTATCTAAATTCATTCTGAAAAATTTTCTATAAAAACATTTTACAACTGTGAAATTATGATTTTTATTCTAATAAAAACGCATATCATAAACTTATTTACTGAATATCAATCAATACATTGATAAATTGTTTATATATTTTAATATTTGATGTTACTAATAATACTCAATTTAGATGAAAGACTTTAAACCCGCTAACAAAATACAAGACCTTCAATACTTTGGAGAGTTTGGTGGTGTAAATCCATCCATTTCCGATTCTTCCACATATACCTTTCTTTCTGCGAAAACAATGTTCGATACTTTTGAAGGTAATGCTGATGGATGCTACCTGTATTCTAGACACACCACACCTTCTAATCTATATTTAGGAGAAGCCCTGGCAGCAATGGAAGGTACAGAAACCGCTAATGTAGCCGCTAGCGGAATGGGAGCTATAACCCCAACAATTCTTCAGTTTTGTGAGACAGGAGATCATATCGTTTCCAGCCGAACAATTTACGGAGGTACATATGCCTTCCTTAAAAATTTCACTCCACGTTTGGGAATAAACACCTCCTTTGTAGATATCACCAAATTAGAAAGCGTTGAAGCCGCAATAACAGATAAAACGAAAATAATTTTTTGCGAATGTGTGAGTAATCCGTTGCTGGAAATCGCAGATATAGCAGCACTTTCGAAGATCGCAAAAAAACACGGAATTAAACTTTTAGTCGATAATACTTTTTCTCCACTTCAAATTTCACCTGCCAAATTAGGTGCCGATGTGGTGATGCACAGCCTTACCAAATTTATAAATGGTAGTAGTGACACTATGGGTGGAGTTGTTTGCGGCAGTCAGGAGTTAATTGATTCCCTGCGGAATGTTAACGATGGCGCATGTATGTTACTGGGGGCATCTATGGATAGCTTACGAGCCGCATCAATTTTAAAAAATATGCGAACCCTGCATATTAGAATGAAACAACACAGTAGAAATGCGTTATTCTTAGCGAATAAATTTGAAGGGGACGGACTTAAAACGGTGTATCCCGGATTAACTTCACATCCCGGACATGAGCTCTATAAAAGTATGATGAATTCAGATTATGGATATGGAGGCATGTTAACTATAGATGTGGGAAGCCTTGAAAAAGCTAATGAAGTAATGGAGTTAATGCAAGAAAGAAACCTGGGTTATTTGGCAGTTAGTCTTGGATTCTATAAGACACTATTTAGTGCTCCGGGGTCGTCAACTTCCTCAGAGATTCCTGAAGATGAACAAAAAGAGATGGGGTTAAGCGACGGACTTATTCGTTTTTCCATTGGATTAGATGACGATATTGAAAGAACCTATCAAATGATGCGCAAGTGTCTTGTTGATGTGGGTATTCTCTAACAAAACTAATCCTTCTAAAAATTAAAAAACCGCCTATTCCCCACAATAGACGGTTTTTTTTAATTAGGCAACCTCTTTTATCTTTTCTTCGAACTCCATATCAATAAGTCGCTTAGGCTTGAAAGGACGTTCCAAATCAATAAAAACTTCTTTTAAAAATTTAAATTCACGATTCGGGTAAAAAGGCTGCATAACTTAACTTGCTAATTATTGCTTTGTAATTCTTTTTGTAACCTTACCATTCTGGGTTGTAATTTCCACAAAATATAAGGCACTGTTAAGCTCAGAAAGATCTAGCTGGACCGTTTTGTTTGAAAATCCAGCTGTTACTACAAGTCTTCCTCTCACATCATAGATCATTACTTGTTTTACTTCGGAAACAGGAGATGCGATGTTTAATATATCTTGCGTTGGATTTGGATATACAGCAATGGTTTCTAACGAGACATCGGTATTTCCTAAAATTAATTCCGGTGTAAAC
>CAXBES010000015.1:0-103073 GCA_963974915.1 uncultured Ulvibacter sp. | reverse complement strand
TAAGACGGAATGTCACGATGCTGACCAAAGCGTCAGTATTCGAATCCCGTTTTTCACTCATAATATAATGAAATACCAATGCAGAAGTGGTGGAATTGGTAGACACGCTGGACTTAAAATCCAGTGGACAGTAATGTCCGTACGGGTTCAAGTCCCGTCTTCTGTACAAAAAGCTCCCAATTTGGGGGCTTTTTTTATATCTTAAAGTTCGTCGCTAAGCATTTTTTTGATTTCGTCATCTACTTCACTCTTAAGATCTGTTGACAGGCTTTCGCGTTTACTGATTCGAACAGAGATGTAAATAAGGAAAAAGAGTATAGGAAGAATGATTGGTAGTGAATACCAAAAATCAAACTCATCAATATATTGCAGTTCATAATTCAGAACTCCAATAAACTGGAATAAAAACATTGTGAAGGGAACAAGAATTGCAAATTTCCACCAATTGGAAGATGTTAAGAACCACATTCCGGTTATTAGTACAAAAGTAAATTTGGTGAAGGTTGCATGCATAAAGGTTTGAACATTACTAAACCCTCTGGCTGTTATTGTTCCAAAGATGGTTTCCCATTCTTTACTTTCGGAAGGTGCATACTTGTAGATGTAAAATATAAAAGGTGTTGCTATCAATAATAATGATAGCAACACCCCTTTTATGAGTGCTTTCTTTCTATCCGTTTGGCGGTATCTCGTACTTATCTTTATCGAGTTGTTGCTCATCTGTAACTAAAGATTCTGGGGTACAACTTGCTACTAATGCAAGTAAAGCGAAAATAAACATTAATTTTTTCATGGGTAAACGTTTTATAGATTTATTACGTGACAAACCTAAGCTGATAATAGATAATTTACCCTATTGATAATTTTTTTTGTTTTCCCTACTTTTGTAAGTTTTTTTTTACAAAAATTATTAACATTTTTCCATGTATCCAATTTACAACATAATTTCCTAATGGAAAGTATGTTGCGAAAAATAGTGTCATAATTAACGCAAAAGTATACGGACCAAACCAATTGATTAAAAGGTTGTTAGGGTATACGTAGGAGGTTTCAAGAGCGTAACCGCTGAACTCTAAAAGTCCCATTGCGATCAAGCCATATGCGTATTGGTTGAAATAGGAGAACTGTGTTAAGAAAATTGATAAGGGTACCATGTAAATAATATAACAGGTAATTACTTGCCACCAATGAGTGAATTTCGCTATTTCGGCCCACTCACCAAAAGTGTTCATCCCCATGCCCCATATAAAATAGATAATTATGTAAACGAGCCATTTTGAACTTTCAATTTTAAATGGCGCTAGAAATTCTCGTTGTTTCAATTTTAAATAATTAGAAGGTTTCTATAAAAATAATGAATTTAGCAATTCATTATTTCGCAAAAGGATGTTTTACCTTAATTTAGGTAGACTTTTGTTTCGTATAGGAATAAAAAAAATCCTTCATAATTATGAAGGATTTTTAGTTTGATTAATAAGGGACTGATTAATTGTCGTCCTTACCTTTAACTTCGTCTTCAACTTCCTGAGCTGCATTTTCGACAGCGTCACTAGTTTCTTCTGCTGCGTTTTCAATGGCATCTCCAGTTTTTTCAGCTGCATTTTCAATAGCATCTCCTGCATCATCCATTGCATCTTCTACATCGTCTGCTGCTTGTTCCATAGCGTCTTCTGCTTTTTCTTCTTTAGTTTCTCTACATGAATAGATCGAGGCAACTAAACAAATAGAAGCAAATGTTAAAATAACTTTTTTCATTGTTGATAGGGTTTGTGATTAATAAGTGTTAAAATTAATTAATTTTTTTTGATTAAATGCTTTTCACTTAAATATTTCCAATACCTCTTCGGAACGTGCTTTATATGTAATTTCATATTTGCTCGAGATTTAATGTTGGTGCTTTTAAAATAATTTTGCCATAGTTCCTCAATCTGAAGTTCTTCCGGGGTTAAATAGATCGCTTTTTGTGAATGGGAATTTAAATTTTTATCGAGAGTAATTTCGATAGTTTCGACGCGTTCCAGATCGTAAAACAACCCATAAGCTCGTTTCACATCATAAATGATCCATTTTTGATCAGCATATCTATTTCTGAAATGTTTTAGATTTAAAGGAAGTACGTCGAAATCCGGTTCGATAGTAGCAAAGTAGATATTGTCTTTTGTCAATCGAAACCTTACAAACGCATCCATACGGTGCTTCTCTCTACTTACCATTTTTGCTACCTTACTTAATTTTAATACCGAAGGATGTGCATAGTTGGTATCGATTTTGCCTTCCGAAGAGAAAACCAATCGAAGGTA
The DNA here is from genome assembly GCA_963974915.1 of uncultured Ulvibacter sp. GTDB lineage: Bacteria > Bacteroidota > Bacteroidia > Flavobacteriales > Flavobacteriaceae > CAXBES01. The sequence continues at coordinate 100,773 of CAXBES010000015.1, read as the reverse complement.
ATCAAGAATTGTAGTATCTATCTCCGGAAGCTCGCTTAAATAGGCTTTAAAGAGTCGGGTCCTTTCTTCAGAGGTGCATTTCTTTTTAATGGCGGTCCATACTCGCTCCGACTTATCTTTATCTGTAATTACAGAGTGTGTAGAATCAAATAAGTTTTCCGAAGCTAAAGAAGATCTTATGATAGTAGCCTTCTTATATTTAAGTTCGTAAGATTCAAAGACCGCAGTTAATAATCCGTCAAATGAACCGTCATAAACTAATGTATGCATCATTGTGAAAGAGTCGGGTTGGAGTCAAACAAGTTGAGTTGTGAACTGTAAAGGGTTGAAAATTTACTTTTCGAATTTTGAAGAATAAGCCCTTTAATTTGGGCTGCAGTACGATCTTTCGATTCAAAATCTCTGGAATCACAAACCATAAAATATTTGGCACGATTAAAAGCGATTCCTATTTGCTTGAGATGGTCCCAATTAAGTTTTCTAAAACGCCTTGCGCTTATTATTTTATGTACCGACTTCATCCCGATTCCCGGGATTCGCGCCAGTGTTCTTTTGTCTGCCTTGTTTACGTCAACCGGAAACTGGTCTAAATTTCGCAACGCCCAACTAAGTTTTGGGTCAATATCTGTTTCTAAATTAGGATTTTCTTTATTCAATAACTCTCGAACATCAAATCCGTAAAACCTAAGAAGCCAATCGGTTTGGTAAAGCCTATTTTCTCTAAGGAGAGGAACTTGAGTTCCAATACCTGGCAACCTTGGATCGTAACTAATAGGAATATACCCCGAATAGTACACGCGTTTTAAATTAAATTTTTTATAAAAGTGAGCAGAAGTGTACATAACCTCCGCATCTGTTTCCCCACTGGCTCCAACGATCATTTGTGTGCTTTGACCGGCAGGAGCGTAGATAGGCGTGCTCTTTATTAATTTTTTTTCATTTTTATACTGAATGATCTCGTTTTTCACCTTTTCCATAGGTTGAATAAAATCTTTCCTGTCTTTATCCGGTGCTAGTAGTTTCAATCCTTTTTCGGAAGGGATTTCAATGTTTACACTCAATCTATCTGCGTATAAACCTGCTTCACGCATGAGTTCATCGCTGGCTCCCGGAATCGATTTCAAATGAATGTAGCCATTAAAGTTTTCTTCTTCCCTTAGTTTTTTAGCAACCAGAATAAGTCGCTCCATAGTATAATCAGGATTCTTAAAGATTCCGCTACTAAGAAATAGTCCCTCTATGTAATTTCTTCGGTAAAAGTTTATGGTGAGATCCACCACTTCCTGTACTTTAAAAGCGGCTCTTTTTATATCATTGCTCTTTCGTGTGACACAGTAGGCGCAGTCGAAAATACAATGATTGGTTAAAAGGATCTTTAAAAGAGAAACACAGCGGCCGTCTTCGGTGTAGGTATGGCAAATTCCCATACCGCTACTATCGCCGAGACCTTTGTTTTTATTAGTGCGTTTGCTTCCACTGGAAGAACAGGAAACGTCGTACTTAGCTGCATCAGCGAGAATGTTTAATTTCTCTTTGATTCGGTCAAAATTCATAACATTGATTTGGAATTATGACAAAATTATGGAATAAATCCATTATAATGGGAATATATCCAAAATTTATTTGGATTATTTCCTAGATTGTATATCTTTGAGTATGGATACGAAACTTTCAATCGAGGCCAGGCGTTTTAAAAAAGTGCGAGAAGAACAGCGTATGACACAGCAGGCGTTTGCCGAACTACTTGATATTGGTTCAAGTACAGCAGATATAGAACGTGGAAAGACTAAGCTTTCGGGTAAAGTGGTAATGTTGCTTCTGCAAAAGTATAATATCAATCCGTTATGGCTTTTTGGTCAGAGTTTCACACAATATGTTGATATCAATGGAGGAGATGTGAGTCCGAAGGTGATCACATTAGATTCTGAAGAAAACGAAACAATTCTCTTGGTAAATCAGAAGGCGGCTGCCGGTTACCCTCACAACATTCAAGATGTGGAATGGTACGAAACTTTGCCTGCTTTTAATATCCCTTTGCCGGAATATCGAAACGCCTCGTATCGAGGATTTCAAGTGGAAGGAGATAGTATGCTGCCAAATATTAGGCCCAATGAATGGGTTTTAGGGCGAGCAGTGCCCAGTATTGCCGAAGCTACCGATAGCAAGATTTACATTGTGGTTTTAAAGGATTCGGTATTGGTAAAGAAACTTCAAAAAGTGCCAAACTCCCCCGGGAAAGTACGGCTTATTTCATTAAATGTTGAATATTTGCCTATAGATGTAGAAGTAAACGATATTCAGGAGTTATGGTTGGTAAATAGTAAACTTACCTTTGGAATTGATGAGCCTAACGACAGTACTTTGCTGAGACAGTTACAGCAATCAATGCAAGAGTTAAAAGGGCAGATCAATAGTTTGAATACATAAAAAAAGCGATTCTTCTTGAATCGCTTTTTTAGAATAGAGGGTAAATTATGAATTAGTTGTCGTTATCAATTTTGATTTTAGTATCACCATCATCCTCTTTAATTTTAACTTCTTTATTGTCGGTCTCCATTTTGATTTTTACATCGCTATCATCTTCTTTAATTTTAACTTCTGCGCCTTCATCTTTCATTTCCTGAATGATTTCTTCTTTTTCCGACTTTTCTTTATTGTCACGGCAAGAAGTAAAGGTCGTCCCGATTAGTAAAGATGCTAAAGCAATAAATGCTAAATTTTTCATATTAATAATATATGTGTTAAATTATTGAACAAACATACGATTATTAACATTTGTATTTCGTAAAGTTTTATTAAAGTTTTAATAAAATACGAATTTGACAGATTCACCTCTTTAAATAGCCCCGTTCTTGTGTAAGTCTGAAATATGTTCTAAGATCTTTTTTGTAGCACCGGTATTACTGTTTACGAAATGTTCACATATCATTCCGGTCTTTTGTCTAAACGAATGGTTTTCTGTGAGTTTTGTAAGTATTTCTGTGCATTCCATTTTGTTAGAAACAGAAAACAAACCTGCTATTTTCCGGAGTCGGATGGCTTCAGGAAACGAACTGTAGTTTTTGCCAATAATTATGGGAATACCAAAGGTAGCCGGCTCTAAAATGTTATGGAGTCCTGTAGTTCCCATAGCGCCTCCAACATAAGCAATATCGGCATAGCTATATATTTTTGAGAGCATCCCTACATTATCAATGATTAAAATATTAGAGCTTTTTAGATTTTCTTCGGAAGAGATTTCAGAAAACAACACAGATCTCTTTGTCAAATTATTCCTGAGAGCTTCAATTTTCGATCTTTCAATTTTATGCGGTGCAATAACGAATTTTATATTTTTTGAAGACATATTTATAAAATCGAGTAAGACGGCGTCATCTTCAGGCCATGTGCTTCCGCAGACTACACATAAGGAATTTCCTTTAAACTCTTCAATTTCGTTGATGGTATTGTCTTGTTCTATTTGATGAGAGACTCTGTCAAATCTGGTGTCTCCACTTAAAGTGACATTTTCTATCTGGATACTTTTTAGTAGTTCTTCCGAAGAAGTATTCTGTACAAAAAAGTGATCAATAGTCTTTAGCGCCTTTCTCATAAAACTACCAGCAGGCTTAAAAAAAATCTGTTGCTTCCTAAACAGGCCTGAAACCAACAATACCGGTATTTTGCGCTTATCCAGCTCGAATAAATAGTTTGGCCAGAATTCATATTTTACGAAGATTGCAAGTGACGGATTTAGGATATTTATAAACTTAGTAGCGTTACTTGGGGTGTCCAGAGGTAAATAGACTACTGTGTTGGCAATTGGGGAATTCTTCTTTACCTCAAATCCGGACGGTGAGAAAAAGGAAACCACAATATTATAATCAGGAAGCATTTTTTTGAAGGCTTCCATAATAGGAAAGCCCTGTTCAAATTCACCCAATGAAGCACAATGAAACCAAACTGTTTTATCGTTACCGGGCAACGCAGCACGCAACTGTGAATAGACCGTCTTTCTACCCTGGACAAAATTCCTTAGTTTCAAGCTAAAGAACTGTCCTATCCATAGAACAATTGAAGCGATGTAGGTTAAAATGGAATACAGAATTCGCATAAGTTGCTAAAATACCAAATTTCAACTCCACTTTTATAATTCGATAATTTTTATGGTAGGAATGGTGCTATTTCTTTCTACAATTTAGGAATGATCAAATTACGTTGTCTGCCGTCTTCTATTTTTCGTAAATTTACGCTACCATATTAACAATTTTCAAGACATTTTATGCGAAAAATTCAAATGGTCGATCTAAAAGGCCAATACGAACATATTAAGGATAGGATCAATTCCTCGGTAATTGAAGTAATAGAATCCACAGCGTTTATCAACGGACCGGAAGTTCATCAATTTCAAAAGGAATTGGAAGACTACTTAAATGTAAAACATGTTATTCCATGTGCCAATGGAACCGATGCCTTGCAAATTGCAATGATGGGATTGGGACTACAACCCGGAGATGAGGTGATTACAGCCGATTTCACCTTTGCGGCTACTGTAGAAGTGATCGCTCTATTACAATTAACTCCTGTGTTGGTAGATGTAGATCCAATCAATTTTAATATAGATGTAGCTGCTATAGAAAGAGCTATTACCCCAAAAACTAAAGCGATTGTTCCTGTACATTTGTTTGGTCTGGCGGCTAATATGGAGGAGATTATGGATCTTGCTAAAAAGCATGATCTCTATGTAATAGAAGACAATGCTCAGGGAATTGGAGCCAATTATACGTTTAAAGATGGTACTAAGAAAAAAACCGGTGCGATAGGTCATGTTTCGTCAACTTCTTTCTTTCCTTCAAAAAATTTAGGATGTTACGGTGACGGGGGTGCAATTTTTACCAATGACGATGAACTTGCTCATACCATACGAGGTATAGTAAATCACGGGATGTACGAGAGATATCATCACGATGTGGTGGGCGTTAACTCGAGGCTAGATTCTATTCAAGCCACTGTTTTACGAGCGAAATTGCCAAATTTAGATGCGTATAATGATGCTAGAAGAAATGCTGCGCGAAAGTACACAAAAGCTTTTGCAGACATTCCCGATATAATAACGCCTACCGGGTTTTGTGATGCGGGAAAATCAATATGTGATACTTGCGATTGTCATGTTTTTCATCAATATACACTTAGAATTTTAAATTCGGATAGAGATGCATTGGTCAGGTATTTAAATGAAAATGGGATTCCATGCGGAGTCTATTATCCAATTCCTTTGCATTTGCAAAAGGCTTATCGTGACGAGAGATATAATGAAAAAGATTTTAAAGTGACCAATCAATTGGTCAAAGAAGTTATTTCTTTACCCATGCATACCGAATTGGACGACGAACAAATTGAATTTATAACAGAAAAGGTAATTGATTTCGTTACTAAATAACAATCGTGATTATCTTAATTAATTATGAAAAAGATACTTGTTACAGGGGGTTTAGGTTACATAGGTTCCCATACGGTTGTTGAATTGCAAAATTCAGGTTATGAGGTCATTATAGTTGATAATTTATTGAACAGTTCGATAGGTGTTTTAACTAAGATCACCAATATTACTTCAGTTCCGCCTAAATTTGAGCGGTTAGACCTAAGAGTAAAACAAGATGTTGCTGCCTTCTTCGAGAAGTATGAAGATATTTCGGGAGTTATTCATTTTGCTGCCAGCAAGGCCGTGGGAGAAAGTGTTGAAAAGCCTCTTTTGTACTATGAAAATAATATAAATACACTGGTTTACTTACTTCAGGAATGCAAAAACAGAAAGATCGACAATTTTATTTTTAGTTCATCATGTACAGTTTATGGGGAACCTGATACCTTACCTATAACTGAGGAAGCACCTATTAAGGTAGCTGCTTCCCCTTATGGAAATACCAAACAGATAAGTGAGGAGATCATTCGGGATGTTTGTAATGTTTCGAATATAAAAGCCATAGCGTTGCGTTATTTCAATCCTATTGGGGCTCATCACTCTGCCGAAATAGGCGAGCTGCCTGTTGGAGTTCCACAAAATTTGGTTCCTTTTATAACACAAACAGCTGCCGGAGTAAGGGATGAACTTTCCGTTTTTGGAGATGATTATGAAACTGAAGACGGTAGTTGTATTCGTGATTATATTCACGTTGTAGATCTCGCAAAGGCTCATGTAATAGCGCTTCAGAGACTTATTGATTCTAAAAATGAATCTAATACCGAAATTTTTAATATAGGCACGGGACGAGGCTGCTCGGTATTAGAAGTTGTAAATGCTTTCGAAAAAGTTACCAATCAGAAACTCAATTATAAGATCGTAGATAGGCGCCCAGGTGATGTGGTTGCAGTCTATGCAGATACCCGTAAGGCAAATAATGTATTAGGCTGGAAAGCCGAAAAAACCATGGAAGAGGCTCTGTTGTCGGCATGGAAATGGGAGAAAAGAGTAAGAGAACTACAATAATTTAAAACATAAGATCATGAAACACTCAGTACTATTAATACTCATTCTTTTTTCCTTCGGAAGTAGCGCCCAGGATATTTATTTACAATGCGGAAAGATTATCGACACTAAGAACGGAAAGGTACTATTAAATAAGACTGTTGTTGTTTCAGAAAATAAAATTATAAGAATTGATGATGGCTTTTATGAAGGAAAAAATCAAGATGATACTATAGTCGATCTAAGATCTAAGACGGTGCTTCCCGGTTTAATCGATATGCATGTACATATAGAAGGAGAGACTAGTCCTACCAGATATTTAGAAACTTTTACCCTTAACGATGCCGATGTGGCTTTTAATGCAGCCGAAATTGCGAATAGAACGCTCATGGCTGGTTTTACCACGGTGCGTGATCTGGGTGGGAGTGGAGTAAATGTAGCTCTTAGGGAAGGGATTAAAAAGCGTAAAGTGCCAGGCCCAAGAATTTTTACCGCCGAAAAAGCCATTGCAACAACGGGAGGGCATGCCGATCCAACAAACGGGCGTAAAAAAAGTTTGATGGGGGATCCCGGTCCTGCCGAAGGAGTAATTAATAGTCCCGAAGAAGCTAGAAAAGCGGTTAGACAACGATATAAGAATGGTGCAGATTGTATCAAGATCACTGCCACCGGAGGTGTGCTTAGCGTAAGCAAAAATGGTCAGAATGCTCAATTTAGTCAAGAAGAAGTAGATGAAATAGTAAAAACTGCAAAAGAATATGGAATGCATGTTGCGGCTCATGCTCATGGCGATGAGGGAATGCAACGTGCCATAAAAGCAGGAGTCACTACCATTGAGCACGGATCATTGATGAAACGAAATACAGCGCTTTTAATGAAAGAACACGGTACCTACCTGGTTCCAACACTATCTGCAGGACGTTATGTGGCCGATAAAGCGAAGGTCCCAAATTATTATCCGGCGATAATTCTCCCTAAAATTGAAATGATCGCAGCCGAACTGAAGAAAACCTTTGAGATGGTGCAAAAAGAAGGTGTGAACATCGCTTTTGGTACAGATGCCGGTGTTTTTCCACATGGCGAAAATGCCAAAGAATTTGGATATATGGTAGAAACAGGATGGTCCCCAATGTTTGCGATTAAATCTGCAACCCTTACCAATGCAAAGATTTTAGATATGGAGAATGAACTCGGACAACTAGCCGCAGGTTTTTTAGCAGATATAGTTGCCGTAGATGAAGACCCTACCGTAAATATAAATACTCTCGAAAATGTTGTATTCGTCATGAAGGATGGTGTGATCTACAAGAATTAACATGGGTTTAACGAAGGTTTAACGCTTATTCTTAGATGTTTAGCATTCAGACCTGTTTCTTTGCAGCCTAAACAGAATGGTGATGAAACTGATAAAAATTAAACGAAGAACAAAGAAAGAGAAACGTTTTACCCAAGAAATGGGAATGTTAACTGCAAAGGTGGTTTATATTCGAAAGACGTTTTTAAATATACCCTTTAAAACTCTTCACAAGTACCGTGAAACCTATTACGGAGAAATTAAAGATTGTGAAGAATGCAGGTTAAGCGCATAATAAAAAAGCCCTCATTTGAGGGCTTTTTTATTTTACAACAGCATTAAATGTTCTTATATTTCTGCTTTCGAAGTTTGTGCATCTCTATTTATCTTCTTCACTAAGCCCTGTAAAACATTACCGGGTCCCACTTCTATAAATTCAGTAGCGCCATCGGCGATCATATTCTGAATGCTTTGAGTCCATTTTACAGGTGCCGTAAGCTGAAACATTAAGTTCTTCTTTATCTCTGCAGGGTCTGTAACAGCAAAAGTGCTTACGTTTTGATAAATAGGACAGGCAGGCTCAGTAAATACAGTGCTTTCTATGGCAGCCGCTAATTCTTCTCGAGCCGGTTCCATTAACGGACTGTGAAATGCGCCACCAACAGGTAATATTAAAGCACGTCTTGCTCCGGCTTCTTTCAGTGATTCGCATGCCTTTCCAACAGCATCAACATCGCCCGAAATTACAAGTTGCCCCGGACAATTATAATTTGCAGCCACCACAATTCCCGGAGTGTCTGCACAAATGGCCTCTACCAAATGATCTTCCAACCCTAGTACCGCTGCCATTGTTGACGGAGTTAATTCGCAAGCCTTTTGCATGGCAAGAGCTCGCTTATAAACTAATTGTAAGCCATCACTAAAGGCTAAAGTTCTGTTCGCAACTAAGGCAGAAATTTCACCTAAGGAGTGGCCTGCTACCATATCCGGTTTAAATTGATCTCCCAATACTTCGGCGAGAATCGTAGAATGTAGAAAGATCGCCGGCTGAGTTACCTTAGTTTCTTTTAACTCATCTGCGGTCCCTTCAAACATGATCCTGGTTATATCAAAACCTAAGATTTCATTTGCCTGATGAAATAGTTCTTTTGCCTTAGGAGAAGAATCATATAGGTCTTTACCCATTCCTGAGAATTGTGCTCCCTGTCCGGGAAATATATATGCTTTCATTTTTTTTAATTAATTTCGTAAACCTTTAGTTAAAGGCCCAACTGATTAGTGTCGCAACAAAAATATAATAAATAATCCCCTTTCCGAAGCTTCAGAAAGAGGAATTTATCAACCGATTTTAATGCTTGTCAATCTACATTTTCAAAGATCCCATGGTTCCAATATCTTGGTTTTCTCCCGTAACCGACGCTTTGGCTAGTTTAAATAAAACCTTCAGTGTGTTTTCGTCACTATCCCAATACACGGCTTCCTTAGGCGTAAATCGTATTGCCGTGGTATTTGGGTCATCCGGCCCATTTAAGTATGCATTATCTGTCTTTTCGTAAATGTCTGCAATAATTTCATCATCGGCGACAATTGTTGCATTGCCATAAACACTGAGGAATTTCTTATCTCCCGGACCACTATACAATAATTGCGTGGCACCATTTTTTAAAATATCGGAGTTGTGATCACTATCGGCACCACTTAAAAACCAAATATCACCATTTTCATCCACTTTTTTAGTATCCATTGGGATAGCCGACAAGGGGAGATTCCCAAGATCGGTTACCATCATAGTATAACTGATATCCTCAACGATATCCTTCAATTTTTTTTTCGCTTCGTCACTGTATAGATTCTTTGTACTCATAGTTTTTATTTTAAAGATACGGGGTGACAGAAACTTTTACAGCCAACGCTTTATTAAACAATACAGAAAGTTTTGTTAAGGTCTAACGGTATTTTGCGAGAATTGCTTCTACTTGTTTCAAGTAGCCTGAGCCAAATAAATTTAAATGCACTAACAAGTAATACAATTGCCAAAGAGAAATTCGATCTTCCCAATTCTTTTCCATGGGATGTATTTCTTGATAAGCTTGAAAAAGAGTTGTAGAAAACCCTCCAAAAAGATGCATCATCGCAATATCCATCTCCCGTGGGGCAAAGGCTGCCGCCGGATCAATAAGTACAGGTTTTCCTGCTTCGGAAACTAAATAGTTGCCATTCCAAAGATCGCCATGAATTAAGGAAGGAGGTTCATTTGGAATTTCTTCTGAAATATTTTTATAAAAAATATTTATACTTGAAAACTTATAGCCCCTGTCACTTGCCATTTTGAATTGAGGTTCGAGACGTTGCTGAATAAAAAAACCAGCTGCCGTTGTTTCGTCAAAATTGTATTGAGGCAGACTTCCAATGTAATTTGAATGATCTAGTCCGAAAGAACTCCTGGTTTTTTGATGCAAATTTGCCAGATTGGTGGCGAAATCTAACCAAAAATTAGTTGAAGGTTGTCCGGTTTTAATGTATTCAAGTAGTAAATATGCCTCGTTATTAGTGACACCAGTAGCAACAACATCCGGGACTGTAAAGGTTTCAGAAGCTTTCAAAAGTTCTAAGCCTTTTGCTTCAGTTTCAAACATCATTGGGAATTGTGAAGCGCTGTTTATCTTTACCACATAGATTTCCGAAGAACAATTCAATAAAAATACCTCGTTAATATCTCCCCCCGAAAGTCGACTTACGGCAACCAGATCGAGCTCATTTTCATTTGCTATAGCCTTGACAACGGAATTCATTGATATTTTATCATTTTACCCAGGTTTCATAGGTAAAGGAATAAGCATGTCTTTCGTCTCTTTCGTGTTCTTCCGAAGAAATTAATTTCCAGGAGTCTTGAGGGATCTCCGGGAAATATGCATCGGCATCAAAGGTGCCATGAACACGAGTTAGTTCTATCTTAGTGGCAAATTCTAACCCAATTTTATAAATTTCACCTCCGCCAATGATAAAAGGTTGTGCATCATTACCTGCTTGATTTAGAGCTTCCTCCATAGAATGAACTATAATCACACCACGTTGATGATAATTCTTATTTCTGGTAATAACAATATGTGTTCGGTTGGGTAAGAGCTTTGGAAAGGACTCAAAGGTTTTGCGCCCCATGATGATATGATGCCCTGTGGTGAGCTGCTTAAAGCGCTTAAAATCATCGGGCAAGTGCCAAACCAATTCATTGTCACGACCTAATTCGTTGTTTTCGCCGGCGGCGGCAATCATTGTGATCATAGCTGTTCCGGAGGTAGTTGATCGTTGGCTTTTTTTTTAGCTACTTCGGCAGTTGTCACCTCTTTAGTAGCTTGCCTGTTTAATTCGGCAATGCGTTTTTCTTGTTTGGCTTTAAGAATTTCCAACTGACGTACCTCCCATTCTTTTCCCATAAATGTATTCATTACAAGCACATTGAAAAGGTGAATTAAAAACAGAAATGCCCAAATCAATATGGCCCATACAAACCAATCTTTAATAAAGAATTCGTTGCCATAGCCTAATATTGGATTTATAACGATCAATAAAATTGAACCCACTAAAAAAACGATGAAATGTTGCATCAAACGTTTCTTCTGTTTTATTCGAGCTCGTGCATATTCGTATTGTTCTCGTTGCTCCGAATCGATTCTCTCGTTTTTATTGGTTTTTGAAAACATAGTTGGTTACATTTAACACACTAGTAAATTTACCTAATTTTTGTCGCATCGTATAAAAACTTATGAAAGATTTTAAAAAAGAATTCCCGGTTTTACAAAAGTACACCTACCTAAATACTGCGTCTTGTGGATTGTTATCCCAATCTTTGGTCGATTGGCGACGACAGCATGATATGAATTTATTAGAAGGGGGAAGTGTTTTTAGGGACAAGCATAGGGAACATTTAAAAATTATTCGCAACTCGGTTTGTCGTTTTTTTAATGCTTCGGAAAATGAAGTGGCGTTAATTCCTAATTTTTCCTTTGGAATGAATACGCTAATGGATGGGTTTCCGAAGGGTGCAAAGATTTTATTGCTGGAAAAGGACTATCCTTCGGTTAATTGGGCTGTCGAGAATCGTGATTTCGAAGTTTGCTATGCGAAAGTAGATGAAAATTTAGAGGACAACATAAATCAGGCGATCACAGAGAATCAACCCGATGTCTTCGCATTTAGTATTGTTCAATATACCTCCGGAATTAAAATAGACTTCGAGTTTTTAAATCAGTTAAAGGCTTATCATCCGGAATTATTGCTGGTAGCAGATGGAACCCAGTTTTTAGGCACTACTAACTTTAATTTTTCTGAAAGTGCGATAGATATTCTTGGCGCTAGCACGTATAAATGGATGCTTTCCGGTTATGGCAACGGACTTTTAATGATAAAATCTGAAGTGCATAATAAGATTATTCCTAAAACGATCGGGTTTAATTCGGCCGAAGCCGCATTTAGTAAAAGAGATGAGATCGAGTTTATTAAACGCTTCGAACCCGGACATCAGGATACGCTAAATTACGGCAGTCTGGAACAATCAATTTTGAATTTTGAACAATTAGGAATGGAGCGTGTTTCCGAAGAAATAAAAAAGCTGTCAAATCTTGCAAAATTACGTTTTTCGGAAGAAGGTCTTTTAGATAAAACAGTAGCAAACCGCGCCGAACACTCAAACATTTTTAATCTAAAAGGGGATTCTCAACAATATCAGAAGTTAAAAGACAACGGGATAATCTGTTCCCAACGAGGTAACGGGATTAGAGTAAGTTTTCATTACTACAACAATGAATCTGACCTAGAGAAACTATTAAGTTGTTTTTAATATACCTTATTCGATAACCTCAACACCCTTCCAAAATGCCACGTATCCTTCAATGGGCTTAGCAGCATACGAAGTTTTTGGGTAATACCAGGCAGCATCCTGGTTCGTTTCGTTGTTTACCTCTAAGGTGAAATAAGATGCCTCACCTTTCCATGGACAATTAGTATGCGTATTACTCTCCTTAAAAAATTCTTGTTTTATAGAATTAGGAGGGAAGTAATGGTTGTTTTCAATTACGACTGTGTCATTGCTCTCTGCAATAATAGTATCATTCCAAATAGCTTTCATCTTTTTTTATTTTTTTCTGATGCCGTGTGTTGTAAACGATATGCCCTGTTGTCCTGATGTGGAGATCATTACGGCTTCAAAGAAAGGTGTCAGCTTATCTCTTTTAACGCCCCAATCGAATATAAAGTTAGCGCCACTCCCGCCGGCCTGGTCATTTTCGTTCACAACAATTTCTAAGGTTTCCATAGGATAAACATATACCGGATCCTTAAGGTGTTGCTTAATTAATTTACCATGAGTGTCGTAATAATCTGCTTTATAAAGAAAAAGGGTATCGGTTAAACTTATGTTTCTAATACTAACTGTTGCCGTTAAGTTGAACGTAAAATTCTTGTTTCTCTGATAGATTTCGGAATAAACGGGTAGGTATGTGCTTCCTTTTGTTAATAGACTATCCGGAGTCTTGATCATGGCAATACGCTTATTCCAATCATTGTCCGGAGGAAGTTGTCCTTCAACTTTTAACGGACTGTCGCATCCTGCAATTCCCAAAACCAACAATATTAACGAGAGATACTTCATAATTTATAGTATTTTGAATTTTATAAAATTAAAGATTTTCTATTCGAAAAACGTAATTCTTGTAAAATTCTCTCGTATCTGAAAAGGATGTTTCAATTCTCAGTCCCGATTCTTTAGCTAGCCATTGTACGATCTTATCATCGTATTTTTGAGATATTTCAGTATGAATCGTTTCCCATGGCTCAAAAGAGATACTAAGATCTAGGTCTTCAATGTAAACTTCATTTGCTTGGGTAGCAACCAAATAACTTTTTGCGGTACCACTTTCGGGGTTGTAAACTTCCCAGTGTTTGAAAAGTGAAGGATCAAAATTACCTCTCAATTCTCTATTAATTCTCACCAAAAGATTTTTATTAAAAGCAGCGGTAACGCCACTCTCGTCATTGTATGCATTTAAGATCGTTTGTGGATCTTTTTTCTGATCAAAACCCATAAAAAGGAGATCGTCCTTATGCATTGTATCTTTCAATTTTGTAAGAAACTGGATTGCGTGATCATGTAGCAGGTTGCCAATGTTCGAGCCTAAAACCATGATCACTTTCTTTCTGGTATTATAGCTTTTAAGACGTTCTAAAACTTCAAAATATTCGCCTTTTTCACCCTCAACAACGACATTTGGAATTTCTTTTTTTAATGCTTCGGAAAGATTATCGATAGAATTCTGACTAATATCAATGGGTTTATACACAAAATTGAAATCATTTTCTGACAGGTATTGGAGCAGTATTTTGGTTTTTTTTCCGTCGCCGGCACCCAATTCAATCAAATCGAACCCCTGTCCGCTTCCTTTAAATAAATTGGAAATATCCTGTGTATGGGTTGTTAGAATTTCTAACTCACAATTGGTTAGATAGTATTCCGGTAGCGCCATAATATCCTGAAATAATTTATCGCCGGCAGCATCATAAATATACTTTGAGCTGAGATATTTTGGGTAACATGAAAGACCTTTATGTACTTCTTTTTTAAATGAAGTGTCTAGAGTTAGTTTTGTTGAGATAGCCATATAATTTGAGTCGTAATTATTTCACCAGCCTTATTCCGGTAAATTGCCAACGAAGATTAGTTTGAAAAAAGTTGCGATATGTATAACGAGTGTGTTTATTTGGAGTCGCAACCGATCCTCCCCGTAAAACTTTTTGATTTACCATGAATTTCCCATTGTACTCGCCAATAGCTCCGGGTGCTTTTGTATATCCTGGATAAGGTAAGTAAGCACTCTCGGTCCATTCCCAGCGATCTCCCCATTGAAATTGTTCCTGAGACACTTCCCATTCAAATTCTGTAGGTAATCTACATCCTTTCCATTGAGCAAAAGCGAAGGCTTCAAAATAGGAAATATGTGTCACCGGAGCATTCAGGTCTAATTTCTGCAGTCCCTGTAGCGTATATTGATGCCATTCTCCATCAATGAGATGCCAATACAAAGGTTGAGAAATATTGTTTTGTTGAACCCAATCCCATGCTTCGGCGTGCCAAAAGTTAAAATCTTGATATCCGCCAACTTGAATAAAATCAAGAAATTCTGCATTTGTAGTCAGCTTATTCGAAATTGCGAAGTCGTGCAAATAGACCTTGTGCCTTCCAAGTTCGTTATCATAACAGAAGGAATGAGGGTTATCATGTCCAATTTCGTAAATACCCTCATCAATTTTGATCCATTGCTGTGCAATATTTTGGCTTGGATTTTCAATAAAATTATTGCTGTATTTAGGTAATAAAGGATTGTTCCCTAAGATGTATTTAATATCTGTAATTAGTAACTCCTGATGCTGTTTCTCATGATGGATCCCAATTAAAATTATCTCTTCTATTTCTCGGGGTATTTCAGTATTGAGAAAGTCTTTCAATTCGTTCGTAACATAATGTCTGTAGTCGTACACTTTAGCAACGCCGGGACGAGATAGGTTTCCCCTGTCATTCCGCACAACCCGCTTCCCAACAGATTCGTAGTAGCTATTAAAAACAAACGCAAAATCATCGTGAAAAACTTCGTAGTTAGGCTTAAATTTTTTCAGAATAAACTCTTCAAAAAACCATGTGGTATGACCTAAATGCCACTTTGGAGGTGAAATATCGACTACGGGTTGCACCACGTAGTCTTCAATTTCTAAGGGTTTACATAGGGTCTCTGTATGTGCTCGAGTTTCAGAAAAAAAGGAAACGAGCTTTTGAGTTTCAATCATAAAAAAAGTGTCGAAACGTTTGGGTATCGACACTTTAAATATAATGATAATATTTACTTGATTTTGTTTACGTCATGTTAAACGCCTGTTAAGAAAAACAAAATGACTAAAATTTCCAGGCTAAATTATTTCCCTGTTTTAAAATTAAAAGGCACGGTGTACTTAATGGCACGTGGTTTACCGCCCATCATTCCTGGTTTCATTTTAGGAATAGCCATGATATTTCGTTTAGCTTCGGCTTGAAGACCAGGGCTTCCACCACTAACTTTCTTTATATCTACCATTCCTTTTTCATTGATATAGAATTCAACCACGACTCTTCCTTGTACATTTTTCTTGTATTCTTCAGCAGGATATTTAAAGTTCTTAGCAATATGTTGTGCTAACTTCTGATCAAAACACGCATCTCTTTTCGAGGTACTATTGCTTTCGCAACCCGGCCAAACCGGTGCGATCTCTTTCATTGTAACTACATTTTTATTTACATTACCCCATTCTTCTTGTGCAAAGAGTGTGGTACTTATTAGTAGGCTGAGGATAAAAATGGTTTTTTTCATAAATTTTTAGGTTTTTTATATGGCTACCGCACCTTTGATGTGGGGATGCGGATTATAATCGACTAAAGTAAAGTCATCAAATTTGAAGCCAAATATATCCTTTACTTCCGAATTTAGCAACATTTTAGGTAAAGGGCGTGGATCACGGGATAGTTGAAGGTCGATCTGCTCCATATGATTGTTGTAAATATGAGCATCACCAAAGGTGTGAATAAATTCTCCGGCCTGGTACCCACAAACCTGTGCTACCATCATAGTAAACAGGGCATAAGAAGCAATGTTGAAAGGTACGCCCAAGAAAATATCGGCGCTTCGCTGATACAATTGACAAGAGAGTTTTCCTTCGGCTACATAAAATTGAAAAAAAGCATGACAAGGAGGTAGTGCTGCTTTTCCATTCGCGACATTTTCGCTAAATGGAATACTTGTATTTGGCATTACACTGGGGTTCCATGCACTTACCAGCATTCTTCTGCTATCGGGATTAGTTTTCAGGGTTTTAATTATTTCTGAAATCTGATCTATTTCTTCACTGTTCCAATTTCGCCATTGGTGACCGTATACTGGACCTAAATCTCCGTTATCGTCTGCCCATTCGTTCCAAATTCTCACCCCATTATCCTGAAGGTATTTAACATTGGTGTCACCATTTAAAAACCAAAGCAGTTCGTGAATTATTGATTTTAGGTGTAGTTTTTTCGTGGTTACCATGGGGAACCCTTCATTCAAATCGAATCGCATTTGATAACCAAAGACACTTTTAGTACCGGTACCGGTGCGATCCTCTTTACTAACACCGTGCTCAAGTACGTGCTTGAGGAGATCGTGATATTGCTTCATTCTAAATTATTTTGGTCGATAAAAGTAAAAAAAGACTCTCTCGAATTAAAGAAATTTTGTATTCGTTTGTGAAGAAGTTATTAACTTTTGCTAGTTTTATAAGATTAAATCCAATCATAGAAATGATGGTGCGAAAATATGAATTTCCTCACGGGATAATGGAATGTTATCAAAACTATTTAGTTTTTCATTTATCATCAAACGGGATCTCGGCCCAAGCGGCTAAAGAGATTCTTGAATTTGCAAGCAGACATTATGGAAACAGGAAATATGTGTTTATTTCTAATCGCAGTTTTGCCTCACCAATAGACCCCGATGCTTATAAAGCTATTGACACAAATTATATGGTGGGTTTGGCGATAGTTTCGGAGAGTGAAGCCGTAAAACAGGAAGCGTATAATGAACAGTCACTTTATGATGGATCTTTCTGTTACTTTAAAACAGTTGCTGAAGCTGTTAATTGGGCAGAAACAGTGATTAAACGAATATAATTTAACCTATAATCATTCCTGCGATCGCTGCAGAAATTAAAGAAGCTATCGTTCCTCCAAGCAGGGCTCTCATCCCAAATTTAGAAAGGACTTTTCGCTGTCCGGGTGCCAGCGACCCAATGCCACCTATCTGGATACCGATTGAGGCGAAGTTTGCGAATCCGCAGAGCATATAAGTAGCCATGATAATGGATTTTTCATACTTTAAATGGGTAGCTTTGGAAACATCTTTTAGGTCGGCTAATTGAATATAGCCTACAAATTCACTTGCAGCAAGCTTAATACCTAATAATTGACCCATCATCATCATATCTTCTTTTGCTACACCAATGAGCCACATTAGTGGTGCAAAAATAGTTCCTAGTACAGCTTCAAGCGAAAGTTTTGGGTAAGGCGAATTGGCTGCCACCCAATTGTTAACGGTAGTTATTTCACCTAACCACCCCAAGATTCCGTTAAACATTGCAATAAAGGCAACAAAGACCAAAAGCATGGCACCCACATTAACTGCTAAGCGCAAGCCTTCGGTTGTACCATTAGCAATGGCATCAAGGATATTTGAACCAATTTTTTCTGAAGAAACCTTTACATCTGTATTTATTTGTTCGGTTTGTGGATATAAGATCTTGGAGATTACGATTGCACCGGGCGCTGCCATGACTGAAGCCGCTAATAAGTGTTTAGCAAAGACTAACCTCAATTCTGGATCTTCACCACCTAGAAATCCTATATAAGCTGCCAATACGGCGCCTGCCACGGTTGCCATACCGCCGATCATTACTAAAAGCATTTCAGATTTATTCATCTTTTCCAGGTATGCTTTAATAAGTAAGGGAGCTTCGGTCTGACCTAAAAAAATATTACCTGCAACACTTAGGCTTTCTGCTCCCGAAATTTTTAAAGCTTTTGAAAGTAACCATCCAAATGCTTTTACCACCTTCTGAATAATTCCGAGATAAAATAAAACTGAAGTTAATGCCGAAAAGAAAATGATGGTTGGCAATACCTGAAAAGCAAAAATAAAACCGAAGGTGTCCATGTCTACAACCAGCCCTTCAAATAGAAACTTACTTCCTGCTCGGGTAAAATCGAGTATGTTGATAAAGACTTTTCCTATGGCCTCAAAGATGTTCTTAACAAAAGGCACCTTTAAGACTCCAATGGCAATAACAAGTTGAAATGCCAGGCCAATACCAACAGTTCTCCAATTGATCGCCTTTCTATTCGCACTAAACAGAAATGCGATAAAAATTAGAGAGAACATTCCTAATACGCCGCGCCATAAACTATGAACAGAAAATCCTTGGGAGGGTACAATGTCGTTTTCGGAAGTAGTGACTGTTTGTACTAAATTGTTGTTTTGTACAGGTTTGTTGAATTTATAAATCACATTGTTTTCTGAAAACACCAATGTGCTATCGGTAACTTCAGATATGCGATATCTTCTAATTGTGTCGCTGGGTTTGTTATAAAATAAGACCAATAAATTATTCTGAAAGATATAGTCGCCGGAGGCTTCTAAATTATCTTTAGCTTTCAAATGATATTTGAAAGTACCTTCTTTAAGCTGAAAATAATCGGTATCAGAATCAACTTCAAATAAGGTTTTTTGATCGGTATCTTCTATTGAAGAGAATCGCCATTCCTTTTCGAGAGTTTGTGCAAGGGTATTTCCGAAGAAAATTAAAGAAAAAACAACAAGTAAGATTTTCTTCATATGTATAAGTGGATCATTTTGAACAGCGCTAAATAAAAATTTAATTAGCTTATTTACTATCTTTTAGAAATTTCATCCCTAATTCTTGCAGCAGTCTCGTAGTCTTCGTTGGCTACGGCCTGATCCAACATGGTGTTTAATTCTTTTAAAGTATACTTGCTGTAATTAGCACCTTTTGGGGCTACAGATTCTCTGTCTTCGCCTGAAATAAGCTCTTCGATAACTGCTTCCTCGTCGTCTGAAATTTCTTCTTTTTTCTTTTTAGGAGCAGATTTTAAATAGATCCCTGCTTTATCTAAAATGGCTTTATAAGTAAAAATCGGTGCATTAAAACGCAGTGCTAATGCGATCGCATCACTGGTTCGAGCATCAATAATTTCTTCAATTTTATCGCGTTCACAAATGATGCTCGAATAAAAAACACCATCAACTAATTTATGTATGATCACTTGCTTAACAACGATTTCGAAACGGTCTGAGAAATTCTTAAACAAATCGTGTGTTAGCGGTCGAGGGGGTTTTATTTCTTTTTCTAAAGCGATAGCGATCGATTGTGCTTCAAAAGCGCCGATCACGATAGGTAATTTGCGGTCACCTTCAATTTCATTCAAAATTAATGCATAAGCACCATTTTGAGTTTGGCTATAAGAAATTCCTTTTATGTTTAATCTAACGAGGCTCATTTTTTCAATTAAAAAAGGCTGTTTAAAGAAGGACGTTACCTATTTTAAACAGCCCTTTATTGAGGCACAAAATACTAAAAAATTATGCGTTCTGTGCTTTAAAGGCTTTTAATTTTTCAATAAGCTGAGGTACAACCTCGAAGGCATCTCCTACAATTCCGTAGTCTGCAGCTTTAAAGAAAGGAGCTTCGGCATCGTTGTTAATTACAACTTTCACCTTTGAAGAGTTGATACCTGCCAAGTGTTGGATCGCTCCGCTAATACCTATTGCAATATATAAATTTGAAGCTACGGGCTTTCCTGTTTGTCCCACGTGCTCACTATGAGGTCTCCAACCCATATCGCTAACCGGTTTCGAGCAAGCGGTCGCTGCGCCTAGAACTTCTGCTAATTCTTCGATCATTCCCCAGTTTTCAGGACCTTTCAATCCACGCCCTCCGGAAACTACTATTTCAGCATCGGCTATTGTCACTTTATCTGTGGCTTTATCAACCGAAACAACTTCAACTGTGAAATCTCCATCTTCCAGTTGCGGTGAAAAACTCTCGGCTGCCGCTAGAGCACTGTTTTCTTTTAATCCGAAGGCATTCTTTGCCAATCCAACTATTTTAACTGCTGTATTAATTTCGGTTTCTGCGAATGCTTTATTTGTAAATACGCTGTGTTTCACTTTAAACGGAGAAGTGTCGGTTGGAAGTTGAGTTGCATTGGGAACATATCCTGCCTCCAGATTGACAGCAAGTAACGGTGCCAAGAATTTACTGTTCGCGCTCGATGTAAGTACGACTATATTAGCTGCTTCATTCTTAGCAGCCTGTGCTATAACATCTGCATAAGCTTCTGCATTAAATTTATTGAGTTTGTCGTTAGAAACTTCCAGCACTTTTGCTGCACCATAATTTCCTAACTCTGATGCGTCACCACCGTTAACTGAAACCGCAGTAACTGAGGTTCCCATCATATCGGCAATACCTTTGGCGTAGGATACTGCTTCTAACGCGATTTTTTTAAATTTTCCTTCTTCAGATTCTGTATATACTAATACCATGTTTTTTCAAATTATAAATTCCACTTGGTGAAGATGAACTATTGTTATCAAATAGCAACTCTTCCCATTTTTTGGAGATTATTATATCACTTTTGCTTCGTTGTGCAGTAGATTTACCAGTTCGTCTACGTTATCTACTAATTTTACAGCACCTTTGGGTGCAGGTTTTTCGAATGCTACTGCATTAGTTTCTGAAGTAGCATCAACCGGTTCTTTTACAGTTAATGGTTTGCTTCTTGCCTGCATAATTCCGCGCATGTTAGGAATTCTAAGATCGCTTTCCTCCACAAGACCTTTCTGTCCACCAATAACCAGGGGAAGCGAAGTGCTTAACGTTTCTTTACCTCCATCAATTTCACGAATTGCTGTAGCATTTTCACCGTTAATCTCAAGATTAATACAAGTATTTACGAAGTTTGCTCCTATTAATTTTGCTATCATCCCCGGAACCATACCGCCGTTATAATCGATAGATTCTCTACCTGCAATAACCAATTCGTAACCACCTTCTTTTATAACGTTAGCCAATTGTTTGGCAACCGAATAACCATCGGTAGCGGCTGTATTTACACGAATCGCTTCGTCTGCACCAATAGCCAAGGCTTTACGTAGAGTAGGCTCTGTTTCTGGGCCGCCAACATTCGCAACATGAACAGTTGCGCCTTGCTTTTCTTTAAACCACATGGCACGCGTTAACCCAAATTCATCATTAGGATTGATTACAAATTGCACCCCATTGGTGTCAAATTTAGTATCTCCGTCTGTAAAATTAATCTTAGAAGTTGTGTCTGGTACGTGGCTTATACACACTAATATTTTCATATGTTGATTGTATTTTGAAATGTATTTTTTTCGGGCTACGAAGATAAGAATATATTCTGAATTTTACTATGCATGCATAATATATTTTACAGTAAAACTTTATAAAAAGTATTCCCACAGTTATAAATAATACTATTTTTGTGTTTCCTGTTCCAAGAGCTATTGGATTTTAGGTGAAAGTTAAATTGAGTATTACTTAAACGATATCCGCCATAGCGGTAAGAACTATGAAGACTATACAATTTAGAGAAGCCGTTTGCGAGGCAATGAGTGAAGAAATGCGCCGCGATGATACAATTTATTTAATGGGTGAGGAAGTAGCCGAGTACAACGGTGCTTATAAAGCCAGTAAAGGTATGTTAGATGAATTTGGTGCGAAACGAGTAATCGATACGCCCATTTCCGAATTAGGATTCTCCGGAGTTGCTATTGGTTCTGCAATGAACGGCAACAGACCAATTGTTGAGTATATGACTTTTAATTTCTCACTCGTAGGAATTGACCAGATCATAAACAATGCTGCTAAAATAAGACAGATGAGTGGCGGACAATTTAATTGTCCCATAGTTTTTCGTGGTCCAACAGCTTCAGCAGGTCAGTTAGCCGCAACACACTCGCAAGCTTTTGAGAGTTGGTATGCCAATTGTCCGGGGCTTAAAGTTGTAGTTCCAAGTAATCCTGCAGATGCTAAGGGATTACTTAAGAGTGCGATACGAGATGACGATCCTGTGATTTTTATGGAAAGTGAACAAATGTATGGGGATAAAGGTGAAGTGCCTGAAGGCGAATATCTTATTCCGTTAGGGGTAGCCGAAATAAAAAGAAAGGGTAAGGATGTTACTATTGTTTCCTTCGGAAAAATTATTAAAGAGGCATACAAGGCGGCCGAAGCGCTTTCCAAAGAAGGAATAGACTGCGAGATTATCGACCTACGAACCATTCGTCCAATGGATCACGATACTATCCTCGAATCTGTTAAAAAAACAAATCGATTGGTCGTGCTTGAAGAATCATGGCCTTTTGGAAATATCGCTACCGAAATTACGTACCAGGTTCAAAGTCAGGCTTTCGATTATCTCGACGCTCCAATAGTAAAAATAAATACCGCAGATACACCGGCACCGTATTCGCCGGCATTGTTGGAAGAGTGGCTTCCGGATAGTGAAGACGTAATTAAAGCAGTGAAAAAAGTACTTTATAAATAATTGTGTGTTTGTTCTAGAGAATTAAAACTCTTTGATAAGGATTTGAAGATTATCCATTAAATTTATAATGTTTATTATAAGAAGTGTTATCCCTTGAATAAATAGAGGTGATAATAACAAAAACCCCATTTTTGACGTTACTACAATCAATGAAGCACTATTATCTCTTACTTCTTTTAATGATGAGCTCGCTTGTTGTGGCTCAAACAAAAGTAAGTGGTGAGGTGAAGGATGAGACGGGCGAACCCATTGCATTCGCAAATGTGATCTTTAAAGATTCTAATGAAGGCACCATCACGAACGAGGAAGGTCGTTTTTATCTTGAAAGTGACAATTCGTATGCTACGGTACAATTTTCTTTTATAGGTTATACCACGAAGGAGATCACTCTTGCACAACGAACTACTTATAAAATGGTAGTTGTTTTGCAGGAAGAGGCGTCTTCTCTGGACGAAGTTGTAGTTTTTAGTGGAAAACAGTCTAAAAAGAATAACCCGGCGATAGATATCCTTCGGAAAATATGGGAAAACCGACGCGAAAACGGAGTTAAGAAATTTAAACAGTATTCTTACGATAAATACGAAAAACTAGAGTTTGATCTTAATACCATTGATAGTTCTTTAATCAAGAATCGTGTTTTTAAAGGAATGGAGTTTATTTTCGATCAAACTGATACTTCCAAAATAACAGGGAATACCTATCTACCGATCTTTATTAATGAAGCTTTCTCCAAGGTCTATGGCGATAATATCCTCAATGAGGAAAAGGAAGTTCTTGAAGGAAATAAAAATTCAGGTTTCGATAATAACAACACTCTTATTGCATACCTAAAAGATCTGTATAGTGAATACGATGTTTACGATAACTATTTAAAATTTTTTGATAAGGCTTTTACGAGTCCGTTGTCAAGAACCGGTATCGATGTTTATAATTATGTGCTTTTAGATAGTGCGTATAGGGATAATAAATGGTGTTACAATATAGTTTACTACCCCCGACGTAAAAATGAACTTACTTTTAAAGGTGATTTTTGGGTTAATGATACCACCTGGGCGATAAAAGAAATTAACCTTCAGGCGTCTAAAAGTGCTAATTTGAATTGGGTTCGCGAGGTCTACATAGAACAGGAGTTCGATGTGTTAAATGACTCTATATTTCTAATTACGCGGGATTATTTCATGAGTGATTTCAGCTTCAGAAAAAAAGAAGAAGCACAAGGTATCTATGGAAAGCGCACCACATTGTACGACTCTTATTCATTCGATATCCCTAAACCAAAGGAATTTTATAAAGAACAGGTGGATCCCTATAAATTTGAGGTGTATAACCGACCCGATGATTTTTGGGAAACGCGACGTTTGGAGCAACTAAGTAAAGACGAAAAAGGAGTATATAAAATGCTCGATACGTTAAAGACCGTACCCAGATTTAAAACTTTGTATAACCTGGGGGCTGTTTTAGCTTCAGGCTATTATGAAGTTGGAAATTTTGATGTGGGTCCGGTGTTTTCGATCTTCGGATTTAATGAAGCCGAAGGCATGCGAATTCGTTTGGGTGGAAGAACGTATTTTTCACAGAATGACAGGTGGCGTTTAGAAGGTTTTGGAGCCTACGGATTTAAAGACAATCGTTTTAAGTATGGTATATCTGGGAAATATCTTCTTGATAGAAGGTCCAGGCTCATTGTTTTTGGCGGGAATAGAAGAGATGTAGAACAAACAGGAGCTAGTTTAACCAATAGTACCGATGTTTTAGGTAGGAGTTTGGCTTCCTCATCATTGATTTCGGTAGGCGCGAATGATAGACTTACCAGAATAAATTTGAGTACCGCCGGGTTTGAAGTAGAGCCGAGTAAAAATTTTAATGTCCGGATAACAGGTTCATACAGAACGCTCAAGTCTGCAACAGAAACATTTAAAATAGATTATAAGGTTTTTGAAGATGGTGTAGATACCGGGGAGGTGAGAAGTGAAATTAAACAACCAGAAATTGAATTGAGTTTTAGTTATACTCCTCAAAGAAAGACTTCAGGCTATGGGGTAGAACGCACCGTGATCAATAGCGGTGAATATCCTAACTTTTTTCTGGGTTATACTAAGGGATTAAAGGATATTCTTGGTGGTGATTTCGACTACGAGCGACTTCAGGCTTTATACACTCAGCCATGGAACATTGGCGGAATTGGAAGGTTGTATTCTACGGTTGAGATAGGCAAGACTTTTGGGGAAGTTCCATTAAGCTTACTGAACCCGGTTCCGGGAAATCAGACATATTTTAGTATCTACAATAGTTTTTCACAACTCGATTATTATGAGTTCGTGAGCGATACCTATGCATCATTGCATTTACAACACAATTTTGGCGGAAGGATCTTTTCCAGAATACCCGGATTGCGCAAGTTGAATTTACGAGAGGTTATAGGTTTTCGAGCTGTTTACGGTGAGATTTCGCAAGGAAACATCGATTTAAATGCGTCGAATATAGTCTATCAGGCTCCAGAAGATATTTATTGGGAATGGAGTGTAGGTGTTGGAAATATTTTTAAAATATTCAGAATTGATTTTAACTTTCGAGGTAATTATTTAGACAATCCGGGGGCCCGAAGTTTTGGAGTAACCGGAATCTTTGGCTTCGAATTTTAAATTTCCCTATATTTGAACTAGCCCAGCCATTCTACTACATGCTTTTTCTACTTTTTAATATTCAATAAATCGTATGAAAATAATATATATCTGTTGCCTTTTTTTTGTTACATCAATAGCGCTTTCTAGTCCGAACGTCCATGTTTACTTCGAACAAACACCAAATGGGTATGTTGTGTATGCAGATAATCCCGAGCCATGTCCAATCTCATTAGCCATAGATTTTGAACTTGTTAATTTAACATCGTCGGAAGGAAATAGCAGCACCTTCATACTACCTGGAAATAGTGAAAAAAATAATGTTGCCGAACTTCTAATTAAATACAAGCTAAAAAGTTATAAGTTCGACTATAATTATACAGCCTATTATGGAAACCCGAATTTGGAGGAATACGATGTCACTTTCAAATATCACCTACCTTATAAAAAGGGATCCTCCTTTAAAGTAATGCAGGGCTATAACGGCTCAACGACTCATAAAGGCATTAATGCTTTGGATTTCAATATGCCTGAAGGGACTGAAATCTTTGCTGCCAGGGGTGGAATAGTTGTGGAGATAGTACAGGAAAATGATAAAGCTTGTGAAAATGAAGGCTGTGAAAAATACAATAACTATATTTTAATTTATCATAATGATGGAACTTTTGCCAATTACTCCCATATTAAAAAAGATGGGGCAGTAGTAGCAAAAGGTGATATAGTCTCTATTGGTCAGCATATCGCTTACAGTGGAAATGTTGGCCGATCTACCGGCCCTCACCTGCATCTCGAGATTTATTTACCAAGAGCCGAATCGAATAAAACGCTTAGGACGAATTTCCAAATTGGAGATGGTAGTGAATTCAGTATTCTAATGGAAGGACAAAGTTATTTGAGAGGTTACGATTAATCCTTTTTTCTTCTGAAAGTTATAATTTTAAATCAACTAATTTCACTATTTTTGCACCCCCTTAGAGAAAATGATGTAGTGGTATAACACTACTCGCTTCTGAAGAATAAGAATATTGTAAAACAGTAAAAATAATGACAGCAGATAAAGTTGTAACCTTTGATGTGTTGGTAGAGATACCAAAAGGAAGCAGAAACAAATATGAATACGATTTTGAGTTGAAGAAAATTCGATACGACCGAATGATCTTTTCTTCCATGATGTATCCGGCAGATTACGGTTTTGTGCCCGAAACTCTGGCATTAGATGGTGATCCGTTAGATGTTTTAGTGCTTGTAACCGAGCCAACCTTTCCAGGTTGTGTGATCGAGGTGAAACCCATTGGAGTTTTTCATATGGCAGACGAGAAAGGACCGGATGAAAAAGTTATTTGTGTACCTGTTAGTGATCCTATTGCAAATACAGTGATGGATCTTTCAGAATTAAATCCTCATTTAATTAAAGAGATAGAACACTTTTTTCAAGTGTACAAAGATCTGGAAGAAAAGAAAGTAGATGTTGGTGGCTGGGGAAATGCTTCCGAAGCAAAGGAAATTGTGGCTAAATGTATTGAAAGATACCAGAAAAGTGATGTGCCGGTAGAAGAAGTTAGTATTAAATAGAACCTATTCTCTGTAAAAGTTTAAGAAGCAATAATCCACAAGGATTATTGCTTTTTTGTTTTGTGCGTTTTTGTTACTTTAGCACCCAATTTAACCAAACCTTGAAAATTACATGGAACAGTATATTATTTATATCCCAATTGCCCTTTCGGTACTAGGTCTTTTATTTATGCTCATCAAGATGAGCTGGGTAAAGAAACAAGCTGCTGGAAGTGAGCGAATGCAATTTATTTCTAAAAGCATTAAAGAAGGTGCTTTGGCATTCTTAAATGCAGAATACCGATTACTTTTAATATTCGCTGTGATCGCAGCAGTATTGCTCTTTATAGTTTCAACATTAGTTGAATCTACCAGCTGGATGATCGTTCCCGCGTTTATTTGTGGAGCTATTTTCTCAGCATTAGCCGGAAATATTGGGATGCGGATTGCTACGGAAGCAAACGCACGTACTGCTGAAGCTGCTAAAACCAGCCTGCCTCAGGCGCTTAAAGTGTCTTTTGGCGGCGGGACAGTAATGGGACTTGGTGTTGCCGGATTAGCGGTATTAGGATTAACACTGTTCTTTATGTTTTTTGTAGGTCAGTTTATTACCGAGGATGGCAACTTCTACAATGAAATGACCATCGTACTTGAAGCACTAGCAGGATTTTCGCTAGGGGCAGAATCTATTGCTCTTTTTGCGAGAGTTGGTGGAGGAATTTATACTAAAGCAGCCGATGTAGGTGCAGATCTAGTAGGTAAAGTTGAAGCAGGTATTCCCGAAGATGATCCTCGAAACCCTGCAACTATTGCAGATAATGTAGGAGACAATGTTGGGGATGTAGCCGGTATGGGTGCCGATCTATTTGGTTCTTATGTCGCAACCGTCCTTGCGGCAATGGTATTGGGGAATTACGTGATAAGAGATATGTCGCTTACTTCGCCATTTACCGATAGTTTCGATAATATGGGGCCAATCCTATTGCCTATTGTAATTGCAGGTGTAGGTATTCTGGCTTCGATCATTGGTACGTTCTTAGTGAATATTAAAAACAATGACGCTAAAGAGTCACAGGTACAAAAAGCATTAGATACCGGTAACTGGGCGGCAATCATAATAACGCTTATCGCTAGTTACTTCTTAATAGATTATATGTTACCGGAAACCATGAATATGAAATTCTTTGGTGAAGGTTATAAGGAAATAGCTTCCATAAATGTATTTTGGTCTGCATGTATTGGTTTAGCCGTTGGAGCTTTGATCTCTATGGTAACTGCCTATTTTACTAGTTTAGGTAAGAAACCTGTTATGGATATTGTGAAAAACTCATCAACGGGTGCTGCAACTAATATCATTGCCGGTCTTGCAGTGGGTATGAAATCTACTTTTTCTTCAGTAATACTTTTTGCTGCAGCAATTTACGGTTCGTATGAGTTGGCAGGTTTTTACGGAGTTGCATTGGCAGCTTCAGCTATGATGGCAACCACTGCGATGCAATTAGCAATTGATGCCTTTGGCCCGATTGCAGATAATGCCGGAGGAGTAGCCGAAATGAGTGAATTAGAACCTCACGTTCGTGAACGTACCGATATTTTAGATTCGGTAGGGAATACTACGGCAGCAGTTGGAAAAGGATTTGCGATCGCTTCTGCAGCACTAACAGCTTTAGCTTTATTCGCGGCCTATGTAACTTTTACCGGAATTGACGGAATAAACATTTTTAAAGCCGATGTATTGGCTATGCTTTTTGTGGGAGGTATGATTCCTGTCGTATTTTCTGCGATGGCAATGAAGTCGGTTGGAAAGGCTGCTATGGAAATGGTACAAGAGGTTCGAAGACAGTTTCGTGAAATTCCCGGAATTATGGAAGGAACCGGAACTCCCGAATATGCTAAATGTGTAGATATCTCAACTAAAGCGGCGTTAAAAGAAATGATTCTTCCCGGCTTGCTTACAATTATTACACCTATCCTAATTGGATTGATCTTCAAGGCTGAAGCGCTAGGAGGTTATATGGCCGGGGTATGTGTGAGTGGTGTGATGTGGGCGATTTTCCAAAATAATGCCGGAGGTGCCTGGGATAATGCTAAGAAATCTTTTGAAGCCGGCGTGATGATCGATGGTGAGATGACGTATAAAGGTAGTGATGCTCATAAAGCAGCTGTTACCGGAGATACGGTTGGGGATCCATTTAAAGATACTTCAGGACCTTCAATGAACATTTTAATTAAACTTACCTGTCTGGTAGGCTTAGTAATTGCTCCAATTTTAGGAAACCACAGTGGTGATGGTGCTCATGCCGAAAACACGACCAAAGAAATGATGTTTATTGATGAAGATGGGAATGAAACTGTGCTGAATGTTAATGAAGCAAAGCAAGTACAAAATGCTGACGCAGCAGAGGTAAGCAGAGAAGTTATGGTAAAAATGACTGTTGATGGTGACATAACAACAGCGGTTGTAACTACCGAAACAACAAAGAATGGCGAAACAACGAGTGATACTCAAACTTTTACCGGTACCGAAGCGGAGGTCAAAGCTAAGATAGATGCATTGAAAAATGTTGATGTAAAGGTGCTCAACGGACAAAAAATGGTTAAGGAAGTTGAGGAAGTCGTTGAGAATTAAAAATTACAACGAACGTTAAATTATTTTTAAAACCCTGCTTATGAGCAGGGTTTTTTTGTGGATATTGGTATCTTAGATGTATTATGGATTACAACGATTTAATCACTTTAGGAATAGCCTTCGGTCTCGGGATGCTGGTCGGCTTGCAAAGAGAAAAGTCTGATCACGAAATGGCTGGAGTTAGAACTTTTACTCTTATCTCTCTCCTTGGGGTGGTTGCCGGATTGCTAACTCGTGATTTTGAGAATCCATATTTATTACCTGTCTTCGGAATAGCGGTCACTGCCTTATTAATAATGGCAAATATCATTAAGATTAAACGAACTAGCGAGACGGATATTGGTCAGACCACCGAAGTAGCCGCATTACTTATGTTTGCTATTGGTGCCTACTTGGTTCTGGGTAATCAGGTGATCGCTGTGATCGTGGGAGGAACAATGGCGATCCTACTACATATAAAAGAACGATTACATGGCTTTATCGATAAGCTGGAAGAGAAGGATCTTGCGGCTATTATGACCTTTGCCGGTATTTCCTTAGTGATCTTACCTATTCTTCCCGATGAAACTTACGGACCCTTAGATGTTATTAATCCCAGAAACATCTGGTTAATGGTCACACTTATCGTAGGAATAAGCGTTATTGGGTATTTTATCTATAAGTTTTTAGGAAAAAAAGTCGGCATTCTTTCAAATGGTATCTTAGGCGGTTTAATTAGTAGTACCGCTACAACTGTTAGTTATTCCCGCAAAACAGCAGACGCAAAATCTATTAGTAAAATTGCCGCTTTCGTTATATTGGTCGCTTCTGCGATAGCACTCGCTCGGGTCTTAGTAGAAGTGGGAGTGGTAATTCCGGAGAAATTACCACAGATCATGACTCCTCTCATCGCCGAATTTATCATAATGGCGGGTTTAAGTGTTGCCTTGTTTTATTCTATTAATAAGGATAACAATGATGACGAAATGCCGGAACCGAGTAACCCTGCGCAATTTAAAAGCGCATTGGTATTTGGATTTCTCTACGGATTAATACTGTTAGCAGTGGCTTTTACAAAACAAGAATTTGGGAATAACGCACTATATGCTGTTGCGATAATTAGTGGATTAACAGATGTTGATGCCATCACCTTATCCCTTTCTCAACTTATGAAAAATGATGGTTTGGATACCTCCACCGGATGGCGGTTAATTTTATTAGCATCTTTGTCAAATTTGGTTTTCAAAGGAGTAATGGCAGCTATCCTGGGAACAAAGCAACTTACCAAATGGATCGCAATTACTTTCGGAATTTCTATTGCAACCGGATTACTAATTATGTGGCTGTGGCCCAATTCCTGGCATTTTTAAATGATTAACCTGTTTAAAAAAGACCCCCTTCAGATTATTGTTTTCCATAGCTACGGAAATACAAATAATCTATACATACGTGGGAGAGCTCTGGAAGATGAAAAAATTGACCTTACCAAACGGGGTCTCTTTAGTCTACTGAAAAATTCGTTTAAGCGTTTTGAAACAGATGAGCTGGCACATACCAAACTCAAGATCAAATTACCCGATAATACATTTTTTTATACTGAAACAAATTCAAAAGGTTATTTTAAGTTTAAAAAGATCCTTAAAAACTTGAAAACAATGACTAACGAGGAAGGTTGGCTTCAGTTCGAAGTATCTTATGACGAACCTCATCCGGGAAGGGTGATAAACAATGAGAATCGTTTTCCGGCCGAAGTTTTGATTCCGAAGCCAAATAGTAGCTTTGGTATAATCAGTGATATTGATGACACGATCTTACATACGGGGGTCGCATCGTTTTTAAAACTGAAACTTGTATTCAATACTTTCTTCAAAAATGCGTTAAGTAGAGCACCCTTAGAAGGCGCTTCAGAGTTTTACCATATGCTTCATAGAGGAAGATCGGGAGAAGAGGCCAATCCGGTGTTCTATGTTAGTCATAGTCCATGGAATCTTTATCGTTATCTCGAATACTTTTTAACCGAAAACAATTTCCCTAAGGGTCCAATATTACTTCGTGACTTTCCGAGGCCATTCAGAAAAAAAGATTCCGAAGAAAAACCTCAAAAGCAAAAAGAGATCGTAAATATTTTAAATATGTATCCTGAAAACCAATTTATCCTGATTGGTGATAGTGGGGAGCACGACGCAGATATTTATATTGAAATTGCCGAGAGCTTTCCGAAGAGAATTTTAGCGATATATCTAAGAAGCGTAAAACACAAGAAGAAAATGTTGAGAATAAAAGGCCTTTTTGAAAGTTTTACATCAACTCCGGCGCTTTTAGTAGAAAGCAGTGAACAGGCAATTGAACACGCAAGAGCCAATGGCTTTATTAAGTGAGTTCTTGAAAATACTCATATGTTGCCAATTGCGATTGCACTTTTTTATTAGAGTTTTTCACATATTCATTTTTCTGATCAGCATCAATGATACGTGCCTTTACATTATCTGATAGTTGAATATTAAGTAAATCTTTAATGGTTTTTTTATGATCTGTGTCGTAGATTGGTGTTACCACTTCAATGCGGTGATTGAGGTTTCGTGTCATCCAATCTGCCGAGCCGATGTAAACTTTTTCATCCCCATTATTTCCAAAAATATACACACGTCCATGCTCTAAAAAGCGATCGATAACCGAAATAACGGTTATGTTTTCACTCTGACCTTTAATTCCTGGAATGAGCGAACAAATACCTCGAATGAGTAGCTTGATCTTAACTCCGGCATTACTT
Source organism: uncultured Ulvibacter sp. (assembly GCA_963974915.1). Classification (GTDB taxonomy): domain Bacteria; phylum Bacteroidota; class Bacteroidia; order Flavobacteriales; family Flavobacteriaceae; genus CAXBES01. The sequence goes on along the minus strand of CAXBES010000015.1, from coordinate 68,288 downwards.
GCTCTGTAGAGGAGCTTGATCATGTCTTTATCCTCCAGGCTATTCATCTTTAAGAGAATATACGCATCATTTCCATTTAGGGCATGTTCAATTTCGTCATTCACCATCTCAGTGAATTTCACACGAGTGGTAAAAGGAGAAACTAGCAGTCTTTTGGTTTTCGGCACTATGATCGTACGCTCTAACACCATAAAGACTTTGTTTAGCTCTTTGGTGATTTTACGATGGGCGGTCATTAACCCGAAATCTGTGTAAAGCGTAGCAGTTTTTTCGTTAAAATTTCCGGTAGCGATATAAGCATAGCGCCGTGGCTTTTCATCGCCTTTACGTTCTATATATAAAATTTTAGAATGTACTTTTATATCGGGATAGCTATAAATCACCTTAGCGCCGTGCTTTTCAAAAATAGCGCCCCATTTTAAATTATTTCGTTCGTCAAATCGCGCTTTTACCTCAATAAAAACCGTGACATTAATACCATTTTTAGCTGCTCTGGTAATGGCATCGTTTAATCGGGATTCACTCGCAGATCGATAAATGGTAATTTTAAGGTGAGTTGTTAAAGGATCGTCTGCTGCAGCTTCAATTAATCTTATTACAGGTTCGTAAGACTGATACGGATAATGAATTAATTGATCCTTCTCTTCAATCACTTCGAAAATAGATTCTTTTTTGAGTAGCGGGTGCGGAAGGGGAGACAATTTCTCGTTCGAAAGCTTTTTAGATGTAGGATTCGGGAAGTTGAAAAAATCCTTAAAATTATGATATTTACCTCCTAAAATGATATCTGCATTAGTTACATCGAGAGCTGTTTTAAGGATTTCCTGAAGTTTTTTAGGTGCTTCCGAATCGATCAGGATACGTGTCGCCTGACCCAATTCTCGTTTCGGTAACGAATTCTTTATTTTTTCCTTCAAATTACCGGAAAATTCATCTTCAATGTAAAGTTCGGCATCTCGTGAGATCTTTAATGCGTAGTAGAGAACATTTTCTTCCTTTTGTGGAGTTTGTCTAAGATTATATTTTAGAATATCATCGATAAAAGTTATGTAGTGCTTCCCATTCATTTTTGGAAATACGAAAAAACGTGCTTCGTCTGTTGGAATCTTGACTAACTGAAACTCTTTTTCGTTCAGCACACCCGCCAAATACAAGGCTTCATTTTCTACAAAAGCATCATCGTTAGTATCGTATCGGTAATTTTTAAGTTCGAGTTTGTCTTTAAGCGTATCGTTATAGTAACTTTTAGCAATTTCTTTCTGAGTCGCCGAAAACTGTTTAGAATGAATTAGAACGATGCCCTCCCGTTCTAAAGCAGGTATGATCTGGTTACCGAATATCTTTCCAAATTCTTCCTGTTGCAGGTGAACCTGGGTTTTAATTTCCTTAAGGACTTTATTTGGTTTGGTAATAAGTTTTTTCCGAAGCGGTTTTTCTACATTCTTTATTTGCCTAATATCTGAAACGCGAACGCGAAAAAATTCATCAAGATTTGATGAGAATATGGCTAAGAACTTAATTCGCTCATACAACGGATTCCTCTTATCTGACGCTTCTTGTAGTACCCTATGATTAAATCGAAGCCAGGAAAGATCTCTGTGATATTGCTTTGTATTATATAGTGATGCCATAATGCTATCCGGGTAAACAGGTATCTACTTTATTTATTATTAAGTTTCATCGTTATTTTCTGCATATCGCAATTGCGACAATAATCTGTAACGTTCTGTTTAAAGTGCAAAGAACGTCAATAGCAGATTTAGAATGTGTTTTGAAAATGTTAAGGTTTAAATAAACCGTGAAGCTCGGCGTCAATCTTATTAATTACCTGTCCCAGATGTTCAGGATCGTCGACAAAATCCAGGCTATCGACATCTAAAATAATAAGATTTCCTTTGTCATATTCGTGAACCCATGCCTCGTAGCGTTCATTTAGCCTGCTTAGATATTCGATGCTTATCGAGTTTTCATAATCGCGACCGCGCTTATGAATTTGATTTACAAGATTTGGGATAGAACTTCGCAGGTAGATAAGTAAATCCGGACCTTTGGTCACACTTTCCATTAGATCAAAAAGAGAACGATAATTTTCATAGTCTCTATTGGTCATTAAACCCATCGCATGCAAATTAGGAGCAAAAATGTAAGCATCTTCGTAGATGGTGCGATCTTGAATAATATTCTTTCCACTTTCGCGAATATCGAGAACCTGACGGAATCTGCTGTTCAAAAAATATACTTGTAGATTGAAGGACCAACGCTCCATCTGATTGTAAAAATCATCTAAATACGGATTGTCTTCTACATCTTCATAGTGAGCTTTCCATTTGTAGTGTTTTGCCAGTAAACGAGTTAAAGTAGTTTTTCCGGAGCCAATATTTCCTGCAATCGCAACGTGCATAAATCTTACTGCTTTGGTAGGGTTAGTGAAAAAGTGTGTAATTTATTTCCGTCATAAATATACAGGAATTCCTTGGTAAGCTGCAAGTCTTTTATTGGGTTTTCGGAGAGCGGAATTTTTAACGGATTAATGGTGTTTTCGGTTATGAGATAGAGGGTGTTTTGCTTTAGAGCGACAAGGTTTTTTTCGTGTTGCACTATTTTTGTAAACCCTTCTGCATCTGTTTCAGAAAGAATACTTCCGTAGATATTAAAAACTCTTAATTTTTTTTCGGTAAGCGTATAACAATAATTAAAATTACTCGCTTGTGAGATCAATTTTCCCGAAAATGGTTGAGAGACAGTGGTCTTTCTATTATCGCGATAATTGTATAACTCAAGTTGCTGTGTGTCTATATTAAAGATCCAAAGTTGGTTGCTTCCGGCATTTGTGGCAGTACTAACGTTAATAAACTCGGGAAGGTTGTTGAAATTAATCCGTTCCATTTCACTAAGCTTATTATCCAATAATACCACTGTGTTGGTGTCTTCATAAAAGACGACCACTTTTAACGGATTGATAATGTCAACGGTAGAAATTTGCCCAAGTTGTAAGTCATTAAAAACATAATTGCCCTCCGAACCTTGCTTATGCAGCACCATGTCCTTTACATAATAAATGTTCTTGTAGGGGTCTATCCCAATAAATTGATCTGCTAAAAGGGTAACATTGGCTACAATTTTAACTTCTTGAGCGCTTGTGAGTAACGGAAAAAAACAGATAAGGAAAAAGAGGTGCCTCATGTCATGCAAGATACAAAAAGCATGCTAAGATATTTAGCAAATAAGCTTATACCCAAATCCGCGTACATTTACGATCTGAATACTCTTATCCATTGCAAGTTTCTTCCTGAGTTTTGTAATAAAGACATCCATGCTCCGGCCGCTAAAAAAATCGTCGTTTTTCCATAATTTTTGTAGAATCATAGAACGGTCTAATACGTTATTCCTGTTTTTACTAAGATGAAAGAGTAAATGTGCCTCTCTATGCGTTAGCGAAATTGGGTCATTGTTTCTAAATTGAAGTTGTTGCTTTTTAAATTCGAAAATATAATTGCCAATTTTGATTTTTTCGTCTTGTGCCGTATTATTTCTACGTTTCAATAAATTGTTTATTCTAACGATCAACTCTTCCATACTGAAGGGTTTTTTTAAATAATCATTGCCACCCAGGCTAAACCCCTCAACTACATCTTTGGTTTGAGATTTGGCCGTCAAAAATATGATTGGGATCTCTGCATCCAATGCTCTAATTTCCTTTGCTAAAGTGAAGCCGTCTTTTTTAGGCATCATTACGTCCAAAACTAAAATTGCTGGCTTTTCTTTGTGAAATGCCTTCATCGCTTCGTAGCCGTCTTTGCAAAAACATACTTCGAAATTTTTCGTCTCCAGACTTTCTTTTATAATAAGTCCCAGTGACGGCTCGTCTTCGGCTAAAAGTATTTTGACCTGGCTAGACATTAGGAAGTGTTATTTTAAATGTAGTATCAGCCGCGACCTCTACAGTAATTGTTCCATTGTGTTTTTCAATGATCTTTTTGGTGTAGTAAAGTCCTATTCCAAATCCTTTTACATCGTGTGTATTTCCCTTAGGAACTCTATAAAATTTTTCAAAGATCTGTTTTTTGTTTTCTTCGGAAAGAGAATTGCCACTATCTACGATCTTAATTTCTATATTATTCAGCGATACTATAGACACCGAAATTTCTTTCCCTCCGTATTTTATGGCATTATCGATTATGTTATTTATCGCGTTTTCGAAATGAAACACATCAACGCAGGCATGTATCGTTTCTTCGGAAGGGTTGAAAGTAACCGATTTACCTTCTGAAGCAAATACTTCTTTCGTCGCTGCTTTCTGAAGCAAGGTAACCAAATCTACTTCTTCCAGATCTAATGAAAGTGTTTCACTGTCTAATGTGGCAGTTTCCAATAGTTTTTCAACCATGCCATTCAATTTATCTACCTGCTCACTCGAAATTTTAGCATAGCGTAAACTCTTTTCCGGATCATTTTCAGAATTAAACATCTGTATACCTTCCATAGCAGCTCCTATAGTCGCGATAGGCGTCTTAAACTCATGGGTAATATTACTAATGAGGTCATTTTTTACTTCCGCTAACTGCTTTTGTTGCCTGATAATTTTAAGTAGGTAAAGTAGACAACCTATGATAGCTCCAACAAATAAAAATGAGGCGAGCAGACCAAAAATGTTTTTTGTGAGGATAGTTAAGGTTTCATTTGTAAAAAACAACTGTAAACTACTGTTTTTTGGAAGGTAGCTGGATTTCGACGCTGTAACTAAAGCGCTTTCGGAAGAAATGTTGCTGTTTAGTCTTTGCTTATGTCCATTAGTTTCGGTAAAAACAATTCCATAATCGACCGCTATTTTTTTTCGTGCCAATTCTTCATTGATTAAGGTGTCAAGTGCTTTTAGATCTAATGTGTCTTCTTTAATCGCCCAGATCACCTTCGAAGTGAGTTTTAATAACGGATTCGTTTTTGAAGCTGTCGTATCCTGTTTTAACATCATATGGACGGCTTCACTCTTTGTAGATTGGTCAATTTGAATTTTTTTTAAAATAGTATCGAATCCGTTTGTTTCGGTGCCTGTAAAGATAGAGATCATCTCTGTGTTTAAGGTGTCACCATTCATCTTGTGTTTTGGAGGGATGCCTTTCTTGTCAATTTGAATCATCATTTCTTCCATTTCGGCTTCAAACTGCTTAAGATTCTCATCTTTTAACGAGAATCCGATAAGATTTTTTTCGGCAAGTGCAGCGTAGTAATTATCTACGGCATTGTCTAAACTTATTTGAACTTCATTGATTAGTTGCTGTTTGCCGGTCTTAAAATTCTTATAATTCCAATAAACCTGCATGACCAGAGTTACAGCGATGGCCGCGATAATAAAATATAAAACAGTCTTGTAATGACGTTCTTGCATAATTCAAATGTACGCTCTATTTGGTGTTTTTCGCAAATCGCTTAACACACGTTAACACTGGTTAACCTTAAAGACTCATTTTTATTTTCATATTTGTGAACATCAATCTAAAACGAGCAACCATGAAATCACTTTTTTTTCTTTGTTTAATTAGTCTTTGTTTGGGCAACACTTTAGCGCAAGATCTCGAAGGCGTTGCCTACTACAAAACACATAGAAATGTAAAATCTGAAATAGATAGTAGCTCTACTGTTAGTGCCGACACACAAAAACAGCTCGCCGTGATGCTTGCTAAGCAATTTCAGAAGGAATTTTCGTTGCAATTCAATAACAAGGAATCATTATATAAAGAAGTGCCGTCGCTTGATAAACCCGCGCCGGCAATGAGCGGAGGTATCAATATAGTAGTCTCCGGATTAACAGATGTTCTTTATAAGAATACCGAAACTCAGTCTTTTGTACGTGAATCTGAGATAATGGACAAACCTTTTTTAATAAAGGATAAGCTTGAAAAGCGTGACTGGGTGTTTGAAAAGGAAACCAAAAACATTGGTGAGTACACCTGTTTCAAAGCTACTTTTACAGAAGAGGTAACTGAAAAAATGTTCGAAAGTGGGGCTAAAGAACCTGTTGAGAAAAAAGTAACCCGAACCACCACTGCCTGGTACACACTGCAAATACCACTTGGGCACGGTCCTGCAGATTATTGGGGCTTACCCGGGTTAGTACTGGAGGTAAACGATGGGAATCAATCAATATTATGCACAAAGATCATCCTGAATCCAAAAGACGGAATTGAAATTGAGATACCGAGCAGAGGGAAGGTGGTTACACAAAGGGAATATGAGGAAATTCAGGAGAAAAAGCAGGCAGAAATGATGGAGCGTTTTCACGATTCCAATCGTAAAAAGGGAGATGGGGAAATGATCATAAAGATTAGAGGTTAACTTTAAACTATTAAATTAAACTTTTCCGGCGAGAGATAGTCTAAAGAATTTGTAACAATTCATTTACTTTGTTACTAACAAATATCTTTAAACTATAATTATGGTCAAATATATCACGTTTATTATATGCGCTCTCATATCGGGTAGTGCCTTTGCACAGAATATTAGCGGACAAGCTTTTTACGAATCTAAAACTACGGTCGATATGGATAGTTTTGGTGGAGGACGGGAAATGTCTGAGGACATGAAAAAGCAAATCGCAGAACGAATGAAAAGCATGTTGGAAAAAACATACATTCTTACATTCAACAAAGACGAATCGATTTACAAAGAACAGGAAAAATTGGAAGCAGGAGCAGGCGGCGGATTTGCAATGATGATGAGTAGTTTTACTCCCGGAGCACAGTATAAGAATCTATCGACTAATACAATGATTGAGGAGAATGAGTTCTTCGGAAAGCAATTTCTTGTTACAGACACTGTAGCAAATCTGGATTGGCAACTGGAAAAGGAATCAAAACAAATTGGCCAATATGTAGCCTTTAAAGCAACAGCAATTAAAAAAATAGATCCGAACGATTACCGAATGGCTCGACCAAGACGAGGTGGTCCAAGAGGCGATAGAAACAATGATGAGGAAAAGAAAGATTCGGAAGCGAAAGTAGATAGTACCAAGAGCGATGATCCAATGGATCAGATCGAGATTCCGAAGGAAATTTTAGTAACTGCCTGGTATACGCCTCAGGTGCCTGTGGGACATGGCCCCGGAGAATATGCAGGATTACCGGGATTAATCTTAGAATTAAACGTTTATAGAACCACCTTGCTGTGCTCTAAAATAGTTATGAACCCTAAGGAAGCCGAAAAAATTGAAGCTCCTTCAAAAGGGAAAGAGGTAACAAGAGAAGAATACACTAAAATTGTTAAGGAAAAGACTGATGAGATGCGAGAAAACTTCCGAAATCGTGGTGGCAGAGGTGGCCGTGGGAGATTTGGAGGGTAATTAACAATAATAATTGTAACGCAACTCCATATTACTTCCGGTTAGTTTATCGGGTCCACTTTTTTTTAAAAAATATGAAACAAACACTTTTGGCAGTGCTCCTGCTATTTACCGTAACACTTTCTGCTCAAAGCATAAAAGTAAGAGGAACCATAAAAGATAGTATTGGTGCTCCATTAGAGTTAGCAAATGTTATTGCCACCATTAAGAGCTCCGGCGATATTGAGTCCTATGCCATAACGAATAGCGAAGGTCGCTTTCAACTTGATCTTCCTAAAGATGAAACCTATATTCTACGAGCGAGTTTCTTAAGCTATGAAACAAAGGAGCGAGAATTGAATGTGCCCGGTGATGCGGAGAATATGAATATCGATTTTGTGTTAAACTCACAGGCTGCCGAACTTGATGGAGTAGAAATCGTTTACGAAATGCCGGTTACCGTAAAAGGAGATACCATAGTGTATAATGCAGATTCGTTTACAAATGGCGACGAGCGAAAGCTTGGAGACGTGATGAAGAAGTTACCCGGCGTTGAGGTAAATGAAGATGGTGAAATTGAAGTTGAGGGGAAAGCCGTAACCAAAGTAATGGTTGAAGGAAAAGATTTCTTCGATGGGGATTCAAAATTAGCAACCAAGAACATCCCGGCAGACGCGGTAGATAAAGTTGAAGTGCTTCGTAATTATAACGAAGTAGATCAGATGCGAGGATTGGGGAACGATCAGGACAATGTGGCAATTAATATTAAATTGAAAGAAGGGAAGAAGAACTTTTGGTTTGGTGAGGTTACGGCGGGTGCCGGTATTGCCGAAGATGAAGGACGCTATTTGGTACATCCAAAACTATTTTATTACAGTCCGAAGTACAGCATCAACCTAATTACCGATTTCAACAATATTGGTGAGGTACCCTTTACGAGGAGAGATTATTTTAATTTTACGGGAGGTTTCAGGAATTTTAACCGGGGGGGAGGAACAAATTTTAACATTAGTGAGAGTGACCTTGGTTTTGCCGTAGCACAAAACAATCGCGCAAGTGAAATAGACACTAAATTCGTTGCCGGAAATTTTAGCTGGGCTCTCAATAAAAGTCTTGATCTAAGTGGCTTTGCAATACTATCAGATAACAAAACTAATATTGTAAGCAATTCAATTCGACAGTTTATTACAACAAGAGCTACCGAAAACACTAACAGTTCCAGCGATCAACGTAACCAGTTAGCGATGCTTAAATTAAGTGGTGTTTATAAGCCGAATACTAATTTTCAGTTAGATTACGATGCTTTAGTTAAAACATCCAAACAAACAGAAGACGCTTCAACCCTTTCTATTGTTGGATTACAACAGAATGACATTTCCGAAGTAAAAGAAAATAAACCGTTTTCTATAAATCAGAATACGAATATCTACTATACCTTAAACGATAAGAATATCTTCGCCGCACAGGCTCAGTATTTATACCAGGACGAAGATCCATTTTATCGTGCAGTACAGGATTCTATACCGTTTCGAGGTGTTTTTACTACCATTACCGACCCAAACGATTCAAATTCAGATATTTTCGACCCGCTTCAGCAGTCGGATCGATACAGTATTAATCAGGACAAAAATGTTACTTCAAATAAATTTGATGCGAAAGTTGATTACTACTACGTCCTTAACAACGTGAGTAATTTAAATCTTACCTTGGGAAGTACTTTGAGCAGTCAGAAGTTTAATTCCGGGATCTTTCAGATCTTAGACAACGGACAAACAAATACCTTTACCGATAGTGATTTTAACAATGATGTGACTTATAATTTCACCGATCTCTTTTTCGGATTGCATTATAAGTTGAAAACAGGAAAGTTTATTTTAACCCCCGGGGTTACGCTTCATAATTACGATCTGAAAAACGAGCAGTTAGGAAGTGTTAGCGAACAAAATGATTGGCGTGTTTTACCCGATGTAAATGTGATCCTTGAGTTAAAAAAGAGCGAGAATATTCGCTTTAACTATGCTATTTCGGCAAATTATACCGATATCAATGATTTTGCTGAAGCCTATGTTTTTAATAATTACAATCGCCTATTTAGAGGAAACAGGGATCTTGAAAATGCACTTTCCCATACCTATAATCTAACCTATTTCAGTTTTAATCTTTTTAATTATACCAATGTGAGCGGTAATATTAATTACAGTCGTAGAATTGATGCAATTAAGACCCGTTCTGAGATCGCCGGTATTAATCAGGTAAGTAGTCCATTTAATATTGATAGTAATTATCCGGATGAAACCCTTTCCGTATTTGGGCGGTTTAGCAAACGTATCAAGAAAATCCAATTCGCGCTTAATGCGAATGTTGCTCTTAGCAATACTTTTAACACTATTAATACCGAAATTCGGGAAAGTACAAGTTTAACACAAAGCTACCGTGCCAGTGTTCAGTCAAACTTTAGAGATTGGCCTAATTTTGAAGTAGGATATCGATATACTCAGAATGACTACGATAATGGCGGATTAGAACAAACATTCTTTACCAATAGACCCTACGCGAATCTGAATGTTCAGTTTTTAAAGGATTTTAATTTTACAGCAGAGTGGGATTACTATAACTACACCAATGACACGAAAACCGTTGAGAATAAATACTCCTTTGTTAATGCCGATTTATATTATAGACAAGGTGAGAGTCCATGGGAATTTGCCGTGCAGGCAACTAATATTTTAGATACGTCTTTTCTTAATAATGATAGCTTTAACGATCAATACAATACGACATCACAGTATTTTGTACTTCCCCGAATCGTTATGTTTGTAGTGAAATATGACCTTTAATTTGTGTATATTTCTAACTATAAAAACTAAGATTGTAAGATGCGTAATATTCTCTTCGGAATTGTAATTGCTTTGGTAATCGTTTTCGGACTGCGTTATTGTGAACACAACAAGGATCAACGTGAACAATTAGAACAGAGCTCGGCGCTTATTCAGAAACAATTAAAAAATGTTAGCAAATTAGTAGTGACTGAAGGGGATTACGCCCAGGTTTTCATTTACAAGGATACCGAGAAATTGATGGGTTTCCTAGATGCAAGTAAAAAGGCATTGGTGGTCGTGAATGCAAAAGCTACAGTGTCTTACGATCTCAGTAAGATTGAAACTACAATCGACGAAGCTGCTAAAACAGTGACTTTGGTGTCACTTCCGCAACCGGAGTTAACTATTAATCCGGATATTGAATACTACGATGTTTCTCAGGATTACTTAAATCAGTTCGAAGCGGAAGATTACAATAAGATCAAGAAACGTATTGATGCTTCTCTTCGTGAGAAGATCGAGGCCTCAGAACTGCTTGGAAATGCTCAAAACCGCCTTATTTCTGAATTACAGAAAATTTTTATTCTCACTAATTCTATGGGATGGACACTTAAATATCAGGAAGAACCAATTTCTGAAGAGGTAGACCTTGAAAAATTGAAATTATAGATTTCCGTTCATTAATACTAAATAAGATTATTAAAACCACCCATTTGGTCCAGGAGGGGGTACGAAGGGAAGTGGTTAGTTTGTTTATAAGTCCTTCCTTTTTGTATCCCGACCTCGCACCAAAAGGGTCATTAATGGTTCATTCTTAAATACCACCCCTTCTTGCTTAGGAGGGGTGCCCGAAGGGCGGGGTGGCGGGTTTAAACCATATACCGTTCTGCATGCCCATTGGTAACCAACCACTCATTTACGTCCAAATCTCCCAACATAATATTAGCGAGGTAACGTCCGTATTTTCCTTGTTTGTCCTTAAAAGAACGAATTTGAACATCCTTGTCTAATACCATATCCCTTAGAATATCGCGTACAAGGAGACCGCGTTCGCGCTCTTCACCCCGAACTTCGGGAGTATTAATTCCGTATAAACGTAGTTTCATTTCCTGAGGGTGTAGAAACCCAAGATCGACCAATGCAGTAACGGTATCCCCGTCATACACCGCAATGATCTTTGCTTTGTAGTGATACATATCGAGCTCTTTAACAGGGAGTCGATACGTAAAGTTAAGAAAAAAGAAATCGTTCGAGAAAAGGACTTGAGTTAATCCTGAAGTTTATCGTATAATGACGACCAACCGCCACCATTCATAGCCTCAATCCCTTTACTTTTTAATATCCCTGTAGCACTTCCGCTTCGCATTCCACTGGCACAGCATAAAATAATAGGTTTGTTCCATTTTTTGATCTCCGAAACCTTAGATGAAATAACCTGTAACGGTATATTCTTTGATCCGGGAATGGCTCCATTGTTGTATTCACCCTTAGTGCGGACATCAACGATCACCGCATCGCGATCTATAAATTCTTGAATCTTTTTTGTTTTATTTCCGAATAAAAAACTAAATATTCCCATAACTTCCCTCCGTATATCGAGGTTTTTTAATTAATACTATTCAACAACTACCTTGTGTTTTTCAATCAAAAGAAGTCCGTCGTCTATTAAATGCCCCACTTCCTTTCGCCTACTTTTTAAATCAATTAAATACGCTAAGACCTCTTCTTGAAAGGTCAATTCATAGATTTCAAGTGCCAACAACCAATCGGTTGGAAATTTTTCTGCCAACATCTTAAAGATCCTCATCAAATCCGTATTTTCTTCCTTTGTAAGCCGCTTACTAGGCGTTCGTTTTTCTATAGAACTACGCAACTCCCTAACCCTTCCATACATTTCATTAATTTGCAACTCATTATCACTTAATTTAGTTCGTATAGTTTCGGTATTACTTACATGATTCACCAGATCGAACGACAAATAATCTGCTGCTCCTGCAAATGCCGAAACAATTTCTTTCCCCACCGCCATATCAAAATCGCCCATTTCGGGAGCGAATAATATTTCGTCTTTATATCTAACTGTACAATCTGTAAATTGAATTAGCATGAGTTCGCCTCCCAAATTCCGCATTCCGGTCACGTTTAATCCCTCAACAGTAATACCACTTTCAAATTCGAAAGCAATAGGTTTTCCGTCGTAAAAATTATAGGCTTGAAGGTCCCTCGGACCCATATTCTCAATCGCTAAATTAATCCCTTTTAACTTACCTAATGGTGACCTAAAACCATTAGTATGTCTCGAAACTCCATGGCCAATCACCTCCTTTTCGCGATACGAAAGTGCGGTTTCTCCCTCTGTTTCAAAATAAACAACTTCATTATCTTCATTTTGGATCATTCTTGTAAAATATCCGCTTACTTGAAGTCCGGTGCTCAATTCGATCGTTCCCAACTGTTTCGATTTGATGAGCTTGTTTAAACCTCGCCATCCCCCTTTTCGCAACGCCATCGTGTTGGCAAACTCTTCTAAAACTTCTTGTAAATAAGCAAAATCCGGAGTGACATACAGCTGAGGTTGCGGTTTGGTAATATCGAAATCCTGATACGCAGCTTCTATGGAATACGGCATTTTCTTTACCTCATTTTTCATACACCAAGTACTCTCGCCAATAGAGGAGAGTAACCCTGCACCGTAAATTTTTGGATCTTCAACAGTTCCTACCATCCCGTATTCAACGGTCCACCAATGTAAATTTCGTATTAAGGATATTTCAGAAGGTTCCACTTTTTTGTTCTGAAGCTCTTCCACAAGTCTTTCTGCCGAAGCAATTCTTTCCGGATCTACCCCTTCTGCCTCTTTCAGAATTGACAATTCGCGAACTGCTTCATACATTTCAATGTCATGCGCACTGGAAATAGCTTTTGCACCCACTTCTCCAAAACGCCGTAAATATTCTGCGTAATCCGGACTCGCAATAATAGGAGCATGTCCCGCGCCTTCGTGAATAATATCCGGAGCCGGAGTGTATTCAATATTTTCTAACTGACGAATATCGCTGGCGATAACAAGCACTTTATACGCCTGAAACTCCATAAAAGCATTAGGTGGGATAAATCCGTCAACCGCAACCGCAGCCCATCCAATCTCTTTTAAAATACGGTTCATCCCGTACATCGACGGAATCTCATCAATAGAAATCCCCGTTTTTTTTAGTCCGCTTAAATAACTCTCATGTGCAACCTTACTCAAATAATCCACATTCTTTCGCATCACATAACGCCACACCGCCTGATTTACAGGCGTGTATTGTTCATAATTTTGAGGCTTTATATATTGCTGCAAATGCGGTGGTAACCTGTCTAGTAACTCGTTACTCTCTATTTTTTGTTTCATATTAATTTATTATCGCAAACAACATTCCCGCACCTTATTTGTCTCTTTCTCGGGATGAGATGTCTGGCAAGTCGGACAGAGAAAAATCTTTATAGAGTGTCAAAAATAATACTTTTTCACTGTCTATTTGTAGTTTCTTTAGAACTTGGGCGTTCCCTTACTCGCCCTACGTAGCCTTGAACGAAGTATGTCGAGTAAGGGCGGGCTTTCGGCAGTACACGCCTGTCCGCTTAAAGGCGGCGGCGGGGTACTTTGCCTCAACAAGCCCACCATCTCCATCTTAGACGGAGATAGTGGGTCCCTAACGCAAAGCTATCGCTAGATTTATTATCTTGCATCTCCATGAAAAACACCTCGCGAAAAACGGAAATTATTACTGTAGCTTCACAACTATTCAAAGAAAAAGGTTACAACGCCGTTTCTATGCGCGATATCGCACAGGCAATGGGAATAAAAGCAGCGAGTCTTTACAACCATATTACAGGGAAACAGGAAATACTTTCAACCCTAATTCTGGAAGTAGCTTACGAGTTTACCAACGGCATGAATTCTGTGATCGCCGGTGAAATGTCGTCATTAGAGAAAATTAAAAGCATTATCGAACTGCATATTGATATCACTGTCAATTATTCTGAAGGTCTAGCTGCCCTCAACAACGATTGGATGCATTTGGAAAGTGGCGATTTGAAGGCTTTTGTAAAAATGCGTGAGGATTACGAAGAAAACTTCCGAAGTATTATAAAACAAGGGATCAAAGAAGGTGAAATACAACCCCGGCACCCGGAAGTCATTCTTTTCTCTATACTCTCAACCTTAAGAACTTTATATATCTGGTTTCAAAAACGTGGCAAGCTCGATGTCAACGTGTTAAAGAAAGATCTGGTCGAGGTTTTTCTCAATGGAATCGTTAACAAAATTTAACTTGCAAAATCAACTAACAAACGTTAGTTTTGTGTTCATTTTACTAAAAAACTGTGGCTAAATTTCATAAATTAAAAGTGAAGGATATATATAAGGAAACCGACGACTGTTCGGTGATCACTTTCAATGTTCCTTCAGAACTTAAAAACGATTTCGCATTTAGACAAGGTCAGCACCTCACTTTAAAAGCAGACATCAATAATGAAGATATAAGACGCTCGTATAGTTTGTGTTCCAGTCCGACCGAAGGCGAGTGGAAAGTGGCAGTAAAACTGATTCCGGAAGGAAAGTTTTCTACCTATGTAAATTCTATTTTGCAAACCGGTGATGAGATTGAAGTGATGGCTCCGAGCGGAACTTTTGGCGTAGATGTTTCTCCAGAATCGAGCAAAAATTACTTGTTCTTTGCTGCAGGAAGCGGAATTACGCCTGTAATGTCAATGATAAAAGCACATCTAGCGACCGAACCTAATGCAACATGTAAGTTGTTTTATGTAAATAGAACGGCGAAATCCATTATCTTTAAGGAAGAATTGGAGCAACTTCGAAATACCTACTTCGGTAGGTTCGAAATCTACTACTTCTTAACCAAAGAGCGACGAGATATTGAACTTCTCAACGGACGTTTTGATGATGAGAAAATGCAGATACTCACCAGGACTTTTATCGATATCCCTGATACGAGCGAGGTATTTCTATGCGGTCCGGAAGAAATGGTAAACTATGTAAGCAATTATTTGGTTAATGCAGGTCTGCCAAAAGATTTAGTGCATTTTGAATTATTTGTTACGGGGCTTTCCGAAGAAGACAAAAAAAGAGCCGAACGTTTAGCACAGCAAAATGTAGAGGGAACCGAAATTACTATTGTAGATGGAGGAAAGGAATTTCAGTTTACCATGACTAAAGATTATGATAATATTCTTGATGCTGCTTTAGGGGCTGGAGCCGACTTACCATTTGCTTGTAAAGGTGGGGTTTGCAGTACCTGCAAATGTCAGGTTTTGGAAGGAAGTGTGGAAATGAAAATAAATTACGCTTTAGAGGAAGATGAGGTGGCGCAGGATTTTGTGTTGAGCTGTCAGGCAGTTCCTACTTCAGATAAAGTGAAAGTAGATTTTGATGTATAACAACTGAAGGAATAATTCTTGAAGTCGAAAATATATAATTATGAGTAATAACAAAGTGAAAAAACCCAGCGACGAGCAGATTCGAAGCCTAGAAGAGATCTTTGAGGCACGAATTGCGCGCGATGAAAAGATAGAGCCAAAAGATTGGATGCCGGAGAAGTATCGAAAAACACACATCCGACAGATTTCACAGCATGCTCATTCTGAAATAGTGGGGATGCTCCCTGAAGGGAATTGGATCACCAGAGCTCCTTCTTTACGAAGAAAGGCTGCGTTGCTGGCTAAAGTTCAGGATGAAGCCGGACATGGATTATACCTCTACTCGGCATGTGAAACCTTAGGGATTTCCCGTGACGAATTGTACGAACAACTGCATAGTGGAAAAGCGAAATATTCTTCAATATTTAATTATCCAACCGTTACTTGGGCAGACATGGGTGCGATTGGATGGTTAGTAGACGGAGCAGCAATTATAAATCAGGTGCCTCTTTGTAACACTTCCTTCGGGCCATATGCTAGAGCAATGGTGCGTGTATGTAAAGAGGAGAGTTTTCATCAGCGTCAGGGCTACGAAATAATGTTAACCTTGTGCAATGGAACAGAAGAACAGAAGGCGATGGCACAAGATGCCCTAAACAGATGGTGGTGGCCAAGTTTAATGATGTTAGGGCCAACCGATGCCGAATCTGTGCATACCGAGCAATCTATGAAATGGAAATTAAAGCGGAAGTCCAATGACGAGCTTAGACAGCAATTTATAGATCAAACAGTGCCGCAGGCAGATCTGCTCGGACTCACCATTCCGGACCCGGACCTTAAATTTAATGAGGAAACCGGTCATTACGATTTTGGCGAAATAGACTGGGATGAATTCTGGCAGGTTGTAAAAGGTCACGGGCCTTGCAATAAAGAAAGAATGAATGCCCGCGTTAGCGCTTGGGAAAATGGAAAATGGGTGCGAGATGCGGCTATGGCATATGCCGAAAAGAAAGAAAAGAAGAATCTTAAAAAAGTAAGCTAGATCATGTCTAAAAAAAATTGGCCCTTATGGGAAGTATTTGTTCGAAGTAAAAACGGATTGGAACACAGGCACTTTGGAAGTCTTCACGCAGCCGATGCTGAAATGGCTATGGAAAACGCACGGGATGTATACACCCGCAGGAACGAAGGAGTTAGTATTTGGGTAGTAGAAAGTAAGCATATTACTGCTTCTAACCCTGAAGATAATGGAGAACTGTTTGAACCTGCTCAGGACAAAGTGTATCGTCATCCTACGTTTTACGATCTTCCGGACGAGGTGAAGCATATGTAAACGAATGTGAAGTTGAACTTGAAATCGATTTCGGTTTCGATTTAAATTTTTTATGAAAGAAAATCACGATTTATATAATTACATCCTCGGGATCGCAGATAATTCTCTTATTCTAGCGCAACGTCTGGGAGAGCTATGTGGTCACGGTCCAAGTTTAGAAACAGATATTGCAATAACTAATATCTCGCTTGATCTCATAGGTCAGACACGCAGTTATTACCAATATGCAGCTAAACTAGCCGGAGGTAACAAAACCGAGGATGACATAGCTTTTTTGCGTCTCGAAAGAGAGTATAAGAATGTACTGCTTGTTGAACAACCCAATACTCACTTTGGATATGTGATGGCACGTCAGTTTTTGTTTGATGTGTATCATTTGATGCTAATGGAAAGGCTTCAGAATAGTAAAGATGAGAATCTTGCAGCAGTAGCTAAAAAAGGTATTAAGGAAGTGAGTTATCACAAACGCTTTTCAAGCGATTGGGTAAAAAGATTGGGGGATGGAACCGGTGAGAGTCATGATAAAATGCAGGAAGCTATCAATGATCTTTGGCGTTTTACAGACGAATTGTTTCAGATGACTGAATCAGACAAGGAAATGGCAAAATTAGGTGTAGCTGTTGATCTTTCGGAATTAAAGGAAGAATATTACGAGAAAGTTTCCGAAGTATTAAAAGAAGCAACCCTGGAGGTTCCCGAAAATAAATATTTCACAAAAGGTGGCAAGGACGGAATTCATACAGAGCATATGGGATATATTTTAGCAGATCTTCAGTATATGCAGAAGACGTTTCCCAATATGAAATGGTGATAAAAATTCAATTGATCATTAAGTGTTGAGCATTGTAAATCCAAATATCCAGGAAAACCTTATTCCGGTTTTACAAACGGTTTCTGATCCGGAAATTCCTGTACTAACGGTGCTGGATCTGGGGGTAATTAGGGAAGCTGTTGAAAACAATGGTGTGGTAAGCATAAAACTTACACCAACTTATTCGGGTTGTCCGGCTATGGATGTGATTGGTGATGATCTGAAAAAAGCTTTTTCTGAGATTGGAAAAAAGGTGGAGATAGAGTTGGTATTGGCTCCTGCATGGAGTACCGATTGGATCTCGGAAGCCGGTTTACAAAAGATGGAAGCCTACGGCATAGCGCGTCCGCTTTCTGAAAGTCATGATAAAGATGTGTTGCTAGGTGAGAAAAAACTGGTTAAATGTCCGCAGTGCGGCAGTACCAATACACATATGGTGAGTCAGTTTGGTTCTACAGCCTGTAAAGCACTTTTTAAATGTGACGACTGCCTGGAGCCATTTGATTATTTTAAATGTTTAAAGTAAAAATATAATATGACCTTGAACTAGGTAGATAGGTTTTAAAAAATATAGAATTTGGATACTAGCATAACAATAGAAATTCAAAACGGTGTCGCGAGCCTAACATTAAATAGGCCCGACGTATTTAACAGCTTCAACAGGGAAATGGCGTTGCTTTTTCAAGACCAATTGGACGCCTGTGAAAATAACAACGAAGTGCGTTGTATCGTAATTACCGGAAGTGGAAAAGCGTTTTGTGCCGGACAAGACTTAAAGGAGGTAACCACACCTGATTTAAATCCGGGGTTTAAAAAGATTCTCGAAGAGCATTACAATCCTATAATACAAAAGATTCGTATTATAGAAAAACCGATCGTTGCTGCCGTGAATGGGGTTGCTGCGGGAGCGGGTGCAAATATCGCCTTAGCTTGCGATATAGTGATTGCTTCGGAAAGAGCTTCGTTTATACAGGCTTTCAGTAAAATAGGATTGATTCCAGATAGCGCCGGAACCTTTTTCTTACCACGATTAATTGGGTTTCAGAAGGCATCTGCCTTAATGATGTTAGGAGATAAAGTTACTGCCGAAGAAGCCGAAAAGCTGGGAATGATCTACAAAGTTATTTCTCCCGAAGATTTTAATGCTGAAACGCAAGTCCTTGCCGAGCATTTAGCTAAAATGCCAACTAAGGCTCTGGGAATGACTAAGCGTTTGTTGAACGAATCATTAACGAATGACCTTAACGCACAATTAGATCTAGAATCGAAACTTCAAATAGAAGCAGCACAAAGTGAAGATTATAATGAAGGGGTGAATGCCTTTGTTGAGAAAAGAAAACCGGTTTTTAAAGGAAAATAAATGATTAAGAATGTAGGTATAATTGGTTCGGGAACCATGGGGAGCGGAATTGCACAAGTAGCTGCAACGGCAGGCTGTGTGGTTAAAATATATGATACTAATGCCGAAGCCCTTGAACGCGCGGAAAAAGCACTTTTAAAGATCCTTAATAGATTGGTGGAGAAAGGGCGTATTGATAAAGCAGAGAAATCGCGAATAGTTGGTAATATTTCATATGTAAATTCCTTAGAAGAATTAGGTAAGTCTCAGCTCACAATTGAAGCAATTATTGAAAATTTAGAGATAAAAAAGAAGGTTTTTCAGGAACTGGAAAGTTATGTTTCGAAAGAATGTATAATCGCTTCAAATACGTCTTCGTTATCGGTTGCTTCTATTGCATCATCATTGGAAGAACCAGGTAGGTGTGTGGGAATTCATTTTTTTAATCCGGCGCCACTTATGAAACTTGTAGAGGTAATTCCGGCGATACAGACTTCCGAAGAAACCTTGAACAATTCGGTTAAGACTATAAAACATTGGGGTAAAGTAGTAGCCATTGCTAAAGATACTCCGGGTTTCATTGTTAATAGGGTGGCTCGGCCTTTTTATGGTGAGGCCTTACGCATTTATGAAGAGGGAATTGCCGATTTCGATACTATCGACATGGCAATGAAAAGTAAAGGTGGTTTTAGAATGGGACCATTTGAGTTAATGGATTTTATTGGAAACGATGTTAATTATACCGTTACGGAGACAGTTTTTGAAGCCTTTTATTACGATCCTCGATATAAACCGGCGTTCACACAAAAACGCTTCGCCGAAGCCGGATTTTTAGGGCGGAAGAGTGGCAGAGGATATTATAAGTATGATGAAAGCGGGAAGATCATTTCGAACGTGAGTGAGAAATCACATCCGGATGAATTGTTACAAAGAATATTCGACAGGGTTTTGGTAATGCTCATTAATGAAGCAGCAGATGCCCTGTTCTGGAATATCGCCTCGGCCGAGGATATTGATAATGCAATGACAAAAGGAGTAAACTACCCTAAAGGATTACTCGCCTGGGCCGATGACAGAGGAATTGATTGGTGCGTTGAAAAACTGGATGCTCTTTACAACGAATACCATGAAGATCGATATCGGTGTTCGCCCTTGCTTCGGAAAATGACTAGAGATAATAAAACTTTTTTCTAAAATGGAAGGAACTAAAATACCTCATAAAATGCTCTCGCAAGATGCTTTTAGTAGCTGGTTGGGGATTGAAATTTTAGAATGTGAAATAGGGCGATGTAAAGTTGCAATGACAATTAGAAAGGAAATGCTCAATAGCATGAACAAAGCACACGGCGGAATTAGCTATTCTCTGGCCGATACAGCCTTCGGATTTGCAGCCAATACACACGGAAAGTATGCGGTGTCAATAGAAACATCCATAAATCATATTGAAGCTTTGGAAGAAGGCGATTATTTAACAGCCGAAGCAACTTTAGATGTTCAAAAAACTAAGCTGGGATTCAATATTGTTGAAGTTAGACGTGGTGACCAACTAGTAGCTTTGTTTAAAGGTGTAGTGTATAGAACAAGTAAAGAATGGACTTAAAATGTTAAACCAAAAAATCTAAAATATAAAAGTGAAAAGTGTCGTAAAATACGATCTACAGGATCGGTTAGTTAGATTTTCTGCCAATGTAATTATTTGGGTGGGCGCATTTAAAAAGAACTTTGCGTCAGAACATCTATCAAAACAACTTATCCGATCGACGACATCTGCGGCATTAAACTATGGGGATGCTCAAGGTGCAGGATCTAAAAAGGACTTTATTCATAAAATGAAGATATGTTTAAAGGAATTGAGGGAATCTCAGATAAATTTGGAAATTATTGAAGCTTCGAAACTGGTTAGTCAGATAAGTTCATTCGAAGTAATTAAAAAGGAGTGTAATGAGCTGGTTGCTATATTTACATCAAGCATTAAAACAACAACTCGCTGAGTTAGGAATATAAACCGTAAAATGCTGAATATTAAAGAATAAAAACTTTAAACTTTTGCATTTTACATTTAAAATTTTCAATTTGAAACAAGCATATATCATAGACGGAGTGCGAACTCCAATAGGAAATTATAAAGGAACACTAGGCGCTGTTCGTACAGATGATCTTGGAGCTTTGGTAATTTCGGAAGTAGTAAAGAGAAATCCGAGTATCCCAAAAGAAGCCTATGACGATGTTATTATGGGCTGTGCGAATCAGGCAGGGGAAGATAACCGCAATGTTGCTCGTATGTCGCTGCTGCTGGCAGGACTGCCTTTCACAGTTCCCGGTGAAACAGTCAACAGACTGTGCAGCAGCGGACTCTCGGCAATTATTCATGCCAATAGAGCGATAAAAGCCGGTGACGGCGATCTGTTTATCTCCGGGGGTGTAGAGAATATGACTCGCGGACCTTATGTAATCGCTAAGCCTTCTTCCGCCTTCGGAAATGACGCTAAAATGTACGATTCAAGTTTCGGTTGGCGTTTTGTGAATCCGAAGATGCAGCAAATGTATGGTACCGATGGAATGGGGAATACTGCCGAAAACCTGGTAGAGAAATACAATATATCCCGCGAAGACCAGGATGCATTCGCATACTGGAGTCAGATGAAAGCTTCAGAAGCACAAAAAAACGGACGTTTGGCTAAAGAAATTGTACCTGTCGAAATTCCGCAGCGAAAAAAAGATCCAATTATTTTTAAGGACGATGAATTTATAAAGCCTTCCACTACCTTAGAAGTACTCGGTAAACTGAGAGGTGCTTTTAAAAAAGAGGGAGGAAGCGTTACGGCTGGGAATTCATCTGGCTTGAACGATGGAGCGGCAGCAACGATAATCGCTTCTGAAGATGCTGTAAAAAAATACAACTTAAAACCTTTAGCAAGAATTGTAAGCTCTGCAGTTGTTGGCGTTGAGCCCAGAATCATGGGTATTGGTCCGGTAGAAGCTTCCAATAAAGCTCTCGCAAAAGCGGGATTGACCATGGAGGATATGGATATCATCGAATTGAATGAAGCCTTCGCTTCACAAGCTCTGGCCTGTATTCGCGAATGGGGATTAAAAGATAACGATCCACGGATCAATCCGAATGGAGGCTCCATCGCTATTGGGCATCCTTTAGGTGTTACAGGTGCGCGAATTGCCTATTCAGCAGCTCTGGAGCTACAGGAAAAAGGAAAAAAATATGCATTGGTTACAATGTGTATTGGCGTGGGACAAGGGTATGCTGCTATCATTGAAAATGTAAACGTATGAGAATATTGATAATAGGAGGAAATGGAACTATCGGGAAAACGGTTACCGAGCGTTTTTCTGAAAAACATGAAGTCGTTGTGGCGGGTAGAACTTCGGGCGATGTTACCGTAGATATATCCAATTCTAATTCTATTTCTGAAATGTTTCAGAAAGTGGGGAAGGTTGATGCAATTATAAATGTGGCGGGAGATGCCAAATGGGATAAATTCGATAACCTTTCCGAAGAAGATTTCTATATAGGTATTAAGAGTAAAATGATGGGACAGGTAAATTTGGTAAGATTGGGAAGAGATTATTTAAATGAAGGAGGATCCATTACATTAACCACGGGAATCCTTGCCGATGAACCAGTAGATATGACAACCAGCGCAGCCATGGTAAATGGTGCGATCCAGAGCTTTGTAATGGCGGTCGCTTTAGAATTAAAAAATGGAATTAGAGTGAACGTTGTCTCAGCAGATCTGGTAGAAGATGCATACGAAAAATATAAAGATTACTTCCCGGGAAATACCCCCGTAGCAATGCGGAAGGTTACAGACGCTTATCTGAAAAGTGTGAAGGGAAAAATTAACGGACAAATTTTAAGAATTAGAGCTTAAAAAATACAAACTGAAAAATGTAAAATATTAGCCTCAAAAGTACATTTATCATTCTTCAGATTTAAATTTATAATTTAAAATGAAAACACAACATTACATACAAGGTCATTGGCAAGATGGAAAAGGCGATGGTGCCCCCGTACTTGATTCTATTACCGGCGAGCATTTTACAAGTGTTACCACCAATGGACTTGATATTCCGGCTATACTTCAGTACGGCCGTGAGAAGGGTGCTACATTGCGTAAAATGACTTTCCAGGAACGAGGAAACATGCTTAAGAAATTGGCAATGTACTTAGTTAAAAAGAAACAGGCCTTTTACGAATTGAGTTATAGAACTGGTGCTACTAAAATTGATAGCTGGATCGATATTGAAGGTGGTTTTGGGAATCTATTTGCCAATGCTTCTCTTCGGAAACTCTTTCCAAATCAGTCTTATCACGTTGAAGGTGACCCAATAGATCTTTCTCGCGGCGGACGCTTTATGGCACATCATATTATGGTCCCTCGCGAAGGAGTTGCGGTACACATTAATGCCTTTAACTTCCCGGTTTGGGGAATGTTAGAAAAATGTGCAGTGAATTGGATGGCAGGAATGCCGGCCGTAGTACTACCGGCACCACAAACCGCTTATTTAACCGAAGCGGTGGTTAGAGAAATTATCGCTTCAGGGATTCTTCCCGAAGGTTCTTTGCAGCTCATTAGCGGTACGGCTAAATCTATTTTAGACACGGTTCAATCGCAAGACGTCATTACTTTTACAGGTTCCGCTAAAGTAGGAAGGCAGCTTAAAAACCATCCGCAGCTAATAGAAGAGTCGGTGCCATTTACAATGGAAGCAGATTCGTTGAACGCAGCAATTTTAGGAGAAGATGCTGTTCCGGGTACCCCCGAATTCGACCTGTTTATCAAGGAAGTGAGAAATGAAATGACTGTAAAATGCGGACAGAAATGTACAGCAATTCGCAGAATAATAGTTCCCGAGAAATTGGTTGAAGATGTGCAGATTTCACTGGGAAAGGCGCTAGATAAAGTAACTATAGGCGATCCGCGGTTAAAAGAAGTTAGAATGGGATCTTTGGTGAGTGATGCGCAGCGCAACTCTGTTATAGAGCAGGTTAACAAAATAACCCAAACAGCAGATCTTGTTTACGGAGATCTTTCCGAAGTAGAAACAATTGGTGCCGATGCTAAGAAAGGAGCGTTCTTAAAGCCTATTTTACTTCGCGAAGATGATCCTTTAAAAAACGAAGCAGCTCATGTCACAGAGGCCTTCGGACCGGTTAGTACGCTCATGCCATATAAGACTTTGGAAGATGCGATCACACTTTCTAAAATGGGGAAAGGTTCGTTGGTTAGTTCTATTGTTACCAATGATAATAACATCGCCAAAGATTATACAGTAAATGCGGCATCCCATCACGGGAGGATTTTAATACTCAATAGAGAAAGTGCAAAACAGAGTACGGGTCACGGATCTCCGCTTCCAAATTTAATTCATGGCGGTCCCGGAAGAGCCGGTGGAGGAGAAGAAATGGGCGGAATGCGAGGTGTAAAACACTATTTACAGCGATGTGCCATTCAAGGTTCGCCAACAACACTTACTGAGGTAACAGGAATTTATCAGCCAAACGCCGATTATAAAGAGGCAGAGAAACATCCTTTTGCCTACCATTGGGAAGATATTCAACCCGGAATGTCCCTCAAAACACATAATAGAACTATAACAGATACCGATATTATTAACTTCGGAAACTTAACCTGGGATCATTTCTATGCGCACACCGATATCACCTCTCTAGACGGAAGTATTTTTGAAAAGAGAACAGCTCATGGTTATTTTATTATCGCAGCAGCTGCGGGGCTTTTTGTGTATCCAAATAAGGGACCGGTAGCGGCCAACTACGGATTGGAAGAATGTAGATTTTTACGTCCAATTTACCATAACGACACAGTTTATGTGCGATTAACATGTAAGCAAAAAGTTGATCGTGATTCGAGAGGAACCGAATTACCGAGTGGAATTGTAAAATGGTATGTAGAAATTTTCGATACTGAAGATGAGTTAGTAGCAATTGCAACCATCCTGACCATGGTTAAAAAAAAGCAAACGGTTTTTACTGAAATGACTTCGGAAAAGATCGAAGAATTTTTGAATCATCTTACTCCAGAATCAAAACCCAACTGGGGGGCTATGACGCCTCAACAAATGGTCGAGCATTTAGAATATACATACAGAATAGCTTCAGGGGAGATTCAGGATTTTGATATTGCTACTCCTGAAAAATATCTGGAAAAAACACACGAAACATTATACAATTACAAACCAATGCCAAAAGAGTATGATTTTCCGCTTGCGGAGAAATCTGAAATTTCTAAACTAAAGCATCCAGATCTAGAAACAGCCAAGAAAAAAATGTTAGAAGCCAGAGAAGAATATCTGCAATTTTTTAAGGATAATCCTGAGGTAAGAACAAAAAATGTAGTCTTTGGTGAATTAAACAGATTCGAGTGGTATTTGCTCGAAAGAAAACATTTAAATCATCATTTTGAGCAATTTGGTCTAATTAACTAAAATAATATGAATAGTCCTTACGTAAAGCAAAACATAGAAAACGGAATATCAACCATAGAGTTTTTTCATCCTGCTCACAATAGCCTTCCGGGAGATCTTCTTGCAAAATTAGTTGATGAGATCAACAGCGCGGCTAATAATAGCGACGTAAAAGTTATAATCCTTAAAAGTGGAGGTGATCGTACCTTTTGTGCAGGAGCCAGTTTTAGTGAATTAATCAACATCAATGATCCCGAATCGGGTCGTGTTTTCTTTAGCGGCTTTGCAAACGTGATCAATGCAATGCGTAAATGTCCGAAGTTCATCATTGGTCGCATTCAGGGGAAGGCTGTTGGGGGTGGAGTTGGTGTGGCATCTGCAACAGACTACTGTATGGCTACAAAATTTGCTGCTATTAAGTTAAGCGAATTGAATGTGGGTATTGGTCCGTTTGTGGTTGGTCCCGCAGTTGAACGCAAGCTTGGTTTAAGCGGAATGTCTCAAATTGCGATCGATGCGAATTCGTTCTATGATGCCGAATGGGCTAAAAATAAAGGCCTGTATGCTCAGGTTTTTGACTCTACTGAAGAATTAGATAAAGCAGTTCAGGCTTTTGCAGAGAATTTGTGTAAGTACAATCCGGAGGCTATGAAAGAAATGAAAAAGGTAATGTGGCAAGGCACCGAAGATTGGGATAATTTGTTAGCAGAAAGAGCGGTGATTTCAGGGAGGTTGGTACTTTCTGAATTTACCAAAGAAACATTGAAAAGATTTAAGTAGCGTAAAAAACCTGCCTACGCAGGAATAAGGTATGATATATAGTTTTAAAGGACATATCCCGGTAATTCACGAAAGTAGTTTTGTACATCCCTTGGCGGCTGTAACAGGCAATGTGATCATTGGCAAAAACTGTTATATAGGTCCGGGAGCTGCGATTCGTGGGGATTGGGGGGAAATATTCCTGCGTAGGCAGGAATCTAATTTGATTTAAGTATGGGTAACTGGTATGTTTATATAATGACAAATAGACCAGAAGGTGTTATATATATAGGAGTAACAAATGATCTGGCAGCGAGGGCTCAGGAACACAGAGCCAAGGTGTATAAAAATTCATTCACAGCGAGATACAATTGTGATAAACTGGTTTATTTTGAAGAGTTCCTTAAAGGGGATATTGCTATAAAAAGAGAAAAACAACTCAAAAAGTGGAAAAGAGATTGGAAGCTAAAATTAATTAATAATATGAATCCGAATTGGATCGATATTTCTTTGAATTGGGAAAATGGTGTCAATTCTGTTTATAAGATAAAAAGATTCCTGCCTACGCAGGAATAAGTTATGATATATAGTTTTAAAGGACATATCCCGGTAATTCACGAAAGTAGTTTTGTACATCCCTTGGCGGCTGTAACAGGCAATGTGATCATTGGCAAAAACTGTTATATAGGTCCGGGAGCTGCGATTCGTGGAGATTGGGGGGAGATCATTCTGGAAGATGGTGTAAATGTTCAGGAGAATTGCACAGTGCATATGTTTCCGGGGAAGTCTATTGTACTAAAAAAAGGCGCTCACGTGGGACATGGCGCCATCATTCACGGGGCTAATCTGGGTAACAATTGTTTAATTGGTATGAATAGTGTGATCATGGACGACGCGGAAATTGGAGATGAATGCATTGTTGGCGCTATGTCTTTTATTAAGGCAGAGACTGTTTTCCCTAAGCGGCAGTTAATTGTTGGGAATCCTGCGAAAGCCATAAGAGATATCACAGATGAGATGATCGCATGGAAAACAGCCGGAACAAAATTGTATCAACAATTACCTTCAGATTGTTACGAAACTTTAGAAGCTGTTGAGCCGTTGAGGGAGATTCCGAAGGAGAGACCTGTTCAGGAGGATTTTTATAAAACGTTGCAGGAGATTAGAAAAGAAACAAAAGATTAAAGATAAAGACTGTATGTCAGAAATTGAATTTAAGATGCCCAAAATGGGCGAGAGTATTACTGAAGGTACCATCATCAATTGGTTGGTAAAGGAGGGTGATTCATTTGAAGAAGGCGATATCTTAGTCGAAGTTGCTACCGATAAAGTTGATAATGAGGTTCCTGCTCCGGGTTCGGGCAAAATGCTTCAGCATAAGGTGGAAGCTAAGGAAGTTGTGCCTGTAGGAGCTGTAATCGCTGTTTTAAAGCTGTCAGGAGACCAAAAAGTGAAGCCTTCCGAAGAAAAAATAAAAACCGACGTAAAAGTTGGAGAGAATACAAAATCTATTCCCAAAAAAAAATCACATTCGGGTTCCCCTCAGAAGTCATTCAAAGTGAACGAAAATGTATTTATTTCGCCACTTATTGACGCTATGGCTAGAAAGCATCATATTAGTTATGAAGAATTAGCGAGAATTTCAGGGACAGGAAAGGATGGAAGACTTCGTAAAAGTGACGTTATTAACTACCTGGATGGAGGTCGGCCGTTTCAGTTTGCGCAAGCGGTTCCTGAAGTGTCAGGATTTATGGTTCCGGATCTAAAATTCGACAAAGGTAAAGGGAAGATCGTGGAAATGGATAGAATGCGACAAATGATCGCAGATCACATGATCTATAGTAAACATACGTCACCACATGTAACTGCCTATGTGGAAGCCGATCTAACTGAAATGGTACAATGGCGAAATGAGAATAAAATTGCCTTTCAGAAAAAACACAACGAAAAATTAACCTTTACACCCCTGTTTATTGAAGCTGTGGCTAAAGCTATTACCGACTTTCCGATGATTAATTCTTCCTTAGACGGAAGCAATATTATCGTAAAAGATGATATAAATATAGGGATGGCAACTGCATTGCCAAGTGGTAATTTAATTGTGCCGGTAGTTCGAAATGCCGATAAAAAGAACTTAAATGAGTTGGCGGGAAGTACAAATGAATTAGTAGCAAAAGCCAGGGAGAATAAGTTAAAGGCAGATGATACAAAAGATAGCACTTTCACTATTAGTAATGTAGGTACTTTTGGAAGTGTCATGGGAACTCCCATTATCAATCAGCCGGAAGCAGCCATTCTCGCTACGGGGATCATTAAGAAACGCGCTGAAGTTATGGAACGGGAGAGTGGTGATGAAATTGAGATAAGAAGTATGATGTACCTCTCCTTGTCCTTCGATCACAGAATTGTTGATGGGTATCTGGCCGGCTCTTTTTTAAGAAGAATAGCCGATTATATGGAGCAGTTTGACACAAATAGAAAATATTAGTATTCAGGAAGGAGATAAAAAAATAATGAGTAAAATAGATACAGACATATTAAAAAAAGCCTTTACAAATCTCGTTACGGCAAAAGCCATGACTGAAGCTTACGAAGAAAATTTTAAAGTTGTTTCTAAATATGTTCACGCAACTTCGAGAGGGCATGAAGTAATTCAGACGGCAATAGGGATGCAATTGTTGCCACAGGATTATGCGTTCCCGTACTATCGGGATGATTCGATGCTGTTGGCAATAGGGATGAAGCCCTATGAACTGATGTTGCAGGTCCTCGCTAAAAAGGATGATCCTTTTTCTGCCGGACGAACATATTACTCACATCCCAGTTTACGGGATGAAGATAAACCTAAAATACCACACCAAAGCTCTGCAACAGGGATGCAAACTATTCCGGCAACAGGAGTTGCGATGGGAATGTGGTATAAGGAAACCTTCGATTCTGCACAACAATCTTTAGAAGGTAGTTGGGAAACGAAGGGTAAGGAAGCACCATTTGTAGTGTGTTCTTTAGGAGATGCCTCAGTTACCGAGGGAGAGATCGCCGAAGCCTTTCAGATGGCAGCATTAAAACAACTACCTATTCTTTATTTAGTTCAGGATAACGGCTGGGATATTAGTGCCAATGAAGCCGAAACACGTGCGCAGAATGCCTACGAATACGCTGCCGGATTTCACGGTTTAGAAGCTGTAACCATAGATGGAACCGACTTTGAGGAGAGTTATAACACCTTGAAAAATGTCATAGAAAAAATTCGTTCTGAGCGAAGACCCTTTTTAGTTCATGCTAAAGTGCCATTGTTAAATCATCATACTTCGGGAGTACGAATGGAGTGGTATCGCGATGATCTGGATGAAGCCAGGAGTAGAGATCCCTTCCCGAAAATGTGGCAACTTTTATTAGATAATGGTTTTGCTGAAAATGAATTAAATGCTATTGTGAGTTCTGCAAAATCTGAAGTTGCCTCTAGTTTGGAGAAAGCATTAAAAGCAGACGACCCGCAACCTGAAGATCTTTTCACTCATGATTTTGCACCAACACCTGTAACTGAAGAAGTGGGAGAGCGTTCTCCCAAAGGTGCCGAAAAAGTGGTGATGGTAGATTGCGCGCTGTTTGCAATTGAAGAGTTAATGTCGAAGCACCAGGAATGCCTGCTGTATGGACAAGATGTTGGGGGAAGATTGGGAGGAGTTTTCCGTGAGGCTGCAACTCTCGCCCAGAAATTTGGCGACAATCGTGTTTTTAACACCCCAATTCAGGAGGCGTTTATTGTGGGGTCTACGGTAGGAATGAGCGCTGTGGGATTAAAACCGATCGTTGAGGTGCAATTTGCAGATTATATTTGGCCGGGGTTAAATCAGTTATTTACCGAAGTGAGCAGGAGCTGCTATTTATCTAACGGAAAATGGCCGGTGTCAATGATTCTTAGGGTGCCAATTGGTGCTTACGGAAGTGGCGGACCTTACCATTCATCATCGGTAGAAAGTGTGGTAACAAATATTCGCGGATTAAAAATTGTGTATCCAAGTAATGGAGCCGACTTAAAAGGGCTTTTGAAGGCTGCATATTACGATCCGAATCCGGTCGTAATTTTTGAACACAAAGGTTTGTATTGGAGTAAAGTTCCGGGAACTAAAGGAGCGACTTCCATTGAGCCTAGTGAAGATTATATGTTACCCTTCGGAAAGGCATGGGTTCTTCAGGAGATCTGGAAGCAAGAAGAGGAAGAAACTCTTTCAATTATTACCTATGGTATGGGTGTGCATTGGGCGATGAACGCTTCCGAAGAGCTTGATATGCAGGATAAGATTGAAATTGTTGATCTTAGAACACTGCACCCCCTGGATTACGAAACAGTATTTAAATCGGTTAAAAAATGTGGCAAATGTCTGGTCGTAACCGAAGAACCTTCAGAAAATAGTTTTAGTAGAGCGCTTCAAGGAAGAATTCAGGAAGAGTGTTTTCAGGAATTAGATGCTCCGGTGATGATAATTGGTTCAGAAAACATGCCGGCAATTCCGTTGAATTCTACTTTAGAGCAAACAATGATCCCTTCTATCGCTAAGGTCAAAACTAAGATAGAGGAGCTTTTAGATTATTAGTTTAACAAGTTGATCATTGCTTAATTAGCTTCAGCGTCTTTTTCTTTCCTTCGGAAAAAATTTCTGAAAAATAAATGCCACCGCTCAATTCTGAAAGATCCAGTTTAACTGTGGTCGAGTTTTCTTCCGAAGTAAGAACAAGGTTACCCCGAAGATTGTAAATATTTAGTTTACTAATATTTTCTTCGGAAGTGATCGAAACAAAATCTATTACCGGGTTGGGGTAAACCGATAGATTAAGTAACTGATTTTCATTAACGTATAGAGGTGCAGCATTAATAATAACGTCAAATTTTGCATCTTCGGGCATGGGTGATTGATCTTCAGTAAAAATTGCCCATTGATCGTCAATATATTGAACCCCCATTACTTTATCAATAATCACATTTGAAGCATCGCCCGCAATACCCCAATTGTGGGAAAAAATAATAACCGCGTTAGGGTTATTGTTCAAATGAGGGTGATCTATAACCGTTCTATTGTTAGTAATATTTTGTGGTGTCGCTTCATGACGAAGAGATTGTACATTATCACCTTCTATCACAACAAAAAACGCAGAATTGACGGGTATGTTACTGAAGTTTTCGGTGTAAATCACCCGATCCAGGTTTATTTCATCGTAGAACATACCATATCTCTTCCTGTTGTAGACCTGGTTCGGATTGTAATAAGTTGAAAAAACTATCTTTCGGCTGGGTGTTTCATTTAATAATGGATGATCTAAAACTGTATAAAAGGGACCGGTCCCTTGATTTGCAGTTGTTGCGATATGCTCTATTACTTCGTCGGCGCGTGCTACATATATGTTGTACGAGCTATTTTCTATCATAGGGATGGCACTATCTTCATTTTGGATCGCCCACTTTTCTTCAATTGTGTCGTATAAAACTCCGGTGACGTTGATATTATATACTCCTGTTGATCCTAAGGGATTCCAGTTATGTGTGATCACGATCTTCGCATCGGGATTCATATTAAGGTCGGGATGGTCTATATATGTTTTATTGTCTGAAATGGAAGTCGCAGTGGCAGTATGAACGAACATCTGATCTTGTGCACAGAGCAAAATACTCCATAAAAAAAAATAAATGCAGAATAAGGTCTTCATGATTCGGGAGTTTTGAAACCGAAGTAAAGTTAACAAGAATAATTTATCTATTCTTCCTCGTCGTCATTATCAATTAACGGATGATCTGTTTGACCCAGACCAACGATCTTAATAATATTTATAACAGTGTTATAGAGCATTAAAATGACCGAGACTATACCTCCACTTAATAACGATGAAAGAAAAAGTGAAGAGTAATACACTGTTGAGTACCAATTCGTATCAAGCTCATCAGACTCTGTGATGGGAATATTGAAAATTTGAAACAAGATTATGGCCGAAATAAATATTATGGCATCTAGTTTAGCTATGGTCATAACCTGTACATAGTGATGATCTTTCAACTTAGATTTAATACCGCTGCTAATTCCTAAAAGAGTGAGTAAGAGTGCCAAAATAGTTGCTGATGCCAGCGCAATGGTATTACATAACATATTGATACCCGGTAATGAAGTCTTTATTAAATTCTTGGCTTCGTATCCTGAGAGATTTCCTAATAAAAATACGCCGGTACCTGTTATTATTGCAGCAATAATTCCTCCCAATAATGCACGCTGGTTGTATTTAGATATTTTCAAACGACCTCTTTTTTGGTTAAAATAGAAAATTAAGGAAAAAGAAGTTATTTTTTATTAAAATAAATACAAATAAAAAACCCTCACAATCGTGAGGGTCGTAATTACTATTTTTTGTTTGCTCCGGGAGGGTATTCGTTCAGGATCTCCTTCACTATTTCGTTAATTCTTTCTTCTTTTTTCTCCATATTGCCGGTAATTAGATTGGCAGTTCCAACCCCTTGCCATACCAATTGATTGGTTTTGGCGTCAATTAAATCTATGTAAAGTGATCCTTCGGTTGAGCGGGAAACTGTGTTGCCATATGCACCACCGTACCACCAGGGATTCCATCCCCAACCCATTCCGAAGTTATTCTGATAAACATTCACTCGCTCTCGCTCTTTGGTGAAAATACTCACTAAAAGAGTAGGATTGCTGGTTTTTGTCATTCCTTTCATGGATAGTTCTGCATCTATGGCTCGTAAGATTCTTTTCTTGTCGAGATCGGAAATTTCGGCTTTGTCAATTCCCGGCTTAAAAAATGCGAAAGAATTGTACTCATTAAAAGTTGCTTCCTTATCGTAATCACTCACTACTCGCACAGTGGAGCATGAAGTGAATACAAGTAATACTAAAACAGGTAAAAATTTGATGATTTTCATAGCATTCAATTTTTTATGTAAATAAATTATTGTCAACAAAATTTGGAAGCGTAACCTGCAAATTAGGATTGTTTTTCATAGCTCTCTTTATTGCAAAAACTGCCTCCTCATTTCTAGCCCAACTGCGCCTTGCAATTCCATTATTTACATCCCAGAAAAGCATTGATTCTAAGCGTCTTTGCGCGTCATTACTACCATCAAGAACCATACCAAATCCACCATTGATAACCTCTCCCCAGCCTACGCCTCCTCCATTATGGATGCTTACCCAGGTGGCTCCTCTAAAGCTATCGCCAATTACATTATGAATAGCCATATCTGCTGTAAACCTACTTCCATCGTAGATATTTGATGTTTCTCTATAAGGCGAATCCGTACCGGAGACATCGTGATGATCTCTCCCTAATATTACCGGTCCAATTTTCCCGTCTGCAATAGCTTTATTGAAGGCCGATGCAATTTGCATACGACCATCGGCATCTGCATACAGAATTCGGGCTTGCGAGCCCACAACGAGTTTATTTTCCTTAGCACCTTTTATCCATTGAATATTGTCTGCCATTTGCTGCTGAATCTCCTCAGGTGCATTTTGCTTCAGTTTTTCTAGTACCTCACACGCTATTGAATCTGTTTTTGCCAGGTCTTCCGCTTTTCCTGAAGCACAAACCCATCTAAAGGGTCCGAAGCCATAATCGAAGCACATAGGACCCATTATGTCCTGCACATAACTAGGGTATTTAAAATCAATTCCATTTTGTGCCATAACATCTGCTCCTGCTCGGGAAGCTTCTAGTAAGAAGGCGTTTCCGTAGTCAAAAAAATATGTGCCCTTAGCGGTGTGTTTGTTTATGGCCTCTGCGTGTTTTCGCAAAGTTTTCTGAATCTCTTTTTTGAATGTTTCAGGATCCTTAGCCATCATGGTATTCGCTTCTTCAAAACTAATTCCTACCGGATAATAACCTCCAGCCCATGGATTATGAAGTGAAGTTTGATCACTCCCCAGATCAATATGAATGTTTTCTTCATCAAACTTTTCCCAAACATCCACAACATTCCCGTCGTAAGCGATCGATACGGTTTCCTCGTTCGAAACGGCTGTTTTTACTCGATTAGCCAATTCTGAAACGTCTGAAATTACTTCATCAACCCAACCCTGACTATATCGTGTTTCGGTTGCTTTTGGATTGACCTCGGCGCACACTGTAACACATCCGGCTATATTTCCGGCTTTTGGTTGTGCACCGCTCATTCCTCCTAAACCTGAAGTCACGAAGAGGCCGCCCTGAGGCGATTTTTTAATTTTTCGGAAGCCGTTGAGTACCGTGATAGTGGTTCCGTGAACAATTCCTTGCGGACCAATATACATATAACTTCCCGCAGTCATTTGTCCGTATTGTGTTACACCAAGTGCATTAAATTTTTCCCAATCGTCGGGTTGCGAATAATTAGGAATCATCATTCCGTTGGTAACAACCACCCGGGGTGCATCTTTGTGTGAGGGAAACAGGCCTAGTGGATGACCTGAATACATGACCAGCGTTTGTTCATTGGTCATTTCGGAGAGGTATTTCATAACCAGTAAATACTGAGCCCAATTTTGAAATACAGCACCATTACCCCCATAGGTGATCAATTCATGAGGATGTTGGGCTACTGCGTAATCCAGATTGTTCTGGATCATTAACATGATAGCCTTTGCTTGTTCGCTCTTGCCGGGATACTCTTCTATTGGTCGGGCGTACATTTTATATTCGGGACGCAATCGATACATATATATCCTTCCATAAGTTTCCAATTCGTCCTGAAACTCGGGTAGGAGGGTAGCGTGATGTTTCGGTTCAAAGTAACGTAGTGCGTTTTGCAGAGCTAGTTTCTTTTCATCTTTAGACAAAATTTCCTTTCGTTTAGGAGCATGATTAATGCTGGTATCGTACTCCTTTGGATTAGGCAACTCTTTGGGTATTCCTTGCTGTAATGCTTCTTTAAACGTCATAATTAATTGAATCGGTTTACAGTTATTAAACTGGTTTAATAAAAATATTAAATGAGCAACTGTCTATTTGCTTTGAGTGTTCGTTTTTTTGTCGAACCCATAGGGACAATGTCTGCATCCACTTTCGCAGCAATATCCTCGTTTGAGGTGATACTGCTCTGTAAAGCACTTATAACCCTCCGGAGTTATATAATAATCACCTTCTTCGGCTTCTATTCTTTTTTTTGGAAACAACATAGTACAAAAGTAACAAAATAAGACTTCAGAAGGGACATTTCAAGTTTACAAGAATTCATGATGGGGAAAGGTTCTTGCGTTATTATCGTTATTAAAAAGTATTCTTTATATTACTGGTATGTTTATTTTGATAAATCGATATTTACTTCGGAAGAAATTTACCGGGATGACCTTATGGCCATTTATCATTTTAAGAAATGGAAATCTAAAGAATGATTTGATCTTGATGAACCATGAACGCATTCATTTACGACAGCAAGTTGAGCTGTTAGTGATTCCTTTTTTTGTTTGCTACGGAATAGAATTTCTAATACGTCTCGCTCAGTATAAAAGTAGATATAAAGCTTATAAGAATATAAGTTTTGAACGTGAAGCCTACGCTAACGAAACAGATCTTCAATACTTAAAAAATCGGTCTATTTGGAGATTTTTAAAATATTTGTAATGAAGATCATAAAAATAAAAAAAGCCTTCAGAAGTAATTCTGAAGACTTTTAGTGGTTGGTTTTGAATATGAATTAGTGTTTAAGTACTCGTTTTACAACGGTACCGCTTTCAGTGTTGATCTTTACAAAATACACCGCAGTTTCTAAATGAGATATATCTAATTTACTTCCGGATGTTTCATCAAAAAAGATTTCATCAATTACTCTTCCTCTAATTCCATATACTTCGGCACTAATTATTTTCTCATCATTCGAAATAATATGAATAATGTCGCTAGATGGATTTGGGTATATTTTGATATTGTCAAACGATTCTTCTCCGGAAGCTAACAATCTTTCAAATTGAATGGTAAATCGGCCGTTGTAAATACCTTTCCCACTCGTGAATGTATAATTGGTTTCGCTTAGATTGACAAGTTCATTTTCAAGGTTATCGATAAGATATACTATCACATTGC
Organism: uncultured Ulvibacter sp.; assembly: GCA_963974915.1. Lineage (GTDB taxonomy): Bacteria > Bacteroidota > Bacteroidia > Flavobacteriales > Flavobacteriaceae > CAXBES01. The sequence goes on along the minus strand of CAXBES010000015.1, from coordinate 31,991 downwards.
TTAAATTATCACCTTCTATGTCTTTAACAGAGATCGTGTATTCTATGTTTTCATCGACCAGGGTTGAAAATCCTACCGGAATTTTCACAGTTTCGTCGAATGCACCACGTGCTTGTATTCCCAATTGATCTGAGCCATCTGCTAAGTGAGAGAATAATGAGACATTGGTTGCTAATCTTTTACTGTCATATCCAACATCTATTCCGTTAGTTGCTTCTTCCATAAACCCTATAAGTGCAGTACTCTTAAGTTCGTATCGATCACTTTGTACATTTAGCCAAATTCTATCGCGATCTGTTTGATTTCGAAGTGTAGTGTTACCCGTATTTCTTCTCATTGAATTATTGAAGGTAATAGGCCCTGCGGCTGTTACTTTAACTCCGAATCCTTGTCCTGTAGAAATAACACCGTTTGGAGTTGTACTCCCATCCGAAACTGCCGCGGCAGTTCCACCGGTCAGGTTATAAACAGAAATATCTTCCATAGTGTAGTCGAGTCCGTAAGGTCCCGGGGTTCCACTATTAGGGGCAGTAACATGCTCCCAAAAGTAAACAGCATCTACATTGCTATTCGCATTGATCAAATCTTCTGCAGAGATTGCAGAAGCATAAGGATTTGCGATTATATTCGGACTTGCATTCTGCGTACCATTATAAATTGCATTAAAAGTAACTACTCCGTTATTTAGAGTTCCCTGGTCATAAGTCATTGTGTAAGATGTAGGGCCGCCTGATAAACTTTGCATAACCATATAACCTTCTCCCGGGTTAATAGCTCCATTATATACAGGCCAGTTATCACCTTCTTCATCTACCCAGTTTCCGGCTCCGGGTGAGGAATTACCCACAGCAGTATTAGGTGTAAAATTAGCAGTAAGGTGATTTCGTACTCTTAGCGCCGAGCCGAAGGCGTCGGTTCTTGTTTCGGCGGTCATCGGACTTCCCATGAGCATAAAATCTCTTCCGCTCATTTGTGGGGTAGCCACATCTATATTAACACCTCCATTATTAGTGAAAACAGCATTGTCATCGACCTGAACTACGCTTCCCGAAATGACTCTTGATGAAGGAACATCGTAAACACTTTCTACAATTAGTGTTCCGTTGTTTACAAAGTTTCTTTCAACATTAATATAGTCATCGGGAGCTACAGTAACCACTGCAGTGGCATCGATCTCACACTCACATGTTTCAATATTTCCATTTGTTGTGTCGTAGTTTGAACTAAATTTTGCTAAAGATCCAATAGATGGAGCTCCATTATCCCAGCTTCCGTTATAGGTTGTAGTTTCGGCAGCAATGGTAACAGTCGCTGTACAACTGTCCTTGTTTCCGTAGTCATCTTCAACTGTAAGAACAATATCGAAGGATGATCCAACATCGTAACAGTTAAAAGTAGTTCTAGCCGCAGTTACATAAGATTTAACAATTCCGAAGTTATCTGTAGAACCATTATTAATCATAGCTGCGTCTACAGTTACCGTTCCTGTGTTCTTGTCTAATGTGGCAATAATATTTTGGCAATTTGCTACCGGAGCCTCGTTGTCATAGTTTGGATCTTTTATAACAAAAAGTCCTCCGTCACCATTTACATTGGCATTTCCGAAGCCGGATACGATCAGGTTTCCACTTTCAAAGAAAGGATATACGTTCCATGCACCGTGGAATCCTGTACCGTTATTATTGGTATAAGTGTCGAAAGAGTTAATTTCTGTCATCACCGGATCGGGATTTCCATTAACGTCTAAATTGTAGAGTCCGTCAATTCTAATTATTCTCATTCCTGCAGAATAGTTTGCAAGGTAGAAACGATTTCCTCTAACATATCCATTGTGATCAATTGCCCCAAATGGGCCATCATAGATATAAAACAATACCGGATTGTCTAAGTCTTGTAGATCAAAGACCAATGTTCTGGTTTTTGTGATCCCTGGTTCGTTTATTTCATCTTCTTCGTCACCAACGATAAAAAAGCGCTTATCTTCGGTAAACCATCCTTGATGTGTATAGTGTTGTTTTGTGTATGAAACTTCGGAGATCTTTCTACTTGTGTTAATGGTCCCTTTGGTTGAAACATCAACAATTTGTAGTTTTCCTGAATTGCTAAAACTACCAATTAATATTTCTTTTCCTTGATGATCCGGATCCGGACCGTCATAAACCACAACCTGAGCATCGTGACAATAACCAAAAGTAGAACTAAAGTTTCCGGCTACTGTAGGGTTTTCCGGATCTGTATTTAGATCCAGAATACGTGGAGCCCCACTATTAGCACTAGAGCCCAGAATATAAAGATATCCTGTATCTTCATTGATAATTATATTATGAGCACTTCCTATACCTGAATAACGCCCATCGGCTTGATTTTTAGTATAAGTTACCGCAGGACTTCCGGTTAAAGGTCTTAAGCGAGTAAGATCGAAGATTTGAACTCCATGGCTTCCATTGCTATCACTGACAATGTAAGCATGATTATTATAGATTTTTACATCTCTCCAAAGACTAGTGCTCGTTTGAGTGTTTAATCTTGCCAGGTAATTTAAAGTTGGTGGGTTAGATGGATTTGCATCCGGTTCAAGTCGAACGAATGCGGTACCATCATCTAAAGCGACAACAGCATATTCTAATCCGGTACTGGGATCTGTCCATCCCCATGAGTCTTGGCCTTCATCTGCATTACCCATTTCATCGGCTCTAATATGGCCTTGTAAGTCAAGTCCATTACATGGAAAACCTCCGGCTGTTCCGCCGCTACAGGGGCTTTGAGCATAGATAATTACAGAGGGTAAAAAAAGTAAGGTGAGAAGGAGTTTTTTCATTTTAACGGGGGTATTGATTGAGTAGTTTTTTATTTTAGTCATTTATTATTATTCTTCTAAATATGTAAATTCTACGGTACAGGGAATCCCAAGACCTACATAACTTCGTCCGTTTCCGGAGTTTCCGTTGTTTATAAAATCTGAGGAGACAAATAAATCTATTTCTAATCTAAAGTTATAGGTTTGGCCTGCTGCCAATGTTTCGTATAAAATTAGAGATGTATCATGTCTAAATTGATCGTAACGTGTTCTTGGACTTCCAATATCGTCGTTTGAGACAGAATATGAGTGGGTATAAATTAAATGGCTTGTTCCGCTGAAGGTAAATCGGAAATACCCTTCTTGTGTGGCCATCCTAATATCATAACCACTAGCTGGGTTTCTTACTTCTCCGGCTCCAAAGTTGAAATTCGCTTTAATTCTGTATGTACCTGAATATTTTGCGGTAAAGGAGGATCCATTTCCCAGTCCCGGTACATCCACATAAGAATCGTCGTTCGCTACTCTAAAACTTAGTGTAGATTGTTCAAAGATGGCAGAATCCTCACGCAAGTATTGTGGGTTCCATCTCGAACCATCCCATGCATAGATTCCCGGATACACGTCATTTGTACCTCGACTAGTTGTGTTAGTATTAAACACAACTGTTCCAGCTACGAGAGCTCCTCCGTCCGGATTGGTAACAGGGGCTGCTATTATATTGGATGTCAATGCGACTCTAGGAAAAATGAAACCGGTAGAATTATTATTCTGCAGGTCTAGCATTCCCTCCGGGGTAGAAGTCCCTACACCAACTTGAGCAATTGACATTCCAAATGTCAAAACGCTTAATGCCGCGCTTAAGATTATTTTATTAATAAACTTCATAATATCACTTATTAAGTTGTTGTCTTCTAAATTATTCGTCTATATAGGTAAATTCTATCTGACAAGGAATACCATCACCTACATAACCTCTACCGTCAAGAGTGAGGAACAGATCACCATCTGACTCAAAGCCAGGCGATGTTTCTTGATTAAATTGTAAATAGAAGCTATAAGTTTGTCCTGCAGTAAGATTAATATACTTGGTTATATATGCTTCCTTCGCAATATTTGTAAAGTAAACTCCCGAACCAATATTATCGTTATAAACAGAATAAGATTTAGTGTCGAAATTGTAGTTGGTGCCGTCGAAAGTAAATCTGAACAGTCCTTGCTGGGCTGCAACATTCACATCTCCGTTGTCATCCATTCTACCACCACCAAAATGAGTTTTCACTTCAATTCGATATAGACCGGAATATTTTGCAGTGAAAGTGTTAGCGCTTAGAAAACCTAAATTCGGAACATCTTGCCAACCTAAACTACTTGAAGTTCTAAGTACACTGGTTTGTTTAAATAATTCCGATTGTCTTTTAAAAAAGTGAGTTACCCACTGAGTTCCATCCCAAGAATAGATTCCCGGTTCAACATCTTTAGTTCCTGTATTGGTCGTATTGGTATTATAAACTGTGGTTCCAACGGCTAAGCTTCCTCCATTCGGATTAACTACAGGGGCAGCTACATTTGTAGCGGTAAGTACAACTTTAGGATATACAACACCAAATGTATTACTATCTATGTCTAGTACTCCCTTAGGTGAAGATGTTCCTATTCCAACTTGTGCAATTGCAAAATTGCTCAAAAGGAAAGCAACTGCAACAATATATAAAAAAGTAGTTTTTTTCATAATGTATTTATGTTTTAGTCTCCTATAAAAACAAATTCAATAGAACACGGGATATCATATCCAATATAGCCTTGACCTGTACTACTATTCCCGTTATTCACAAATCCGGTGGCAGCCAACTGGTCAAAGGATAAGCTAAAATTATATGCTGTCGCGGCAGTAAGCTCTTGATATTGAACCGTTGTTGATTGTTCCCAAATTAAGTAGTATTGAGTTGTACCGTTTGCAGAATAACAACTTACCGGTATAAGATAATCTGTACCATCGAACGTAAATTTAAAATTCCCTTGTTGAGCAAGGACATCGCTATCACTGGATATATTCTGCACATACCCACCTCCAAAGTTAACACTCAGTTCAATACGGTAAGTACCTGTATATTTAGGAGTGAAGGTTCTCGAATCTAAATTGGGGATGTCTTGATATCCTTTATTAGAAGCAGTTCTTAAATCTGAAGTTTGCTTAAAAATTTTAGCATCCTTCTTTGTAAATTTATTAAACCACTCGGTTCCTGTCCAAACATATACCCCGGGATAAACATCATTAGATCCGGTTGAGGTAGTAACTGTATTGTAAACTACAGTACCAACTGCCAAGGCACCACCCTGAGGATTTGTGACAGGAGCGGCAACATTTGTACTCGTTAACGCAATTCTTGGTAAAACAATTCCATGTACGTTACTATTAACATCTAATATACCGTCGGGTGTAGTAGTATTAATACCTACAGATTGGGCATTACCTGATGTTATCTGCATAACCATAATGCAGAATAAACATCCTTTCAATAGAGTATAGAAATTATACATATAGCAGGTTATTAATGATTTGGGTCGACAATTATATCTATACAATCGTCTAAAAACAAATATATTCGATTAAAAGCATATTTTTTTAACATTTTGTTAGATTTTTACAGTTTGGGTGGCCGATTATCAGGAATTTTTCACCTGACGAGGTGCCAAAATAAATTTATTTGATTATTTTCTTTGTCCCGAAAAATCTATAAGAGATTGATAATCAATGTTGATCATTTCGTATGAACAGAGATTCGGACTAATAGTTTGTGCATAGAGGTTTCCGTGCAGTATGGGTATTACACTAAGAGAAGTGAATATTTTAGGAAGTAATTTTACTTTCATTATTTGGGGGCTTTGAATATTATCAATGCAATAATAATGAATAAATCCGATAATAGCTAAATTTAATCGACGAAGCGCAATAAATATTAACATTTGGTTATAATTAGAACTTAAATTAGACTATTTAAGATCGCGCGAAAGTGCTAAGGATTATTTTTTTGTATAAATTTTATTGTTTATTCGGAAAGTCTTCATCATTACTTATTACTTTTGACCAGAATCTGAAGTTTAGTCCTCTCTATGACCCAAAGCTTGTTTGAAAACAATGTTGAAATTCCCATAGAAATTATTGACAATATACCGGGAGTTAATAGTAATGTCACGCTTTCAATTAAAAGAGAGGACCTATTAAACCCTTTAGTCTCCGGGAATAAATTCAGAAAACTAAAATATAATCTTATTGAGGCAAAACTGAAGGACCATACCAAAATTCTAACTTTTGGGGGTGCTTTTTCTAATCATATTGCCGCAGTTGCAGCCGCAGGAAAAGAATTTGACTTTACAACAATTGGAATTATACGAGGAGAAGAATTAAAAGATAAAATTTCAAAGAACAGTACTTTGTCTTATGCCATCTCCTGCGGAATGAAACTCAAGTTTGTTTCCAGAGAAGTTTATAGAACTAAACTCGATCAGCATTTTATACAAGCGTTGCACGATGAATTTGGAAAATTTTATTTGTTGCCCGAAGGAGGCACTAATGCTTTAGCAATAAAGGGTTGTGAAGAAATTTTAACCGAAGCAGAACAACAGTACGATTATATATGTGCTTCGGTTGGAACAGGAGGAACACTGGCAGGCATGATCCGTTCCTCTCAAAACCATCAACAAATTATAGGTTTCTCTGCGCTCAAGGGGACGTTTCAGAATTCAGAAATAAAAAAGCACACTGCAAAAACGAATTTCACTATAACCGACACTTATTGTTTTGGTGGATATGCTAAAATAGATTCACAATTGATTCGTTTTATTAATGAGTTCCACAATTTAACAGGAATACCACTAGATCCAATTTATACAGGAAAGATGATGTTTGGTGTCACAGACCTTATAAAAAAGGGGTATTTCAAGGAAAATAGCCGTATTTTAGCCGTTCATACCGGTGGGTTACAAGGAATTCACGGAATGAATGAAAAACTGAAAAAGAAAAATTTACCTCAAATTAATACCTAGTATGATCGTTAGAATTATCGCATGTCTTCTTATTAGTTCGTGCTTACTTACAAGTTGCAAATCAAAAAAAACGATAACTCACCGAAAAAAACCAAAAACGGAACGTGTGATCGTCACAAAACCTGAGAAAAAAGCAACTCCGGCAACTGAAAATGAGTCAACCGTCATAACAACCCCCAAACCAAATGGGACTTACGCTGGGATCGTAACTTCCTATATTGACACCTATAGCAAAATAGCACAGGATGAAATGCTTCAGTACGGAATACCTGCAAGTATCACAATTGCTCAGGGAATTCTTGAAAGCGGTGCGGGACGAGGAGAACTAACCAGTAAGGCCAATAATCACTTCGGAATAAAATGTCATAAGGGTTGGACAGGTGAGAAGGTATATCACGATGATGATGAAGCACAGGAGTGTTTCAGAAAGTACAAAGACCCAAAATACTCTTTTAGAGACCACTCCTTATTTTTAACCGAACGAAGCAGATATCAAGACCTTTTCAAACTAAAAAAGGATGATTATAAAGGTTGGGCAAAAGGCTTAAGAAAAGCAGGTTATGCAACAGATCCAAAATACCCGGATAAATTGATTAGTATTATTGAACGCTACGATCTTGATAAGTTAGATAGCGAAGTGCTTGGTTCTAGTGTGGTGGTTGCTTCCGAAGAATCAAAAATTAGTACATATCGAGTTGTTGCCGGTGACACTTTGTACAGTATTTCGCGCCGATTTAATCTCACAGTTGAAACTTTAAAGGAATACAACGGCTTAAATTCTAACGATCTTGCAGTGGGTCAAATACTATATCTTCATTCAGTAAAAAATTAATTTATGATCTATAAGAGAAGTAGTGCTTTATTTAAAGAGGCACAACAGGTTATTCCCGGTGGAGTTAATTCGCCGGTACGTGCGTTTAAAGCTGTTGGAGGTTCTCCAATTTTTGTTGAAAGTGCGAAAGGAGCCTATCTTTACGATGCAGATGGAAACAAACTGATCGATTATATTAATTCCTGGGGGCCTATGATCCTGGGACATGCACACGAACCGGTTGTAAATGCTGTTGTGGAAAAGGCTAAGAAGGGTACTTCCTTCGGAATGCCTACCGAGATCGAAACCGAAATTGCTTCCCTGGCAGTCTCTATGGTGCCAAATATTGATAAGATCCGTTTTGTGAATAGCGGAACCGAAGCCTGTATGAGCGCCGTTAGACTAGCCCGTGGATATACGGGAAAAGATAAGATCATAAAATTCGCAGGTTGCTACCACGGCCATAGCGATTCATTTTTAATTCAGGCAGGAAGTGGTGCTATCACATTTGGAACCCCAAATAGTCCCGGGGTGACACAAGGAACCGCTAAGGATACTCTTTTAGCAACCTACAATGACCTCGAGAATGTTTCCGAAGTGATTGCACAAAATCGAAATGAAATTGCATGTATCATCATAGAACCCGTTGCCGGTAATATGGGGTGCATTCCTCCGGGCGAGGGTTTTCTTGAAGGCTTAAGAGAACTTTGTGATGCAAATGATATTCTCCTCATTTTTGATGAGGTGATGACCGGCTTTCGTCTCGCCAAGGGTGGAGCTCAAGAATTGTATAATGTGAAGGCAGATATTGTTACCTTCGGAAAAGTAATAGGTGGAGGCCTACCCGTTGGTGCATTTGCAGCAAGAGAGGAAATTATGAATCATCTTGCTCCTCTAGGACCGGTATACCAAGCCGGAACCCTAAGTGGAAATCCGTTGGCGATGGCCGCCGGCCTAGCTATGCTAAACGAACTTAATAAAGATCCCGAAATATTCACTTCTTTAGCAAAGAAAACCGAATATCTCCATTTGGGAATAACAAAAGCGCTTTCAGAAGCAAATATTACACATACAATAAATCGTGTAGGGTCAATGATCTCAGTTCATTTCGCTGAACTTGAGGTTACCAACTTTGCGTCGGCAGCCAATGCTAATAATGAAAATTTTAAATTATTCTTTCACGGTATGTTGCAAGAGGGGATCTATCTTGCACCAAGTGCTTTTGAGACTTGGTTTTTAACCGAAGCACTTACGTATGAAGATTTAGACGCAACCATAGAGGCCTGTGCTAACGTGGCGAAAAAGATGCAATAAAAAAACCCTCCGAAGCTATACGCGAAGGAGGGTTATATTGATTGTTATATCTAGAGTTAACTTTTTTGCATTGCGAGCCATCTTTCGTACTGCTTCGCATCAAGTGTTTTTTTCATTGCGGCTTTCAGAGCTTCCTGTGCCTTATTTTTTTCAGCAACCACTTTTGGGTCTGACATATCTTTGTCTTTAACATGCTTGCTGTAACTAACTTCATATGCTACATAAGATCTAAACATAGCTCGTTGCTGATCGCCACTCAATCCCAATTTTGCAGAGATATCTGCAACTTTCGACTTAGCAACAACTTCCGGTCGATCTTGATCTTCAGATAAATTTTGTGCCATGGCTGTATTAACACCAAGTGTCATTACGAAAGCGATAGCAATTACTTTAATTAGATTTTTCATTGTTTTATTAATTAAATTTGAGGTTACTAATGTAACTAATTTAGATTCAAATATCCAAAAATTAAGCCAAAATGCAAATTTTATCGTTTTACTTTGAATAGATCGTTATTCTTCGATCGCTTCTATATATTCTAAAAGCATCGCAACGGCTTCATCATGCACTATCGTGCGCCCTAGTTGAGGCATTCTGTACGTTGGAATCGTACTTTGAACTCTCGCTTCAATTTCCCCTCTATTAGCATAAATACCGGTGTCGTCAAATTGCGTTTCATATCTAAAATCTAACGCAAAATTGGTCACTGCGCCTCCCGGATTATGACAATGAGCACAATTTATATCTATATATGCCCTTCCTCTTTCCAGTATGTCGAAAGTTGCAGCATCTGTCCAATCCGGAAATAAACTTATATTCGCTGAGCTGGAAACTCCTTCTAAAAAATTATTAGCTGTTAAATAATCTAATTGATTCTCACTCGTATAACTGGGAACGAAGTTCATGCTTCTTAGTTTCATGCCAATTGGCAGCGTAGCATTAAAATTGTTGTGACACGTAAAACAATCCTGTTTAGAGGGAATTGCATAATTTACGTTTTGCGTATCTCCATTGAGGTCGATATAATTAATAGGCACATCACTTCCGTTTTCACTGTAAACTGCTTCGGTTTGCATATCGTTCCATATATAATTGCCTGCTTTCCATGCACCCTCGACTTTTATCAAAATACGTGTTTCAATAATTTTCTTACCCAGACTTGGATCGCGATCATCTATATTATAGTAAAAGGTTTTCGCAATTAGCGTATTGTCAGGAAAATTAGGAAGCAGATCATTTCCGGCGTAAGACATCTTACCGTTTTCCGGTAATCTAATGAGCCGTTGTTTTGCAGCGTAATCTGTAAAGAGTGTTGAGTTGATCTCATATAACTGAACTCCGGGAGCCGGAGTTAAACTGGTTATATTCTCTGTAAACACACCCATTTCCGAAAGATTAGTTTCAAAGCTTAAAGGAACCACGGGCATTTCCATGGGGACCATAGCTTCATCATCATTCTTACAGGCAGTAAAACATAAGGTTAGACTTAAAACGAGGAGAATTCTTTTCATTTTAATTGATTTTTTGCTAAAAGTATAAAAATACCTTGATATTCTTAACAGAGGATTGCGGAAAACACAAACTCTTTAGTAACGGCTTTTCCCTCACTGAAACGCTCAGTTCCCTAAAACATTGTTTTAAGGGAGATTCTTATGGTCTAGTTTCACAGAGAATTAAAAAAACATATTATGAAAACAAAATTGATCTTATTTATGTTTCCGGTTCTGGTTCTTACCGGAATTTTCTTCGGAATTACTTCGGAAGAAAACTATCCCGAAACCAAAAGAATGCTTAAACCTATTGAAGGGTGTGTATTTATGACCACAATGGGGGAGCAATCTTCTGAAGGATTTAGCGTGTACAAAAACAACGAAAATCTCGAACTCTCGGTTCGCGACGGAATTTCATGGCTGGCCGATGCCCAATTACCGAATGGAGGTTATGGTGCCGGAAGTCATAGCGCGCAACATATTCGTGATCCACACGCAGTAAAAGCAGACCCCGCAACGACAGCTATGGTCGCAATGGCTTTTTTGAGAAGTGAAAATACCTTTAAAAAGGGAGCCTATGCCCAAAATTTAAAAAAAGCGACGAATTTTCTTCTCGAAACGGTAGAAAATACCCCCAAAGAAAGTGCGTATATCACCGATGTTCGAGGAACACAAATACAATCAAAATTGGGACAAAACATAGATGCCGTATTGGCTGCACAGTTTTTTTCAAGTTTGTTAGACCGGGATCTAATAGGAGTTGATACCAAACGTGTTGGGCGTTGTCTTGATATTTGCGTTGCTAAGATCCAAAATGGCACCGATGCACAAGGAAAACAGGCTGGTGCCGGATGGGCAGGAGTGTTACAAAGCGGATTGGCAAATAGTGCGCTAGAATCTGCACAAGCCGTTGGAGCTCAAGTAGACGAATCGGTTTTGGAAAAATCTCGAGATTACCAAAAAGGTAACTACGATGATAAAACGGGAAACGTAAGTACCGAAGATGGTGCCGGAGTAATGCTTTACGCAGTTAGTGGAAGTGTTCGTGCCAGTGCTAAGGAAGCACGTAGAGCGGAAGAAGCGATCAATAAAGCCAAAAAAGATGGGAAGATCAAAAGGGATGCCCCTGTAACGGTCGATAATTTAAGAACTGCGGGTTATAGTGAAGAAGAAGCTATCGCATACAATACTTCGTATAATGTATATCAATCTGCTAAAGCTACTGCTCAACGTCCCGACGTTCTCAATGGCTTCGGAAATAACGGCGGAGAAGAATTTTTAAGTTTTCTGCAAACGGGTGAATCTCTTGTAGTAAATAAAGATAAGGAGTGGAGAAATTGGTATGATGATATGAGCGGACGTATCTTAAAAATTCAGAATCCGGACGGAAGCTGGAATGGACATCACTGTATTACCAGTCCGGTGTTTTGTACAGCAACAAGCGTTTTGCTACTCACTGTAGAAAACGACATAGAGTTTTTAAGTAAAGTTGGTGAATAAATCGGGATTTATAAATCCCGACTCTATATTAATAAATGCAGAGGTACAACCATTGCGTTGTGTTTATGGTTCGGTTAACTTTATTTCACAGTTGATGTTTAGGTTGGGAAACACCGCTTATGGTCTTTTAGCAGTGCAATGCTATTTTCCTTTTATGCCAAACTCGAAGCGTTCGAGGAAGGAAATGCCATAGGCGGTGTTTTAGCCTACCAATTCTAATGTTGTTTTATAAAGGTCATCTTGGGTCATCTTAGATTTCAGCCACGCATAGAAGCTCATTACAAAGATGTCTTCCCGCTCTTTACCGATCCAATTAAATGAATGTTCCACCTTTTCTTTAAAAGTTTCCGAAGTAACTGCTAAAGGATCTTCATAATACAAAGAGACTAATTTTATAAAGATGATCACTCGTTCTTCATCGAGTTGTTTTAATCTTTTTGAAAACTTCTTTTTAAAACTTTGCAGTCTCGATAATACGAGGTCTAAACGGTTAAGTTCGATTAATAACAGGATCTCAATGATCGATTTTTTTAAGACCCATAATAATCCCATTTTCTTTTCGTACCAAATATCGCTGTGATGCACATTTTTTAATAATACGTAAGCTTCGTTAAAATTGCTTTGCTGAAAATGAACCATGACTTTTAAAAGGTCTATATCCAAAGACTCTTTTTTGTGTACATTCAAAGTATTAAGTGCGTCTTGAGCCGCTCCTATAAAATTCTGGTTTAATGATTTTATTATGGCAAGTTTTTCAGAAAACCGGTTGTAATACAGATTTTTTTCCTTTTGCATTTCATTCTCCATCTTTTTCGCGAACGCTTGAGATTTCTTAAAGTTTTTGTTTCTGAAATGTGTCACGGCCATTAAATTTAAAATTTCAATGTGATAGTAAAGATTCTTATTGTTTTTATTTCGTGATTTTTTTTCTGAAACGATATCGTAGAGATTGGTCATAAATTCTGAAATATTAAAATAATCACTTCGAAGCGTTGCAATGGTCGCAGTAATCTGCATTAACTGAAAGAGCGATTTGTACGTTAGTGCGTGGGTAACTTCAATGTTATATTCTTTAAATGTATTAATTATCACTTCCTTTATGGCATGAGTGCTTGGTTGTGATAGCTTTTCTTTTATGGATGCATATGCCATGTTAAGTTGCTGCTCTCGTCTAAAATGTATGGTGTTTTCTTCGGCTGAAGTGAAAAGCTCGGGAAGAGAGATCTTAGAATTTAAATGTGCATATTGGATTTTTGTATGATAAATTTCATTCAAAATTGAATAGAGCTCTAAAGACATTGCATTGCGTTCGGCTTTTTCCAGAGTTTTAAATGCGACCTTATATTGCCTATGCTCAAAAAAGATTCGTGAGGCAAGAAGGAGTTTTAAAATGTCCATTTCTTCACTGGTCTCACCTGCAAAACTTTTTGAAGCTACAAAATCTATTAAATTGTCTTGAAGACGTTTACATAAAGCGTGGTACGCATTTCTCGCTGGCTTCCCGTATAATAGAACATCCAGATTATTTCGCTTATCACTATCAATTAATTTGAAAAGACGAATGTTTTTTGCATCCCCTCGCCGGTTCTTTTTTTGAAGAAAATTTATAAATTCTTTCTTGTTGTCTTCCGTAAAACCCTTAATTATTGAAGAAATGGTATTCATTTAAACGTAAGTAATTTAGTGAAGTATATCCCTAAAAATAGGAATAAATATAAAATATGCTATTATTAAAACGTAAGTAAATTTAAAATTTAGAATTTTATAGCCTTCGGGAACGCTTCATATTTGTGCTATCATAATTATTAATCATCAAAACTTTAAATTATGGAAGATCAAATTTTAAAAGATAAAAAACCGGTAAATGCACCGCTTATTGAAAGTATTAAGAAAAAGGATACCTTTTTTAATTGTAGGCCAACACCTGCATTTATTTCTGCTTCATGGACAGCTCTCTTTATTGGAATGGTTTCGTATTGCATCGGACTCTGGAATGTGGATATGATGCTAAACGAAAAAGGGTATTACTTTACGATACTATTATTCGGACTCTTCTCTGTTGTTTCTGTACAAAAGAGTGTTAGAGATAAATTGGAGGGCATCCCGGTTACCGATATCTACTACGGAATTAGCTGGTTCACTACTATTGCATCAATAGTATTGCTAATTATCGGACTCTGGAATGCTGAGATAGACTTAAGTGAAAAAGGTTTCTACGGAATGTCCTTTACACTGGCACTTTTTTCTGCCGTCGCGGTCCAAAAGAATACCAGGGATATAAAATTTTTGGAACAAATGGAGAATAAATAAAATCAAAACAGGTACTTTCAAATTGAAAATACCTGTTTTGATGATTGCAGCGACCTTCAAAAGAAGGTCGCTTTTTATACTACTTCAACAAACAACCCGTCATCGGTTTTTTCAACCTTTGCGACCTTAAGTTTGGTGAGTCCTTTAATTGTTTTGTCCCATTTTTTGTTACTCAATCCCGACGCTTCTTTTAGGCTATCTAAAGTCATTGGCGAGTTGTTTTTCAATATCTCAAATACAGCTTTTTCCTCTTCAGAAAGCGCTACTTTCTTGCGCTCCGGTCTCATTTGCGGGAAGAATAGTACTTCTTGAATCGAAGCATTATTAGTTAAAAACATTACTAATCTGTCCATCCCAATACCCATTCCACTGGTTGGGGGCATCCCGTATTCTAAGGCACGCAGAAAATCGTAGTCGATAAAAGCAGTTGCTTCATCGTCGCCGCGATCTGCCAGTTTCAATTGAGCTTCAAAACGCTCTCGTTGATCAATTGGATCATTTAATTCACTATAGGCATTTGCTATTTCTTTTCCACAGACCATAAGTTCGAATCGCTCCGTAAGTTCCGGATTGTCACGGTGTTCTTTACACAGCGGACTCATCTCTTTGGGGTAGTCGGTTATAAAAGTTGGCTGAATATAATTTCCTTCACATTTTTCACCGAAGATCTCATCGATCAACTTTCCTTTTCCCATGGTGTCATCCACTTCCAGACCCATTTCTTTAGCTGCTTGACGAATTTCATCTTCAGTTTTACCTGTGATATCAAAGCCTGTAAAATGTTTTATGGAATCTGCCATGGTTACACGCGGATAAGGCGCCTTAAAATCAATCTCGTGCTCTCCAAAAGTGGCTTTTGTGGTTCCGTTAACTTCCATAGCACAGAATTCCAATAACTGCTCACAGAAATCCATCATCCAGTTATAATCCTTATAAGCAACATAGATTTCCATAGCTGTAAATTCCGGATTATGTGTACGATCCATTCCTTCATTCCTGAAGTTTTTCGAAAACTCATATACCCCATCAAAGCCACCAACAATGAGTCTTTTTAAATATAACTCGTTGGCAATTCGCATGTACAATGGAATGTCCAAAGAATTGTGATGCGTAACAAATGGTCGTGCAGCAGCTCCTCCCGGAATTGGTTGTAAAACGGGTGTCTCTACTTCAAAATAATCTCGCTCATTAAAGAATGTACGCATTGCATTAAACAACTTTGTTCGTTTAATAAAGATGTCCTTTACATGCGGATTCACAACCAGATCTGCATAACGCTGACGATAACGTTGTTCTGCATCGGTAAAGGCGTCATGGACATTTCCTTCGGCATCAACACGTGGTTGAGGTAATGGTTTAAGGGCTTTAGAAAGCAACTTAAAATCTTTAACCATAACGGTTTTTTCGCCTACCTGGGTAGTAAATAATTCACCTTCAATACCAATAAAATCACCTATATCCAGTAGTTTTTTATAAACTTCGTTGTACTTTGTTTTATCATCTCCTTCGCAAATCTCATCGCGGTTAAAATACACTTGAATTCTACCTTCACTATCCTGTAATTCGGCGAATGAAGCTTTACCCTGAATACGTCTGGACATTAATCTCCCGGCGATCGTAACCTTTTTACCCTCGGCAAAATCCTGTTTAATCTGTTTCGTTGTAGTGTCTACCGGAAAAAGATCGGCAGGATACGGATTGATCCCCAGATTTCGTAATTGCGTAAGCTTGTCTCTTCGTATTTGTTCGAGTTCAGTAAGTTGCATAGAATAGTTCTAAAAATTCAAGCTGCAAAGATAGTTACAAACTCTCGGTTTTTCAATTAAGGAAGCGGTTTTTAAACTTTAGATCTAAGGGTTTTGATCGTTTCGTCTACTTTTTCGTTTTTTGGATCTAGTTTTAGAGCAATTTCATAGTTTTTAAGTGCTTCAGAGAATTGATCCCTTTGATAAAGTTTGTTTGCTAAACTTTCAAAAACGAAGGCTTCGTTAGGGAAAAGCCTGGTGTTTAATTGTGCGACTACTATTGCTTCATCCTGTCTTTCAGAAAAGAATAAAACGTTCGCATAAGTGTTCAACTCGGATGCCTTTTTAGCTTCTTTTTCCAACTTCGGAATTAATTTGTACGCCTTCTTCTGAAATTTTTCAGATCCCATCTCAACTAGAGCATCATTAACTATTTTAACTGCATTATAACTTGGAATGTACCCGTTGCCCTGAAGAATATTTAAAATATCCTGTTCCAAAGTTGTCACGGGGAATTCTACAATACGATTTGCTTCTTTCCCGTCTTTATAAAAAATAAAAGTCGGTACCCGGTGAATGTTCAACCCTTCTTCTTCCCCGCCCGGACTCTGTTTATAAGTTGCTCGCTCACGATCTACACCAATGGTGGTTAGGCGCTGCAGCGGGAAATTAGCTTCATCTAGTATTTTATAGAATTTTGGGACCTCTCGTTTACTATCACCACACCAGGTTCCTAGAAATAGGGTAATAGTATATTCTGAAAGTGCAGTTTTTAATTTGGAAATCACCGCTTCAGATGGCTCGTATTCCTCAAAACCCTTATTGAACCACTCTTTATAAGGAGCGCTTAGCAGTGCTTCTTTGTTAATTTTTCCCAGAAGTTGAGGTGATGATCCTTCTTGCGATACTTCTACATTAAAAGGTTGTGCTTTTGTAATTACTGCTGAAAGACTAAGCAGTATTAAAACTATTGTTTTCATGTGTTGGTATTTTAAAGTTCGATGACGAAGATTTAAAAACACATGGCAAAACCGAAGAATTTATGGTTTGAAAGTAGGACTAGACCCCGTTTGAATTTACGAATAGGGCTTAAAATATGAGCTTATGAATACAGCTTTTTCACCTCATCACGGGAAGAAACATTCAGTTTTTTGTAGAGATTGTTAATGTGTGTTTTTACGGTACTCACACTTACAAACATTTCTGAAGCGATCTCTTTATTCGATTTTTCCTCTAAAATAAGCGCGAGCACCTTCTTCTCCTGATTAGACAGGGACGCTTCGGTAGGTGCGAACTGTTTATTCACTCTTTTAAGCTTTCCGAAGAAATAAAAATTACCAATAACAGAAGCTAAAGCTATAAAACTTCCTAAGTACACCCACCATGGCAAGTTCTTCGACGATGTTAGAATATATTTATCTGAAGACAATTCGGCACTATACTGCTCGCTATAACTACTATTTGGGTAGGTAGTTGTAAGTCGGTTTAAAAGATCGTTGTAATAATTATTAGTTTTCAGATCTTCCAGATAGAAAGCATGTAGGTCGTTAGTTCTATCTGAAAGAAAAGCGTAGCTGTACAATTCGGCTAAAGGTTCGTTAAGATCTTCACTAAACTCCTGAATTGTCTTAAACCATTTTTCAGAATTAATTTTCCTGTTAGCTTCACTGCGATAGGTCCCAAAAGCGAAGCGCATGTCGTTTTTGAGTGAATCGATTTTTAACAGAGTTTGTGCTTTGTCGTTCTTTGAAACGATTTGGCAAAACATTTCATTATCAAAAGAAAAGGGCAGCGACAAGGTGTCTCTATTGTTCGCTATAAACACTATTTCTTCGCTGTTTGGACAGTGTCCGGTGAAATGAGTGGTATTTTGGTCTTCTTCAGAACAGGTATCTACATGAATTCTATAGATCTTATTATCTGCAGGGAGGTTGTTTCCGGTAAAGGTAAAGGCACCCGTAGAATCCGGAAAGGTTTTATTCAGAATTTGCTCCGGGTAAACCCCGGATATTTTTCGGTAATCTTCAACAACTGAAAGATAAATAGTGCCTTCTAAGAATTCAGAATCAACTTTCCCTGAGAATTCATATTGAGCAAAACCGGTTTTAAAGACTAGTAAAAACCCAAACAGTATTATAAAGCTTATTTTATTCATATCGTTTGAAAACCCGAAGATAATCACAAAGTTATAGAAACCAACCACTGTAACAAAAGTAATAAGTCAGGGACGTATAGTTTAAAACAATTAATTAGTAAATTTGTACCTATGAGTATTTGGAGAGTATTACTGTCAATTCTTTTCCCACCCTTGGCAGTTATAGATAAAGGTTGCGGGTCTATCCTTATCGTATTAATTTTAACAATTTGTGGTTGGATCCCGGGTGTAATCGCCGCCTTGATAATATTAAATAATCCTAAAAAATAAATAATGGTACTTAGAAGTATTTTTTTACTCGTCGCAATTATCTTTTTTGCCAGTTGTCAGTTTACAGAAACTATGGTGCTTAATGAAGACGGAAGCGGGAGAATGGCTATCGATCTAAACATGGACGAAATGATGGCTTTTGGTGGAATGGGGCTCGATTCTTCAACCGTAAAGATGGATACTTTAATTTCTATGAAGAAGTTTCTTGAAGAACACAAGGATAGTATTGCTACACTTTCTTCTGAACAACAACAGAAGTTAAAGAAGATGGAAAATTACAATATAAGGATGTTAATGGATTCGGAAGAGGAAAAATTGACAGTGAATATGTATACCGATTTTAAGAATGTTTCTGAAGCGAACGACATTATGAACGGACTTAATGAAGGAAGCGCTGCCATGCCAAATATGGGCGGAACAAGTATAGAAAGTAAAGAAGATTCGCCTGAAACTATGGGTGTTAAATATCAGTTTAAGGGAAAGAAGTTTAAACGAGATGCTTATATAATTGATAAGGAGCTTCATAAGCAACAAGTAGATAGTATGAAATCTGCCGAGGCATTTATGAGTAGTATGAAATACAAGTTGAAGTATACCTTTCCGAAGAAAATTGTAAAATCTTCAATCGAAGATGCAACATACTCCTTAGATGGCAAAACTCTTGAAGTTGAACGAAGCTTTTTAGATTACTTAAAAGACCCGGACATTTTGGATCTGGAAGTAGAATTGGAGGAAAACTAGTGAATAAATTAATAAATATACAGGACCTGGGGTTAAAGGATTATAAAGAAACCTGGGATTATCAAGAGGAACTCTTTAAGGGTATAATCGATTTAAAGATCAAGAATAGGAGGGAAGGTTTAGAACTCCCAACCCCTAACTATTTCCTTTTAGTTGAACATCCACATGTCTATACATTAGGAAAGAGTGGAGATTTTTCTAATCTTCTGGTTACGGAAGATAAACTTTCGGAAATTGGCGCTACGTATTACAAAATAAACCGAGGCGGAGATATCACTTATCACGGTCCGGGTCAAATTGTTGGGTACCCTATTTTGGATCTGGAAAACTTTTTTTCGGATATTCATAAATACTTGCGGTTTCTGGAAGAAATGGTGATACGAACGTTGTCCGAATACGATTTGAAAGCCGAAAGATCTAAAGGAGAAACAGGTGTTTGGTTGGACGTTGGAACCCCTTTTGCCAGAAAAATATGTGCCATGGGTGTACGTGCCAGTCGTTGGGTAACCATGCATGGGTTTGCACTCAATGTCAATGCCGATCTGGGTTATTTTGACCATATGATTCCCTGCGGAATAAAAGGCAAAGCCGTGACTTCATTAAACGTAGAATTAGGCAAAGCCGAAGTATCTATGGATGAGGTAAAAGAAAAACTTCTGAAGCATTTTACCGAGCTATTTGAAGCCGAGATTAACGAAAAAACTGCCTCTAGTTTTATTTAGAGACAGTTTTAAATGCTTTCTTGATCGAATTAGATCGTATTAAATAACTTCTAGGTACATGATGCCTTGGTTAGTAGGTGCACCCACAGGTCTGTAAGGTCCTTCCATTACCGGTGTTATTGCACCACTGTAAGTTACATCACCGTAAAAGGAATATGCAATCGCGCTACCATCAAAAGTAAAGGTTGCTTTTATTTGTCCGTTACCTCCATTTGGGATTAAATACCAGCTTCCTGATCCAATGTCACCACTTGCATTTACTGTCATAGTACCATCTGCATTGAAATTCATTAATAGTCCGAAGTTCGTTAAAACCGGCGAAGTTGGATCATTGTTCCAGCCACCAGCAAAATTGCCTTCAAAACTGTGTTTTAGTTCAACTTGAGCAGTTGTAAACCCATGCGAATTTTCGGCCTTTACGTTTACTACGGTTTCTCCCAGAGGAAGCTCCTTATTAAAAGATATAACACCGGTCGTACTGTTAATGGTAACACCCTGATAAGTTCCTTGAAGCGAAAAAGCTCCGGTTTCACCATTCCAGTCTACATTTGGTGCCGCAATACTCCCTGCACTGTAAAAGGCTATATCAACTTGTGGGGTATTATAGCTGAAATTTATGGGTGATCCACTTTGTGGTGGTTGGGGTTCTTGTACATCGGCCGAATCGTCTTTACTACAAGAAGTGAAAATGAAGATACTTAGAATTGCTACAGTTAAAAATTTCATTGTTTTCATAAATTCTGATTTTAATAGATGTTGGTTAAAACATCATTGAGTTGTTTTAATGTTTACGAGCTTATATACGTTTACATTAAAATTGTTACCCAAATATTTAAAGAGAAAAATGGTAGCATAAAAAAACCGTTTCTACTTAAATAGAAACGGTTACAAATTATTTAAAGTTCGTATTATCTGTTGAAGTCTGTGAGCATACTACTACTTGTTATTTTACCATTTTTGTTGTAGTCTTCTTGTTTAACCATTCCTACTCCTTCAGAAATCCATTGCTTTGCAGAATTGGTCTGATTCATTCCCATGCTCATATCAACATTTATGGTATAAGTGATCACGTAACAAGGAAAAGTACCTGCCGGGGTCGTAACGGTTTCAGTCCCTACTACCTTACGATCTGTAATGGTAGTTTTCATATCCATGTTAATTCCAGACATATTAATGTCCATTTCCACAGATGCATCGGGAAGTTCGTCACCAACGCTCAGATTGTTTGGAAGGTTTAAATTTTCGCCATTCATTTCGTACTCAAAATCTTTAAATTGATCAAACATTTTCGAATTCATCATCGATTCGAAATCGATAGAAAGTACCCCGTCCGAACAGCTATAATCGTAATCTGTTTCAAATAAAACTTCACCTTTTTTATCCTTTACCACACTATTTATAGTTGCGATCTCCTTCCCCATATCATTGCGAACATTGGTGATGGTATAATCCATGACAGCGGCAACTTTATTGTTGCCTTCATAGGACGTAATTTGCCCCGATGAACCTTCAGAAAATGGGTAGAACTTACTGCAATCACCGCTATAGCCGGATGATGATCCTATCACAACTTTATTGCTCTTTTCTTTTTTGACCTTCTTTTCCTTTTTTTCTTTCTTGGTTTTCTTTTCAGCCTTTTTGTTCTTTTTTGGGGCATCAATTACACTGTCTAAAGCGCGATCCGTGCTTTTTTCAGTTTCCTTTTCTACGCGCCTCTCTACAGTTCTCTCCACGGCGCGTTCAGCTTTTTTTCCTAATTTTTCTAGAAATTGTGCGCTAGCCGTGGTAGTTGTCAAAAGGAGAATTAACAGGCCAACCGATTTAATTGAATTCATAATTTTTGATTTTTGGATTAGTAGAATTTATTTTTTTTCAAAGTTTACTTCCATAATTACTTTTTTATCCTGAATGATCTTAAGCGTATAACTTCCTTCTACAAGATTGTTAATGTTCAAATAAATATGTTTGTCCGGAACGCTCGCCAGATTACCCGAGAATATCTTTTCATTTTTTCTCATATGTCGGGGAGAAATATATTACGAAGATATTGTAGATGTAAAACTGTGGCTATTTAAAATGTAACGAAGCGTATCACATATGTAACATCTAGTGTTTCATTGCCGGAAGTCAGCGATATTTTTATATTAATTCAATAGTTATTTATTGAAGACTATAGCAGATTATTTCTTTGCCGGCGCCCTTAACAATCACGCCAAGTTTGTTGCGGGAGGTGATATTTCCAATTGCTGCTTGGGAGGTTCCATACACCGGGAAGCCGGAGAGAAGTGTTCCCGACTTGTCGAATACATAGACTTTATTCTCCTGCGTTTCGGTTACAGTAACATAAGTCGTTTTATTGGCGTAATATGTTTTTGGTCGGGTGTAAATCCCAAAGGGAAGCTCCACCAACCTACCGTTAATTCGAAGTAAGTTATCGTTTAAAGTAACCTTAATCGATCCTGTAACAGAAAAAGAGTAATCTTCAGAAACATCGAGTTTTAATGAAGTTATTTTACCGGATTGAGAAATACTCTCTTTACTCTCTTCCTGAGTAATTACTACGAAGTTATTATTCTCCTTTGCGATTGGCATTTCAGAAAAATTAAACTTTTTTGAAACCTCAACCCGTGTTTTACCAACTCTACTCAAAATATTTAGTTTTCCGTTCTCCTCAGGAATTACGATGTAGTCTTTATTACTCATTCTAATGTGTTGCGGGGGTAACACAATTTTTGAACTCGCTTTCGTAAAGGTAAATCCTTTTACAATTTTTGCATCTGCATCATACATTAATACATCTCTATCCTGAACAATAACAAACCTGTATTTTCTATTGTTGTCATAATCGAAAACGGCAAGCGGCTGTGTTATAGGATCTTTAAAGTTTATTGGAAACGGAGCAACTTCTTTTCCTGTACGATCTAGAACATGGAATTTTGTCCGGGTTGCAAATGCAAGCTGTTTCTTACCGTTTCGAAGGATGTCGATCTCTTGTATTTCACCTAAAATAGGACTGTCAAGTTTTTCCTTCCAGAGCACTTTACCGGAGGCAGAAATAAGATATAGATTATTTGCAACGTCCTGCACTACAATATCTTTCCCTTTCGTTCTATGATTTGTGAATAACTGTGGCTCGCCCAGTAATTGATTTTCCAGATTAAGATTAAACTCTTCCGATACATTCCCAAGCGTTTTTTTTGCTTCGGAAGCTTCATTGCAAACAAAATTTACATGCGCAAAATCCCGGTCGTAACTAAATTGCAAAGCAGTTAAAGGATAATTTTTTAAAGATGTGTTCTCAATATCTGAAGCTCCTTCCAAATCGAAAAATGACGATGTTAGTTGGGGTAACCTACCATTTAGACCGAAGAATAATAGCGATGAAGATGTGCTTAGTTGTGAAGCGGTCACATCAAAATAATTGCTTTTGCTTAGCGTATTATTGTTTTTAAAAGCACTTATTATTTCCTCTGCCGTGTTTTCAGTTTCGGTAAAAATGAAAAAGTTATCTAACTGAAACATAAATTTCGGAGAACTTTCGGCGATAAGCGGAGCAAATGTTCTTGAAAACAACTCTAACTCGCTAAAGTTCGATAATGAAACATCTCTAAAAGTATTACCTTCAGAAATAAACTTGGCTAAAGCTATGTTAGTAAGGGACGGATCTATACTTTTTAACACTATCGCATTGCCATTTTTAAAAGTAATTTGACCAATTTCATTACATGACTCAAAGATGCCACCGGTATTTTCAATGGCAGGCGTAGCTCTAAAATTTGACAGATTCTTCTTTATGAGATCGGCGTCATTAAAAGTGAAAGCCGTAACGTTGATGGCATTATTTGGAACCACTTTAGCAATGTCATTTTGCTGAGGTATCTGTTCGTTAAATACAGAGAGAAGCTGAGGTATGGTATCACGTGCCAGTGCAACACCCGTAGCGTGAACTGCATCGGGCAGTATAACGGCATCTAACCCAATGTAAGTCGCAAAATTGAGATCACTTTTTCCGTTTATCGATATCTTGTTTGCAGGGAACATCACCGAAAGATCTCCGGAATGTTCTATGCTATAGATCTTTTTAAACCCAGCCGATTGATGCTTCTCGTCATCAAGAACTTTTTGTAATAACAATTGTGATGAAGAAGCAATAAAGACACTATCCTTTACGGTTACATATGCTGTCTTCTCGTCGATAGTGATCCTTTGAAGTGTTTTATTGTTATACGTTAAAGTTTCGACGGTTTTATTAGGCAGGGAGTCTATGACAAATAGATCTGCGCTTTCACGGGTTATAAAAGTATATGCCGTAGTGCTATCATTAAGCTTATTAATACTTAAAAGACTCTCTGCGTCAGGTTTTAAATGTTTGAGTATAGTGGCATTTTCTTGGAAGAAGGCATAAGGTTGCGACTTACTAAATAAATTACTTAAACTATTATTACCTAGATCTGTTTTTAAAGCTTCAAAATTGGAGATCTTAAAAACAATGGAAGGGTTTTCAGGAATAAAGCTATCGAGCGTTCTGTTTTTTACAATTGTCTCACCACAGCTTATTAAAGCAAGTAATAGAAAGAGGAGTCCGGTCTTTTTCAGAATAGCTGTCATAACCACAAAAATAAGAAGCTTTAATGCCTAAATGCTATTCCGAAGAAAGAGTTTATCGACTTGTTTTCAACAATGAGAAATTGGAACTTACAATTTTAATCGCAGTTGCTCCGGAAGCAATCTGAAACTTTTTCGATGGTAGGGTGTAGGTCCGTATTTCTTGATAGCAGCTCGATGCTCTAACGTTGGATACCCTTTGTTCTGACTCCAATTATACTCCGGATACTTTTGGTGTAAATTAGCCATAAACTCATCGCGATATGTTTTAGCAAGTATTGAAGCGGCAGCAATGTGAAGATATTTACCATCACCCTTTATAACACATTCGTACGGGATCTTTTGGTAAGGTTTAAATTTGTTGCCATCAATGGCGATAAACTCGGGAGCCTGTGAAAGGGCGTCGATAGAACGATGCATTCCTAAAATAGATGCATTCAAGATATTTATCTGATCTATCTCCTCCATCATTACATGAGTAACCCCGAAGGTAATGGCCTCCGTTTCTATAATTTCTTTGAGTAAAAGACGTTTCTTTTCTGAAAGCTGCTTAGAATCGGTTAGAAATGGATGCTTAAAATCGTTGGGTAGAATTACGGCTGCAGCCGTAACCGGTCCTGCCAAACAACCCCGACCCGCTTCGTCTGTACCGCATTCAATTAAATGATTATTTATTTTAAGCTGTAACATGCAAAAGCAAATTACGGAAACCAAAGTGTAATTGCCAATTCTAAGCCTTATTTAAGTTCTGAATATCTTTGGAATTTGGTGATTGAAAGTTGCTCGTTATTTTGTTATTTTGTGATGTAAGGAAAGAATTAATGAAGAAACCCCTTTTTCTATTACTTTTTGCGTGTTTTTCGCTGTCGGTGTTTTCTCAACAAACACCCAATTTACCTGCCGGTTCCTCAAATGGTTCTTCGGAAAAAGCCGAAAAGCCGCCTATAGATCTGTATAAGATCGTCTCCGCTACTCGCGATACAACTTATATAGATACTACACTTAGTATTCAGAAAGAGTATAAGTTTAATTATTTACGACGTGATGATTTTGAACTTATGCCTTTTAATAATGTGGGGCATACCTATAATTCTCTGGGTTATAATTTCGATAAGACTAATCTGAAGCCTTTATTCGTAGCACAATCACATCATTTTAATTATTACGAAATTGAAGATATTAATTACTTTAATGTTCCAACTCCATTAACCGAATTGTATTTCAAAACAGCCTTTGAGCAAGGGCAGCAGTTAGACGCTTTTTTTACTATTAATACCTCAGAAAGGTTTAATTTTTCACTTGCCTACAAAGGAGTGCGATCTTTGGGGAACTATCAGCATAATCTTGCCAGTACAGGAAATTTTACGTTTACCACAAATTATAATACCAAGAATAACAAGTATAGAATAAAGGCTCATCTGGCCGCACAAGATGTTCTCAATAGGGAGAATGGCGGTTTAGATGATGAGTCCCTGCTTTTATTTATCAACGATGACAGTCAGTTTAGTGACCGTGGCCGATTAGAAGTGCTGTTTGAAGATGGCGAAAACAAGTTAGAGGGATTGCGGTTTTATGTGGATCATGAATACGAACTAATTGGTGTAAAAGACAGTATTAATTTCACAAGTTTATACGTTGGAAATATCACTAGTTACGAAGATAAAAATTACGAATACAGGCAACTCACACCTTATGAAGGATTTGGAGAAGCTTACGAAACTGCCAATTTAAGCGAGAAAGTTAAGTTAGAGGACTTTAATGTGAAGGGCTATGCTCGTTTTAATAATAATATCTTCGGAAAGCTCTCAGCGTTTATTGGATATACAGACTACAACTATGGGTACGATTCGGTTTTAATCTTAAATGACGGAAGAATTCCCAACAGACTGAAAGGGAATATTGTAGAGACCGGAGCTAGCTACGAAAAGCAATATCGCGGATTTAAACTCTTTGGAAAGGGTGCTATAAATGTTTCGGGCGACTTTGACGGTAACTATTTAAAGGCGGGGGCTTCTTTTGCGCTAAATGAAGATAATAAGGTTGAAGGATCTATCTCGGTACATTCGGTGGCACCTAACTTTAATTTCTTACTGTATCAAAGTGATTATGTTAATTATAATTGGAGTACTAACTTCAACAATGTAAAAACTCAGGAATTACGTCTTGATCTTATTTCAAAGAAATTTTTAAATGCTTCGGTTAGTTATACCGGAATAGACGATTATACTTATTTCGCAATAGAAGGCGATGATCTTACCCCTACACCACAGCAATACGGGGAACGCGTGGATTATTTAAAAATTAAGGCCGAAAAGGAATTTACATACAAGCGCTTTGCCCTAATGAATACTGTGATGTATCAGCAGGTAGTAAGTGGCGATGCTGTGTTTAATGTTCCTCAAGTGGTGACCAGAAATTCACTGTACTATCAGGATCATTGGTTTAAACGTGCATTATTTTTACAAACCGGAGTGAATTTCAAATATTTTACAAAATACAACATGAATGCGTACGACCCGGTGTTAGCCGAATTTTATGTTCAGAATGAGCAGGAATTGGGCGGATTTCCCATGTTGGATCTGTTTTTTAATGCAAAAGTAAAACAGACGAGGATCTTTATTAAGTGGGAGCATTTTAATACACTGTTCTCAAGTAAAAATGAATACTTCTCGGCTCCCGGGCATCCTTATCGAGATGCTGTGATACGCTTCGGATTGGTTTGGGATTTCTTCTTGTAATGCGAGAGGGATTGAAGCGACAGCTCCTAAACAGGTTTTATACCTGTGGGACTACAGCAGAAAGCCCGGTACTTTTTTAGGAAGAAAAAAGTACTCGCCCAATAAAAAACCCGACTTGTAGCCGGGTTCTTTCAAATATGTTTTTGAGTTTAATCTCTTAACAGACCTCGCGAAATCACGATTTTCTGTATCTCGCTTGTACCTTCGTAGATCTGTGTGATCTTCGCATCTCGCATCATTCTTTCTACGTGATATTCTTTTACAAAACCGTTGCCACCATGCACCTGAACAGCTTCAACCGAAACATCCATCGCAACCTGTGATGCATAGAGTTTTGCCATGGCGCCACTAATATCGTAATTGTTTCCCTGATCCTTATCCCAGGCAGCTTTCATTACCAGATGGCGTGCCGCTTCAATACTCGTGTGCATATCTGCCAGTTTAAAAGCGATCGCCTGATGATTGCAGATCTCTGTACCAAATGTTTTTCTCACTTTACTGTATTCACGAGCCAGATCGTAAGCTCCTGCTGCTATTCCCAAGGCTTGGGCTGCGATTCCTATACGTCCGCCGGAAAGTGTCTTCATAGCAAATTTGAAGCCGAAACCATCTTCGCCAATTCTATTTTCTTTAGGTACTTTTACATCGTTGAAGTTTAAGGTGTGAGTGTCACTACCGCGTATTCCTAATTTGTCTTCTTTTGGGCCCACTTCAAATCCTTCCCAACCTTTTTCAACGATAAAAGCATTAATTCCTTTGTGCTTTTTCTCTTTGTCTGTTTGCGCAATTACAAGGTAGTAATCTGCGGTTCCTCCATTGGTGATCCAGTTTTTGGTTCCGTTTAGGATGTAGTGATCACCCATATCTATTGCGGTAGTTTTTTGCGATGTAGCATCACTACCGGCTTCCGGTTCACTTAAGCAAAATGCACCAAGCGCTTGTCCGGTTGCCAGTTTAGTTAAGTATTTTTCCTTTTGAGCTTCGGTTCCGTAAGCTTCAATTCCGTAGCAGACAAGTGAGTTGTTTACCGAAACAATTACCGAACAAGAGGCGTCAACTTTACTTAGTTCTTCTACCACGATCGCATAAGATATGGTGTCCATTCCGCCGCCGCCGTACTTAGGATCTACCATCATTCCAAGAAAACCCAGTTCCCCCATCTTCCTCACTTGTTCTTTTGGGAATTCTTGTTTATTGTCACGTTCAATCACACCCGGGAGTAACTCGGTACGGGCAAAATCACGAGCCGCGTCGCGAATCATTAAATGCTCTTCGGAAAGACTAAAGTCCATATGCTTTTATTTAGTAGAAATTTGTTAAAAATAAGATTGCAAAGGTACTCTTAAAAAAAGTAAATCTCAAATTCCAATTTCCAAATTTCGATTCTTTTATAGGATAAGAAGTGTTTGAGATTCGTATTTTTGAAAATCTTCGATGCTTTTGTGGATTCTTTCGGAAATTTCGATCTCTTTTCCTGCATTACGTTGAGTGAGTGTTTTTTAATTTTTGGTTAAATCTGAAGTGAATAAAAGAAGTTATCATGTTTTAGGTGTAATGAGTGGCACCTCTCTTGACGGAATAGATCTGGCAGAAGTTATTTTTACTGTTTCTGAAGAGAATGTATGGGATTTTAAGTTGATATCTGCTCAAACAATGGCTTATCCTTCTGTTTGGAAAGTCAGACTTCAGGCTGCAGTGAATTTTTCGGAAGATGAACTGAATCAACTAAATGAAGAGTATACTAAATATCTTTCAGAAGTAATCACAACATTTATAACAACGCATAAAATTGAAAACCTTGATGTAGTCTCAAGTCATGGCCACACCATATTACACAGACCCGAACTCGGGATAACACTTCAGATTGGAAATCTTCCTGCGCTTTCAGAATGGATAGAGAAAGATGTGGTCTGTGACTTTAGGGTACAGGATGTAGCATACGGCGGACAAGGAGCACCTTTGGTTCCTATTGGTGATAGGTTGCTTTTTAGTGAGTATGATTACTGTCTTAATTTAGGCGGATTTGCGAATGTCTCATACGAAAAGGATGGAGAACGCCGTGCTTATGATATTTGTCCGGTGAACATAGTTTTAAACAGATATGCCGAGAAACTGGGATTGGCTTACGACGATAAAGGGAAAACTGCCGCTAAGGGTAAATTGGATAAGATGCTACTCGATCAATTGAATGCCTTAGATTTTTACGCTCAGAATCCTCCAAAATCCCTCGGTTTAGAATGGGTGCTGCAACACATAATTCCGGTTTTAGAGGAGAGTGGCGCTAAACCCGACGATATTCTACAGACTTTTACCCAGCATATCGTGCAGCAAATTACGTCGCAGTTTCGGGAAGGTGCTTCGGTAATAGTAACTGGCGGAGGGGCGTACAACGATTATCTGTTAAATATTATTTCGGAAAAAGGCATTGTAGATTTAGTGAAGCCTTCCGAAGACATCATTGAATTTAAGGAAGCGATCATATTTGCACTGTTGGGAGTTCTAAAACTGAGAAATGAGATAAATTGTTTAGCAAGTGTGACGGGAGCGATAAAAGACCATTCCAGCGGTAGCATTTTTCGGGTGACATCAAGTAATTAGTAGCTTTAAGCAAGTGTCAGTAAAACATTAAAATATGATAAGATTAATACTCATAAGTATCTTGTTTTCTTGTAGTATATCTGCCCAAACAAATGTTATCAAGGTGCATGAAAGTACGATGGTTTGGGACGAAAACCGACCCCTGACATGGGAGGACTATCAAGGTAAAGTAGATGAGAAAATTATAGCACATGCAGCCACAGCTTATAAGATTGAAATCGTTCCGGAAAATGTTCTAGTGGATGAAGCTGATCGTATTCAGAGCTATAAAAACCTCACGGTTGTGGCAAACTTTTATAAGAATGAATCTTGGACGATGTCGGCTAGTACAATATTGTTAGAGCACGAGCGCTTGCATGTTGACATTGCCGAAATCTTTGCTAGAAAAATAAGACGTCGGTTCCGGGAGTTACAATTACTGGAAGAAGCTCGTTTTTCTGTGTATTTTCAGGAGTATAGTGTGCTCTGGAAAGAATGTATGGCGTTTCAAAAAAGATTTGAAAAGGAAACAGAAAATGGTCGCGTTGAACAAATGAATAAAGTTTGGGCGAAGAAAGTAAAAGAGATGCTAAACGAGCTATCAGACTACAAGTCTAATTTGGTAGTTCGTAATTAACTTTAGAAGTTATATTTCTTAATATAAAATAAACTTAAAATAATAAATACACTTATTCAATTTTTTATATTTGCCCTCAGACTTCAATATTTTGAGGATTGTAATATCAAAATGATGAAGTATCTTAATTTACCGCTCGAATGAAAGAATTACTTACCAAGTACGAGAATAAAGAACCCGAAATAGTTTTTCACTGGAATGACCCCGAAACCGAAGCCGAAGGCTGGACGGTTATAAATTCGCTGCGCGGTGGTGCAGCTGGAGGAGGAACGAGAATGCGTGAAGGACTTGACCAAAACGAAGTGTTATCACTTGCAAAAACGATGGAGGTTAAGTTTACGGTTTCTGGTCCGGCGATAGGTGGTGCAAAATCCGGAATTAATTTCAATCCACATGATCCGAGAAAAAAAGGGGTTTTAGAAAGATGGTATAAGGCAGTATCACCACTTCTGAAAGCGTATTATGGAACAGGTGGCGATTTAAATGTGGACGAGATACACGAAGTGATCCCTATTACCGAAGAGAGTGGTGTATGGCACCCGCAGGAAGGTGTTTTTAACGGTCATTTTACACCTACAGAGGCTGACAAGATCAATAGAATTGGACAGTTAAGACAGGGAGTGATTAAAGTGCTGGAGAATGTAAACTACTCTCCCGATGTTTCTAGAAAATATACGGTAGCCGATATGATCACGGGCTATGGTGTTGCAGAGGCGGTGAGACACTATTACGATATATACGGTGGAAATGTAGCCGGAAAACGAGCGGTTGTTCAAGGTTTCGGAAATGTTGGCGCGGCTGCGGCCTTTTATTTAGCTCAAATGGGAGCTAAAATAGTGGGAATAATTGATAGAGCGGGAGGTTTAATAAACGAAGATGGTTTTACCTTCGATGAGATTCAGCAAATGTTTCTACATAAAGATGGGAATACCCTTAGGGCTGAAAATATGATTCCGTTTGATGAAATTAATGAGAAGGTCTGGACTCTAGAGTGTGAGGTTTTTGCGCCGTGTGCGGCCTCCCGATTAATTACAAAAGAACAG
Organism: uncultured Ulvibacter sp.; assembly: GCA_963974915.1. Taxonomy (GTDB): domain Bacteria; phylum Bacteroidota; class Bacteroidia; order Flavobacteriales; family Flavobacteriaceae; genus CAXBES01. Next base: position 489 of record CAXBES010000015.1, on the reverse strand, counting down.
ATCTCCTCAATGATAGATACCGGTTTGGAGGTTATTAGTTGCGGAGCGAATGTACCTTTTGCAGATAAGGAAATATTCTTCGGACCTATTATGGAGTACACCGACGCGAGAGTGAGCTTAATTCCTGATTTTATTAGTAACTGTGGAATGGCCAGAGTATTCGCATATTTTATGGAGCGGAAAGTTCAGATGACTGATGAGGCAATTTTTAACGACACTTCGATGACGATAAAGAATGCAATTCAGAATACATTCGATAATAACAGTACAAAAACAAACATTAGTAAAACGGCTTTCGAGATCGCCCTAAAACAATTAATTTAGTGAGATCCAATTTTGAAGAGCCTTTTGGCGAATTCAAAAGTGTTGATCGAACTAATCCCGACCTTAGCGTCGGGATCTAAAAATGAGAACGGGATCCAATTTTGAAGAGCCTTTTGGCGAATTCAAAAGTGTTGATCGAACTAATCCCGACCTTAGCGTCGGGAT
>CAXBES010000014.1:0-113632 GCA_963974915.1 uncultured Ulvibacter sp. | reverse complement strand
TGCTTTTACGGTAATGACTTTGCATATAATCTAACGGCAGCAACGACCTATGTTTTAAGGGTTGCCAGAAGGAGTATATATGCAGACATTGTGGATTTTGATATACAAGCGTTCGAATCGGCAGAAAATGATGATTGTCTCAATGCGACCTATATAAATGTAGGAATCGTTGATTATACAGAGGTTACACAAGATCACAGAAAGGCAAGCGAAAGTATAGACGCTAGTTGTGATAATGCGAGTCAAATTAATCTCGATTTATGGTATGAATTTGTAATGCCGGTAAATGGTAATATTGAAATCTCAAATATTGGTGGTTTAGATGGAGTTTCACTCTTCGATGGATGTGCAGGAACGGAGCTTGACTGTTTTGACGGTAACGGATTGTTCTTCGGATTGACTTCTGGAACTACATATTATCTGCGCTCTTCAAAACGAGACATATATGCAGATATCATCACTTTTCGAATTCAGGCAATCGAAGCGCCTTTAGCGCCGTGTGCTACAACAACTCAGTTTGTAGGTGGTACCTGGGATAACGGGTTGCCCAATATGACAACCAATGCGATAATTAGATCAAATTATAACACTTCCACCCATGGAAGCTTTAGCGCATGTTCATTAGCAATTGATGCATCCACATTTTTAACGATCAATTCTGGAGATTTTGTTGAGGTCGCATTTAATATTGATGTAAATGGCACCCTAAATGTAGAGCATGAGGCTAGTTTGGTACAAAGAGATGATGCTTCGGTAACGCTCAATAATGGTGCAATCAATGTGGTGGTTACGACACCAGAATTAGATGGTCGGGATTTTATGCTAATGGGGAGCCCTATGTCTGCCGAGACTACTACAGGTGTCCTTAATGGGGTAGAAAGAGTTCGAAACCACCTTACTGAAAATTTTACGCCCAATGTGGCTGTCGCGGCTACTTCTCCCGGTGCAGGAAACTGGTTGGATGAAGAAGGTGACGATTGGCCGGTATATGCCGGATCGATTAATCCGGGTGAAGGGTATATGATCATGCGCAGTGTAACAGGACCGGCTACTGCGTTAAATCTTTCATATAACGAGGGTACTTTGAATAACGGACTCATAACATATTCAGCTACGTTTAATGCAGACCAGAATAGCAGTCCGAATATCATTGCCAATCCCTATGCGTCTCCAATACTGGCAGATGATTTTATAAACAGTAATGCTACAATTGTTGATGCAGTATATTTCTGGGAGCATAGAACCAGTCCGAATTCAGGAAATCCCGGACCTTACGGATTAGATTATACGATGGAAGATATTTCTATTTACAATCTTACCGGGGGAACCGCAGCTGCCGGTTCAGATCCATCCACAATGCCCAATGGTGTTATTGCGACAGCTCAGGGATTTGGAATTAAAGCATTGGCAGCTGGAGATGTAAGTTTTTCGAATGTAATGCGAAGAACCAGTGGAAATACCACACTTCGTAGTTTAGATAATGACAGAATCTGGCTAAACGTTCAAAGCGACCGATATGATCTGAATAGTACAGCGTTGATAGGATTTCTAGCCCAGGCTAGTGAACAAATAGACCCCGGTTACGATGCCAAACGCTTGGCGACCAATGTTTCTTTGTATTCTCATTTAAGGGATGGAAGTGATCAACTTGGGATTCAGGCGTTGGGCAGTTTTGATGAAGGCATGAAAATCTCTATGGGTTTTGCTACCTTGATAGATGAAAGAATTAGTTATACGATCTCCATAGAGAATATAATAGGCTTAAATCTTGAGAATGCTACTGTTTACCTGATCGATTCGCATAATAATTCGATAGTAGATCTAAGTTCGGGTAACTATACTTTCGTGAGCGAAAAGGGAATTTACGACAATCGATTCACGCTTCAGTTTACTCCGGAACTAGTTTTAAATAATGCGAATCATAATATAAATACCGTTGCACTTTACCCCAACCCGACCAAAGGCACGATAACAGTTTCTTCTTTAACAAATGCGATACAAAAAGTTGAAATTAGAGATATGCTGGGTCGTATCGTCCAGTCTGAACTGTTTCTTGATGAAACCACCATTCAACTTGCTCTTAAGGCAGAACAGAGCGGCACATATTTCGTTTCGATTTTTACTTCGGAAGGAATTGTTTTCAAAAAACTTATAAAAGAATAGGGATGGATACTTTCAGAAAAAAACTATACGGCAAAAGTAAGTTAGAACTAAAAGAACTTTCCGAAGCAAGTCTTAAGAATATGAAACAAGATAAGCCATCAACTCCTTCAGAAAGACTTAAAGAAACACTGCAAGAGTTATTGCAGACAGAAGCTTTTCAATTTAATAGCTAACCAAAATCCCTCCTTAGCTCTGGCGACGGAGGGTTTTTTCCGAAGAAAACATTTTAATAACCAAAATCGGTTTTTATCTTATCGGCTCTGTCTAACATAAGATCAATAGTTATAAAATCAACTTCCTCTTTATCGAAAGCCCCCTGAAAGGTACGCATTGCCTTTTTTGGCTCACCAATTTCTTCATAATAACGCCCTAGATAGTAATCTCCCAATACAGTATCGGGATATTGTTTTTTAGCCATCGTACCTAATTCTCTTAAAGATTCCCATTGCTTTTTCTTCTCTACTGCGGTACTCGTAGCGATAAAATCGTTTACTCTAATTGGATTCGTGAGTCCGAAGAGATCTTCAATAGTTTTATATTTTTCCACGAGATATTCGTGAATTGGTGTTTCCATTTTAAGTAGAACATCTTTGTATTCTGTTTTACTAATTGGTCTATATACCGAAAATATTTTCTCCAATGCATTAGGAATACCACGCCCAACCAGCGAGTAGTGCGTTGCTCCTTCGAAATTGTCGTAATAATAATTAAAGTTATCGCTTTGTAGTCCTTTTAATGAGCGGTTAAGAGCTTCTGTACTTTCCATAAGCCCTTTAATATCATCGGTTCCGGTAGCCATATAGTAGAAAATTTTCGATTCTACAGATGGAATTCTTTCAGGGAGTCGCTGTTCCATCATAGGCGCGAGGTCCGGACTTAGATTAATATATCCATTAAATAATGGAGGGTCTTTAAAAAGGTAGTAATTAATAAAGTTCGCAGTAAAATCGTGACCCACTGCGATTATAAATTTTGCTGTCCTATACGTGTCATCAATGTGCGGAATAAGTTCTAAACCTATAAACTCAAAGAAATCTGCCCCTTTTTCAGCGGGAACAAAATTGGTATCATCATAGTTACAATCATCGTATCTTCCGTCTCCTTGCATGATTCCCACAACGATAGATTCGGGCATATCTTCCCAGTAGCTGAAATAATCTACGTTTCCGGCTACAGGTTCGAAAAGATAATCTGCATCTAACACTAAAACAATTGGATACACCTTATCTATATTGTTTTCGTAATTTCTTGGGAGTTGAATTTTAAGTCTTCGTGATTCACCTAGTTTCGATGAATTGAATTCTTCATAAATAATTTGAGCTGAGGCTGCAACGCTAAAAAAAACACAGCACGTAAGGAGAAGTAATTTTTTCATAAAATAGATTTTGGAAGCCGAAAGATAGCAAAATTTAGAATTGTTAGCTTTCAGAATTAGAAATTCTACTTTTTCTGCGATTATAGATGGGAAGTAATAAAAGCGAAACGACTCCAAAGAATAAGATAGAAGCAATATTCGAGGTCCAAACGATCCATCCAAAAGCGACACCTACGGTTTTGGAAATTCCAAATATGGTCATAATTCCTGCGATCGCTGCCGGGTAGGTTCCAAATCCGCTGTTAGTAAAGGCGAATGTAAAACTACCTACAACGAAGGTTATAATAATTGTTCCGAAGCCAATAGACGAGGTTTCGGGCAGGGCAAAAAGGGCGGTGTAAAACGATAAAATATAGAGTCCCCAGATTACGAAACTATGAAATATAAAGGCTCCCTTTTTCTTCATTTTAACAATACTGAAAAGTCCGTCTTTTAAGCCAATTACAAATTGTTTTACCTTTTTATTGATATTAGACTTCGAAAATTTCAGAAACAGTAATGATATAAGCCCAACGAACACTAAACCACCAATTATCTTATAAACAGTTGAGAGGGGAATAGTTTCCGATAAGTAATCAAAAAGAACGTCAAATTTTAAAAAGAGCGCTAATAAAGTGAAAGCAAGCAGGAATATTAGATCGATGACCCTTTCAGAAATTATGGTGCCGAATCCCTTTTCAAATGGGACTCCTTCGTATTTGTCGAGGATGATTCCGCGGGAGAATTCTCCACTTTTCGGAATAAAGATATTCATTAAATAAGCGACAGAGATCGCCATAAAATTATTGGCTAATTTTGGGCGGTATCCCAGAGGCTCCAGCATAAATGACCATCTGTAAGCACGCGATAAATGGCTTAGAACACTAAAGACAACCGACAGGAGGACAAAACCGTAATTTGCGTTGCTAAAGTAAGCCTTGGTTTCGGCTAGTTGTTCGGCCGTAAATGAATTGTAGATGTACCAGATCAAAAAGACCCCTAATCCCAGAGGGATGGAAATTGATAAAAACTTTGAAACAGATTTTTTCAAATTAGGTTAGGAGATTATTTTCCTCATTTGGAAACACCAATGCAGGCTTAAATTTCTTGGCTTCCTCCATACTCATTAAAGCGTATGTAATTAGAATAAGGATATCGCCGGGAGCTACTTTACGAGCCGCTGCTCCATTAAGAGTAATTTCACCACTCCCACGTGGCCCGGGAATTGCATACGTTTCAAGACGTTCACCGTTATTGTTATTTACGATTTGAACTTTCTCACCTTCGGTAATGTTTGCGGCATCTAACAAATCTTCATCGATCGTGATACTTCCAATGTAGTTAAGGTCTGCACCTGTAACTTTTACTCTGTGAATCTTAGATTTTACTACGTGTATTAACATGGCGCAAAGATACTTCTTATTTCAAAATTTCTAAAGTGTAAAGTCTGAAATCTGAATTAAGACGAAAATAGCTGGTATAATCATTTATTGCCGATCACCATTTTCCAAGCGATAAATTATCGATTAATCGTACATCGCCGGCAAAAACAGCTATAAAAGCGCGGTATGTATTTCCATCACGTTTCCTGATCGCCGTTTTCAGATTTTTTTCGTTGGTGATCTCAAAATATTCGAGAGTGAGCATCTTATTTTCAGAAAACACTTTGTGAACATGGCGCGTGAGTTGAGTGATGGAATGTGTATTAAATTTATTTTTTACTTCTGAAAGAGTTTTATATATAAATGCGGCTTCATCAAACTGTTCTTTTGTAAGTCGTTTATTCCGAGAACTCATTGCGAGACCATTGGATTCACGAACAATGGGGCAGCCAATTATTTTTACAGAAAGACCCTCTATTTCTAATAGTTTTTTTACAATTTGTAATTGCTGAAAATCTTTTTCTCCAAAATATGCTTTATCGGGATCTACTGCACGAAGTAAAAGATTTACCACTGTACCAACTCCGTCGAAATGTCCTTTCCGATGTTTACCCTCCATTTCATTTTCGAGCTTTCCGAAGTTGTATTTTTTAGAAACCACCTTCCCATTATAGAGATCTGAAGCATTGGGAGCAAACACCAGCACTTTCCCTTTTATACTTTTCAGTAAGCTCACGTCATTCTCAAGGGTACGCGGATATTTGTCCAGGTCGGTTGCATTGTCAAATTGCGTCGGATTTACAAAAATGCTTACTACGACTCCATCATTATCCTGCAGAGCTCTTTTCACCAATGATAAATGTCCCTTGTGTAAGGCGCCCATGGTGGGAACAAAACCTATCTTTTTACCTTTAAAATTTTTAGAAATTGCTTCGGAAAGTAATTCCCGATTGGTATAGATACCCATAAAGTAGAATTAATAACCAGCTAACTTAATAAATTAAGCGCAATCTTCATAAATTTTCGTAATTTTGCGTGTTTTTAATTTGAAAGCCAATAAAGTACTGATTTATGAAAGATAAGAGAGTCTTGTACGTGTCTTCTGAAGTTATTCCATACCTACCGGAGACCGAGATTTCTTCAATGTCGTTTGAAGCCCCTAAAATGGTAAACAACAATAACGGGCAAATTCGAATTTTTATGCCACGTTATGGCAATATTAATGAGCGTCGACACCAACTACACGAAGTGATTCGCCTTTCGGGGATGAATCTTGTGATTAACGATCTTGATATGCCACTTATCATTAAAGTAGCGTCAATTCCGAAGGAAAGAATGCAGGTATACTTTATAGATAATGAAGATTATTTTAAACGCAAAGCAACGTACGCCGATGAAGATGGAGTTTTCTTTCCGGATAACGATGAACGTGCTATTTTCTTCGCAAAAGGGGTAATAGAAACTGTGAAAAAGCTGAATTGGTCACCAGATATTATCCATGTTCATGGATGGTTGGCTTCGTTTTTGCCACTTTACCTGAGAAATTACTACGGAAACGAACCCTTATTCGAAAATAGTAAAATAGTTACTTCTGTATACAATCAAGGCTTCACCGGTACGTTAGATAATACAACTATTGATAAAATTAGATTTGACGCGATCGAAGAAGATGTTATTGCACCTTTAGAGACACCGAGTTATGAGAATGTCATGAAGGTTGCGATTAATAATTCGGATGCTGTTATTGTTGGTTCCGAAGAAATTCCTGAAGAACTGGAAGAGTTTCTTAACAATCTCGACAAACCTGTGTTAAAGTATCATAATTTTGATGATTTTTCACAGGCTTATTTAGACTTTTACGAGACTAAAGTACTTTAACGTAAATAGAATACAAGAAGAATGCTTTTGAAATGCCCCATTAGCATACAACAAAACGACAAAGGATATGATTTAATGACGTTTCCTGCGCTAACACCAGGTGGGTATCTTCCTTTTAGAAAACATATAGAATAGATGAAAATAAAGAATACATTGCCAAAACTTGCGGCAATATTATTTTTAATAATTGGATTTGCATCCTGTGAAGAAGATTTTAGTACAATAGGAACTAATATTATTGGAGATCAGAATATTAACGCAACCTTGTACGAAAGTAATTCTGTTATAAGTTATAGCAGAAAATTAAATGGAGTTCAAACCAACGGTTTACCTACCTATCAATTAGGAGTGTATAACGATCCTGTTTACGGAAAATCTACCGTAAATCTCCTTACTCAGGTGTTTTTAGATGATACTGCTCCTGTTTTCGGTACCAACCCTGTTCTGGATAGTGTAGTGCTTTATATGCCATTTTACAGTGAAGAAACCGTAGATGGAGACGTTACCACCTTTGAGTTAGATTCCGTTTATGGAAGCAACCCAATAAACATCACGGTATATGAATCTAATTACTTTTTGAGAGATTTGGATCCCGACACAGGTTTTCAGGAGGAACAAAAATATTACTCTAATCAAGGCCCACTATTTGAAAGCTATTTAGTAGATAGCCAAGAAGGACTGATTACGCTCATTAACGACTTCGTACCTAGTAACCAAGGAATAGTAACTTTAGTAGAAGACGGAGATGATGAAGGTGATGAACCCGATGAGGTTGTATTAGCTCCCGGTTTACGTGTAAAATTACCGCTGGACTTCTTTCTTCAGAAGATCATGGCGCAAGAGGGAACAGTTTCATTAATAAACAATAATAATTTCAGAGAGTATTTTAGAGGTATCTATTTTGATGTTGAAGGAAATGCGGGTGATAACCTTTTCTTGTTCGATCTGGAAGAGAGCAAAATCACGATGTACTACCAGTCTGAAATCACTTATACCGATGAAGACGGAAATGTTATTACCGAAAATAGCCCGGGCGATCTTGGAATATCTTTAGGTCCTGTTGCTGTTAATGTCTATGAAACTTCACTTCCGGGACCAATCGAGAGCGCACTTTCTGAACCAAATACAGTTGAAGGAGAAGAAAACCTTTACGTTAGAGGGGGAGAAGGAATTGTATCCATAATTGAGCTCTTTGGAGAAGATCTGGATGACAATGGAGTTGCAGATGAGTTGGAAACTCTTAGAGATCAAAAATGGTTGGTAAATGAAGCAAATCTTATTTTTTACGTAGATCAAAGTATGATTGCAGGCGGAGATTCAGAGCCGGAAAGACTTATTATCTATGATGCTCAAAATAGTAATGCTTTGGTAGATTACTCTCTTGATATTACCGCAGGTCTTTCTCCTTACGAAGCCTTAAACGAGCATTTGGGTATTTTAGAACGTGGGACCGATGAAATTGGGGATTACTATAAAATTAAAATTACCCATCATATCAGTAACTTGATCAACAAAGATTCTACAAATGTTCCATTAGGTTTGATCGTATCGCAAAATGTTACTACGCCAGATTTCCAAAGTTTAGAAGAAATGCTGGATCCCGGAGTAGAATCGGTACCTGCAAGTGGTGTGATCTCACACCAGGGAACTATCCTGCACGGTAATAATAGTCCGAACCCTGAGAAAAGACTAAAACTTCAAATTTATTATACAGAACCTAATTAAATAGAAAACTATGTGTGGAATAGTTGGTTACATTGGTAATAGAGAAGCCTTTCCTATAATTATCAACGGTTTAAAGCGTTTAGAATACAGAGGATATGATAGTGCGGGAATTGCACTTTTTGATGGAACAGATATTCAATTAAGTAAAACAAAGGGAAAAGTAGCTGACCTAGAGAAACGAGTAGCCAAAGAGATCGAGACCAAGGGAACCTTAGGAATTGGGCATACACGTTGGGCGACACACGGAGTTCCTAACGATGTAAATTCTCATCCACATTATTCTAATAGCGGAGATCTTGTGATCATTCACAATGGGATCATAGAAAATTACGCTTCTATCAAAAAGGAACTTTTAAACAGAGGATATACCTTTACTTCTGATACAGATACAGAAGTCCTTGTGAATTTGATAGAAGAGATCAAAAAGCAGGAAAATGTGAAGCTTGGAAAAGCTGTTCAGATAGCATTAAATCAGGTGGTTGGCGCTTATGCTATCGCTTTATTCGACAGAAGAAAGCCAGACGAAATAGTAGTGGCTAAATTGGGGAGTCCGTTAGCCATCGGAATTGGAGATGACGAATTTTTCGTAGCCAGTGATGCTTCCCCATTTATCGAATTCACAAATAATGCCATATATCTGGAAGACGAAGAAATGGCTATTATTAGAAGAGGGAGAGACGTAAAGGTTCGTAAAATAAAAAGTGACAGTCTTGTTCTTCCAAATATTCAAGAATTAAAACTGAATATTGAACAAATTGAAAAAGGGGGTTACGACCACTTTATGTTAAAGGAGATCTACGAGCAACCTTCGGTTATTAAAGATACCTATCGAGGACGCCTATTAGCAGAAAAAGGGATTATTAAATTAGGTGGTTTAGAAGATTACATATCGAAATTTACCAATGCCGATCGTATAATCATAGTTGCTTGCGGTACTTCATGGCACGCCGGTTTAGTGGCCGAATATATCTTTGAAGATTGGGCAAGAATCCCGGTTGAGGTAGAATACGCATCCGAATTCAGATATAGAAACCCAATTATTACCGAAAAGGACGTAATAATCGCTATTTCACAAAGTGGTGAAACTGCAGATACCCTCGCTGCGATAAAGCTGGCAAAATCTAAAGGAGCCTTCGTTTACGGAATTTGCAATGTGGTAGGATCTACCATTTCTCGGGAGACACACAGTGGGACATATACTCATGCAGGTCCAGAGATCGGGGTTGCCTCAACTAAAGCATTTACTACACAGATCACTGTACTTACAATGATAGCGCTTAAACTTGCAAAGGTAAAAGGTACCATTTCGCAAAGCGATTATGTTATGCACCTTAGAGAACTGGAAATGATTCCGGGGCATGTGGAAGAGGCGTTAAAGAGTAACGATAAGATTAAAGAAATTGCCGAGGTATTTAAAGATGCATCTAATTTCCTTTATCTTGGAAGAGGTTACAATTTCCCGGTTGCCCTTGAAGGAGCACTAAAGCTAAAGGAGATCTCATACATTCACGCCGAAGGATATCCCGCTGCCGAAATGAAGCACGGACCAATTGCTTTGATCGACGAAAACATGCCGGTGGTAGTGGTTGCTATAAATAGTAATCATTATGATAAGGTGGTAAGTAATATTCAGGAAATTAAATCCAGAAAAGGGGTTATCATCGCGGTAGTGACTAAAGGGGATACCGTTGTTAGAGAAATGGCAGACTATATTATGGAAGTGCCTAATACTCCGGAAACGCTTACTCCATTGGTGACTACTATTCCATTGCAGTTATTGTCGTATCACATTGCGGTTATGCTAAATAGAAACGTAGATCAGCCACGTAATCTGGCAAAATCGGTTACTGTAGAGTAGACCTAAAGAAAAAGATCAAATTTTAAAGTAGAAAGACTCAGACAGTAATGTTTGGGTCTTTTATATTTATACTTATTAAACTCCCAACTCCCAACTCCCAACTCCCAACTCCCAACTCCCAACTCCCAACTTCCAACTCCCAACTCCCAACTCCCGTCTCCCGACTCCCGTCTCTTGACTTTTGACTCCAGACTTCTAAATTTTTCGCTTACTTTTATAGACATGAACAAAGTCGTTAATCTCATTTCGGGGCCCAGAAATCTTTCGACGGCAATAATGTATTCCTTTGCACAACGCGCCGATTTTGAAGTTTTAGACGAACCTTTTTATGCCTTTTATCTAAAGAATGCGAATGTAATAATAAACCACCCGGCTCATGATGCGATCCTAAATACGATGGAGCAGCAAGAAGATAATATCGTTGCACAAATAAATAGTTTGGCGACAGGTAAAAATGTGTTCGTAAAGGGAATGGCACATCACTATTTGTCTAATGACCCCAAATATATAACCCAATGGGAGAATGTAATTTTAATACGTCACCCTAAAAAGTTGATCGCTTCATTTTCAAAAGTGATAGAAAACCCAACACTCGATGATATTGGTGTTAAAAAGGCTTCGGAATTGTTTTTATTTCTGAAGGAAAGCAATAGAACACCAATAGTTATTGATAGCGATGAGCTGTTAAAAGCACCGTCAAGTTATCTAAAGAAGCTTTGCGGTTTATTAGACTTGTCTTATTCTGAAGAAATGCTTAGCTGGAACAAAGGAGGAATACCTCAGGACGGAGTTTGGGCACCACATTGGTATAAGAATGTTCATAATTCTGAAGGATTTGCACTACAGAAAAGCAGCTCTGAGCCTTTGTCTGAAAGACTTTCACCCTTGTTACAAGAGGCACTACCTTATTACGAAACCTTGCGAGAACATATACTAAAAAACGATTAATATGCTACAACAATCTAATCCCAAGAACGATACTATTCAAATTTATATTAAGGACCGACTCTATCCTCGTAATGAAGCGAAAATTTCGGTATTCGACAGTAGTGTTCAGGGTGGGGATGCGGTTTGGGAAGGCTTACGGGTTTACCCTGAAGGAATTGTTTGCTTAGATAAACATTTATGCAGGTTACATGAATCGGCTAAGACCCTTGCCTTTGGTGATATACCTACCAAAGAATTTATAAAACAGGCGATTAAACAAACTCTGGATGCCAATGGAATGCACGACGACACCCATATCCGACTAACATTAACACGAGGTGAAAAGATCACCAGCGGGATGGATCCTCGCTTGAACCAAAGTGGCTCGTGTTTAATCGTTTTGGCCGAATGGAAACCGTTGGTGTATGACAATGACAGCGGAATTAAAGTAATAAGTAGCAGTCAGAGGCGCAATGCTCCACAATTTTTAGATAGTAAGATCCATCATAATAATTTGTTGAATAATATTATAGCAAAGATCCAGGCGAATGTAGCCGGTAAAGATGCCGGGTTGATGTTAGATGAAAGAGGGTTTGTAGCAGAGCTAAACGGGAGTAATCTCTTTATGACGAAGAACGGTAAGGTTTTTACACCTTATGCACACGCCTGCTTACCGGGAATTACCAGAAATACGGTGATGGAAATGTGCCAAGCAGAGGGAATCGAAATTGTTGAAGCAGATTTGTCGCTTAGTGAGTTTATTAATGCAGATGCTGTCTTTGCAACCGGTACTATGGGTGAATTGACGCCGGTAGTGGAGATAGACGGACGGTCGGTTTCAAAAGAAAATGATTTAATGCAAAGGGTCATGCAGTTATTTAAGGAGAAGATTAGAGGCTACTGTGAGCCGCTTTAGTCTCAACGTCTGTGGCATTTCTCGGTAAAAGGCAGACGTGATCATATGATTTTATGATATGAGATGTCTTGGATGAAAATGTTTTTTCTTCCTCTTAGGGGAGATGTCGCTACTAGCGACAGAGGGGTCTTGGGGCAGTGATTGAAGCAGGTTACCCCGCCTTCGCCTTGTGGCAGTGATTGAAGCAGGTTACCCCGCCTTCGCCTTGTGGCTTAGAGCTGGCAGGCGTGTAACGCTGAAAGCGCGGTTCTCTGAAGCGAGGCATCTTTATCGAAGTTCGGTTTAGAAGGCTGTATAGCGAAAGAGAAGCCCCCATAAAAATAGCTGTAAATTTTTAGAGAATTCCATTGCAAAATTAGAATAGAAAAAACTATCTTTGCACCGTTGAAAATCAGGGTGCTTAAAGCACTCCTATAGTACTAAAAAAAACAGGTATTCATGTCACAAGTTACAGGAAAAGTTGCACAGATTATTGGACCGGTAGTAGACGTTGCGTTTGCAAGCGGAACAGAGCTTCCAAAAATCTACGATTCGTTAGAAGTTAATAACAACGGAAATTTATTGGTTCTTGAAGTACAGTCACATATTGGTGAAAATACGGTTCGTACCATTTCGATGGATTCAACCGATGGTTTAAGCCGTGGTGTTGATGCTGTAGCAACAGGAGCTCCTATTCAAATGCCAATTGGCGATGCTGTTTATGGGCGTCTATTTAATGTAATTGGTGATGCGATCGACGGTATCGGAAACTTGCCAAAAGCGGGTGATGCTGGACTTCCAATTCACCGTGAAGCACCAAAATTTGAAGATCTTTCAACTTCTACGGAAGTTTTATTTACAGGTATTAAAGTAATCGATTTGATCGAGCCTTATGCAAAAGGTGGTAAAATTGGTTTATTTGGTGGTGCCGGTGTAGGTAAAACTGTATTGATTCAGGAGTTGATTAACAATATTGCAAAAGGACACGGTGGTTTGTCTGTATTTGCCGGAGTAGGAGAGCGTACACGTGAAGGAAATGATCTTCTTCGTGAGATGCTTGAATCTGGAATTATTCGTTATGGGGATGACTTTATGCACTCTATGGAAGATGGCGGATGGGACCTTTCGAAAGTAGATAAAACTGCTATGAAAGAATCTAAAGCTACTTTCGTTTTCGGACAGATGAATGAGCCACCTGGAGCACGTGCGCGTGTTGCTTTATCCGGTTTAACAATTGCAGAGTATTTCCGTGACGGAGCTGGCGACGGACAAGGGAAAGATGTACTTTTCTTCGTAGATAATATCTTCCGTTTTACGCAAGCAGGTTCTGAGGTATCGGCACTTTTAGGTCGTATGCCATCTGCGGTAGGTTATCAACCTACACTAGCAACCGAAATGGGTGCGATGCAGGAACGTATTACTTCAACAAAAAGAGGATCTATTACATCGGTACAGGCGGTTTATGTACCTGCAGATGACCTTACCGATCCGGCACCGGCGACGACTTTTGCCCACTTAGATGCAACAACAGTATTATCACGTAAAATTGCCGAATTAGGAATTTATCCGGCGGTAGATCCATTAGATTCTACATCGCGAATCTTAGCGGCAGATATTTTAGGTGATGAGCATTACGACTGTGCAACCAGAGTAAAAGAGCTATTACAACGATATAAGGAATTACAGGATATTATTGCAATTCTTGGTATGGAAGAATTATCTGAAGAAGATAAAATGGCAGTTGGTCGTGCACGTCGTGTACAACGTTTCCTTTCACAACCATTCCACGTAGCAGAGCAGTTTACAGGGATTCCGGGAGTATTAGTAGATATTAAGGAAACGATCAAAGGATTTAACATGATCATGGATGGTGAGTTAGATCACTTACCTGAAGCGGCATTTAACTTAAAAGGTACGATCGAAGAAGCGATCGAGGCCGGAGAGAAAATGTTGGCTGAGGCGTAACCATAAGTTGAATAGAATTGATAATATTTCTCTCCCTTAGGGTGAGATGCCCAAAGGGCAGAGAGGGTTTTTAAAATGGGCCTCTTTTATAAATAATAAAACACTCTCCTTTGAGGGGGTAGTTAAACAAGTTTAACTATGTATTTAGAAATTGTAACTCCGGAAGCAGCTATCGTATCGGGTGATGTAGAAAGCGTAACGGTACCAGGTGTTGAAGGATCTTTTGAAATGTTGAATAATCACGCTGCTATTGTCTCGTTACTTACAGCAGGCGAAGTGAAATTCAAAGGAAATCCTACTATAGCCGAAGGTTTTGAAAAGAAATTTACCAAAGATGACAAAGGTAAATGGGTTTTAGAGATCAATGGTGGAACCGTGGAGATGAATAATAATAAAGTAATTGTGTTGGCAGATTAAAGGCTTAATCATAATATAATAAAATAAAAACACCTCTTAATTGAGGTGTTTTTGGTTTTAACTATTTTTTTCCATGTTTTTTAAAGTATGTCTGCCATAAATGGAGAAAACACACACGGTGAGACAAATTAGTGTGATAGAATTTCTCAGTCGTAAGCTCCTTCGAAATGACTATTACTTTAAATAGATCAATTCCCACAGCCTTCCATCGGCTTTGTAAGTAGAGAGTTTCCTAAAACCAATACCGTAATGAGCGTTTATAGACCTTGAGTTTGAAGCATCCACCTCCGTGATGATTGTAGAGAATCGCGGTGTAATCTCTTCTAACATAGTTTTATATAGATTCCTGAAAATACCTTGTTGCCGGTATTCTTTATCAATACAGATCTGTCCCATAACAATCCATGACACGTTAACTTCAATAGCTACTAATATTTCATTAAACATTGGCCTTAAAACCTCGATTGTATCGGCAAATTTAGGGTGCATGCACAGCGCATAACCCACAACGGTATTGTTGACTACGGCAATTATATGCGGACACATATCGTTCATTGCTTTAAGTATTTCGAATGTATGTTCTACGGTGACAAAACCCTCTTTTTCCTTTTCTTCGGAAGAAATTACCGCCGCTAAATTTGCTTTTTGTAGATCAAGGATCTGCCGTAATTCTTCTCGTGACGTGGCGACTTTATAGGTTATCATTTTTGAAAAATTAATGATTGCAAGTTAGCTAAAAAGTGGTTCTGTTTGTCTTTTTAACGATGATTAAGGACTTAAATACCATACAAAGCTGATAGTTTTTCTATTGGATTTAATATCGTAATAATTAAATAAAGCAATATAACGATGTTGATTTGGTACTAAAAAAATCTTCTTCAGAAATCCTTATAAATTGTTGTCGATATTAGCTTTACTAGGTATTAGAATCGAATTCATGTGAAGAAATACTGTTAGTATATTTGTTATTAAGTAACAAAATGGCTTATTGTGCTACTTATAAAAAGTACCTATATTACTTCACCGATTTTAACAAACCAGATTATTATGACCGATTGGTTCGCAGATTTAGTGCTTTTTGAAAAAATATATTGGATAATTGCTATTGTTGCTTCAGGGATTTTCGTTGTCCTGCTCATCTTAACCTTTATAGGAGGAGAAGTGGATGACATGGGGGATGTTGATGCCGAAATTGATGCGGACACCGGTATTGGTTTTCAATTTTTATCCTTTAAGAACCTCATAGGTTTCTTTACCATTTTTGGTTGGGTGGGTATTGCCTGTATCGAGGAGGGAGTTTCTAAGCCAATTACAGTGTTAATTTCTGTTGCCTGTGGATTGTTAATGATGTTTATAATGGCATCAGTTTTTTATTACCTGGGCAAACTCAACAGCAGTGGATCGTTACAAATGAAGAATGCAATACACCAGGTGGGTGAGGTTTACTTAACTATTGGTGCCAATAGGAGTAGCATAGGTAAGGTTTCGGTTAAAGTTCAGGGTAGTTTACGTGAGTTAGATGCAATGACAGATGAAAATGATAACCTCGAACAAAATACCATTGTCACGGTTTCAGATATAACAGATAACGGAATATTAATAGTAAGAAAACACAATTCGTAACATGATAAATTTTGCACTACAAACTGAAGGATTTGCACCACTATTGGCGATAGGGTTTGCAATTCTATTCGTCTTTATAATCTTGATAACCTTTATACGAAGGTATAAGCGATGCCCATCGGACAGGATATTGGTAGTCTACGGAAAAGTTGGGACCGGTAATTCGGCCAGATGTATTCACGGAGGTGCAGCCTTTATCTGGCCGGTAATACAGGATTACGAGTATTTGGACCTTACCCCTATTTCAATAGAGGTGAATCTTGTAAACGCATTAAGTAAACAAAATATTCGTGTAAATGTGCCATCTCGCTTTACAATTGGTATTTCTACCGAACCCGGAATCATGCAGAATGCTGCCGAAAGATTACTTGGGCAGGGTCTGGAACAGGTTCAAGAATTGGCAAAAGAAATTATTTTCGGACAGCTGCGTTTGGTAGTTGCTTCAATGGATATTGAAGAGATTAATTCGGATAGAGATAAGTTTTTAAGCAACATTTCTAACAGTGTTGAATCTGAATTGAAAAAAGTAGGTCTTAAGTTGATCAATGTAAATATTACCGATATCGTAGATGAATCGGGATATATTGAAGCCCTTGGTAAAGAAGCAGCGGCGCATGCTATCAACGCTGCCCGAAAGTCGGTTGCAGAGAAGAACAGAGACGGTTCCATTGGGGAAGCAAATGCCTTACAGGATGAAAGAACTCAGGTGGCCGCAGCAAATGCAAAAGCCGTTGAAGGAGAAAATATCGCGAAAATAGAAGTTGCGAATTCCGATTCTCTTCGTAGGCAAAGAGAAGCAGAAGCCGAACGTGTCGCCATCGCCTCAGAGAAAGTACAATCTGCTAAAGCTTTGGAAGAATCTTATATCGCCGAAAAAGAAGCAGAAAAGACAAGAGCCGAAAGAGAACGTAGTACTCAACTTGCCGATATTATTGTTCCTGCCGAAATTGACAAGCAAAAAGTTGAGATTGATGCCGAAGCTGAGGCCGAAAAAATTAGAAGACGAGCAAAAGGAGAGGCAGATGCGATCTTATTTAAAGCGCAGGCGGAGGCTCAGGGAATTTTTGAGGTTTTAACCAAACAGGCCGAAGGTTTAGACAGGATTGTAAAGGCTGCAGGTAACAATTCGAAAGACGCTGCATTACTTCTAATTGCAGATAAATTACCCGAATTGGTGGCATTACAAGCCGATGCAATAAAAAATATTAAGATTGATAAGGTAACAGTATGGGAAAATGGTGCAGGTAAAGATGGTAAAACTGCCACCTCTAATTTTATTTCAGGAATGTATGGCTCGGTACCGCCTTTACAGGAGATGTTTAATATGGCGGGGATGCAACTACCGGAGTATTTACAAGGTAAAAAATTAGATGAGGATACGACAGATGAGACCTCAAATCCATCTAGTTCAAAAGAATAGATAATGAATTTAATATTGGCGTAGATAAAAACCGGCTTCGTGCCGGTTTTTATCGTCTGTCACTACAGGATCGAGATAAAAAAAATTGAAGTATTTTGATAAGAGATTAAATATTTTATGATTCTTTCCGTTAAAGTGAAAAACAAAAATTAAATACGGATGAAAAAGATCTTTTTATTGGCATTCCTTAGTATTGCTTTAATCTCATGTAATAAAGATGACGATTCTAACAATAATAACTGTGCAAAACCCTCAAACATAGAAGTTGATCAATTAAATACCACATCAGTACGTGTGAGCTGGAACGATGGGGGTGAAACTGCATTTGAAATTGAATACGGTATTTCCGGATTTACGTTAGGCAATGGTACGGTGATCCAGACCTCACAAACAAGTTTTCTTATTAATGGGTTAACACCGGGAACGAATTATGAAGTCTATGTTCGTTCAAATTGTGGCTCACAAGGATATAGCGATCATATTAAAATAGAATTTGTAACACTTACAGGTAATCCTGCCTGTAATACACCAACCGATCTAAGTCGTGGGCTTATTACTTCAAATTCAATTGAGTTAAGCTGGCTTGAAAATAATGAGACCGCCTGGGAAATTGACTTCGGAATAGCTCCGTATACACCAAACGGTGTGAATGTGATTCCAACCTCACAAAATGTGTACACGCTAACAGGTCTAACACCCGGGACAACATATGAAATTTATGTTAGAGCGAACTGTGGATCTGATGGGGTAAGTGAATTTTCGGAAGCTTTGGTAGTTACCACAAATCCGTAACATTTTATCATATTAATGCAAAAAGGTCGGTAATTTACCGGCCTTTTGTTTTAACTAATTTTAAAAACCAAAAACGTATAAGTTTCGTAAATTTGTTGACTTCAATAAGTGTATGAGATTACGGGAAATTGACAGAGTAGAAACGATTAGTAAGGAAGATTTCCTTGAAAATTATTTTAAACCACAGAAACCTGTGGTGATTGAAAATTATATAAAAGATTGGCCTGCATTTGAAAAATGGGACTTAGATTATATGGCTAAGGTAGCGGGAGACAAAACCGTTCCCCTCTACGATAATCGGCCTGTGGACCATAAAGACGGATTCAACGAACCTCACTCCAGTATGAAAATGAGCGACTATATTGAGTTGCTTAAAAAAGAGCCAACAAAATACCGTATTTTCTTATGGAATATGCTGAAGGAAATTCCGGAACTGCAACAGGATTTTTCGTATCCAGACTTCGGATTAAAGCTTATGAAGAAACTCCCCATGCTTTTCTTTGGGGGTATGAACTCGTACACGTTTATGCATTACGACATAGATCTTGCGAACATTTTTCACTTTCACTTTAACGGAAAAAAGGAAGCAATTCTCTTTGATCAGAGTCAGAATGAATTCTTATACAAAGTACCTCATTCTTTAATTACAAGAGAAGATATTGATTTTTCGAACCCTGATTTTGATAAATGGCCGGCACTTAAGCAGGCAGAAGGCTTTAAAACGCATCTTGAACATGGAAATATCTTGTATATGCCCGAGGGTTATTGGCATTATATGCGGTATATCACACCCGGATTTTCTATGAGCTTACGATCTACACCCAAGAGACCAAAGAATTTGGCTAAGGCAATTTACAATATAGTTATTATGCGTTATTTCGATATTTTGATGCGAAAGTTAAAAGGGCAACGCTGGATAGATTGGAAGAATGAGCAGGCAATTGTAAGAACAAATAAAATTGTGAGCTAAAAGAAATATATTTGTAGTAGAAAATAAAGAAGATCATGAAAAAACTTATACTACTATTAAGCTTCTTATCTACTCACTTCATCTTCGCGCAAGCGTTCACCGGAAAGGGAGACGTAAAGTTTCAAGTAGGTGCCAACTTACAGCAAAACGGAACCGGAATAATGAGTAGTCTCGATTTTGGTCTTGGTGAAAATATTTCGCTTGGGGTGGCATCAACCTACCTCTTGGGTGTGGAGAAAGTAATTAATCTTGATGGGGATGAAGAGCCTTTCGCTGAATTTCAGGATAGATTTGATGTAAAGGCTCGCTTTAATGCTAATCTGGGCAACGTTATAAACGTTAGTGAGCAGTTAGATGTATATCCAGGATTGCATGTAAGTTTAAAGAATTTTGGTGGTCATCTTGGGGTTAGGTACTTTTTCACCTCCGGCTTTGGCGTTTTTTCTGAACTTAACGTGCCGTTCGCTAAGTATGATACCGGTGTGTTGAGTCCGGCAGAAAAATTACACAATCAGGTGTCGGTAAATCTAGGAGCATCGTTTAATATTTAAGCAGTTCGTTTACTTTATCGTACACTAAATGCGATTCCCAACCCCGATAAAGTAAGTAATCTGCTAATTTTTTTCTTTTTTTCTGAATGTTTTCTTCTGAAACTAGCTGTGAAAGTCGTTTTTCTGAAAGCTTATCGAAGGTCTCTAAATACTCAGCTTCCGAGATTTCTTTAAGTGCCAATTTAATGTTGTAGGTAGAAATATTCCGAAGCTTTAGTTCGTTCACGATGCGATTCTTTCCCCATTTCTTAGTTCTAAATTTCCCTCTGGAAAAAGCCTGTGAAAATCTGGTTTCGTTCAAGAAATTATGTTGAAGCAAATGATAGATGATCTGGTCCCGCGCTTCGGGTATCATTCGCATTTGTTTCAATTTTGTTTCAACTTCTTTATGACACCGTTCCTGGTAAGCGCAATAACGCTCCATGCGTTGGGTGGCTTCGGCTACGGAGTATGTCTTGTGGGCTCGCACCCTGCAAAAGTAAGTAATGAATTTGAAAATCTTCTCTCTCTTTGGGAGAGATGCCGTAAGGCAGAGAGGGGTCCGCATTAGGGATTGAGGTAAGTTACCTCGTAACACCGAAAGCGCGACGGTAAAGTGAGCTTTGCTCTACTTTACCGAATGCCCTACTAGTGCACCGAAAATATATTGAAGGTGTAAAAAAAAATCCCTTTCGGAAATACATCTAAAAGGGATTTAAGGTTTAAATAATTTCCTCGCCATTTTTGTCGTGGAAATGGTATTCAAGATACGTGTAAGCGTCTCTAGGTTGAATTTTTACCCATTTTTTGTGCTCCATGAACCATTTGGTTCGCACAGATGGAAATCCTTTAATTAAATAAGCTGCTATAAAAGGATGTGCGTTTAATGTGATCTTTTTATAGTCTTTTTTGAAGAGGCGTTTTACATCTTCATTAATTTTATCTACCACTCCAATTGGCGCTTCGATCTCACCGTCATCTCCAATCCCGTTGCTGGGATCTTCCTCTCTGGTTTTAATGTTCATCTCAGGCCTCACGCGTTGGCGGGTAATTTGTATCAAGCCAAATTTACTTGGCGGAAGAATCTTGTGTTTGGCTCTATCGTCTTTCATCTCGTTTCGAAGATGGTCGTAGAGCTTCTTTCTATTAGCTGAAGATCCCATATCAATGAAATCTACCACTATAATTCCTCCCATATCTCTCAATCGCAATTGTCTTGCCACTTCGGTTGCGGCAATTATATTTACTTCGAGAGCGGTGTCTTCCTGATTTTTTGATTTATTGCTACGGTTTCCGCTATTCACGTCTATAACGTGCATGGCTTCGGTGTGCTCAATCACTAAATAGGTTCCTTTGCTTCCGGATACGGTTCGTCCAAAGGAAGTTTTAATCTGACGTTCAATTCCGAATTTTTCAAAAATTGGAACTTTAGAGTCATAAAACTTGACGATATTCTCTTTGTTAGGTGCAATTTCCTGCACATAATCTTTTATTTGTAAATAAAGGGTTTCATCGTCTATGTGTATTGCCGAAAATTGATCGTTAAATACATCTCGAATCATAGAAGACCCTCTACTTAATTCACTTAACACCTTACTAGGATGGTGCGCTCCTTGTAGCTTTTTACACATCGCCGTCCAGCGATCTGTGAGATTTTGTAAATCTCTATCCAGTTCTGCTACTTTTTTGCCCTCTGCTACGGTTCGTATAATTACTCCAAATCCTTTTGGCTTGATGCTTGTAATTAAGCGTTTTAGCCTTTCTTTTTCTTCTTTCGATTCTATTTTTTGAGAAATAGAAACTCGATCTGAAAATGGAACCAATACTATATATCGTCCGGCTATGGAAAGCTCTGAACTTATACGTGGTCCTTTAGTAGAAATGGGTTCTTTAACAATTTGTACCAGAATAGACTGATTAGATTTTAAGGCGTCGTTGATGCCTCCATTCTTATCAATCTCTTTTTCTAATGGGAATTCTTTTAAAGAATAATCTTTAAGTTTACCTGTACTTACACGTTTAACGAACTTCAATAAGGAAAGTACTTTTGGACCTAGATCATGATAATGCAAAAAAGCATCTTTCTCATAACCAACATTAACGAATGCTGCGTTAAGTCCGGGAACAGTTTTACGGATCTTTGCGAGATAAATATCTCCAACCGAAAACTTGTTGTCCTCTTCTTCCTTATTTAGTTCAATTAGTCTTCCATCTTTTAAAAGGGCAAAATCAACTTCTCGTGAACTGGATCTAATAAATAATTCGTAGTTCACTTAACATTAATTTTTATCCATCCCAATTTTTTATAGCATCGGGACAAATGGATTAAACAATAATTTATTACAGGTTTTGTAATATCCCGCAGTTTAAGCGGGTAACCCGTCGAAATCACTAAAATTCAGGTAAAAAATATAGCAATTTCATTTTCAAAGAACGATTTTATTCTCTTTAGTAAAAGAAAAAAGTAGGTTGTACCTACTTTTTCTTGTGGCGGTTAGCGCGTCTTCTTTTCTTACGCTTATGCGTCGCTACCTTATGTCTTTTTCTTTTTTTACCACTTGGCATACTTAATCTTTTATAATGCCCCGTAGATCGAACTACAGGGCTGGGTTATTACTTTACTTCAACGTTTGTCTTAACTCCTTCAACAAATATCTTTGCAGGCTTAAATGCGGGGATGTTGTGTGCAGGAATTTTAATAGTTGTATTCTTTGAAATATTTCTACCGGTTTTTTCGGCTCTAGTTTTAATGATAAAACTTCCAAATCCACGTAGGTAAACATTATCACCACCTTCTAAAGAAGTTTTAACCTCTTCCATAAAGGTCTCAACAGTAGCTTGAACATCTCCTTTTTCCATTCCTAATTTTTCTGAAATTTTCGCTACAATATCTGCTTTCGTCATTCTAATTTTTTTTTAATATTAATAAAGTATAGGTTTTTTTTCAAGAGGGCAAATATACGGATTTTAAAATCAATTAATCAAATCGTAATGCATTAAAATATAATTAGATATAGGTTACATTTGTGAAATGCCTATTCAAGCCTCATATTTCCGTAAAAAACTCATTAAGTGGTACTTACAAAATAAACGCGACCTGCCCTGGAGAAGTACAAAGGACCCATATTTTATTTGGCTCTCTGAGATCATGCTTCAGCAAACACGAGTAGCACAGGGACTTCCGTATTATTTTAAATTTACAAAGGCTTTTCCTACAATTCATGATTTAGCGAACGCTTCCGAAGATAAAATTTTAAAACTTTGGCAGGGTTTAGGTTATTATTCCCGCGCCAGAAACCTGCATTTTACCGCAAAATATATAAGTAGGGAATTAAAAGGAGATTTCCCGGCTACATTTCATGATCTCCTAAAACTAAAAGGGGTAGGCGATTATACGGCCAGCGCCATTGCCTCTATTTGTTTTGATAAGCCCACAGCGGTGGTTGATGGAAATGTATATCGTGTTCTTTCTCGTTTCTTCGGAATAGATACCCCAATAAACAGCTCTAAGGGGATTAAAGAATTTAAGGCTCTGGCTCAACAACTTATAGACAAAGATTCGCCGGGAACATTTAATCAGGCTATTATGGAATTTGGAGCTCGATTTTGCATACCCCAAAATCCGAATTGTTCGAATTGTATTTTCAATGATTCCTGTGTCGCTTACTCCGAAAGTAAGGTTTCTGTGTTGCCGGTTAAGATAAAAAAGCTGAAAGTTAGAAAGCGATACTTTAATTATATAGTTTTTCTGTCTGAAAATGAGCAAACTCTTTTAAGACAGCGAACTGAACGTGGAATTTGGCAAAAACTGTACGAGTTTCCACTTGTTGAGACCACCACCGAAGTAGATGCGATACAATTGAAAAACTTACAGGACTATCAAGAGTTGGAAGCGGCTTATAACATTGAAAGTTTAATTTTATTTAATGAAGATCCTGTGATACATAAACTATCACATCAGCATCTGTACACGCGTTTCTGGATTGCAGAAGTTTCAGAAATTACAGAAAAAAGTATTCCTGTAAGTATGGTTCGACAGTATGCTGTACCCGTGTTAATTGAGAATTTTATTGCGGAATTTTCAGAATTCAATTAACTAAAAAAAATAGCTATATTTAAAAGACAAAATATACCTTTGTAAAAATATAAAATAAAGAAAATGAGTGGTACGTTAAACAAAGTAATGCTAATTGGGCATACAGGTGATGAAGTGAAAATGCACTATTTTGAAGGGGGAGGGAGTATTGGCAGATTTCCGCTTGCAACAAATGAAACCTATACAAACAGAACAACAGGCGAGAAGGTAAGCAATACCGAATGGCACAATATTGTAGTTAGAAATAAAGCTGCAGAAATTTGCGAAAAATACCTTAATAAAGGTGATAAAGTTTATATTGAAGGTAGATTAAAAACGCGCAAATGGCAAGATGAAAAGGGAATGGATCGATATAGTACCGAAATTCAATGTACAGATTTCACCTTCCTTTCTCCTAAGTCGGAAGGCGGATCAATGCCTCAAAACAACTCTAATCAGGGGCAACAAACCGTGTCGAAATCTTCTAATGTAGAACCTCAGGTGGAAGAGCATGTAGGTGACGATGACGACCTGCCTTTTTAATGTCTAACTAAACCAGGTATTTTGGATATAGAGCCTCCCAGTTTACTTTTTATAGCTTTATTAAATTACACCTATATCATTAGTTTTTCATTTCTCTTGATATTGTTGTTGTGTTCGGCTTTAATATCGGGAGCTGAAGTGGCTTTTTTCTCGCTTTCTCCAACCCATTTTGAAGATTCTAACGATAAATCTCCTTCCAAACAGTTGGTCATCGTCGAGAAGTTGTTAGAAAAGCCCAAGAAGTTATTGGCTACTATTTTAGTGGCAAATAATTTTATCAATATTGCTATCGTACTTCTCTTTGATTCGCTTACCGAATTGATGTTTTCGGGGATTACCGATCAATACAACCTTCGGTTCATTGTAGAAGTTGGAGTAGTGACCTTTATTATTTTACTCTTTGGAGAGATCTTACCTAAGATATATGCCAGTAGAAATAATGTGAAATTCGCTTCCAGAATGGCCTATCCCTTAAATGTTTTGGATACGCTTTTAACACCTATAAGTATGCCAATGCGGGCAGCCACTATCTATATTCATGAGAAGTTCGGAAAGCAGAAATCGAACCTGAGCGTAGATCAATTATCGCAAGCTTTAGAGCTTACTAATGAAGATGATACTACGCACGAAGAGCACAAGATCTTACAAGGTATTGTAACTTTTGGAAACACTGATACCAAGCAGGTCATGAAGAACCGTATGGATATCTTCGCACTTAACGAAGAGTTGAGTTTTAAGGATATTATGCCCGAAATAATTAGCCATGGCTATTCCAGAATACCTGTTTTTAAAGACAGTATAGATAACATTACAGGTATTTTATATGTAAAGGATCTTATGCCTTTTATAGAACGAAAGACTCTGGATTGGCAAAAACTAAAGCGAGAGGCCTACTTTGTGCCCGAAAACAAGAAATTAGATGACCTTCTCAACGAATTCAAAGAAATGAAAATGCATTTAGCGATCGTTGTTGATGAATATGGTGGCACCAGTGGTTTAATATCGCTTGAGGATATAATTGAAGAGATCGTTGGAGAAATTAGTGATGAGTTTGACGATGAAGATCTGGTGTTTTCAAAACTAGATGACAACACTTTCGTTTTTGAAGGAAAAACTCCATTGAAAGATTTTTACAAAGTCCTAAAATTGGAAGACACGAGCATTTTTGAGGAAGAGAAAGGAGAAGCAGAAACTTTAGCGGGTTTTCTTCTTGAGATTTCTAAGGGTTTTCCGAAGAAGGACGAGATACTATCATTCCATAATTATTCGTTTACTATTGAAGCGTTCGATAATAAACGAATCAAACAAATAAAACTTTCTATAAATGAGTAGTATGCGTTATCTGGTTATCTTATTTTTTTGCTGTTCTTTGTGTTCTTGTGGAGATGATCTGGTGGTTAAACCAAGTGCTAAGCTTAGTTTAGAATATCCGAAAGCTACTTACCAGCGAATTAAAACAGAATGTCCTTATACTTTCCTGAAAAATGAGAGCGCCAAACTGGTAGAGAAAAAGGGTTGCGGAATGAACTTGCGCTACCCCAATATGAAAGCCACGATTTACCTCACCTACCAAAAGATCAGGTACCAAAACCTGGATTCGTTATTGTATGATGCGCAGAAACTAACCTATGACCATACAATTAAAGCACAGTCTATTTTGGAACAACCACGGGTCGATTCTATCAATAAGGTCTTCGGAATGCTTTATATGATCGACGGAAATGCGGCAACACAATCTCAGTTCTATGTAACCGATAGTATTAATCACTTTATTACTGGGTCTGTTTATTTTGAAGCGAAACCCAATTTCGATTCAATTTATCCGGCTGTAGTATATTTAAGAGAAGACGTGCGCTCCATTATGGAAACCATAGAATGGAAGAACTAGTTGTCTATTCCTCTATTTTTAAAATCTATTATTAAGAGCATATAAAGCTGATAATATTTACGAATTTTATCGATTCAAAATGCTCAATGAGTACAAACAGTTTAAAATGGGTTTATTTAATTCTGCTTTCTGCAATATGGGGAAGCTCATTTATACTCATTAAAAAAGGTCTGGTTGGGCTTACGGCTTTCGAAGTTGGAGCGTTACGTATTGTGCTAACATCTGTTTTTTTATTTAGTGTCGGATTTAAAAGTCTGAGAAAGGTAGAGAAGCACCATTGGAAATGGATCGCAATAACGGGCTTTATCGGTTCCTTTTTTCCTCCATTCTTTTTTGCCTTGGCACAAAGTCATATTGACAGCTCTGTTGCTTCTATTCTCAACTCGTTAACGCCCTTAAGCACAATCATAACTGGTTTGGTATTTATGGGTCTAAAGAGTTCAAGGCTTCAAATGCTTGGAGTAGTGATTGGTTTTGTGGGCACGTTACTTCTGTTATTTGCCGGCGCAGATATTAACCCTAATCAGAATTATTGGTATAGTACCTTGATCATCATTTCTACAATTGGTTATGCTTTCAATGTGAATATCATTAAGAAGTATTTAAGTGACGTGAATGCTTTGGCAATAACTACAGGGAATTTTATTTTAATTTTTTTACCTGCCTTGCTAATCCTTTACTTTTCGGGATTTTTTAAAACTATTTGGGAGTCTCAGGCAATGCAAACCTCTTTTGTGTATGTTGCTATCCTATCTTTATTTGGAACGGCTATAGCAAAGGTTATATTTAATAAGTTAGTTCAAATTGCGAGTCCGGTGTTCGCTTCTTCTGTCACTTATACCATGCCCCTTGTGGCGGTTATGTGGGGTTTTATTGATGGGGAGAGCTTTGGAATCTTACAGATCATAGCTGCAATCATCATATTATTAGGGGTTTATTTGGCAAATAAAAGGAAGGTGAGAAATTAACGTATTGTTAATTAGTGCCACATTTAAATTTTTTTCCCGAAATTTATATGAGTAAAGACAAGTATTATGGGAAAAGTATATACAAAATACGGAGTAGTCATCGCGACTGCACTTATCATTTATTTTATCGTGTTAAAGTTTATAGGATTACATCAATACCCAATTTTTAGTGCTTTAAATGGAGTGTTTTTTGGTGGAGGTATTCTTTTGGCGATGAAAAAATATAAGTCTCAGGCAACTTCCTTTAAATATCAAAAAGGCTTTCAGGTTGGTTTTATGACAGGGGCTGTGGCAAGTGTTATTTTTACAATATTAATGGCAATTTATATGTATCAATTAGATACTGAGTTTGCAACTCGCATCCTTGATTCCTGGAACCTCGATTATGCTAGTGGGACATTTATGGTTCTTGTAACCATATTTATAATGGGGATCTCTACATCGCTCGTTTTAACTCTGGCTTTTATGCAGCTTCTCAAAACTTCCTGGAACACTCCTGATGGAAACCGAAATGCCTTAAAATAAGCAAATAAACACTTTGTAAATTCCATATTAAGAATTATATTTGCAGCCCCCTACGCGAACCTTGTTCGCATTGGAGGGCTTAGCCCTTTAAAATTGGGAGATTGTAATATTAACTAAATTAATAAACGTTACGCTATGTACGCAATTGTAGAGATAGCAGGGCAGCAATTTAAAGTTGCAAAAGACCAAAAGGTTTTTGTAAATCGTTTATCAACAGAAGAAGGTAAGAAAGTCGAATTCGACAATGTGCTTCTTGTTGGTGATGGTGACAATATCACTCTTGGCGCCCCGGCTATAAACGGCGCTCTTGTTGGAGCTAAAGTCGTTAGACACCTAAAAGGTGACAAAGTTATTGTCTTTAAAAAGAAAAGAAGAAAAGGTTACCGAGTTAAGAATGGTCACCGTCAGTCTCTTTCTGAGATCGTTATTGAAAGCATAGTTTCTTCGGGAGCTAAAAAATCAAAAACTGAGTCTACTTCGGCGAAAGCAACAAAGACTAAAGAAAAAGCTGCGCCGGCAAAAGCCAAAGCTGAGCCTAAGAAAGAAGCAAAAACTGCTGCTCCTAAGGCTAAAGCTGAGACTAAAGCTCCTGCGAAAAAAGCTGCTCCTAAGAAGGCAAGCGGAAAAGCAGATGATCTTAAAAAGATCGAAGGTGTTGGACCAAAAGCTGCTGAGGCAATGATTAATGCGGGGTTAGATACTTTTGCAAAAGTTGCAAAGGCAAAACCGGAAGCAATTGCTACTATTTTATCTGAAGCGAGTTCTAGAATGGCTCACTTAGTGACAGATACATGGCCAGAGCAAGCAAAATTAGCTGCAGATGGTAAGTGGGATGAGCTTAAAGAATTACAAGATAAGTTAGACGGCGGAAGAAAATAATTCTGCTTAAGTATAATATATAAAACCGAAACAAGATGGCTCATAAAAAAGGAGTTGGTAGTTCTAAGAACGGTAGAGAATCAGAATCGAAACGCCTTGGTGTTAAGATATTTGGTGGTCAATCTGCTATTGCTGGAAATATCATTGTAAGACAAAGAGGTAATACACACCATCCAGGTGAGAATGTATACGGTGGAAAAGACCATACGTTACACGCTAAAGTAGACGGTGTAGTAAAATTTACCAAAAAGAAGGATAACAAATCGTACGTTTCTATCGTTCCTAACGCAGAAGCTTAAGATTATTTAGATTATATTAAGAACCCTCTTTGCAGTTGCGGAGAGGGTTTTTTATTTGGATGGTCATAGGGTCTTTCTGCCGTAGGCCGATTCCTTATGCGAACTTTATTTCTATGCACAATAGATCATTTAATACAGTTTGCATACAATTTTTGTAAATTAGTGCAACTCATAAAACAATCATCTATATATTCACCTTCATGAAAAAAGCAACTCCTATACTGTTATTCGCATTGTGTGTTTTATTTTCTTCTAATGTATATTCTCAGGAAATTACCAAATATGATTTTTTAGAGATCATTGTAGTACAAAAAGCAAATAACCGCGGAAAAGTTAAGAGAATAAAAGTTGAAGAACAACAGTCGTTGGTGGGTAAGAATATCACCGTTGATGAAATCGAGGATATTGAAGAGACATCGACACTGCTCAATTATATGAATGCTAATAATTGGGAGTTTGTAGAGCGTCAAGCAGTTGTTTCAGAAGATAACGACCCTGTTTGGATGAGCTATATTTTTAGAAAGCGGAAGTGATCAACTTAAATAGAATCACATGCAAGGCTACTCAAAAACTCCTTTGGCTCGAAAACTTGGAATTAAAGACGGGTTTTCCATAATGTTGGTCAACCAACCCAAGCACTATTTTAGTCTTTTTTCAGATTTCCCCGAGAATGTCGTACTGGCTAAAAATCCTGAAACCGAATCGTTAGATTTTATACATCTTTTTTGCAACACAATTTCCAGCCTTGAAAATCAGGCGCTTTCATTGAAATCCTTCCTTAAAAAGACCGGAATGCTGTGGGTAAGTTGGCCCAAGGGTACTTCTAAAATTGCAACCGATATACATAGAGAGGCTGTGAGAGATTATATGTTGTTGAATGTAGGTTTGGTTGATATTAAAGTGGCGGCTATTGATAAGGACTGGAGCGGATTGAAGTTTGTGTATCGCACGAAAGATCGCTAAACAATTATACCATAAACTAATATCCCGCATCGCTCATCTTTTCTTTTTTCTTTCGACTTCGTACTCGACTCCTGACGCTTTGTAAACCTTAGGGTAGACTTTCCACTTCAAGTCGGTATATATATTGATGCTCTTTCTTAAAACCATCTAATGAAATTCAGTATTCTACTTTTTGCAATAGGGATAGAGCGAATAGCTTTTGTCAAACTTCTACAAGGGGTTTTGCAAAACTAGCAGCGAAAGCCCGATCCAGACCGAGCGTTAGCGAGCGTCCGGGAATTGCCCAACTAACGCAAAGGCTTTTCTTTAATTTATAAGTGGATGAGACCTCTCACTACGTTCGAGGTAACATTTCTTCTATTTAGTATCTATAATACTCTGGCTTGAATGGACCTTTTACAGGAACTCCAATGTATTCTGCCTGATCTTCACGAAGTTCGGTTAACTCAACACCAATCTTTGCCAAGTGCAATTGTGCCACTTTCTCATCTAAGTGCTTCGGAAGCATATAAACTTCATTTTCGTATCTGTCGCTGTGTTTCCACAATTCAATTTGTGCCAACGTCTGATTGGTAAACGAGTTACTCATTACAAAACTTGGGTGACCTGTAGCACAACCTAAATTCACCAAACGACCTTCGGCCAAAAGAATGATGTCTTTTCCATCGATAGTGTATTTATCTACCTGAGGTTTGATCTCAACCTTAGTGTTTCCGTAATTGTCGTTAAGCCATGAAACTGCGATCTCGTTATCAAAATGTCCAATATTACAAACGATGGTTTTATCTTTCATCGCCTGAAAATGTTTTCCTTGAACAATATCCTTGTTTCCTGTGGTAGTTATTACGATATCTGCATTTCCAACAACGGTTTCCAAACGCTTAACCTCAAATCCGTCCATCGCAGCCTGAAGTGCACAGATCGGGTCGATTTCGGTAACGGTAACAATAGAACCGGCTCCTTTAAACGAAGCAGCGGTACCTTTTCCAACATCTCCATAACCACAAACTACAACACGTTTACCGGCAAGCATCACATCGGTTGCACGTCTAATCGCATCTACAGCACTTTCGCGACATCCGTACTTATTATCAAATTTAGATTTTGTAACACTATCGTTAATATTAATAGCCGGCATAGGAAGAGTTCCCTTTTTTACTCGTTCATATAAACGGTGAACTCCTGTAGTAGTTTCTTCACTCAAGCCTTTAATTCCTGACGTCAATTCAGGGTATTTGTCTAAAACCATATTGGTAAGGTCACCTCCATCGTCAAGTATCATATTTAATGGCTTACGGTCTTCACCAAAGAACAGAGTTTGTTCAATACACCAGTCGAACTCTTCTTCTGTCATACCTTTCCAGGCATAAACGGGTGTTCCGGCAGCAGCTACCGCAGCAGCAGCCTGGTCTTGTGTAGAGAAAATATTACAAGAACTCCAGGTAACATCGGCTCCCAGGGCTTGTAATGTTTCAATAAGAACGGCTGTTTGAATAGTCATGTGCAGACATCCGGCGATACGAGCACCTTTTAACGGTTGCTCATCTTTATACTCTTCTCTTAAAGACATTAAACCGGGCATTTCTGCTTCGGCAAGTTCAATTTCTTTACGTCCCCAATCTGCCAGGGAAATATCTTTTACTTTATAAGCGGTGTAAGGTACTGTGTTCGTTGACATATTTATTATCTTTATTCCCTATAAGCAGGGAATCTGTTAAAATTAATTTTTCGACTGCAAAAGTACGTAATATCTCTAACATATTTATGCCTCTTTACAAAACTATAACAGTTAACAAAAGCACTAAAGTCCTCATTTGGAAGATAGAAGAATCGTTTGATGAACTCTCTCGGGGAGTTGAGCTCACTACACATTGCAGGGAGCGAGTAGATGGAATGAAAAGTGATCTGCATCGCCGGGGTTTTATGAGTGTAAGGAAACTTTTAGCTCTTGAGGGTTATACAGATTTCGATTTGTATTACGACGACCATGGGAAACCGCATTTAAAGGACGATAAACATATTTCTATCACTCATTCGTTTATTTTTTCGGCTATCATCGTAAGTGATATGGAGGTAGGGATTGATATAGAAAAACAGCGATTAAAGATCTTAAAGATCGCTCACAAATTTACGCCAATTGAAGAATACCGAACTTTGGCCAACGACGATGCTATTATGCGAAAGCTAACTATTGTTTGGTGCGCCAAAGAATCGCTCTATAAAAGTTTCGCTACCCCTGGGGTGAGTTTTATTCAGAATATTTATGTAGAAGATTTTAGACTGGAAGCCAGTGATACCACCGCCAATGTTAGCTTTGAAGATGTGAGAGTTGATTATGATGTTAGTTTTCTGGAATTCGACGAGTTTACTTGCGCCTACGCATTACTTCAATAAAAATGATATTAATGCATTACAATTCTATTCTGAAACTTATTTCTGAAAAACAAAAATGCCTTGCTATTTTAATAGATCCGGATAAATTTTCTATTTCTGAAGTGACTTCTTTTCTGAAGAAAATCCCGAAGGAAACCACACATTTGTTCGTAGGTGGAAGTACAGTTGCTAATGGACATACAGAAACGGCGGTAAAAGCCCTGAAAGCAAACTGTAAATTACCGGTTTTTCTTTTTCCCGGAGATCATTCTCAAATTACCGATAGAGCAGATGCACTTCTCTTTTTGTCCCTTATTTCCGGACGAAATCCGGAGTATCTTATTGGTCAGCAGGTGAAATCTGTAGAAAAACTATCTAAAACTAATTTAGAAGTGATCCCAACAGGTTATATATTGGTAGATGGCGGGAATAATTCTTCGGTTGCACGTGTTAGTGGCACTGCCCCAATGTCTCAAGACGATGTGTTGCAAATTGTTCGTACCGCATTGGCCGGGCAATACATGGGTGCGAAGTTGCTCTATTTGGAAGCTGGTAGTGGAGCCCAAATTCCTGTATTACCAGGTATTATTTCTGAAGTAAAGAAAGCAATTTCGATTCCGTTGATCGTTGGTGGGGGCATTAGAAGAAAAGAACAAATGAATAAGGCATACGGTGCCGGAGCAGATATGGTTGTTATGGGAACGGTTTATGAAACTCAAATTTAAGAATAGGATATGAAAATTTCTGTAGAATTAACATTAACACCACTTCAGGATTCTTTTGAGCCTGCAATTATAAATTTCATTCAACAACTGCGAGGCTCGGGACTAACAGTATTGGAGAATCCGTTGAGTACCCAAGTTTACGGTGATTATGATCAGGTAATGAAAGTACTTCAGAAGGAAATGAAAACAGCCTTAGAAGCCGTCGAAAATGGATTGCTGTATATAAAAATAGTAAAAACCGACAGAAGCGAGTATGAGCCCCATTTTTGAATTTTTATTTGGTCAATATCAGGATTACGACAGGGTGGATATTGTTCTGGAAATCGTTGCGGTGATCTTTGGATTTTTATCTGTTTGGTTCTCTAAAGAGAACAAAATTTGGGTCTTCCCTACGGGGATGATCAGTACCGCGATCTTCGTGTATTTACTTTTAAAATGGTCGTTGCTGGGCGATATGATGATCAATGCTTATTATTTTATAATGAGTGTTTACGGCTGGTTTATTTGGACTCGTAAGGTGGATGCGACTCATGTTACCCCTATTTCGAAAACCACAAAACGGGAGCAACAATATTCGATCTTAATATTTCTTGCTACACTTTTATTCGTATTTGTTATTTACCGGATCTTCGACAAATGGAACGACTGGACTGCTTACGTAGACACCATAACTACAGGGATCTTTTTTGTGGGGATGTGGTTAATGGCCAAACGAAAAATTGAGAATTGGATATATTGGATCGTAGGGGATGTGATTTCTGTACCACTTTATTTTTATAAAGGGTTTACTTTTACGAGCTTCCAATATCTTATATTTACCTTTATAGCCATTTTTGGATATATTTCATGGAAGAAGCACTTAAGCAACAACCCTGTAGCTGCATAAAAGTAGTTTTATACGGCCCCGAATCTACCGGTAAAACGACCTTGGCAAAGCAACTGGCTGAGCATTTTAATACATTATGGGTACCCGAGTATATGCGCGAATATCTTCAGGAAAAGTGGGATACCAAAAGGGAGAGATGTACCATAGATGATTTGATGCCTATAGCCGTGGGACAAATGAAGGCTGAAAATGAAGCGGCAGCCAAAACCGATACCATCCTTTTTTGCGACACCAATTTATTGGAGTTAAAAGTTTACTCAGAATATTATTACAATGGCTTTTGTCCGGAACCGATAGCTAAGTACGCCAAAGAAAATTCTTACGCACTTTACTTACTTACAGGCATAGATGTGCCATTTTTTTTCGACGATTTGCGTGATAGACCCGATGATAGGGAGAATTTGTTTTGTAATTTTGAAACTCAACTAAACAAATACGACCACCTTAATTTTCAAAAGTTAGAGGGCTCTAAAGAAGAGCGCCTGGCAATTGCTATTAAAACCGTTAAAAAACTCATTGAGGCAAAGCGTATGTTAACAAAAAAAGATGAACAGCAAATTGAGGAGTATGGGCTGTCTAAAGAAAAAGTTGTTGACCAAATAAATACATTTGTTGATGGGATCCCATTTGCAGATATTGTTACTTCGGCATCTGTTGGCAATGGTATAGAAGTACTTTCAGAAGATAATAAACAAAAATTCGTCGATCACTTTGAAGAAAAAAAGGAGCACCTCGATCTTGTTAAGTTTATCCCGGCTTCTGGAGCAGCAACCCGGATGTTTAAGTTTCTGCATAATTTCTTAGAACTTTATGATCCCGAAAAGCAGAGTCTGAATGTCTTTCTGAAAAAAGGCAACTATCCGGCTTTAAGCAGGTTTTTGAGTTCCATCAAAGAATTTGCTTTCGTTAGTATGGTACGGAAAAAAATTCGCGAAAATTATCCAGACTATAAGCACTCTACCAAGGGAATGCGGTCTTATGTTTTTGTAAAAACCATGTTGGATAAGGAAGGTCTCAACTTTTCACAACTTCCAAAAGGTTTAATTCCTTTTCATAAGTATTCTAAATACGCGACTACCGCTTTTGAAGAACAACTTTATGAAACCGCCTTTTACGCGTGTTCAATCGATGAAGCTTATTTGCACTTTACTTTTTCTGAAAAACATTTACCCTTCTTTAAGGAAGAGTTTGAAGGAATTAAAAACAGAGTGAGTAAAAAGACCAAAACAAATTTTAATATTACGTATTCGTTTCAGGATAAGGCTACAGATACCATTGCAGTAACGCCGGAGAATAAACCCTTCAGAAATGAAAAAGGGGAGCTGGTATTTCGTCCTTCCGGTCATGGCGCGCTCATTAAAAATTTAAACGAGATCGATGCAGATCTTATTTTTATTAAGAATATTGATAATGTAGTTACCGAAGATTATGTGGAAAGCGTGGCATTTTATAAAAAAGTACTCGCTGGTAAGCTTCTTTGGTTACAAGGAAAGATCTTTCATTATCTTAGAATTCTTTCAGAAGAGAAACCGAACGAGGAACAAATGAAAGAGATAAAATCTTTTTTATGGAATGAACTCAATATTAAGGAAATTAGTTACGATTCTTCTACATTCTTCTCACTTTTAAACAGACCAATTAGAGTGTGTGGAATGGTGAGAAATACAGGTGCCCCGGGTGGTGGCCCGTATTGGGTTAGAAAAGATGGACGCATATCACTTCAAATTGTAGAAATGGTGCAAATAGATACTTCCAATCCGCATCAAAAAGCAATAGTAAATGAAGCAACGCATTTTAATCCGGTAGATATTGTTTGCGGGGTTAGGGATTACAAGGGTGATAAATTCAATTTGCTAAACTATATCGATCCGGAAGCAGGCTTAATTTCCAGCAAGTCGGAAAACGGCAAGCCGCTAAAGGCATTAGAACGTCCCGGTCTATGGAATGGTTCTATGGCCAATTGGAACACTGTATGCATTGAGGTCCCGATCGAAACTTTTAATCCGGTAAAAACGGTTAACGATTTGCTTAATAAAGAACACCGACCCAGTATTTAATGCAAACAGATGTCGTAATAAAAGAGTTTCAGTATAAGGCGGTTAGAAGTAGTGGTCCGGGTGGGCAACATGTTAATAAAACTGCCACTAAAGTTGAGATCTCTCTTGATATTATTTCTTCGGAAGCCTTTACAGATCTGGAAAAGGAAAGGTTACAGCAAAAACTCAGTAACAGAATTTCTTCGGAAGGCATTTTAACTTTACAATGTGGAGAGACCAGAAGTCAGCATCGTAATAAAGCCATCGTTCTTGAACGAATGCTAGAATTACTGAAGCAGAGTTTAACGGTTGCAAAGCCCAGAAAAAAAACGAAACCTTCTAAAAGTGCTATTCAGAAAAGACTAAAGTCTAAGAAAGAACAGGCTTTAAAAAAGAAAAACAGACGTCCTCCATCCATAGACTGACCTCTTACCCAAAAACTGTGTAATTATTACACACAAAGTTGTGTAATTATACAGTCACGTTATATGGTTTGTTGAGATAAAAATTCATTAAATAGCTTTATTACAGACATTTATAATCGATTAGCGTTAGTGTTTTGTTTTGGCATTAAATTTTCAATATGCTATTCAGAAAAAGAACAATTATAAATTTTACAAAACAAAAAACAATGAAAAAGTATTTTTTTGCCTCAGTATTCGCATTAGGAATGGTAACTGCAGTATCTGCTCAAACGGAAGATAAAGAACCTGCACTTTCTGAAGAGACACAAGTGGAAGCAGTAGTAAACAAAGATATGGCTGCTGTACAAGAGTACAAGGAAATTAAAGCTACAGATTTACCGCAACCGGTTAAGGACGCTGTAGCAAAGACATTTGAGGATGCGACAATCACACAAGCATATAAAAATGAAAAAGGAGAATATAAATTGGTTATCGCCACCGCTTCAAACGGTATGAAAAAAGCGAGCCAAACCGTTTACCTTAACAGCAAAGGTGAATGGATTAAGAAGCAGTAAAATGCAGGTTATTTAGATTCAATACCTAGGGTGTCTTGTTAGGCACCCTTTTTTTAAGGAATTAGCTCCTTATCTAAAAATAATAAGAGTATTTCTTCATCTGCTACTTATGAAGAAAATTTGGAAATGGATTGTTTAGTAGTTTTAGTTAAGCCAATATCCCCATCCCTTCCAAAAACTAAAGTACTGTGGGTGCTTTTTGCTCTTACACTTTTTAGATAAAGGAGCTCTTTTATTTGTGATACGCGATTAAATTTTTATGATAACTTTAAATATTCTCAAGCCCTATAGACTGTATTTTTGTGTTCCGATCGAGCGACTATGGCACAGAACATAATTATAGTAGAGGATGACGTTGCTTTTGGCAAAATGTTGACCACATTTTTAGAGCGACATAATTTTAAAGTAACGCTAAGTTACGGTGGTGCTCAGGCACGACAACAACTAAAAGAAGATAAATTTGATCTTCTTATTACCGATCTAAAACTGCCAAACGACAGTGGTCTGGACCTTCTCAACTACACCAGAGATGTTGCTCCCCACACTAAAATGATCCTTATAACAGGATATGCCGAGGTATCTACCGCAGTAGAAGCAATAAAAAGAGGG
Source organism: uncultured Ulvibacter sp. (assembly GCA_963974915.1). Taxonomy (GTDB): domain Bacteria; phylum Bacteroidota; class Bacteroidia; order Flavobacteriales; family Flavobacteriaceae; genus CAXBES01. The sequence goes on along the minus strand of CAXBES010000014.1, from coordinate 75,985 downwards.
GCATTAGATTATATTTCAAAACCATTTAGACCCGAAGAGTTATTGATGGTGATACAACAGGCTTTTGAAACTGTTAAGGAAAAGGGTACAATAGCTTCGGAAACTAATACCGTTAAAGCCGAACGGAGATCTCCAAACCAAACGGTTGCCGTTTCGGGTGTAAGCGAAATTTCAAAAAAATTCAATGAATATCTGAAGCTTGTAGGTCCAACCGATATGAATGTTCTTATTGAAGGAGAAAGTGGTACGGGCAAAGAAGTTGCTGCGAAGGCGATTCATGGTTTTAGTCAAAGGAGTTCTGAAAGTTTTGTAGCAGTAGACTGTGGCGCAATACCTAAAGAAATAGCCTCCAGCGAATTTTTTGGTCATGTAAAAGGCAGTTTTACAGGGGCTATTAATGATAAAAAAGGGCACTTTGAGGCAGCGCACAATGGAACTCTTTTTTTAGATGAAGTTGGTAACCTATCTTATGAAAATCAGGTGCAATTATTAAGGGCTTTACAAGAGAGAAAAATAAAGCCGGTAGGTAGTAATACAGAGATAGAAGTGGATGTACGAATTCTATCGGCTACGAACGAAAATCTGCTCGAGCGAGTCGCGGAAGGTAAATTCAGGGAAGACCTGTATCATAGATTAAACGAGTTTTCTGTGCAAATACCGTCTTTACATGAACGCAAAGAGGACTTATTTTTGTTTACCGATTATTTTTTAAACCAAGCCAATGCTTCATTGAACAAGCAAGTCGTGGGTTTATCGAAAGAGGTAGAAGTAGCCTTTAAGAAATACAATTGGCCCGGAAATTTGAGAGAACTCAAAAACGTGATCAAAAGATCTGTACTCTTAACATCAGGAAGTTTGATTCCTATTGACGCAATACCAAGAGAAGTTGTGTTAGCTTCCGAAGAAAAAATAGAAAAGATAGATTTTTCGAAAGATACCAACGAAAAGTTGTTGATCATTAAAGCACTAAAAGAAGCCGACTACAATAAATCCCGGGCTGCAAAACTTCTAAATATTACCCGAAAAACATTGTATAATAAGCTCGAGAGCTACCAGATCGAACTATAATTATTGTCTCGACTGCAAATTAGTTAACAAAATTTCCACCTCTTTGTCGAGATTAGAAAGTTCCTTGTTTAACGTATCTTCGTTTGAGATCTTCCAGTTTGTGGTTTCAAGCTTCTCTAAGATAGGTATTACTTTTTTAGCTTCAAGTTGTCTAAACATGGTCAGCATTCTATGTGCCAGATTTTCAATTTCTTTATAATTTTTCGTTGAGACAGCACTTTTTATCTGTAGTAGATCCTTTTTGGTTTGATCGTAAAAGACATTCAATATTTCTTCTAGCGCAGCATCATTTTGCACAAAGGAAGCAAGCATTGAAAGGTTGTAGGTTTCGTGCTCTTCAACAGGTTGAATCGATTCACTTTTATTTGCTATTCCTACAGTGGCACTTTCAGAAAAAAGTGTACTTAAAACATCGAACAACTGATTTTTTGAAAAAGGTTTGGGTAACATATCGGCAAAGCCTTTTGCGATATATTCTTCCCGGGACAACTCCCTACTGCCGGTCATTGCGATAACCGGTTGAGCTTCATATCCGGAGACCTCATTAGCCTGTAAACTTGAAAGCACCTCAAACCCACTAATTTCGGGCATCTGTATGTCGGTTAGTACAAAGTCGAAATTTGGTTTTACCTCTTGTTTTAGTTTTTTAAGTTCTGTAAATGCCTGACAATCCATCGAATTTTGTTGAAAGAGCTCTTTCAACAAGGCGACCATTGCCGGATCATCATCAATGATCAATGCCGATAATTTTTTTAACCGTTTTGATTCTTTAGCCGCAGGTTTTTGGACGATTCTACTCGTTCTTTTAAGAGGTAAATTTAATTCAAATGTACTTCCTCTTTGTGGTATACTGGAAACTGTTAGACTACCTCCCAAAAGTTCTGTCAGTTTTTTTGAAATCGCCAATCCCAAGCCACTGCCCCCAAATTTATGAGCTGTATCCGCTTCAGCCTGAGTAAATTCCTGAAAAATAAGCTCTTGTTTTTCTTTAGAAATACCAATTCCGGTATCACGAACCAGGATTTCCACGAAAGAGGTGTTGGCGGTGCGATTTTTTTCTGATACCGTGATAGAAATTTCTCCCTTTTCAGTAAACTTAAAAGCATTTCCAATTAGATTGTTTACGATCTGTTGAATTCGTAATGGATCCCCTTCAAACATTGAACCTTCGAGTTTTTCTTCTATAGTTACGGAAAGGTGGATAGGTTTATGCGAGTGCATTTCCTTTATGGCATGTGCAGTCTTTTCTATCAGGTTATCTAATGCAAAAGGAACACTTTCTAAAGGAAGTTTCCCCGCTTCCAGTTTTGAGAAGTCTAACAGGTCGTCTACGAGTTTGGACACAAAATGAGCACTTGAGGTGATCTGACTACTGTAATACTTTTGTTTTTCGGTAAGAGAAGTATTCTCAATTAATTCGGTATAGCCAATTATAGTGTTTAACGGAGTCTTTAAATCGTGACTTACTGTTGAAATGAGTTGTTCCCTGCTTTTTAATAAGGCATCCGAATACTGCTTTTCTTTTTCCAGGTTTCTTCTGAATTTCTCTGCTCTGAAAAAATCTGTGAGTATTAAATAACTAAAGAGTAGAACAACAAGGGCACCAATAATTCCCGCATTTCTGAAGATTTTTTTGGTACGTTCTACCGAAGCCTCCCGCACCGCTTTTTCGCGGGCATTGTTTCTGTTAATTTCGGCATCAAAAGCCGCAATTATTTGTCGGAGTTGTGCAGAAATGGTGAGATCGTTTTCAATAAGCTCATTCTCTTTTTGTTGTAAAGACCTTCTAATGCGCGAATTTTCTCTCTTTGCTTCCGAAACGATATACCGGGACGCCGTTAGCATAGAATCTACCGTTGCCGGTTTTATAGAAGTACTGTCTTTAAGCAGGTTACTATTTAACAGATCTACGTAAGATTTCCAGACTCTACGCTCTTTAGCCGAGAGTTTTGAAGGATCCTTAATAATGGTTTCCAGAGAATTCTTTCCCATAGAAATTTCAAGCTTTTTTATTTCCCTCAATATGTTGTCGAGTGAAGCATCTTCTCTACTGGTTAGCTTTAATAGTCGCAATTGTTCAATGTTGTTGTTTTTCTCATCAAGAAGTGCTTTAACACTGTCTAGCTGGCGTATCTGACTTTGTGTTGTGCTAAGATCTTTGATTTCTTCAATCTTGGCTTCCAAAGAGTCTACTTTTGAAAGGTACAGTTGATAGTCTTCTTCAGATTGAGTGAGAAGTGCTATTCTTGAAAAGCTATCCGTTTCGTAAAGTGTATTTATTAAAGTTCCGGTTTCTATCGCCTTCTTACTCTTGTCTTCCTCTGTTTCCGAAGCGAGAAAACCTTTGTATTCGGCATATAAAAACAGACTCATCACAACAGCTAAGGCTACCAATACCAAATAACTTAGGATAATCTTAAAAGTAAACTTGTCCTTAACTGTTGCCATATTATAAAGTTAGCTACAATTGAAACGAAAAACCAAAATACATATGATAAAAAATTAGGCGAGTTTTATAAAATATGTAACTTTGCATCACATCTCAAAGGGGTGCTAATCGATATTGAATGGCGATTTAAGGAAACACAAAGTTTAACTAACTTTAAATTTCCTGAAATCATTCATCGAAAGGCTGAGATTATACCCAATGAACCTGGGCAGGTAATGCTGCCAAGGGACAACCTAAAGACTATTTCATGAGAAATCTTTAGGGGTCCGTTAGAGTGTAGAATAGAACTTTTCAAATTCTTCTCTATACGATAATAGACTAGGAAAAATTTTCAATGTTAAACTTAGAATAATGCCCCTTTTATTCGTAAATAAATTTTTTACGAATGAAAAAAGTATTGTTTTCTTCAATTTTTTTACTGGCTTGTACAATTGCCAGCTCACAAGAAAAAGTAACCGATTCGACCAAGGTTGAAAACCTCGAAGAGGTGCTGGTAAAGTCTGTACGAGTAGATGCAGATTCTCCAATTACCCATTCCAACATCAATAACGAAGAACTGCAAGAGCGAAATCTGGGTCAGGATATCCCTTATATGCTAAACTACCTTCCATCTGTAGTGACCACAAGCGATGCAGGCGCCGGAATTGGATACACTTATTTTAGGGTTCGTGGGAGCGATGCTTCCAGGATCAATGTTACGCTTAATGGAATCCCCTTTAATGATGCTGAAAGTCAGGGATCATTTTTCGTCAACCTTCCCGACTTTACCTCATCGGTTCAAAACCTTCAGTTGCAGCGTGGAGTAGGAACATCCACGAACGGCTCGGGAGCATTTGGTGCTAGTTTAAATATGCTTACCGATGCGTATTCCGAAGAAGCCTTTGGAGAGGTTTCGGCATCAATAGGTTCTTATAATACGCATAGATATAATGTGAAATTTAGCACAGGACTGCTTCGTGACAGGGTGGAAATTAGCGGCCGACTCTCCTCTATTCAATCTGATGGGTATATAGACAGAGCTACATCCGATCTTAAATCTTATTTTCTGCAAGGAACCTATAAAAATGCTGGAACTTTGATCAAGGCGATCACTTTTGGCGGTCAGGAAGAAACATATCAGGCCTGGAATGGGATCGATGCTGAAACACTGGAAAACGATCGCACATTCAATCCGTCAGGTATGTACAACGATGAGGATGGGAATATTCAGTTTTATGATAAGGAAGTAGATAATTATTCGCAGGACCACTATCAATTGTTGTGGAATCAACGTTTTAACAACCGTTGGAGTACTAATCTAGCTTTAAATTATACCTACGGACGTGGTTATTTTGAGCAGTATAAAGAAGATGAAGATTTTTCCGATTATAATTTCGACCCCATTGAAATAGGGGGGGAGGTCATTAATACTACAGACCTAGTGCGTCGTAGATGGCTAAACAACAACTTTTATGCGCTTAATGCCAATGTGAGCTATACCAATTCTGCAATTGATATTACTGCCGGAACTTTTTACAGTTATTACGGTGGGGATCATTTTGGAGAAGTTATATGGGCACAAAATGCCGGGGGATCACAAATTAGGGATCGTTATTATTCAGGGAATGGCGATAAAAATGAGTTTACTGTATTCTCGAAAGCCACTTACCGAATTAATGATACATGGAGTGTTTACGGTGATCTTCAAGGGAGATTTATTAGTTATAGGACTTCAGGTTTAACATCAGATCTGGTTTTGTTAAATGTAGATGAGCAGTATTCGTTTTTTAATCCGAAGGCCGGGATCTCCCTTCAGATAAACGATGGAAATCAGTTGTATGCCTCCTACGGAAGAGCTAACAGGGAGCCGAGGCGCAGTGACATGGAACAAGATATATTTTCGGCAGAAAAATTAAATGATTACGAACTAGGTTGGCGCTTTGCTTCTGAAGCAATTAAACTGAATACTAATTTATTTTATATGGATTATAAAGATCAGTTGGTTTTAACAGGCGCACTGGACGACGTGGGTGCTCCTATTCGTGAAACTAGTGGTGAAAGTTATAGATTGGGGTTAGAAATTGATTCAGAAATAAAAATTTTAAAGCATTTAAAGGCTTTCCCCAATGTAGCCTTAAGTACGAATAAGAACATAGATTTCGTTACGAGCAGAGATGGGGAATTAGTGAATTTAGGAAACACAAATATTTCCTTCTCACCTGAGATCGTTGCGGGGAATAGGTTAGAGTTTTTAGCTTTTAATAAACTTCAACTTAATCTTCTCAGTAAGTTTGTGGGATCGCAATATATGGGGAATATAGATAGTGAAGCATCTAAATTGGATAGTTACTTTGTAAATGACCTGAATGTTGTTTATGCTCTGGATAATATCCCTGCGGTAGATTCGGTAGTATTATCGGCATTGGTAAATAACATTTTTAATTCGAAGTATGTTTCTAACGGATATTTTTTTACTTACGATGACGACTTTAGTAATCCGGGTACTATCACCACAATTGAGGGTGCAGGATATTATCCGCAGGCTACGATCAATTTTTTATTAGGTGCGACAGTTCGTTTTTAAATTAATTGGAAATAGTGACAATGTCTCCGCTACGCTGAGTGAAATATTGCTGCATAGGGAATAGATTTTGATTTGTTTGATGCTGTCCGGTAACTATATCGTATTCATTGCTATCTGTAGTACAAGGACAACTCGCAATAATACCGGAAATGGTCATTTTTGAACAACTGCTGGGAGTGTGATTGGGATCACTCAATTCGAAGGCCGTATAAAGTTCGTTATTTACATTGTACACAACGATGCCTTTAATTCCCTGCTGTGTGATAATGATACTGTTTCCGGGAAATTTCAACGGATTGTATTCAGGTAAGTTGAGGTTGAGGTTTAAATTTACCAACGGACTAATCAGGTTCGGGTTATTGTCTCTTGGACTATCATCTTTGTTGCAGGACATAATGGCAAAGACGACAAAAATAAGTACTATTTTAGTTTTCATGTAAGTGCAAAATTTTCTTTTCAAAAGTACGATAAAATACTTGTGAACTTATTTTTTAGTATATTTGTATAACAAAATCCCGTCGTGTATGGGATTTTTCTATTCCTGCCCCTCAACACATTGTTTGGGAAAAAAAGGCGGGAATCTTAGTATATATACTTTTCGATATGAGTATATATCAGTTTAGATTAAAACGATGAAGTTATGAGTAAAGTATCTTATTACACTGCCGAAGGTTTAAAAAAATTAAGGGATGAGCTTAATCATTTAAAGGATGTAGAACGCCCTAATGCTTCCAAGGCTATTGCCGAAGCTCGAGATAAAGGTGATTTAAGTGAAAATGCCGAATATGATGCCGCTAAAGAGGCTCAGGGGATGTTAGAAATGCGAATTTCAAAATTGGAAGAAACCTATGCCAATGCACGTTTAATAGATGAGTCTGTGTTAGATACCTCTAAAGTCTTAGTGCACTCTAATGTAAAGATCAAGAACCAGACCAACGGAATGGAAATGAGCTATAAGTTGGTAGCGCAAAGTGAAGCAGATCTTAAAACGGGTAAAATATCTGTTGATTCTCCCATTGGAAAAGGATTATTAGGAAAGCAAGTGGGTGATATTGCCGAAATTCAAGTGCCAAATGGGGTAATGAAATTTGAAATTATAGAAATCTCAAGAGACTAAACATTATGGCTTCCATCTTTACAAAGATCATTACAGGAGAACTTCCAAGTTATAAGGTAGCTGAGGATGATAATTTTATTGCATTGTTAGATATCAATCCAAATGCAAAGGGTCATACTTTATGTGTGCCTAAGAAGGAAGTGGATAAGATCTTTGATCTGGATGAGGATACCTATCTGGAATTAATGCAATTTTCGAGAAGGGTTGCAAAAGCACTAAAACGAACAATTTCTTGTAAACGCATAGGGATGTCTGTTATTGGTTTAGAAGTTCCTCATGTTCACGTGCATCTAATTCCGTTGAACGAGATGAAAGAAATGACCTTTAACCATAAGATTTCTATGACTTCGGAAGAGTTTATCGCCCTTGCAGAGGAAATTCAGAAGAATTTTATCTAAGAAGCTCCCAAAATATAAACTAATCCTGCCAAGATAATGACTACAATTAGGATAGACAGGTACAGGATCGGTTTTGGTTTAAACATCGAATTTATAGGAGTCACCTGTTTTTTATGGTAATCGTATATTCGTTCAATGTCTGAGTTCCAGTCTACCGGGTAGATCACATTTTTACAAGTATGACAATAAATGGTTTCAGAAACTACCTTGTCGGCTTTATTATAAAACCGCGTTTCCTTTTCATTTTGAGTAAAAGATATCTCTAACCCATCTGTAGTGTAACATACGGGACAGTTATTATTCAATTTTGCTATATGTAAAACGTGTTCCGTCATGATTCCTGAAGTTTAGACAATTTTAATGCGATCTCCATTGTTGTGCCATTGTCGGGACTACTTTTTAAAACGCGTATCCTACCATTATGGTATTCTTCTATAATTCGTTTTACCAGAGAAAGACCAAGTCCCCAGCCCCTTTTTTTGGTGGTAAAGCCCGGGGTAAATACCTTTTTATGGTTTCTTTTGGAAATTCCTTTACCGGTATCGCTTATCTGGATCAATGCATGCTTATTGGTATGCTCTAAGGAAATACGAATAGTTCCTTTGCCCTTCATTGCGTCGATACCATTCTTAACTAAATTTTCGATGGTCCAACTATAGAGTTGCGAATTTAGCGCAACATATAGAGGTTTTTCAGGGAGATCAATTTCAAAATCGATCAATTTAGAGCTACGCTTTTTTAAATATTCAAATGAAGTTTGGGTTTCCTCGACGATATTTTTTCTTTTTAATGTAGGTACAGATCCAATTTTAGAGAATCTATTGGTGATCATTTCCAGTCTGTCTATGTCTTTCTCCATTTCGGTAAGATACTCGGCATTGACGTTCTCACTTTTTAATATTTCGGTCCAACCTACAAGTGATGAAAGGGGAGTACCAATTTGATGGGCTGTTTCCTTTGCCATTCCTGCCCAAAGTCTGTTTTGTTCGGCAGATTTTGCCGTTTTGTTGAAGAAATATATAGCCGTTATGAATAAAAACAGAATTAGAATGAGAACAGCGGGATAATATTTCAGTTTGTTGATAATGGGCGAATTTCCATAATAAATGGTTTGTAAGACCTCATCTTTATACGATACGTCAATTGGTTTGTATTCTGAAGAGAATTTTAAGATGAGCTTCTCAATTTTCTCTGGTGTGTTCCATTGGTTTTCGGGAATATTTCTGGCATCATACCTGTCTTCGTTATAGCTATACACCATCATTGGTGTAGTCGTGTTACTTTGAAGCACCTGAAGCACGATCTCATTACCCTCATTGAGGTCTTCCTTTTGAAATTCGGTTTGTGCAGTCGCCCAGAGTTGCATTTTACTGCGCTCATTCTCTTTTAACTGATTAAAGAACACATAGGTGTTCCATAAAATCAAGCTAACAATTATTATAGAAACAATTATAAATAACCAGCGCGTTAAAGCAGTTTTATTGAGCATAGATTTTTATTAAGACAAGCAGTTTAGAGGCATCCCGACAATTAGATAATTATAAACAGAAGGCCATAACCAATCCGATAAATATAATGGAAATATGTTAATATTATTGTGCAATCAAATTTTTAGAACGTTTGTAGTTTGGGTACATTTGCAAGTAATGATTTCAATTAATCCACAGGACATAAGTACGGGTAAATTACATGGGTATCTCCTTGGGGCTGTTGCGCCTCGTCCCATAGCTTTTGCAAGCACGATAGACGGCAAAGGGAATGTAAATTTATCGCCATTTAGTTTTTTTAATGTTTTTAGTGCTAATCCGCCCATCCTTATTTTTTCTCCGGCGAGAAGAGTTCGGGATAATACAACAAAACACACGCTTGAAAATGCGTTGGAAATCAAAGAAGTTGTGATCAACATTGTTAATTATGCAATGGTTCAACAAATGTCTTTGTCTTCTACAGAGTATGCGAAAGGAGTCAATGAATTTAAGAAAGCCGGTTTTACCGAAATTGCTTCAGAAGTGGTAAAACCACCACGTGTGGCAGAAGCGTCGGTTCAGTTTGAATGCAAAATAAATGAGGTTGTTTCTCTGGGAGATGAAGGTGGCGCCGGGAATCTTATAATTTGTGAAGTTGTAAAATTACATTTAGACGAATCTATTTTAGATACTGAGGGTAAAATAGATCCTGTAAAGATCGATACCGTTGCTCGTATGGGTGGAAATTGGTACAATAGATCAAAGGAAGGGATGTTTGAAGTGCCTAAACCACTGTCCACCCTAGGAATTGGAGTTGATATGCTACCTGCAGTACTTCGGAATAGTAAAGTTCTAACAGGTAATGATCTGGGGATGCTCGCAAATATTGAGCAATTTCCTAAAGAGTTTAATGGATATGTAAACCCTTCCGAAGAAATTCATAAAAAAGCACAACAAATGCTCTGTGATGGAAAGATAGGCGAAGCCTGGAGCATGTTAATAAAGGAATAATTAATTATAGATAATAGGAACATGGAAATTCAAGGAAAAATAAAAATGATCGATGAAACTAAGACCTATGGAAACAATGGTTTTAGAAAGAGAGAGATGGTAATTACTACCGAAGAGCAATATCCACAACATATTTTAGTAGAATTTGTACAGGATAAAACCGACCTGTTAAATACGTATCAAGTTGGACAAAATGTAAAAGTTAGTATCAATCTACGCGGTAGAGAATGGGTTAATCCACAGGGTGAAACGAAGTATTTTAATTCTATAACCGGTTGGAGAATTGAAAATATTGATCAATCTGTATCTAATAATATGCCTCCAATGCCTCCTGAAGATGCTTTTGAACCTGTAAATGATCTAAACGAAGAAGATCACGACGACCTCCCTTTTTAGTTAGTGAGATAGCAAATCTTTGATTTGCGTAATCGAACTAATCCCGGCCTTTAGCGTCGGGGTCTCAGGAAGTTTTTGCGGGATAGCAAATCTTTGATTTGCGTAATCGAACTAATCCCGACCTTTAGCGTCGGGGTCTCAGGAAGTCTTTGTGAGATGGCAAATCTTTGATTTGCGTAATCGAACTAATCCCGACCTTTAGCGTCGGGGTCTTAGGAAGTCATCACAGGATAGCAAATCTTTGATTTGCGTAATCGAACTAATCCCGACCTCTAGCGTCGGGGTCCCAGGAAGTCTTTGCGAGATAGCAAATCTTTGATCTGCGTAATCGAACTAAGATAAAAGTGTTGTTGAGGTAATTCGAACACTCAATAAATTAAAGCTTAATTTCACATTTTTGATATGTGTCATTAAGCTTTTCTTATTTTTACCCTATGAACATCACTTCAACCATCGAAACCATCTTTAAGCGATATTTACCTTCACCTTTTGCGATCGCTATAATTTTAACGGTTGTCACGATGCTTTTGGCACTTTTTTTAACCGATGCGCCAAAGAACGAAAACCATTTTCTGGCAATTTTATCATTTTGGGAAAGCGGAATTTGGAACAATGCGTTATTGGTATTTGCGTATCAAATGATGCTAATATTAGTACTGGGACACATTTTAGTGCTAAGCAAACCAATGAACTCCCTAATTGTAAAGCTCACAAACTTGGTGAGTAATACTTCAAATGCAGTAATGTTAGTAAGTAGCACTACAATGATCGTGTCTTTTTTTAATTGGGGCTTAGGACTTATTTTTGGAGCTATTATCGCCAGAAAAGTAGCGGAAGCTTCGCAAATACGTAATTTCGATATTAACTATCCTCTGGTAGGTGCTTCAGGATATGTTGGCTTTATGGTGTGGCATGGCGGAATTAGTGGTTCGGCGCCCTTAAAGGTTGCCGAAAACGGACATTTGGCAAGTTTAATGACCGGTATTGGGGATGTAAATATGTCAAGTACTCTTCCAAATTTAATTCCCTTTAGCGATACAATATTTAGCGGTTTTAATCTGTTGCACTTCGGAATTTTATTACTGATCATTCCCCTGTTTTTATACTTTTTAGGAAGAAATGCTAAAGCGACCCCAACAAATTTACCTATTTATCACAGTGAAACTTTTGAAGCGAACAAGTTGAAAGGTGCCGAACGCCTTGACAATTCGAAGGTGTTTGGAATTGGATTTGGAGTTTTAATTCTCATCGCCTTCTTTTATCAATATTTCCAGAATTTAGAAAGTTTGGCTATCACTCCAAATTTGCTCAATTTCTTTATGCTAGGTTTAGCGCTCATTTTGCACGGTAGCTTTTCCAGTTTTCTGAATGCGGTAGAGGAAGCTATTAAAGGAGCCAGTGGAATTCTAATTCAGTTTCCGTTGTACTTCGGAATTATGGGGATTATGCGCGAAAGTGGTCTTGTAGTGCAGGTTTCAGATTTTTTCGTCTCTATTGCTACTACACAAACGCTCCCGATTTTCACTTTTTTTAGTGCCGGGTTGGTTAATATCTTTGTACCAAGTGGAGGTGGTCAATGGGCAATTCAAGGTCCGATAGTAATAGAATCTGCCCTAAAATTGGGTGTTCCGTTACCGAAAGCAATTATGGCTTTGGCATACGGAGATCAGGTTACCAATATGTTGCAACCCTTTTGGGCTCTGCCCTTGTTGGGAATCACCAAATTAAAAGCGAAAGAGATCTTACCCTATACGATTCTGGTGATGTTAATTGGAGTAGTAGTTTATCTAACCGGTCTGTATTTTTTATGACCACTTCGGAAATTCGATACTAGCGATAAAACTTGATAATTAAATATGCATTTCTTGTCCCAGAAATTATGGTTTCCAAATCCTTCTGAAGCTTCAGAAGAAGGGATAATTGCGATAGGAGGTGATTTGTCTGCCGAAAGACTTTTACTTGCTTATAATTCGGGGATCTTTCCGTGGTTCGATCATGACCAACCTATTTTATGGTGGTGTCCGGATCCGAGAATGGTTTTGTTTCCGAAGAAATTAAAGATATCTAAAAGTTTGAGGAGAATAATCAGGCAACAACGCTTTCAGGTAACTTTTAATAAGTGCTTTTCCGAAGTAATAGAAAATTGTGCTACGATAAGTAGAGAAGGACAAAGAGGTACATGGATCACAGACGAGATGCAAATAGCCTATACAGAATTACACAAAAAGGGTTTTGCAATGTCTGTTGAAGTGTGGGAAAACGAAAGATTAGTTGGAGGACTCTATGGCATCGATTTGCATGAAAAAAAAGTTTTTTGCGGTGAAAGTATGTTCGCTAAAGTGAGTAACGCTTCTAAAGTGGGTTTTGTCTACTTGGTTGAAAGATTAAAAGCACAAAATTACAGCTTAATTGATTGTCAGGTATATACAAATCACCTCGAAAGCCTGGGAGCTGAAGAAATTTCAAGGAATGAGTTCTTGTCGTACTTAAAATGTTAAGTTTTTAAGGGGTTGATTATAAACAATGTAAAAATAAGTATCTTCGTGGTTTAACTTATATTGCATAAAATGTCACAAAAATATTCAAAGTATCTTCTTCTTTTGTTGCTCGTTATTCAGGCTTCATTTATGATGGCTCAAGAAGTGGTCGATCTTCCAAAAGGATTAACCGAAGCAGAAAAAGATTTAATTTCAGATTTTCAATTCACGAGTAATCGCATCACGCCGCCACCATCTACAGCAGTTCGAGCCGCTGCAGAGTGGGAAGAAGTTGAATATTTGGTGGTAACCTGGAACCCTAATTTTCAAGGAATTTTACGCCAGATTGTCGCAGCAGGGGTAAACGAATGTAAAGTTGTGATCACGACCGAAAATGAAACTTCGGTCTCAAATTATTTAACTTCGGGAGGTATAGATCTTACCAATGTCATTTTTATGGATGCTCCATGGAATAGTATTTGGATTCGCGATTACGCCGGAAACACCATTTATTCGAATGATGTTGGTGAAAGAGCGATCACTGATTGGATATACAATCGTCCAAGACCCGATGATGATGCCATTCCTTCTGCACATGCTTCGTTATTAGGGCTACCCATTTACATTACAAATACCGGAACAAACGATTTGGTGAATACCGGTGGGAATTATATGAGCGACGGTTTGGGAAATGCATTCGCCTCCAGTTTGATCTTAAATGAAAATGAGCCCGGAAACCCTTACGGTGTGTCTCCAAAAACCGAGGCACAGATCGATGCGATCATGCAGGAGTATATGGGAATTGAAAATTACATAAAAATGGATGTGCTTCCATACGATGTGATTCACCATATTGATATGCATATGAAACTTCTGGATGAAGAAACTTTACTGGTTAGCAAATACCCTCAAGGTGTTGCAGATGGCCCACAAATAGAAGCTAACATCGACTATGTGTTGAGCAATTTCCAGTCTCCATTTGGTACACCCTACGATGTAAAGTGGATAGATGCGCCACCAAGTACTTCGGGAAGTTATCCGGACACCGGAGGACATTATAGAACGTTTAGTAATTCGGTTATAGTAAATAAAACCATAATGGTTCCTACTTATAGACCGGAAGTAGATGCACCGGCACTAGCGTATTATCAGGAATTGATGCCAGGATATAATATTGTTGGTATTGATGTTGACAATCCGGGAGAAAATTTAATTTCTCAGCTGGGAGCTTTGCATTGTATAACCCATACTATTGGAGTTGATGAACCTCTATGGATAGTACATCAACCGGTTGATGAATCTACACCGGGTGCTACTGTGGAAATTACCGCGATGATAAAACATATCTCAGACATTAGCAACGCAAAAGTATTTTGGAGAGAAGAAGGCAGTACTAATTTTAGCGAAACTTCTATGACCTTTGTTAGTGATGATAACTGGACAGCGAATATCACCATGCCTACTGCCAATACTAATATTGAATATTACATTTGGGCAGAAGCAAATTCGGGTAAATCTATTGCAAGACCAATCGTTGCGCCTCAAGGATATTGGACAATAGACGTAGGGTTGTTATCTATTAACGAGTATGCAGAAAACAATATTTCGGCACCATATCCAAATCCTGCGACCGATAAAGTATCATTTAGACTAACAAACATCAATGGTACAATAGATATTTCTATTCATAATATCTTAGGACAGCAACTGTACAATGAGAGTCTTACAAATGGGAACGGCGTGATTACACTCGATTTAAATGAAAGCTGGTCGGGAACATTATTAGTTACGTTCAGTGGAGAGTTTGGTACGGTTCATAAGAAAATTATTAGATAAGACCCGTTATTATTGAGGGAATCATAAAAATTTAACAAAAAAGACGGCTGAAAATTGCCGTCTTTTTTGTTTCTTACGGCAACAAACCTTAACAATAGGAACTATTTGTAGGAAAAATCTTGTAATTTGTAAGATTTTTCCTATTTTTATCTCCTAAATTTTAATATCCCTTAAAATGAAAAAGCTTTCCCTCGTCTTTTTTGTGCTTTTAGCATTTATCTCGATCGACTCATATTCTCAAAACTCAATAAAGAAAAAAATTGACGTTAACCACAGTGTGGATATAGTTAAAGTATACGAACAGGTGGTGGTTGAAGGTTACGGAACTCCATTTATATATGAAAGGCTAGCCAATGCCTATTACTTCAAGAATGACTACAGAAAGGCGAAAGAATGGTATGAGAAATTATTTGAAGAGGTAAAGCCAACAGATGCTACTCTTAAATATCGCTATAAGCAATCCTTGAAAGCGCTGGATCTTGAAGTGAGTCCGAATGAGTACTTATCTGTTAGTGGTTCAGCAGAAAACTAATCTAAATTATATCTAAAACAAGTTGTGAGATGGTCATTGACCATACCTACAGCCTGCATATACGCGTACATTACTGTACTTCCCACAAATTTAAAACCTCTTTTCTTTAGATCTTTACTAATACCATCACTTAAAGGGCTTGTTGCCTGAGCATCATCCATAGAATGCAACGAATTCTTTATAGGTTTTCCGTTAGTAAATTTCCAGAAATAATTACTGAAGCTCCCAAATTCTTCTCGAATTTTTATATACTCCTTCGCATTCGAAACCGCAGATCTCACTTTTAATTTATTTCTAATAATACCAGAATCCTCTAACAACGCTTCAATTTTCTTCTCGTCGTAATTGGCAATTTTCTGAAAGTCAAAATTATTAAACGCCTTCCTAAAGTTGTCTCTTTTTTTAAGAATAGTGATCCAACTCAAACCGGCCTGAAAGGTTTCTAAGATTAAGAATTCGAAAAGGATGTCGTCATCATAAACCGGAACTCCCCATTCTGTATCGTGATATTTTATGTATAATGGGTCATTTCCACACCACGGACATCTTATTTTTTCCATCATTTTTCTTTAGAACTTAAAGATAAAAAATATAAGACCTTCCTATTAATTCTGTCCCGGAAAATTATAGGTAATAGTGCCTAATTGCTTGTCTCTTGATGCATCTGTAGTAAACCTTGCCAGAACTGCATATTCCAAGGCACTATCTATTAAACATTGATTTCTGGTGGTAGATTGACGCTGATTATAAGAAGCTTTTTTAACTGAGCCAAATTCGTTTACTTCTATGGAAATTACAACTTTACCTCCTCCTTCGCAGGTGTATACCGGATTTGGAAAATATATTGCACTTCTATTCACTAGTCGGTAACTATTCGTACTATTTCTATTGGAAGATCTAATAGTCGCCACTTTTTCTGTTTTCTTGGTGCCTTCCGATTTGTCTTTATCTTTTTTAATTTTGGCTTTTTCAGCAGCAGTCACACCGTCCCCAGTATTCGAAATTTGAGAGTCTTCAATTGCGGCGTCTATAGCCTCTAATTTACCTTCGGTGGTTTCGGAGAGTTCTTCTCGTTCCTGTTCAATCTCCTGAATAAATTTTTCGGCTTCATTAAAGGCTCTGTGAGTTTCCGGACTAATTCTTGGATTTGTAATAGTTGCAAGATCTTCGGGCTCTTCCTCTTCAAGAATACTCTCATCGATGGTATAATCTACATCAATTATTTCCTCTGCTTTTTCTTTATACTTAGATAAATTAATGCTCGTCATTAACAAGAAAAGTATGCCAAAAAGTAGAGAGGTAATTAATAGAGCTCTATACGAATAGTTGAAATTCATGTATACAATAACCGAAATTTATTGCGAAAATACACACAACTACAGAAAATTTACAGTTGATTAAGAACGTTTTAACGGTGTTATCATTTTAATTTACTCGCTTAATCGATCTTCGAAAGTGGTGATTGAAATTGCATTTTCAACATTAAATTCTCCAATTTTAGTTCTTCTTAAAGCCGAAAGGTGAGCGCCGTTGTCTAAGGCTTTACCAAAATCATGAGCTAAAGAGCGAATGTAAGTTCCTTTACTACAGGCCACTCTGAAGTTGATCTCGGGAAGGTCAATTTTAGTGATTTCGAATGTTGAGACAGTTATTTTTCTCTTCGGAATATCAACTCTTTCACCGGCCCTGGCAAATTCGTATAAGCGTTTTCCTTCTTTTTTTAATGCTGAAAATACGGGAGGTTGCTGAAGTATCTCCCCGGTGAAAAGCTTGGCTGTAGCGATTATTTTTTCCGAAGTAATCCCTTCAATACTGAAAGTTTTGTCAATTTCAGTTTCAAGATCATAACTTGGTGTAGTGGCTCCAAGTGTAATTGTTCCTGTGTATTCTTTCTCTTGAGCCTGGAAGGTTTCAATTTGCTTTGTGAATTTACCGGTACATAAAATCAATAATCCGCTGGCTAATGGATCTAAAGTTCCGGCATGCCCTACCTTTATTTTTTTTAGCTGAAATCGCCTCTTGATCAACCATCTTACTTTATTTACCACTTGAAAGGAAGTCCACTCCAATGGTTTATCAATTAGCAATACTTTCCCTTCTTTAAAATCCTCTGCTGTCATTGGCTAGATGTAAAGTCCTACTCCAATTGCGACCAGTCCGATGACCAGGCAGTAAATTGCAAAGTAGGAAAGTTTACTGTTTTTAACGAGTTTTATCATCCAGGTACAGGCAATAAGTCCGCAAATAAATGCTGCTGCAAAACCTAATCCGAGGGTCGTAAAATTAGCAGTTTCGGAAGCCAGATCTCCACTTAAAATATCTTTGGCGATCTTGCCGAAAATTAAAGGTACAACCATAAGAAAGGAAAAGCGAGCCGCCTTACTTTTGTCATTCCCTAATAAAACGGAGGTAGAAATAGTGGCACCGCTTCGTGAGATTCCCGGAAGCATCGCTATTGCTTGGGAGATACCAATTATAAATGCATTGTTGTAGCTAACGGGCTTGCCGGTGTTTTTGGCTCTATCTGCGAGCCAGAGTAGCAGAGCCGTTATAATTAGCATAAAACCTACAAAGGCGATATTTCCTCCAAAGAAGGCTTCAAGTTGTTCTTCAAAAAGAATTCCAACAATCGCGGCGGGAAGCATTGAAATAATGATCTTTACGATGAATTTTGTTTCCTCATTCCATTTAAACTTGAATAAACCGTTTAAGATCTCCCGGATGTCTTTTCTAAAAACTACAATAGTGCTTAACGCAGTAGCAAAGTGTAAAACAACAGTAAAGAGCAAGCTTTCCTCCGGAATGGATGTGTCGCCTAAAATAGCCTTGCCCAATTCCAGGTGACCACTGGAAGAAACGGGTAAGAATTCGGTAAACCCTTGAATGATACCAAGGATAATCGCATCAAGACTGTCCATTAATTATTTTTCCTTGTTGGGATTCAACAAAATTGCGTACACTTCAATTCCAAAACCAATGAGAATCAATGCGGGAGCTAATCTAATTCGTCTCCAGCTGTAGATTTCAGGATTAAAAACATTGGGGTCATCGCTTCCACCTCCAGTCATTAAAATAAAGCCAAGGGCTATAAAAGCGATTCCTATAAGCATGAATTTGTAGTTTTTACGCTCAAATACAAAGTTCTTCGTAATAGCCTCTTTGCGTTTTTTCTCTCCCATGATCTTTAATCTTTTAATATAGCAGATTCCAACTTGTTCGAAAACTCAGTAAATACAATATCGCCGCTAATTTCTAATTGTGCAATATGATTTGAAGTTCCTGTTATAATCCTTGGAAGGTGCAAGGTAACAGTTTTATTTAAAACATTTTCCTCCATTTGTTCAAGAGTTAAGCCTTGTTCAAGCCCTCTATTAATGTAATAGAAATCTCCATTCTCTTCAGTAAAAACGATATCTTTTACACCACCTTCAGAAATTTTAGAAACCGTTATTTCTTTTATATCACAATCTTCAGGCCTTGGATCAACGATCATACAGCCATTCAGAAGAAAGGCGAATAAACAGAGTAATGCAATTGGTTTAATAGTATAGTTCATCGGTACGTAGATTTAAAAAACGTTGTGTTGCGAAAAACGTACTAATCCAGGTAATAAACAGCCCCATGCAAAAGATAAATGCAAAAAGTAAAATGAGTAAGACTTTATCTTTTAGTAACTGCAATTCGGGGAAGGTTTTGTTTAGGTAATAAAGTACGATTGCCATGCCTATCATGGCAAGAATAGCACCCAAAACCCCTAGTTTAACGCTTTTCCATATAAAAGGACGTCGTATAAAACGTTTGGTTGCGCCAACCATCTGCATTGTTTTGATCGTAAAGCGCTTTGCATATACCGAAAGCCTTATAGAACTGTTTATGAGCAGTACAGCGATAAAAGTGAATAATCCACTTATAATTAACACCCAAAAGCTTATTTTTTTTACGTTATCATTGAGAAGCGCAATTAATGGCTTGTCGTATATTACTTCTTCTACAAAGTCTTTGGTAATTATTTCGTTGGTAATTTCTTCTAGTTTAGAAGGTGAAACATAATCTGCTAACAAATAAACATCAATACTGTTTTGCAGAGGATTATAGCCTAAGAATTCCATAAAATTCTCACCAATAGTTGCACTGTGTTCTTCTGCAGCTTGCTCTTTAGATATAAATGTAGCCGACTTAGTATACTCAGCGAGAGCCAGACTCTGTTTTAACTGTGTGATCTCAACCTCTTTGGCCGTGTCTTTCAAATATACGGTAAGCGCAATTTTTTCTTTAAAGTGATCTGCGACTTTCTTCGTGTTTAAAACTAAAAGCCCTAACAGACCTAATAAGAACAATACCAACGAGATACTAATCACCACAGAGAAATAGGAAGAGATCAATCTGCGTTTTTGATACTTTTCAAAAGATGAAGCCATAAAATTTCTGTTGTGCTTTGCTTAACGTCGTTGCTTTAACAAAAATACAATGATTTTTATTTCTGCAAGTATGTAACGTTTAAAGTTTGAACATTGTTATAATAAGATTAAATTTGATAGAACTCATAATGGAAACCTTATCAAAAATTTGCTAAAGGATTTAAAGATTTCGCGTCCTGGATTGTGGTTTCCCACTATTTGGATCTATTTAGTTCCGTTTACCATCGAATCTGGTTTTTGGAACAACCCAGTGTTTTGGCTTGGGCTTACCTTTGTAACCTTTCCGCTAAATTATTTGGTGTATGGATTAAACGATTATAACGATGTTTCGGCAGACATTTTAAACAAGAGAAAGGGCAACTTTTTATTTGGAGCTAATTATTCTAAAGCTGAATTGGCGACAATTCCGAAGAGAATTACCTTTGTTTTATTTCCCTTTCTCATCCTTTTTACAATGCTGGCGGGCTGGAAAATGTTTTTCCTCCTGCTATTTATGATCCTGATAAACATTAGCTACAATTTTAGACCTTTTAGATTTAAAGAGAGACCTCCGTTCGAAATCTTTATTCAGGTTGGATATGTTTTTACAGCTTTCTTTAGCATTGTGTTGAATGACCTGGAAATGCTTCCTTGGCAAACGATCGTCTATTTGTCGCTGTTTGCTTTTCAGGCACATATTGCAGGTGAAATAATGGATATTGAACCCGATCTGGCTGCGCAGAAAAGAACTACTGCAACACTTATTGGAAGAAGAAAGACAAAGTATTTGATGTTGTTTCTACTTATTTCTGAAGTCTTCATCCTGTATTTTTGGTTCGATGATCTTGTGCTTGCAGGGTTTCTAGCTGTTTTTTCGGTTTGGTTGCTTATAGATGTATTTTTCATTTTTAAAGGAAATCCGTACAGCTTAGAGCAAATGAAGTTCTTCGGAATTGCAATGAACATATCCGCGATTTTATCAATGATCTGGGTTTTGTATTCGGGAAAGTTATTACATCCAAATTTTTAAATAGATAGAATAGTTCTTCTTTCAAGAAATGTTAAATTTGTCGCTAAATTCTGAAGCACTCGCCAAAGAGTTCCTGTTTTACCTGAAAAAATTTCCATGAGCAATTACCATTTTAACGAAATTGAAGCCAAATGGCAAGAGTATTGGTCCAAAAATAATACGTTCAAAGCCGAAAATTCCAGTGAAAAGCCCAAGTACTATGTGTTGGATATGTTTCCATACCCTTCAGGTGCCGGTCTTCACGTTGGACATCCGTTAGGTTATATTGCGAGCGACGTTTATGCACGCTATAAACGCCACAAAGGTTTTAACGTTCTTCATCCCATGGGTTATGACAGCTTCGGTTTGCCGGCAGAACAATATGCGATACAAACGGGTCAGCATCCTGCGCAAACCACCAAAGTGAATATTGAGGGTGGAATCGATAATCTGGGGAATGAAATTGAAGGATATAGAAAACAGCTGGATAAAATAGGTTTCTCATTCGATTGGAATAGAGAGCTTCGTACTTCCGATCCTGCCTATTATAAGTGGACACAATGGATCTTTATCCAACTGTTCGAGTCCTGGTATTGCAAAACACACGAAAAGGCACTGCCTATTTCTGAATTGGTAAAGGTTTTTTCTGAAGAGGGGAATGAAGGGATTAATGCGTCTTGTGAAATAGACACATCTATTTTTACCGCAGAACAATGGAATTCTTTTTCCGAAGAAAAGAAAGAAAAAGTTTTACTAAAGTACCGACTTACTTATTTAGCCGAAACTGAAGTAAATTGGTGTCCGCAATTAAAAACCGTACTCGCAAACGACGAAATTGTCAATGGTGTTTCAGAACGCGGGGGCTTTCCTGTAGTACGCAAAAAAATGACACAATGGAGCATGCGAATTACATCTTACGCTCAACGTTTGCTGGATGGTTTAGAAACGATAGACTGGCCGCAACCTTTAATTGACTCACAAACTAACTGGATTGGTCGCTCTAAAGGAGCAAGTGTTCACTTTAAGGTAAAGAATGGGGATGAGGTAATTGAAGTATTTACAACCCGTCCCGATACTATTTTCGGAGTGAGTTTTATGACGCTGGCCCCGGAACACGATCTTGTTGACCGACTTACAACTATCGAGCAACGAATTGATGTTGGAAAGTATATCGAGGCTACTGCAAAAAGAAGTGAAAGAGAGCGTATGGCCGATGTAAAAACCATTAGTGGTGTGTTTACAGGTTCGTATGCTGTACATCCCTTTACCGGCGAAGATATTCCTATTTGGATTGGCGATTATGTTTTGGCTGGCTACGGAACCGGTGCTGTAATGAGTGTTCCTTGCGGGGATCAACGTGATTATGATTTTGCAAAGCACTTCGGAATAGCGATACCCAATGTTTTTGAAGGGGTGGATATTTCGGAAGAAGCTTTTGCTGATAAAGAAAAAACGATCATTGCAAATAGCGATTTCCTGAATGGTCTTAACTATAAAGAAGCAACGCAAAAGGCAATTGAAGCCTTAGAAAGTAAAAACGCCGGGAAAGGAAAGATAAACTATCGCCTTAGAGACGCTGTATTTTCTCGTCAGCGCTATTGGGGTGAGCCGTTTCCCGTATATTACAAAAAAGGAATGCCGCAAATGATCGCTCTGGAACATTTACCCTTACGTCTTCCGGAAGTTGAAAAATATTTACCTACCGAAACCGGAGAACCACCTTTAGGTCGTGCCGAGGTTTGGGCATGGGATACTGTAAAAAACGAAGTGGTTAGCAATAAATTAATTGATCAGGAGACTGTATTCCCGTTAGAGTTGAACACTATGCCCGGCTGGGCAGGAAGTAGCTGCTATATGTTCAGGTATATGGATCCTAATAATAATAAAGCTTTAGCTTCGGAAGAAGCCATGGATTATTGGGAAAATGTAGATCTGTATTTAGGAGGAAGCGAACATGCTACCGGACACCTCTTATACAGTAGGTTTTGGGTAAAATTTTTGTACGATCGCGGATTTTTAAAAGTAGACGAACCCTTTAAAAAGTTGATCAATCAGGGAATGATACTGGGAGAGAGTGCGTTTGTTTTTCTTTCGGATGAAGATAATTTGATCGTTTCCAAAAAAGTTTCAGGCAATTACACAGGAAGACTTATTCATGTAGATGTTTCTTTGGTAAATGCGTCTAATGAACTGGATATAGAAGGGTTTAAGAAGTGGCGGGAAGATTTTAAGGACGCAACTTTTATTACCGAGGAGGACGGAACTTTTAAGGTTACACGAGAAGTTGAAAAAATGTCGAAATCGAAATACAACGTCGTCAATCCGGACGATATTTGTAAGCAATACGGAGCCGATACCTTGCGTATGTACGAGATGTTCTTAGGTCCGTTGGAGCAGGCAAAACCATGGAGTACCGCCGGAATTACTGGGGTGCATAGTTTTCTGAAAAAGTTGTGGAAGTTGTACCATACAGGGGTAGATGAGACTTTTAATGTGAGTGATGAGGCTGCTTCAAAGGAAAATCTTAAGACGCTTCATAAGACCATAAAAAAGGTTGAGGAAGATATAGAGAATTTCAGTTTTAATACTTCTGTTTCAACATTTATGATCGCTGTCAATGAACTTTCGGCACAAAAATGTACCGCCCGAGAGATCTTAGAACCCTTGATCATTTTAATTTCTCCTTACGCACCTCACATTGCCGAAGAAATTTATAACAAGTTAGGGCATTCGGGAAGTATTGCAACGGCGGCCTTTCCGAAGTTTGAAGAAAAACATCTTATAGAAAGTAGTAAAGAATATCCAATATCGTTTAATGGAAAAATGCGTTTTACGCTCGAATTACCATTAGATATGAGTAAAGATGACATAGAAACTGCCGTTATGTCAAATGAGAAAACCCAGCATTATTTGGAGGGTAGAACACCTAAAAAGATAATAATTGTACCCGGGAAGATCGTAAATATAGTCGGATAAAAATTTGCACAGTATTTGCTATATTTTGTTTCAGTAAATAATAAATAAAATCACCCACTTTGGTGGGCTATACTATGATAGGATATTATATAATTGCAGGTGCTATTTTTCTTGTTAGCATGTATGTTAGCAATAAGCTGAAAAGCAAGTTTAAGCATTACTCAAAGGTTCAACTACAAAATGGCATGAGCGGCAAGGAGATCGCAGAAAAAATGTTGGCCGATAACGGAATTTCTGATGTTCAGGTTATTTCGGTTGCCGGACAACTTACAGATCATTACAATCCTGCCAATAAAACGGTAAATTTAAGCGAGCCGGTCTACCACCAGCGAAATGCAGCTGCTGCAGCTGTTGCGGCGCACGAATGCGGACATGCAGTTCAGCATGCAACGGCTTACAGCTGGTTAAAGATGCGTTCGGCTATCGTGCCAGCCGTAGGGGTGTCTAGTAAATTATCAAATTTTGTGATCATGGCAGGGTTGGTTTTATCAGCCACAGGGTCACTTATTGGAAATACGCTGTTCTTAATAGGAATTCTGCTTTTTGCAGTTACTACGGTATTTGCCTTTATCACACTTCCTGTTGAGTTTGATGCTAGTAATCGTGCGCTGGCCTGGTTGGAGCAAAATAATATGGTGACTCAGCAAGAGCATGCCGGGGCTAAAGATGCTTTAAAATGGGCGGCACGAACCTATGTAGTCGCAGCCTTAGGCTCATTGGCCACTCTACTCTACTTTATTACGGTATTTCTGGGGAGAAGATAAGGGCGTATTAGTTTTTAACGGTTGTTTTCCAAGTAGATAATGCCTTCGGAATGATCTCGGATTGTGGATATTCGCCGTAATATCTATAAAAACTTCCGTCGGGTTTTATGATTAGGTAGTTTCCACCCCGAAAGTGAATTGGAAAGAATAGACGGCGTATAATATCGTAGGCATCTTCAAATACGGGAGGCTTTCTATGACTGTAAAAATATCCTTTTTCAGTAATGAAGAACTGAGTTAGTTCTTTTATCTTCCTGGTTTTTGATATATAAGGCCTGTCGCGAGTGTGATGTTTTATACTTTTTCCTTCACCCCCATGGAAAAAATTGATGATTACCGTCGTGGAGGTATCTACTTTATTGTTTGTGGTTTTCTCAAGCAATTGGAAAAATTGTTTTCTTTCTTCTGAATTCAATTGCCCATAACTTTGTCGAGCAATAAGAAGATTGAAAACTGCCGTGTCATTTTCTACGGTTCTAGGAAGATTGAATTGATAGTTTATACCATTTTTGAATTCTACCGAAGTAATTCTATCTGAGACTTCATTGAAATAATATGTCTTTTTCTCCTGAGCATGAATAAGGCAGGACAAGAGAAAAACTAAACTGGTTAAACAGTTTTTTCGATTCATTAGCTTAACCTATTACATTATCCGGATTGTACCCTAGATAGGTGGTTTCGTTCTCTTTAAAAGTGATTCCGTATTTTTCCAACTCTTTTAAAATGGGCTCATAAACTTCTTTCGTAATTGGGAGTTGAACTCCCGGTGTCACGATCTCTTCATTTAGAATTTTTATGGCAGCGATAGCGACAGGCAAGCCTACGGTTTTGGCCATAGAAGTATAGGTTTGGTCGTCACCTATGGAAACCATATTACTATCTATTTGATATTTTTTTCCGTTTAGTTCGTACCCAAATTTGTGATACATCACGATCATATCTTTATCATCTTGATCTAAGGTCCATTTGTCCATTAGTATCTTCTGAAGGGCTTGAGCCGGGGTTGCGTCTTTTATTCCTATGGTTTTTTCGCTATTAAAAATATCAAGATCCAGCAATTTTTCCCACATCAGATCGTCTTGATCTATGCGTAGGTTATGTCGTAATTTCAGCTCCACCGAATCTGTAGGAGAATATGGTAGAAATGAATTTACAAAATCCCGGTATGAAAGATTTTCCGTATCTGGCATGCTGTAACTATCATCTGTCATTCCTAACTGAACGAACATGTTCCACGCTTTGCTGAAACCAACTCGCCTAATGGTTCCTCGATACAATGTTAAGATGTCGTTGAGTCCATACACCGATTGATATTTTAACGAATTTCTATTCGCATAGACTTCAAATTTCCCGTAGCCTTCCACATCAATAAACTCAGTTCTTCTAAAGAGTCTGTGGTACGGTATATATTTGTATTTACCTTCCTGAATAAATTCGGCAGCACCTCCCTGACCGGCAAGTACAACGTTTCTTGGGTTCCAGGTAAATTTGTAGTTCCAAAGGTTATTGTCACTTTCGGGTGCAATTAACCCGCCGGTAAAAGATTCGAAAAGGAGCATTTTACCACCCTTTTCTCTAATTCGATCTATCACTTGCATTGCACTCATATGATCTATGCCCGGGTCCAGACCTATTTCGTTCATAAATACCAACCCCTTCGATTTTACTTTGGGATGTAGAACTTGCATCTGGTCACTAACATAAGAAGCTGTAACTAAATGTTTACCAAACTCTAAACAATCTTTAGCAACCTCTATATGAAATCTTGCAGGAAGCATAGAAATTACCAGATCACTATTTGAAACGGCTTCTCTTCGCTGGGGATCATTAAATACGTCTAGTAAGATACCTCTGGCATTAGGATGGTCACTAGTGAATTTTTGGGCAGATTGAATTGAAATATCTCCAATAGTTATAAAAAGTTCTTCTGCTTCAGATTTATCTAATAAATAGCGAATTAAGCTGGTTGCAGATCGTCCGGCTCCAATAATCAATATATTTCTCATGCTAGGTTTTTTGTTAACTTTGTAGTGTTTTTTCAAACAAAGCGAAAGTACTAAATTGTGTAATACTCTATGAATTATTTTGACAAAAAAATTGTAATAACAAGTTGTTTGCTAGCCGCTCTAACTATTGCAATTGGTGCTTATGGCGCGCATGGATTAAAGGAATTAGTAGATGCTGGTGCACTAAACACCTTCGAAACCGGGGTCCGTTATCAGATGTATCATGTTCTTGCTTTGTTCGTGCTCGGTTTTGCAGAAAAAATTCCTGAAGCAACCCGAAGTTGGGTGTTTTGGTTCTTTATTTTTGGAATTATTTTATTCTCAGGTTCAATCTATTTATTATCGATGAAAGAACTCTTATCGTTTAATGTCTCGTTTGCCGGACCTATCACTCCAATTGGAGGGCTATTATTTATATTTGGGTGGTTGCGTTTAGCCTACGGATTATTAACAATCAAGTAGTGATAATTATATATTTTTAAACACTCTATCTCTAGGAGATTTATTATTTTTGTACCCACAACAATTAAATTTAAGTATGGTCACTAAAAACCAAACTACGAAAACGATTTCGCTGGATAATTACGGAATCAAGAATGCAAAAGTTAATTATCAACTCTCCTCAGAGCAACTTCACAACGAAACATTAGAAAAAGGACAAGGTAAGGTAGCAAATAGTGGTGCCTTGGCTGTTAACACCGGTGAATTTACCGGTAGATCTCCTAAGGATCGTTTTATTGTAAAGGATGATATCACACGTGATAAGGTGTGGTGGGGAAATATTAATATTCCCTTCCCTCCAACGATGTTTGATGCTTTGTATGATAAAGTAGCAGATTATCTTTCTGAAAAAGAGGTTTACGTCCGCGATAGTTATGCTTGTGCAGATGAAAACTATAAATTGAATATTCGTGTTATAACCGAATATCCTTGGTCTAATATGTTTGCTCATAACATGTTTTTACGGCCAACCGAAGCTGAATTGGAAAATTTTGATCCGGAATGGCTTATTGTCAACGCGCCCGGTTTTATGGCCGATCCAAAAGTTGATGGTACACGTCAGCATAATTTTGCGATCCTTAATTTTACCAAGAAAATTGCATTAATTGGAGGAACCGGTTACACGGGAGAGATCAAAAAAGGAATTTTTTCGGCACTTAATTTTATTCTTCCGGTAGACAAGAATACTATGCCAATGCACTGTTCGGCAAATGTTGGAGAAAATGGTGAAACCGCTATTTTCTTCGGATTGTCTGGAACAGGTAAAACAACTCTTTCAGCAGACCCGGAAAGAAAACTTATTGGAGATGACGAACATGGTTGGACTGCCGAAAACACTATTTTCAATTTTGAAGGTGGTTGTTATGCTAAGGTTATAAACCTCTCCGAAGAGAACGAGCCAGATATCTATCATGCGATCAAGCCGGGTGCGATTCTTGAAAATGTTATTATGGATTCTAACGGGGAAGTTGATTATACTGATACTTCCATTACTCAAAACACCAGAGTAAGTTACCCTATTTACCATATTGATAATATACAGGAGCCATCAATTGGTAAAAACCCTAAGAATATTTTCTTCTTAACGGCAGATGCTTTTGGTGTGTTACCTCCAATTTCAAAACTTACACCGGGACAAGCCGCATATCACTTTATTAGTGGTTATACTGCGAAAGTTGCAGGAACTGAGGAAGGAATTAACGAACCAACACCGAGCTTTTCAGCTTGTTTTGGAGCGCCATTCATGCCATTACATCCTACAAAATATGCCGAAATGTTAAGTGCAAAGATGAAGGAAGCTGGCGTGAATGTTTGGTTGATAAACACGGGCTGGACCGGTGGGCCTTACGGCGTTGGAAGTAGAATGAAGTTGAAATATACGCGTGCAATGATCACTGCTGCGTTAGATGGGAAACTAAATGATGTGGCTTTTGAGAAACATCCGGTTTTTGGTTTACAAGTACCACAAAATTGTCCGAATGTGCCTAATGAAGTTCTGAATCCGAGAGAAACATGGAACAACAAAAAGGCTTACGATATTCAAGCAAAAGAACTGGCAGTTTCTTTTAAAGAGAACTTTGCTAAGTTTGAAGAATATGCGAACGACGAAATTCTAGCCGGAGCACCTATTGGTTAAAAAACCGGAATTTTGTAAACATAAAAAAGGCTCGCCATTGGCGAGCCTTTTTTATGTTTAAGAAAAGTAAATACTACTTTTTGTGATTTACTTCTTTGATATATTTTTCTAATGCCATAGTCATTGAAGGTGTTTCGGGAGTAGGTGCCTGAATATCTACGCGCAATCCTTTCTCATTGGCAGCCTTTACCGTTGTGTTTCCAAATACGGCAATTCGAGTATCATTTTGTTCGAAATCAGGGAAATTCTCAAAGAGAGATTCTATTCCGCTTGGACTAAAGAACACAAGAATATCGTAATACACATCGCGTAAATTACTTAAGTCACTTACCACTGTTTTATAAAAAACACATTGTTTCCAATCAACCTTTAACTCATTTAATACACTCGGAATTTCAGGCTTAAGTTTATCTGACGAAGGAAGTAAGAACTTCTCATTCTTATATTTTTTAATAAGTGGAGAGAGTTCTGTAAAAGTTCTCTTACCAACATAGATCTTTCTCTTTCTATATACAACATATTTCTGAAGGTAGTATGCCACCGCTTCACTTTGGCAGAAATACTTCATAGAATCGGGAACTTTAAAACGCAATTCTTCAGCAATTCTAAAGAAGTGGTCCACAGAATTTCTACTATTTAATATAATTGCAGTATACTGAGTAAGATCAACTTTTTGGGAACGTACATCCTTACCTGAAACCCCTTCTACGTGGATAAAAGGAACAAAATCTATCTTCACCTTTTGCTTTTCGATCAAATCAAAATAGGGAGAATTTTCAATTTTAGGCTCTGGCTGGGATACCAAAATAGTTTTCACTTTCATAGGCAAATTTATTATCACTATATCAATGCTTTATATAGTATGATATAGGGTGAAATTTCAAGTGCGCAAAGATACAAAATAAAATAGAAGAAATTACTTAAAATTAAATTTCCGCTGGTTTTATAACTGTAGAACAATGCGATAGCGTTTAAAACGATCATAAAAATAAGCACTCCTATTAAAATATTTAAATTTGGATCTACCACATAATAAAATATCAGGTTGCCAATAAAAAATAGAATACCCAATAAATTCCTGTAACTTAATTTTTGATAGAGATAATTATTTACAAGCCCTCCAATAGAAAAGATCTCGCCAATAATTTTTTCAATTGAAAATTTAACCAGAATGAAAACGATATATCCTGTACAAATTTGAACGTATAGCCAGGAATTTTGCTGGGCTAATTTCGGACTTACAAGTGAGACGAATAAATAGAGAAACAAGGATACCGAAATAACCTGAGTTACGAACAGTAATACATTGAAAGGATGCTTTATGTCTTCGTTCTTGCCATGAACCAGAAAATATTTATTCGTAAAAAAAAGCAACACGAACTCCTGAAATCGTTTTGGATATAAATATTTAGCTAAAGTAAAAAGTAATATACAACCCATTAAACACAAGGTCACCCAATCTAAAGAGTCTGTATATCGTACAACTGGTTCCACAAAATAATTTATGCAAAGGTACTGTAAAATAAAACGCTTGAATGTACCTGAATTAGATTTTCCTTCACATTTAATTAGTCAAAAAACGGTACATTTGCTCAAAAAAGAGGAGTATGTCTAATGCCCTGGTGGTGGTACCCACTTATAACGAAATTGGCAATATTGAACGCTTGCTGCAAAACATATTTTCCCTGCAACGCAACTTCGATGTTCTAATCGTTGATGATAATTCGCCAGATGGAACTTCCAATGCGGTAAGAGGGTTAATGGAACGCTTTGATCAACGCCTTTTTTTGTTAGAACGAAAAGGCAAATTGGGATTGGGCACGGCGTATATCGCAGGATTTAAATGGGCGCTGGAACGTGATTATGAGTATATCTTTGAAATGGATGCCGATTTCTCTCATAATCCGAACGATTTGATCCGACTTTATAACGCCTGTGACCGCAATGGAAATGATATGGCAATAGGATCGCGTTATGTAACAGGAGTTAACGTCGTAAACTGGCCAATGAGTAGGGTATTGATGTCCTGGTTAGCGTCAAAATATGTTCGTTTTATAACCGGAATGAATATTTATGATACAACTGCAGGTTTTATTTGCTATAAAAGACGAGTGTTGGAGAAAATAAATCTCGACAAGATTCAGTTTGTAGGTTATGCATTTCAGATTGAAATGAAATTTAAAACCTATCTCAGTAAGTTTAAGATCAAAGAAGTGCCGGTAGTTTTTACAGACAGAACAAAGGGAGAATCTAAAATGAGTAACGGAATTATTTCCGAAGCAATTTTCGGAGTTTTCTCAATGAAATTAAAAAGTTTATTTAATCGTTTCGATATTTAATGCAAACTATTCTAATAAAAAACGCGAACATAGTTAATGAAGGAAAAACCTTTAAAGGTGATGTTCGTATAGAAAATGATATTATCGCCGAAGTTTCAGAAAGTATAAGTGTGAAATCTTCGGAAACTAAAGTCATCGATGCCGATGGGTGCTATCTTATTCCTGGAATGATCGATGATCAGGTACACTTTAGAGAACCCGGATTAACTCATAAAGCAACCATTGAAACCGAATCTAAGGCGGCCGTCGCCGGAGGGATTACCAGTTTTATAGAAATGCCTAACACGGTGCCTCAAGCTACCACCATTGAATTGCTTGAGGATAAGTTTGAAATTGCCAAAAACACTTCGTGGGCTAATTATTCTTTTATGTTTGGCGGTACCAACGATAATTTAGAAGAAATTTTGAAGGTCGATGAAACCAAGGTAGCCGGATTGAAGTTATTTTTGGGCTCATCAACAGGGAACATGCTGGTAGATAATCCGGAGGTTCTTGAAAATATCTTCAGTAAAACTAAACTGCTAATTTCTGCGCACTGCGAAGACGAAGCTACCATTAAAAATAATATGGAAAAATATCTTTCCGAATACGGAGAGAATATTCCAATTGAGATGCACCCTCTCATTAGAAGTGAGGAAGCTTGTTATATTTCTTCTTCAAAGGCAATAGAGCTGGCAAAGAAAACGGGTGCCAGACTTCATGTATTTCATCTTTCTACTGAAAAGGAAACGCACTTATTCAGCAATAAGAAACCTCTTTCAGAAAAAAAGATCACTGCCGAAGTTTGTATTCACCACCTATGGTTTACCGATGCTGATTACACAACTAAGGGAACTAAAATAAAATGGAATCCTGCGGTGAAAACGCAAAAAGACAAGGATGGTTTATGGAAAGCTCTTAATGACGATAGGATAGATGTAATAGCCACCGATCATGCACCGCATACGCTCGAGGAGAAGAATAATATTTATACCAAAGCACCTTCGGGAGGCCCATTGGTACAACACGCGTTGGAAGCCTTATTCGAAATGCATCATAAAGGTTATATTACAGTTGAAAAACTGGTTGAAAAAACCGCACACAACCCGGCGATCTTATTTCAAATTAAGGATAGAGGTTATATCAAAAAAGGATATAAAGCAGATCTTGTTCTTGTTAATCCGTTATCCCCTTGGACGGTTAATAAAGAAAATATTGCTTATAAATGTGGTTGGTCTCCTTTTGAAGGTACGACGTTTAAATCGCGAGTAACACATACATTTGTAAATGGTACCTTAGTATATGAAAATGGTAAGTTTCCAAATAGAGGAAAGTCGGAACGCCTAACTTTTAACCGTTAATGAGAAATATTTTAGCACTTTTAATAGTTGTTATCATTGTTGGTTGTCAGGATGTAAAACGCCCGGAAGAACCTAAAGATCTAATTCCTCAGGATCAAATGGTCGATATTCTTACCGAAACTTATTTAATTAACGCCGCCAGAAGCTACGATATTAAGGAAATAAGAAAGAAGCGCCTCAAATTAGATTCCTTTATTTTTAAGAAATTTAAAATAGATAGTTCACAATTCGCCAGAAGCAACGACTATTACACTTCCAACTTAAATTTGTACAACAGCTTGTTCGAAAGAGTAGAGCAAAAATTGAATGGTATTAAAGCCCGTACGGATAGTGTGTATAAGATCATTGAAAAAGAGCGCGCAGAGAAACGCAGACAGGATAGTATTAGAGGCTTTAACCTGGATAGTATTGATGCACTCGAGGCAGATACATTGAGCGTTTTTAACAAGGCTCCTCAACTCATTGAACCGCAAGAAATAGAGGTCGATCAGGATTCCTTAGAGTAATTTAAAGATACTCTTTCCAGTGTTTCCTTATAAGGTGTAAAGCTTATATTTAGATCGGTTTTAACTCGTGTAGTGTCATAAAACGATTGGTTGTAAAGTGAATCTACAGTAGCTCTTAACAATTTTCTCTTTGTTCCGAAAATCTTGTTCAGGAACCAATCAATTTTAGTAAATAAAACCAATATCCATTTAGAAATGTAATTCCTTGGTGGGTTCTTTTGAAGTAACATTGCCAATTCTGAAAGTAACTCTTTGTGACTAATATTTTTACTTACTAAAATGTAGTTTTTATTGACTATTTCACTCTTCATTAATTTGATCATTATCGAAACGACATCTTTTACATCAACTATTCCCGATCCTCCAGAAGTGTAAAACGGAATTTGTTTGTTTGCCATTTTTACGATCACTCCACTGCCCGAATTCCAATATCCGGAACCAAAGATAATTCCCGGATTCACGATTACCGCATCAACACCCTCCTGCGTTCCCCGCCAGACTTCCATTTCTGCCCCGTATTTAGTGATACTATAAACGTTGTGATCTTCTTCAGGATTCCATTGAGTCGCTTCGTTAACCAGACTGCCATTTTCGGATTTTCCAAGCGTAGCGATCGAACTTACATAACAGAGTTTCTTTATCTTATTCTGAATACACAGATTTACCACATTTGCGGTTCCTTCTATGTTTGCCTTTTTCAGTTTTCGATAGTGCTTGGGATCGAAACTAATATATGCGGCAGCGTGATAAACATACATAATATCCTTAAAAGCCAGAGTTAGTGCAGGAATATCTGTGATGTCTGCCTCTATCCATTCTATCTTTTTAAAAATTTCTTCGGAAGCTTCAGTGTAATACGAAAATACTTTTTTTACAGCTTGAAGATCACTGGTATTTCGATGAATAGCACGAACCGAATTGTTCTCTTTCAGAAGAAAATATAATAAATGTGAACCTACCAAACCGGTTCCGCCTGTGACTAAAATCATATTTCAAAAATACTCTTTTTTATATTACGCTTTCATTTTCTAAACCAACTGCATACCTTTACGCAAAATTTAAGAATGAGTTTGAAAAATTTTGTTGAAGAACTGCAATGGCGCGGTATGGTTCATGATGTAATGCCGGATACCGAACAGCATCTATTAGAAGAAATGCGCTCTGCTTATGTGGGTTTCGACCCAACCGCAGATTCACTTCACATAGGTAACTTAGTACCTATAATGCTTTTGTCTTTCTATCAGCGTTGCGGACATAAACCCTTT
This sequence comes from uncultured Ulvibacter sp., assembly GCA_963974915.1. Taxonomy (GTDB): domain Bacteria; phylum Bacteroidota; class Bacteroidia; order Flavobacteriales; family Flavobacteriaceae; genus CAXBES01. The sequence goes on along the minus strand of CAXBES010000014.1, from coordinate 41,933 downwards.
GCTTTAGTAGGAGGTGCTACAGGAATGATTGGTGATCCTTCCGGGAAATCCAGCGAACGAAATCTGTTGGATGAAGCAACTCTGCGTCACAATCAGGAATGTGTAAAAAAACAGTTATCTCAGTTTTTAGATTTTTCTTCGGGAGCAGAGAATCAAGCTGTAATGGTTAACAATTACGATTGGATGAAGGAGTTTTCCTTTCTAGATTTTATTCGTGATGTTGGAAAGCATATTACGGTTAATTATATGATGGCGAAAGATTCGGTGAAAAGTCGCCTCACCGGGGAGGGAGCCGATGGAATGTCGTTTACAGAATTTACCTATCAATTAGTGCAGGGTTATGATTTTTTACACTTGTACAGAGAGCACAATTGTACCTTACAAATGGGAGGTAGCGATCAATGGGGGAATATAACCACCGGAACCGAATTAATTCGTAGAATTGGTGGAGGTAAAGGATATGCACTTACTTGTCCGTTGATCACTAAAAGCGATGGAAGTAAGTTTGGAAAAAGTGAAGGAGGAAATGTTTGGTTGGATGCAAACCGAACTTCTCCATACAAATTCTATCAATATTGGTTAAACACCAGCGACGATGATGCAGAAAAATATATAAAGATCTTTACCTTTTTAGATCAGCCAACTATTGAAGCTTTGGTTGCAGAGCACAAAACTGCTCCACATATGCGATTGCTTCAGAAACGCTTGGCGCAAGAAGTGACTACAACCGTTCATAGCGAAGAGGCTTTTGAAAAAGTGGTAAAGGCTTCCGAAATTCTCTTCGGAAAATCAACTTCCGACGACCTAAGGTCGCTGGATGAACAGACATTTTTAGATGTTTTTGAAGGTGTTCCGCAGGCAGAAATATCGAAATCTGAAATAAATGACGGTCTGGATATCATAGGTGCTTTGGCAGAAAAGACAGGATTCTTAAAATCTAACGGGGAGGCCCGTAGAGCATTAAAGGAGAATTCAATTTCGGTAAACCGTGAAAAGGTAACCGACGATTTTAAAGTAACAAATAACGATCTTATCAATGGGCAGTTCGTCTTGTTGCAACGAGGTAAGAAAAATTACTTTATCATTAAGGTAGTTTAAAAGTAAAAACCCCAAATCAAGTCGATTTGGGGTTTTACAAACTAACCAACAAATTATGAGAGGGTTTTTAACTTCCCTTCTTCACAATGCTATTCCAATTTGATTCTGCTTTTAGCATCAAATCTTTTGGATCTTCTTCGTTCCATTTGTCGAGGGTATTAACTCCCCAACTATTGTAAAACAGGTATAACTTACCATCCACAACCTGAAATGTTTTAGGATTAACTCCTACTTTTTCATTTTTTACTGCCACAGCATATGCACAAAATCCGCCATATTGTGGAATATATTGAATAGCATCACTTTTAAAAATGTCGAGATTTTTCTTAGAACTGAATTTATATTTCACCCCTTGAAAGGTGGTGCTATATTTTTCATCTCCCTTTTTTGCTACATTCGAAAAATAAGAAACCACGTCGTAGCCTTCGGCCGCATAACCATTTTTGGTGTTCACATGTTCCTGCGCAAACCCTAGCGAGGTGATGAATATAAAAGTGACTAGTAAAATCTTCTCCATAGTGACGGGTAAGTCGGTTTAAACTTTAAACACTTACAACCTTACAAGTAATTTGTAACTTCCGGATATGGGATTATCGAACTAATTAAAAGAGCGATACTTTCCTTAACAATAAGCGTAATACTAATAAGAATTGCTACAACAAGAATAGAAACAGATAAATTGTTTTTCTTGATCTCGTTAAATTCGTTCACACCTTTAGTAAGAATAGAAAACAGAAAGAAAACAGACGCATTTATTATGACTGCAGCCAAAAATCCTATTAAGAGATAAAGACTGGAATAGATTATTATAGTGCTAATATCCACAGATTCCGATTGATTAGAACTAATGCGAATTACATTCGTTATAGATGGTAAGATCTCACTTAAAATTAATCCTAAAGAAATAACGATCCCTGAGGTGAAAATGCTAAAGGAAAGATTAGGTCCGTCCAGTTCTTCTTTTCTGAAAAAAAGCCATTTTAGCATTTTGTGTGAAACAAAGATGATCACAACGGTTATCACGATCGAAAAAACGATCTCGAGAAGTGCTAGTGTAAAAAGTTCTTCGTTCATAATAATATTATTTGCTGGTTAGTACAACGTTCCAATAGGTTACATCGTTGAATGTGGCAGGTAGATCGCCCGCTTTAAAGTACTTGGCAGTAGTTTCCCAAAGGATGTATTTTTTTCCATTATAAATTTTATTCAGGCCACTGGCGGGCAGATGGATTCCTATGATGGAATGTCTGTAAAAATCACTGTTAAGGATAGCTACATCGTAATTAAAGTATTTTAAAATAGAATAGATCAATACCGTACGAGTATCGCAATCACCTTTTAAATTTTGTATAAAACTCACAGGATTTTGAACGCCATAAGCTACATTTCCAATACAGCACTCGGGGCATTTCTCTAAAATGGTTTTTATTTCATCTTCATAATAACTTGCGGGCAGACACTTTTCCTGAAATACAAAGGAATAGGGAATATCTTGAATACAACTCACCACCATTTCGGCAAATTCCATCTGATCGAGTTGTTTCTCCTCATTTATTTTCTTGAAAGTTTCAATGACCAGATCGAGACTCGGGGTGTCTTTTTTATCCATATACCGGTAGAGATTTCCCCAAAAATTACCACCGGCGGGTGGAACATAATTATTAATATGGTTCCGAAGTGATGTAAAGTCTCTTTCGCGAACTGCCAGATCGCCGGTATAACTATTTCCGTAATTATCTTTCCAGAATCGGCTGCTCTTAAATACAGGAATCGTATCATTTCTTTCAAGGATATAATCGTTTGTTACAATTTCTTCGGAAGTGAAAGTGCTGTGTTCAAACTCGAATGTTTTTAACAAATTAATCAGAAAATTTCCTGCAGTTTTTATTCCGATGACCAATACGAAAATAACCAAAACATTTCTCAACAGAGATCTTAACGAAGGACGCCCTAACATCTTCGAAGTAAGGATTATTGCGATTACGAGCGCGATTGCAATTGCAAATAAATCTGAAACCCCCGTAAGTATTTTAATAAATCCGAAACTTACCACGGTTATTACCATTGTGATAAAGATCCAAAGGCACCCATCGCTTGTGGTTTGCTGTTTTTGCGTCATTAAAGTACCATTAAATTACAGCCACGAATGTCGCTGGTGTCAAATCTACCTAAAATTTCAAAACTATTATCACTGTATTTTTTACCCAGGTCCTGGGTTGCGATAAAGGAACATGAATACAAATTTGCAAGATCGATTACATTGATCCCACCTGTTTTCGCAGTGACCAAAGTAAGAGCGTCTTCAGGATCGCGGATAAGCACTTTCATCCATGGCGGAGTGGTAAATATCCCTTTGCTATGAGAATATGCTTGAGAAAGTAATTCGGTCATGCCATATTCACTGTGTATTTCGGAAACCCCAAAGCCTTTTTTTAGTATTTCGTGAAGTTCTTCCTTTACCAGCTCTTTTCGTTTCCCTTTCATCCCTCCTGTTTCCATCACGATGGTATTTTCTAATTGAAATGGTTGCTTCTCGATTAGGTCGAGCAAGGCATAAGAAACTCCTACTAAAACAGTTTTTATCTTTTGCGATTCAAGAAATCTTAGTTTTTCTATTAATGCATCGGTGTCGTGTAAATAGAAACCGCTGTGGGGGTTATTGCTTTTTTTGATGAGCCAATCTACCATATAGATGAGAGAAGAACCTTCACGCTCCAGATATGAGGGTAATAATGCAAGTATTACCACTTCTGAAGGATCACCATAGTTTTCTTTAAAAGCCTGTGAAAAACTTTTCTCATACAAAGGGAGATTAGCTACAAAGTGCTTACTGGTAATGCTTCCGGTGGTTCCGCTACTTGTGAATATGGTTTCATCGGAAAGGCCTTTTAGAATTACTTTATGACTTTTAAAGAACTGAATGGGAAGAAACGGGATGTTGGCAGAGTTATTTATTTTTGAAGGATCGATCTTCAGAAGATCACAGAACTCACGATAAACCTTGACATTTTCATGCTGAAACCTGAAGATTTTGAGCGCCAAAGCTTCAAAATCTTCTTCCGAAGTAATAGAAAAAATGTCTTTTTCAAGCATAAGGTTTTTCAGATTAGATCCTGCTCAAAAGTAGGGAATAAAAAAAAGGCTTCTACAAAAACAGGAGATTTTTAAAGCATATGCTCTCTTCGTTAGCCACTTTAAATGTTACCTAAACGTTAACAATTAGTATGGAAAATATGTTGAAAAGGGATTTAGTAGTATCTTTAACCTTTGACAATAGAAATAGGTAATGAAGAAAAAAGACACTAGAATTTTGTTAGTAGATGATGAACCGGATATTTTGGAAATCGTAGGATATAATCTCTCTTCGGAAGGATACGACGTGATCACGGCAGAAAACGGACTAGAAGCAATTTCTAAGGCTAAAAAACACAAGCCACATCTTATAATCCTGGATGTAATGATGCCGGAGATGGATGGGATCGAGGCATGCGAAAAGATTAGAAGTATACCGGAATTATCTGAAACAGTGATTACTTTCTTAACTGCACGTGGCGAGGATTATTCGCAGGTAGCAGGATTTGACGCCGGAGCCGATGACTATATCACTAAACCCATTAAACCTAAGGTTTTGGTGAGTAAAGTTAAAGCGCTGTTGCGGCGTTTTAAAGAGTTAGATTCTGAAGACACATCTATAACACTCGGAAATCTGGTTATTAATCGGGAGGAGTATAAAATTGTTGTTGGAAAAGAAGAAATCGTACTTCCGCGCAAGGAGTTTGAACTTCTGGCGCTTTTAGCATCAAAACCGGGAAAGGTTTTTAAAAGAGAAGACATTTTAGATCGCGTATGGGGTAATGAAGTGGTTGTTGGAGGACGAACCATAGATGTGCACATTAGAAAACTTCGCGAAAAGATTGGCGACGAAAAATTTAAAACCGTTAAGGGAGTTGGTTATAAGTTTGTCGAATAATGGCACAGGGATTTAGGAAAACATATACATTTGCTGCATATACCTCTACCTATATCACTTTGTTTTTAACACTCGCTATGGGTGTTTTTTTTTATTTTTTTGAAGACATAAATTTTTGGTTTCTCCCCGGTTTTGCGATCGTATGCTATCTGTTTTCATTCTTTATTATCCAATCGCGAGTAGAACGATTTATTTACAGGCGTATAAAAAATATTTACGATGAGGTAAGTTTGTTAGATGCTACTTCTTTTAGCAAACAGCAAATTACCACAGATATGGCAACTCTCACCAAAGAAGTGGGGCGTTTTGCGGAGAACAAAAAACTCGAAATTGAAACTCTGAAAATACGTGAGAATTATAGAAAAGAATTTATTGGGAATATTTCCCACGAATTAAAAACTCCGCTTTTTACTGTTCAAAGTTATATTTTAACACTGCTGGATGGTGCAATGAATGATAAAAATGTGCGAAAAAAATACCTGCAACGGGCTAGTAAGGGAATAGAGAGACTCACTTATATCATCAAAGACCTCGATATGATCACAAAGCTTGAAGTAGGTGGTTTAGATCTTAATAAGGAATCTTTTGATATTGTTGGCTTGGTACAGAATGTTTTCGACCTTATTGAAATGAAGGCCGCAAAGAAGAATATAAGTCTCATTTTCGACATCCACTATCTGGATCCAATCATGGTGTATGCAGATAAGGAACGTATTCAACAGGTTTTAACCAATTTGGTCGTTAACTCGGTTAAATACGGAAAACAGGACGGAACCACCGAAATTAGTATTGAACACCTTATCAAAAATAAAGTGATCGTTAGAGTAAGAGATAATGGTGAGGGAATTGAGAAGTCACATCTTCCAAGGATCTTTGAACGTTTTTATCGTGTAGATAAAAGTGGATCCCGAAAGGAAGGAGGCAGCGGTTTGGGCCTATCTATCGTAAAGCATATTATTGAAGCTCACAATGAAAAGATCTATGTTGAGAGTCAGATTTCTATTGGCTCCGAATTTTCATTTACGCTCGAAAAGCTCCAATAACCCTGTAAAATCTGTTTTATTATTAAAGCTATTTAATCCTTTGTAAAAAGGGACTTCGTTAATTCTATTTGCTGAAAAATATTCCTGCCGACTATATGGCACCATTCCAAATTCTTTTAGTCGTTTTGCAAGATACTGTTGCTCGTATTGGCCGGGAGTTGGTACAAAAAATGCTTTTTTCTCCATTACCGAAAGGTCCATAATGGTGGTATAACCGGAACGTGAAATTATAATCTCACTTTCGTTGATCGCCGTTTCAAGTTCTGAGGTTTGCATAAAGTTAACCGCAGTAATATTTCCTATTCTGTCAGTTTTTTGCTCGTTTTCTACTAATCCTTTCACTAGTAGGACTCTCTTAGAATTACCCAAGAACGACTCCATTGCTTTTTCTTCAAATATGGTTCTCTGTGGCTCCGGACCCGAAATTAGCACCATAAGGTCATACTTCACCGGTAATTCTCTTTTTTTCATTCTACTCAGGATCCCGATGTATTTAATCTTAAGATTAGTATCTAAAAGATGTCCTAACCTTCCACTTAAGTTGGTGGATGAATTTACATCAGGCACCCAACATTCATCGAATTTTTTTATGATCTTTTGATGCATTCTACTGCTTAGGAAAGAAGTGTTTCCGGTTAATACATTTAGCTGGTGAGTTATAAATACAGAAGGGACTTCTTTATTTCTCACACCAAATCTATTATCGCTAATGATACCATCGATCTGCATTTCGGAAATTAATTCCTTCACCATTTTATGTTCTAAAGCTATGGTTTTTTTGATCTTCGGAAGCTTCAGAAAAAGTGACCATTTAAAATAAGTTCCATTTTTAGGGTAAGTGATATTGTACGATGGCAGTTCTACCCATCTTAACTCCGGAAACTCCTTCCGAAGTAATAATAATGCAGCCCCGTCTGAAGCGAGTATTACATCATATCCTTTAACTAAAAGTTCGTTGATAATAGGGATGCAACGGGTGGCATGTCCAAGCCCCCAATGTAAAGGAGCGATTAAAATGGTTTTCTTTTTTCTTGTCACTTCCGCTAATTCTTATAAAATGATTAAAAACAAAGGTAACCATTCTAGTTAGGGCTAATATTTGTTTAATTTTACCAAAAAATTAAATTTGTGGGTAGTAAAAACAAATTAAAGCGTTTTAAGGAGAATGAAACGTTTTCGAACGTAATTCAGCCAACCAGAGAAGAGATCTTTAACAACACACATAAGTTAAAAGGTAATTGGCGAAAGGATTTCTTTAAGAACGACAACCCTATAGTGCTGGAGCTCGGTTGTGGAAAGGGAGAGTATTCTATTAATCTTGCCAGAATCAACCCGGATACCAATTTCTTAGGAATCGATATAAAAGGTGCCCGCTTTTGGAGAGGTGCGAAAACCGCTTTAGAAGAAAACATATCAAATGTTGGTTTTCTTCGGATGCAAATAGAACTTATAGATCACCTTTTTGCCGAAAATGAAGTTGACGAAATCTGGATCACCTTCCCCGATCCACAGATCAAGTACAAACGTACCAAGCACAGATTGACAAATGTCGAATTTTTAGAAAAATACAAACGCATATTGAAATCGGACGGGATAATGCATTTAAAAACTGATAGCGAATTTATGCATGGTTATACCCTCGGCCTTCTACACGGGTTAGACGAGAACATTGAATATGCCCATCACGATGTTTACGGAAATGACCAATCTCCAAAGGAAGTAACTCAGATTCAGACTTTTTATGAGAGTCAGTATTTAGAAAAGGATAAAAAGATAACTTATATCAGGTTTAAATTCCGTTAGAGAGAATTTCGTTATATTCACGTTGCAAACACTTTTTATGGCTGCAGTTTTTAATTTTATTATCTTCTTTATTGCAGCGTTTATAGGTGTAGTTCCGCCCGGATTATTAAATATGTCTGCCGCTAAAATAAGTATGAAAGAAGGCAGAAAGTCTGCGATTCTCTTTTCAATTGGGGTCTGTGTTACCGTCGTAATCCAAACTTATGTGGCATTACTATTCGCCAGATATTTAGATATGAACCCCGAAATTGTAGATATGCTGCAAAAAGTAGCGCTCGGAATATTTATCTGCATCACAATCTACTTTTTTTTCATTGCAAAAGATACTAGGCGGGAAATCCCTGAGCAGGTCAACAAATCTAAAACAAATAGATTCTTTTCAGGTATGTTCTTAGGGGTGTTAAACCTACTTCCATTACCATATTGGGTGTATGTTAGTATCACCTTCTCCGGATTTGGATGGTTTAAGTTTACCCATACCGGATTAATAGTGGCGACAATAGCTTCGGGATTGGGAACTTTTGTAATTCTTGCCTTGTATGTGCAGTTTTTTAAAAGCAAAGAAAATAAGAGAGCGTTTAAAATTAATATGAACTACGTAATTGGATTGATCACCGCGATAATTTCTGTAATAACTTTACTTAAGATCTTAAAGGAAATATAACCATGGCAGACACAGGGTTTTTCGAAAAAGTTTATGAGGTTGCTAAATGTATTCCCTTCGGAAGGGTTACCAGCTATGGAGCGATCGCAAAATACATTGGTGCTGCGGGCAGTGCGCGTATGGTGGGTTGGGCTATGAATGGCTCTAAAAAGGATTCTGATGTGCCGGCCCATAGAGTGGTAAATAGAAAAGGATTACTCACTGGAAAGCATCATTTTGAAGGGACAAATTTGATGCAACAACTATTGGAAAGTGAAGGTATTGAAGTGGTTGAAAATCAGATTCAAAATTTTGAAACACTCTTTTGGGATCCATCAAAAGAATTGTGACAAACAGCTAATTCTTCGCCTTATTGGGTCATAAATCATTTCAATGGCACCCCTTCCATGTTTGAAGTTTTCCCACTATCTTTGCATTTAGATTTAGTCTAAGTAAGGCTAGCGATAAATGGAATATGAGTGTATGAAATTGAATAAACAAGATATTTATAAAGCATTAGAATCGATCACCATAGCCGGAGAAGGTAAAAATATGGTAGAGAGCGGTGCTGTTCAGAATGTGGTGACCTTTGCCGATGAGGTTATTGTAGATCTAAAACTTTCAACGCCTGCTTTGCACATTAAAAAGCGTGCCGAAGCAGATGTTACTAAAGCCATTCAGGAGCATGTTTTTCAAAATGCGAAAGTGGTTGTAAATATAAAAGTTGAAGCCCCGGCAAAACCAGCCAATCCTAATTTAATAAAAGGGAAGCCTATTCCCGGAATTCAGAATATTGTAGCAGTTGCCTCCGGAAAGGGAGGTGTTGGAAAGTCTACAGTTACAGCAAATTTGGCGGTTACTTTATCGAAGATGGGCTTTAAGGTTGGAATCTTAGACGCCGATATTTACGGTCCGTCGATCCCAATTATGTTCGATGTATCTATGGAAAAACCACTTTCGGTAAATGTTGATGGGAAAAGTAAGATGAAACCTATTGAAAACTATGGAGTAAAAGTTCTTTCAATTGGGTTTTTTACACAGCCCAATCAGGCTGTAATATGGAGAGGACCTATGGCGGCAAAAGCGTTGAATCAGTTAATTTTTGATGCTGCCTGGGGAGAATTAGATTTCTTACTTCTCGACCTTCCTCCCGGAACAGGAGATATTCACTTAAGCATTATGCAGTCGCTACCAATAACAGGAGCGGTGGTAGTGAGTACACCACAAACGGTAGCCCTGGCCGATGCTCGGAAAGGAGTTGCAATGTTTCAACAGGAGAACATAGATGTTCCGGTATTGGGAATTATTGAAAACATGTCTTATTTCACTCCGGAAGAATTACCAAATAATAAGTATTATATCTTCGGAAAAGAGGGTGCTAAAAATCTATCAGAAGACCTTGAGGTGCCTTTTCTGGGAGAATTACCGCTGGTGCAGAGTATTAGAGAAGCGGGAGATGCAGGAAGACCTGCAGCACTTCAAACGGCCACTCCTTTAGAGGAAGCTTTCGATTCTCTCACCAAGCGAGTTGTGGAAGAAACAGTGAGACGAAATAAAGCGTTACCACCCACTGAAGCAATTAAAATAACCACTATGGCGGGCTGTAGTGCAATTAAAAAATAATATGGAAGCACAAGAATTAACAGCTAAAATTGAGCAAGCCTTAGATGAAATCAGACCGTTTCTACAAAGTGATGGGGGTGATATTTCATTGCTGTCTGTAGATAAGGACGGAAAAATTGTAAAGGTCCGACTTGAAGGCGCTTGTGTAGGTTGCTCTGTAAATCAGATGACCTTAAAAAGTGGTGTGGAAATGACTATTAAGAAACATGCACCTCAAATTGAACAGGTAATAAATGTTCAAAACTGATTCGCGTCATATTTCCGAAGACAATTAAAAGTTAATTTTACCCCTTAAGTTTTTAGAACGTAGTATAGATTAAAAGAAAGTAGAACCTAAAAAATTTCTGCCTTTGCAGGAAATTATATGATTGAAACAGATATCTTAATTATTGGCGCCGGACCCACAGGCCTTTTTACAGTATTTGAAGCCGGACTTTTAAAACTTAAATGTCATCTTATCGATGCTCTTCCTCAACCCGGTGGCCAATGTTCAGAAATTTATCCGAAGAAACCTATTTACGATATTCCTGCTTTTCCGGAGATCCTTGCCGGAGATCTGGTTAATAATTTAATGAAGCAAATTGAGCCTTTTCAGCCTGGATTTACCCTGGGAGAACGCGCCGAAACAATAGAAAAACTGGAGGATGACACCTTTATTGTAACTACTAACAAAGGGACTAAACACCATGCGCCTGTGGTTGCAATTGCCGGAGGCTTGGGGAGTTTTGAGCCCAGAAAGCCACCTATATCAAATATTTCAGAATATGAAGATAAAGGAGTTGAGTATATTATTCGTGATCCGGAATTTTACAGGAACAAGCAGGTGGTAATTTCGGGTGGGGGAGACTCTGCTTTAGATTGGAGTATATTCCTAACAGATGTGGCTTCAAGCGTAACCCTAATACACAGACGAAATGAATTTCGTGGTGCATTAGATAGTGTGGAGAAAGTTCAGGAATTAAAAAACCTCGGAAAAATTGAAATGATCACTCCTGCCGAAGTTGTTGGCGTTGTTGGAAATGAAAAAGTTGAAGGGGTTACGATAAAACGCGGAGCAGAAGTGTTTAACAGAGAGTGTGACCATTTTATTCCTTTGTTCGGACTAGCCCCAAAACTGGGTCCAATAGCAGATTGGGGGTTGGAAATAGAAAAGAACGCTATAAAAGTTGATAATACCTTAGACTATCAAACAAATATTCCGGGAATCTATGCAATTGGAGATGTAAATACTTACCCCGGAAAGTTAAAATTAATCCTTTGTGGATTTCATGAGGCTACGCTTATGTGTCAGAGTGCGTATCAACGAATTTTCCCAAATAAACGTTATGTGATGAAATATACCACCGTAGGTGGAGTTGAAGGATTTGATGGAAGTAAGAAGGAAGCTCCAAAGGCGGTAATTAAATCAATAGATTAAATTGTACATGAAGGTTTGCTCGAGGCAGACCTAGAACACGCCCAATAAATAAGTATGCAGGAAGACATTAAGATAACTATTATAGATCGTGAAGGGGTGGCTCATGAAGTTGAGGCTCCAACCGATATGAACATGAATTTGATGGAAATTGTTCGATCCTACGAACTTGCTTCCGAAGGTACTATCGGAATTTGTGGGGGAATGGCGATGTGCGCTTCCTGTCAGTGTTACGTATTAAGTGACCATACACTGCCCGAAATGAGCTACGATGAAGATGCCATGCTCGCCGAAGCTTTTAATGTAAAAGAAAACAGTAGATTGGGGTGTCAGATACATATGATTCCCGAGTTAGACGGTTTAAAGGTAGAGCTGGCGCCAGAGGCTTGATCTAGGTAGTGATGTAGCTGGCAATTTTCTGCGGTCCTTCAAGTAAAATCCGAATCACCTTTAGCGTACCATCTTCGGTAGTAGCTATCTGCCATTTTATTAATGAGATCTCCCCATTTTCAATTTCTAACCCGGTGATACTTCGCGGGTGCACACAACTGCCATCGTTAAAATAAGCAATTTCGCCCGGCTCAGGGAAACGAGGTCTATGTGTATGACCTGTGATCGTAAAAATATTTTTGTTATCAATGATCCATTTTTTGGTACGTCGTTCTACTTTTATTAATTCACGGTAATTCTTAGCGGGGCTCGTTGGGTCACTAATACCAAATACTTGTAGTTGTCTCCAAAGAGCACGTACCATGAACCTATTGAATTTCCATCCGCGATAGTTCATCCAATCTGCCTGATGCCCGTGAAGCATGAATATTTCCTGTTGGGTGTCTTCGTGAACAAGAACCAGACCTTCGGGGAGTCTTATCCCGGGAAAAAGAGGTTCGTCTTTTCCGGTGATCTTGTTAAAATAACTGTAAAGATTTTTTTCGACATAGCTTTTATTCAGAAAGACCATATCGTGATTTCCTACCAATTTAAAGAGCCTTCCTTCAGAGAAAAAAAGACGCATAAGGTCGTATACATTTTGATGCGCCTCGAAAATGGATTTAAATTCAATATTCTCCCAAAGTTCATCCCCATCTCCCAGCTCACAATAAGTAAAATTTGAAGTGTAGTAATGCTTTAATGCGTGAAAATAGATATTCCTATTGTTGGCAAAATCGTCTGCAAAACTGTTATCCCCTCTGTGACAGTCGCTAAAGATTATAAATTTAGAATCGTCGTTAAACGAAATGCGTGGAGCCAATTTATAGGCGTTACTGATTCTGGTTTTTGAAGACATTTATAATAAAAACTTGATCCGGTTTCTTTTTTAAAGATACAATTTCCGTGATATATCTTCGATAGCCTAAAACAAAAAGGCTTCAGAATTTCTGAAGCCTTTAATCATGATTTATTGTGATACCAGTTTCTTACCATGAAACGGACAGTAGGTCCACTTCCCGGAAAGAAGTTTGTCGTCTTCCGGACACTTTTTTTCCATTAGCAAACTACCTAAGGGAAGATCAACCTCTCTGCTAAACTCATTCATCTCCACTTTTAAAATTCCTGCCTCATTAGCATCAATGGGCAGTACATTCGAAGTTCTGTTATTTTTTACTACAATAAAGTGTAAATTTTCACCCATCGGACCTAACATATTAGCCATCATGGGTTTCATCATTGAAAGAAAATTTGTGAGATCCGGCGATATTGATTCAGTTTCTTCGATTACCAGCTGCTCGTCTTTATAGAAAAATCTGATCTCATCTAGAATTTCGTTTAGTGGTGTATAGGTGATACCTCCAAAATATCCAATTTTCCCATTTATTACGGCAAAGAGTTCATTATCGCCTAAAAGGTCTTCGATCGCTTGAATATCGGCTTCCGAAGCATTTGGGTCCTGTGCGAAGGAGACCTTCCAAAAGGATCTGGGTAACCACCATATCATTTCGATCGCATCCGGGGTATCACTGCTAAACTGAGTTTCGGTAATTAGAGCATCAAGACTTATGTCTTTGAGCTCTTTAGTTTGCGCATACCCTTTAAGGCATACCAAACAGACTACGAGTAGTATGAAGTTTCTCATTTATTTAAAAGCATTAAATCCTGTAATATCCAGGCCGGTAATCAACAAATGAATATCATGCGTTCCCTCGTAAGTGATCACGCTTTCCAGGTTCATCATGTGGCGCATTATGCTATATTCTCCTGTGATCCCCATACCTCCTAACATTTGGCGTGCTTCACGAGCAATTTTAATCGCCATATCTACATTGTTTCGCTTAGCCATAGAGATTTGAGCAGAAGTTGCACGATCTTCATTTTTTAGCTGCCCTAGTCTAAAGGCGAGGAGTTGAGCTTTAGTGATCTCGGTGATCATTTCGGCTAGTTTCTTCTGCTGTAATTGAAATGCTCCAATAGGTTTTCCAAACTGAATACGTTCTTTTGAATAGCGCAAAGCAGTGTCATAGCAATCCATTGCAGCTCCAATTGCACCCCATGCAATACCGTAACGGGCAGAATCTAAACAACCAAGTGGTGCACCTAAACCGGATTTGTTTGGCATCAGATTTTCTTTCGGCACTTTTACGTCCTGAAAAATGAGTTCTCCCGTTGCACTTGCTCTAAGAGACCATTTATTATGAGTTTCGGGGGTGCTAAAACCTTCCATCCCTCGTTCTACTATCAATCCGTGAATTCTTCCTTCCTCATTTTTTGCCCAGACAACAGCAACATCACAGAAAGGTGAATTGGAGATCCATAATTTAGCTCCATTGAGCAGATAATGGTCGCCTTGATCTTTAAAATTCGTCACCATTCCTGCGGGGTTACTTCCGTGATCAGGTTCTGTGAGTCCGAAGGAACCCATCCATTCGCCGGTAGCCAGTTTAGGCAGGTATTTTTTACGTTGTTCTTCGGTTCCGTACTTCCAGATAGGGTACATTACCAACGAAGATTGCACAGAGGCGGTACTCCTTACCCCACTATCTCCACGTTCTATTTCCTGCATGATGAGTCCGTATGAGATCTGGTCTAGACCTGCACCACCATATTCTTCCGGAATATAGGGTCCAAAGGCACCAATTTCTGCAAGTCCGGGAATAATAGATTTAGGAAACTCTGCCTTTTGTGCTGCGTCTTCTATTATAGGGGAAACATCACGTTTTACCCAAGCACGAGCTGCATCACGTATTAATTTGTGTTCTTCGGAGAATAGGTCGTCTAAATTGTAATAATCTGGGGCTTCAAATAAATCGGGTTTCATCAAATTGTTTTTTAGAATGCCCAAATTTAGGTATTGCAACTGAATATCACATTTATTTGAAAGAAAATATTTAACAAGAAAAAGAAATTATTTGTTGAGAAAAGTTGATAATAATCGATGAAAATGATGAACGCCCATTTCTCTTGTTGGAGAAAACCTCCCAGCCTTATAAAAGGATGAATTTACCCCATTTTGAACATTTTCAACTACAAATTCGTCTTCGCGTTCTACCTTTTCGAGTGAGCTTCCGGCTCCTTTATCTAACTTTGTTTCGTCATAGACATATGAGATAAACGACACTTTAGTTTTATTGATACTAATAGGTTTCACAACATTTATTGAAAGTCCCCATGGGTAGAAATTGAACATCATATTTGGAAACACCCAATAATAGTAAGCACCAACATTTTTTCCATAATCGATGTGATCTTCGGGTAGGTCGAAAGTTTCGGTAGCTTCGTTAGTATACCCTATTTGTAAAGAACAATGGTCGTAAACTTCGGTGGTATAGCTTCCATAGTCTAATACCTCATTTAATCCATCATGTACAAAAGGTACGTGAAAACCTTCCAAATAATTATCACAGTATAAGGCCCAGTGCGCGTGCACCAAATAATCTTTTGAGAGAGCTTTATTTAACGAAAATTCTTCCAAAGGCAGAAAACCGATGCGTTCATTCATTTTGGAAATAACTTTTTTAAAATCAAAAACTGGATTTAACCCAACGAATAGAAATGGCCCCCATTTTTCTAAAGGAAATTTATGCAAATTATCGCAGGGTCTTGGAAAATTTTCGGCTTCTTCAAACTCCGGCATGCTAACAAAAGTACCGTCGAGCTTAAAACGTCTTCCGTGGTACATGCAAACTAAATTTTTCGATTTGCCGCCATTTAAAGCAACCAAATTACCGCGATGAGTGCAAACATTCGTAAGACAACTAATTGTATCCTCAGCGTCTCGGGTAAGCAATAAAGGTTCTGTTAAGTAGCTATCCAATAATACGAAAGGAAAAACAGATTGTGGCAATGTCACCAAATCCTCATTTCCTATAAATTGCCATGATCTTAAGAAAATTAGCTCTTTTATTTCATCGAATACAGACTGGTCTCTATAGAATGAGGACGGTAGTGTTTCGGCTTGCCTTATATCAGCGTGAATAAAATAGTTATCCCTCATTAAAAAAGTGTAAATTTAGTATCCCCTAAATTTACGTAATAAAATTTTAAAACTTTAAAAGTTAGTAATATATGGGGAAAGAGCCACAAAAAATTGGAATCATAATTTGCACTTCACTTGTAATTGGAAATATGATTGGTGTTGGCATATTTGTCTTGCCATCCGCTTTAGCATCTTATGGTAGTATTAGCTTGTTGGGCTGGGTTTTTACATCTCTAGGAGCATTAATTCTGGCCAAAATATTTAGTAATCTAAGTAAGTTAATTGTCAATAAAAGTGGTGGTCCATATACGTTTGCGCGAGAAGGATTTGGTGATTTTATTGGATTTTTAGTTGCTTGGGGATATTGGATCTCTTGTTGGGTAGGTAATGGCGCAATTGCAATAGCTATTGTAGGAGCTTTAAGCTTTTTCTTTCCAGTACTGTTAAGTAGTCCAATATTATCGGTAAGTGTGGGCTTGTCCTTAATCTGGTTTTTTACCTGGGTAAATACGCGAGGTGTAAAAACCTCCGGTCAAGTGCAAGTAGTAACAACCGCTTTAAAGATTTTGCCATTACTATTTGTAATCATTGGGGGAGTTTTCTTTTTTAAATTTTCAAATTTTCCGGATTTCAATCTAACTGAGAATGGCGATTTTGCAACATTTCCAGTTGTTGCTACATTAACTCTATATGCATTTTTAGGAATAGAGAGTGCTACCATTCCTGCGGAGAATGTTAAGAATCCCGAAAGTACAATCCCAAGAGCAACTATGATGGGAACAATTATTACTACTTGTTTGTATATACTTAGTACTATTGTCTTATTCGGAATTCTGCCAATTGAAACGCTGCAAAATTCAGCAGCACCTTTTGCAGAAGCTGCTAAATTATTTGGAGGTGAAAATGCTGGATATTTTGTTGCTGTTGGTGTCATTATATCGGGCCTCGGTGTTCTCAATGGTTGGATTTTAATTACAGGGCAGTTGCCTATGGCAACAGCGAAAGATAATTTATTTCCGAAGATTTTTAAAAGAGAGAACAAGGCAGGTACTCCAATTTTTGGACTTATATTAGGGAGCCTTCTATCGTCTGCGGTACTTCTAATGAACTTTACTGAAGGGCTAGTGGATCAATTTACATTTATTGTGGAGATAACAGTTTTTACAGTACTTATGCCTTATGTATTTACGGCTGCCGCTTACGCTATGATTATGATTGATAAAAAATTACATCCACATAGTTGGTTCAAGACCTTTGGCCTCTCAGGTTTGGGTTTTGCTTTTGCAATTTGGGCGGTTTTTGGATCTGGCAGAGACACCGTTTTTTACGGTTTTTTATTGGTGCTCATCGCTATACCTTTTTATTTATTAATGAGATGGAATCAAAGTAAATAGAAAATGAAAACAACGCATCATTCAGAATTTCTGCAACTAAAATCAGTTTTTATTAAACCTGCTCAAAATGCGTTTATCTCAGATGAGTTTCTTAGCTCACAATGGGAAACTTTGCACTATTTAGAAAAACCTAAGTTTGATGTTGCACGTACCGAATACAGGTCTTTTGAGGCTTTGTTAGATAAAGATCATATTGAGATTTACAAATTTCCATTGCGAAAGGAGCTCTCGATAGACTCCATTTATTGTAGGGACGCTTCGATTGTAACCGACTTCGGAATGATTATTTGCAATATGGGAAAAAATGGACGTGTGGGCGAACCACTAGCTCAAAAGCGAGCCTTTGAAGCTTTGGCAATTCCAATTTTGGGTGAAATCAAATCTCCTGGTACTGTGGAAGGAGGAGATGTTACATGGTTAGATGAAAAAACATTGGCTGTTGGACATACATATAGAACGAATGAATCGGGAATTTCACAGCTAAAATCGTTTTTAGAACCGAAGGGAATCGATGTTATTGTTGCCGAAATGCCGCATTACAAGGGAAAGTCTGATGTATTTCATCTTATGTCGGTTTTGAGTCCGGTGGATAAAGATTTGGCTGTAGTTTATTCGCCATTAATGCCTATTAAATTTAGAAATGAGCTCATTAAAAGAGGCTTTAATTTTGTAGAAGTCCCAGACGATGAGTTCGAGTCTTTGGGTTGCAATGTACTGGCTATCGCCCCGAGAAAATGTGTTATGGTGGAAGGAAATCCCATCACAAAAAAATGTTTAATTGAGGCGGGATGTGAGGTTTTTAGCTATAACGGGATTGAAATTAGTATAAAGGGAGGTGGTGGTCCAACCTGTTTAACACGTCCGTTAGAACGAACTTTTCTGTTATAGTTTCAAATAAAAATCCTTCACCAGTTTTTTGTAATCTTCGGTGTATTCATGTCTTGAAATTTCTATAGTGAGATTTTCAATAACAGTTTCTGCACTTCGGAAAGAAAATAGGATCATGCTTCTTTTTTCTTCAGAATTTATAGTTCCTCGTACTCTGCAAATTTTATTAGCGAATAGAGCTGCTTCCGAAGCTAACGCAATAAATGCTTCTTCTTCTTTTCTAGGAAGAATAATTGAGAAAAAGCCGGTTTCGTCGAGGAGGGCATGAACACAACCAATTAAGTGCTCAAAGGGGAGCGCATCATTAAACCGAGCATGATCTCTTGCTTTGCTTGCAGTTTTGTAATCTTCAGAATAAAACGGCGGATTGGAAACAATGAGATCATATTTCTCCTCAGACTCTTCTTCATCTTCCTCTGTATCTAAAAAATAGGAAGCAAATTCTTGTGCGGCGGCGTGATAGCAAAACAGTCTGTCTGCCCAGGGCGAATTCTCGAAGTTTTCTGAACACTGTTCATAGGCATCCTCATCAATTTCTACGGCATCAATAGTTTCGGCATAGGTTCTTTGTGCCATTTGTAATGCGACGATGCCGGTTCCGGCTCCAATATCCAGAATCCTGTTTACATTTTCAGGAAGGGGAGTCCAGGCACCAAGTAGCACTCCGTCTGTACCAATTTTCATGGCACAACGATCTTGTTTTACGGTAAACTGTTTAAATTTAAAAGTAGCAGACATGCTTCAGTTTTTAAAGATAGATATCTATCAATCCTTCGGGTACATCTAAAATGATCGTTTGTGAAGTTCTATCTACTTTTTTGATAAAAGCATCGTTGATAGGGATAAGTATTTGTTTTCCATCACGATCAATTTCGAAAAGAGCCTGTGCGGTAGCATCGTTAACTCCGGTAATTTTACCGACATTTCCAAAGGAAACATCATTAACAGTGTACCCAATAATTTCGTGATAATAGAATTTATTGCCACTTAGTTGGGGAAGAAACTCTAACGGCAAATAAAGATGTAAGCCAATAAGCTGGTCTGCGGCGGCTTCTGTATCAACATCTTCAAACCGAATACGAAGCAGGGTTGACTTATGAAGCGAACTACGCTCAATAAAAAATGGAATCAGGTTTTTGTGTTGTTCCACAAAAACCGATTCCATATCAGTAAAAAGTTCGGGCTCGTCTGTGTCTAACTTAACTAAGACTTCCCCTTTAAAGCTATATTTTTTTACGACTTTGCCTAAGTAGAAGCAATTCTCCTTTTGCATATCGTTATAAAAATTTACTCTTCTTCTTTTTTGTCTTCAGCAGCAGGAGCTTCTTCAGCTTTCGCTTCGGCAGCAGCTTCCTCTATTGGAGTAGCGTCAGAAGCAGGAGCTTCTTCCGTACCTTCGGTAGCAGCTTCTTCGGCAACTTCTTCTACTGCAGGAGCAGCAGCTTCGGCAGCATCGGCAGCACGCTTGTCGTTTACGGCTTTTTCGGCAGCTAAGGCTTCAGCTTTGGCTTTTTGCTTTGCGTCTGAAAGTTTTGCTTTTTTAGTCTCAACAGCTTTTGCTTTTTCTTCTAACCAAGCATTAAATTTCTCCTCGGCTTGTTCTTCGGTTAATGCACCTTTACGAACACCTCCGGCTAAATGATTTTTCATCATCGCTCCTTTGTAAGAAAGAATAGCTCTTGCTGTGTCTGTTGGTTGCGCTCCGTTTTGAAGCCATTTTACTGCACCATCAACATCAAGTTCAATTTGTGCAGGGTTAACGGTTGGATTGTAAATCCCTAATTTGTCAAGGTATTTACCGTCTCTTTTTGAGCGTGCATCTGCAGCTACGATCCAGTAAAAAGGTTTTCCTTTTTTACCGTGTCTTTGTAATCTAATTTTTACAGGCATATAATTAATTTTTGAGGTACTCGACCTCGGTTATAATTTGTGAAACCCAACATCAGATAATTATCTCTACAATGTTGTTTGTTAAACTTTCTAAAATCACTTTAGAATAGATCAACAGCTTCCTGAATTTAAGTTTGCAAAGATACTATAATTTTTAGTTGAAATTCAACGGATTAAACTTTTATTTTTACATTTGCCGAAAACCCTATATACTTTTAGGAATTATGAAAAAACTACTGCCCCTCGTTCTAATACTACTTGTATTTCTTTCTTGTGACAATACAGAAACCTATTCACCGGCACTACAAGGGGTTATAGATAATCAGCTTTATAGATCGATCGATGCACGCGCGACAGAAAATGAGGATGGGAGTTTTCTAATTCAAGGGGTTACTGAAAATGAGACTTTAACCATGAAAGTTGCCGATCTGCAAGCGGGAACGTACGATTTTGGTGGAAATTCCAATAATTACGGTGCCTTCGAAGATTTTGACGGGAATACCTATTTCACGAATCCCGACGGAGATGGCCATATTGTAATTAGTAATTATAATCCCGAGGCAAAGATTGTTTCTGGTGCTTTTGAGTTCACTGCTATAAGAACCGGTGTTGATACTTTAAGGGTTGGAGATGGTGTTTTTTTCGAAATTCCTGTTGCCCAATATGTAGAGCCGGCCTTTAACCCTTCAACGAATGCCGGAACATTTGTTTCTTTCATTGATGGAAATCCGTTTAATCCATTTAATATTAGTGCTGTTGAGAATACCAATTCGATAGTTATTTCGGGAAGCTCTACCAGTATTACGATCTTGCTTTCGGTTCCAAAAACGATTGAACCGGGAAATTTTGAACTACCTGCCATGGGATTTATCGCGAATTATATCGAGAACGGAGACACACAGGAAGCTATTTCGGGTAATCTCAGTATTATCTCGCACAATCAGGTAAATAATGTCATTAAAGGTACATTCTCATTTCTTACCTCTACCAAAAGCATTGCTTTTGGTCAATTTAACGTAGTATACGAATAGAAATTAACACTGTTTTGTTAATTTATATAACCTCAATTCTCATTGAGGTTAAACTTTGTTAATAAGTACTAAGCTTGCGTTAATTATTTTGTTAACCCTAATGTTTATGGTATATTAGAGTATATCGAATAAAGAAAAGCAGAAATTCATATTCGATATTACAAATAGCTTTCTGCACCACTTAAAAAGAAAATGAAGATGAAGTATACTGAAAAAATGTCGAAAAAATTAAATGAATTACTTGAAAAGAATTACGACGCTGAAAAAGGTTATAAAAAGGCCTCAGAAATTGTGGAAAATGTAAAGTTGAAGCAATTTTTTGAAACGCAAGCTCAGAACAGATATGATTTCGGACATGAATTAAAGTCGGAAATAAGAAGTTACGGAGAGTCACCCGATAAAGGAACGAGCGTCACAGGGGATATGCACAGAACCTGGATGAGTATAAAATCTACCTTTACTTCTAACGATGAAGAAGCAATACTGGAAGAAGTGAAAAAAGGAGAAGAAGCAGCGATCGAAGAGTACAACGAAATTATCAATGATACTACGCTGCCACCAACAACTCAAAAGATCTTGACAAAGCAACGTTCAAGTATTGAAAACGCCTTACAAAGTGCAAAGAATTTTGAAGTTGTCGTTTCATAAATATGAAATTGCTATGAAAGTGAGTCCCGCCTTTTGGCGGGATTTTTTTATGTGTTAATGTGAACAACTCTTTAAAACTTTATTCAGGAAAAGCATTGTGTTTTTCTATTTTTACTTTCTGCCATAAGCGACACATTTTACGTGGAGAACAGAAGGCATTTAGCATCTATTTTTTAAAAATTGTGCTATATTTTTATTTAAGGAAACTACCTCATGTATTTAATATTCGACACCGAAACCACCGGGTTACCCCGAAACTGGAACGCACCTTTAACCGACAGTGACAACTGGCCCCGATGTATTCAAATCGCTTGGCAATTGCATGACGCCATGGGAAATGTCGTGGAACATCAGGACTTTTTGGTGCAACCGGAAGGTTTCAATATTCCTTTCGATGCGGAAAAGATCCATGGAATTTCAACAGAGCTCGCCGAACAAGAGGGAATCCCTTTGCGGGAGATGATCCAAAAGTTTACCGATGCACTCTCCAGAACGAAATTCATCGTTGGGCAAAATGTTGGATTCGATCTTAACATTATGGGAGCAGAGTATCACAGATTAGGGCTGGAAAATCCGTTGCCGGAATTACCCGTGCTCGATACGTGTACCGAAACCACCGCACAGCTTTGTCAGTTGCCCGGAGGTAGAGGAGGTAAATTTAAGTTGCCTACGCTTACCGAATTACATGAATTTCTGTTTCAGGAACCTTTTGCAGAAGCACATAACGCGACAGCCGATGTTGAGGCAACTACCCGATGCTTTTTGGAATTAATTCGCCGACAAATCTTTACTTCGGAAGAATTAGACGTGCAGCCGGATTATTTTGAGAAATTTTCGAAAGACAATCCGAAGGAGATCGAACTTATCGGATTAAAACATATCAATCTTAAAAAAGCTTCAGAAAAGATTCGGAAAGAGCTTGAAGCAGCGTCAGATACACAGGATATTTCTTCCGAAGAACTTAAAAAAAATATTGAAACTCTCGAAGATGTTCCCTTTGCGCATCTTCATAATCATTCGCAGTTCTCAATACTTCAGTCAACATCGAGCACACAGGATCTAGTTGATGCTGCGGTGGCCAATAATATGCCGGCCGTTGCGATCACAGATAGTGGGAATATGATGGGAGCATTCCACTTTACCAGAGCTGTGAATAGCTATAACAGTTCTCTTTCAGAAGAAGAAAGTCATAAAAATCTAAAAGGGATCGTGGGTTGCGAATTCTTTGTTTGTGACGATCATACCAACAAATCGCATAAGGATAACGGGTATCAAATCGTATTCCTGGCAAAGAACAAAAACGGTTATCACAATCTTGCGAAGATGGCTTCTATCGCTTATACCGATGGGTTTTATTACGTGCCCAGAATTGACCGGGAAGTGATAAAAAAGTATAAAAAGGATGTAATCGTACTTTCCGGAAGTATGTACGGAGAGATTTCTAGTAAAATTCTAAATATTGGCGAACATCAGGCCGAAGAAGCGTTGCTATGGTGGAAGGAAGAATTTGGGGAAGATTTTTATTTGGAGATCATGCGCCATGATCAGGAGGACGAGGATAGAGTTAATTCGGTTTTAGTAGATTTTTCGAAGAAGCATGAAGTAAAGTTAGTGGCATGTAACAACACTTACTATATAGATAAAGAAAATGCGAACGCCCATGATATTTTGCTTTGTGTAAAAGACGGGGAAAAACAGGCGACTCCTATTGGTCGGGGACGTGGCTATCGTTACGGACTGCCAAATGAGGAGTATTATTTTAAATCTCAGGAAGAGATGAAAGCTCTTTTTGAGGATCTTCCGGAGGCGATTAGTACGGTTTCTGAAATTATAGAAAAGATAGAGCCCTTTTCGTTAGCTCGTGATGTTTTACTTCCAAAATTTGATATTCCCGAAGAATTTCAGGATCCCGAAGATGAAAAAGATGGCGGGAAACGGGGAGAAAATGCTTATTTAAAACATCTTACATATCTGGGTGCAAAAAAGCGCTATGGAGATATCACTTCTGAAGTAAAAGAGCGAATCGATTTCGAATTGGATGTGATCGCGAAAACGGGATATCCCGGATACTTTCTAATTACTGAAGATTTTATTCGCGAAGCGCGAAATATGGATGTTTCTGTAGGTCCGGGACGTGGTTCGGCAGCTGGTTCTGTGGTAGCCTATTGTCTTTGGATTACAAATATTGATCCTATTAAGTACGACTTGCTTTTTGAGCGTTTTTTAAATCCGGATCGTGTGAGTATGCCCGATATCGATATTGATTTTGATGATGAGGGTAGAAGTAGGGTTATGGATTATGTAATTGAGAAATACGGAAGCAATCAAGTGGCACAGATCATTACCTACGGAACCATGGCTGCGAAGTCTTCCATTCGTGATACAGCGCGGGTTTTAGACCTGCCTTTAAATGATGCCGATAGAATTTCGAAGTTAATTCCGAATATGACCAAACTGAATAAAATTTTCGGTTTAAGTGATCAGGAATTACGGCGCAAATTTAGAAGTGATGAATTGCCAAAGGTAAATGAGCTCTTAAATCTTTCAGAAGGAAGTGATCTGGAGGCTCAGACTATCAATCAGGCAAAGATTCTGGAAGGATCGGTTCGAAATACCGGGATTCATGCGTGTGGGGTAATCATTACGCCCAGCGATATTACCGATTTTGTTCCTGTGGCAACCGCAAAGGACAGTGACTTATACGTTACACAGTTTGATAACTCTGTGGTGGAAAGTGCAGGACTGTTAAAGATGGACTTCCTGGGGTTAAAGACGTTGACCCTTATAAAAGACACGGTAA
Organism: uncultured Ulvibacter sp.; assembly: GCA_963974915.1. Lineage (GTDB taxonomy): Bacteria > Bacteroidota > Bacteroidia > Flavobacteriales > Flavobacteriaceae > CAXBES01. Next base: position 17,277 of record CAXBES010000014.1, on the reverse strand, counting down.
AACTTGTAAAGCACAAACATAATATAGATCTCGATCCCGATAATTTTCCGTTAGACGACGAGAAAACATACGAGTTATTTCAACGAGGTGAAACTGTGGGAATCTTTCAGTACGAATCTGCCGGAATGCAGAAGTATATGAAAGAGTTAAAACCTACGGTATTTGCCGATCTTATTGCGATGAACGCTTTGTATCGTCCGGGACCATTAGAGTATATTCCGAGTTTTATTAGACGTAAGAACGGCGAAGAGCAAATTGAATACGACCTTCCTGCGATGGAGGAATATCTTCAGGAAACCTACGGAATTACGGTTTATCAGGAGCAGGTGATGTTACTCTCTCAGAAGTTAGCAGATTTTACCAAGGGTGAGGCAGATGTACTTCGGAAGGCAATGGGGAAAAAGCAAAAAGCCGTGCTTGATAAGATGAAACCTCAGTTTATAGAGCAGGCGGTAGCGAAGGGGCATGATGCCGAAAAGTTAGAGAAGATCTGGAAAGATTGGGAAGCCTTTGCGAGTTATGCTTTTAATAAATCGCATTCAACTTGTTATGCATGGATCGCTTATCAGACCGCCTATTTAAAAGCTCATTACCCTGCCGAATATATGGCAGCGGTGCTTTCCAATAATATGAACGACATAAAACAGGTGACCTTTTTTATGGAGGAGTGTAAGCGAATGGGGATGGAAGTTCTTGGTCCCGATGTGAACGAATCTTTCTACAAATTCACAGTAAACGATGAAGGCAAGGTACGCTTTGGGATGGGAGCGATAAAAGGTGTAGGGGGGAATGCGGTTGCTACCATTGTTGAAAACCGAAAAGACGGAAAGTACAAGTCTATTTTCGATCTGGCGAAGCGAATTGATTTGCGTTCGGCTAATAAAAAAGCCTTTGAAAACCTTGCGCTGGCGGGAGGATTTGATAGTTTCGACACCCATAGAGCGCAATATTTACACGACGATGGCGACGGAGTCATGTTTGTTGAAAAGGTGTTGAGGTATGCTTCAAAATATCAGGAAACCCAGAATTCGTCTCAAGTAAGTTTATTTGGAGACGCTAGTGAGGTACAAATTCCCGAACCGGAGGTTCCGCCTTGTGAAGAGTGGGGAACGATGAAGAAATTGAAGTTGGAAAAGGAAGTAGTAGGAGTGTATATTTCGGGACATCCGTTAGACGATTTTAAAACTGAGATGAAGAGTTTTACCAATTGTAAGGTTTCAGATTTTAATGAGCTGGAGAAATTTGTAAACCGAGAACTTTGTTTTGGTGGGATCGTAAGCGATGTTCAACACAGAGAGTCTAAACAAGGCAAGGGATGGGCGATCTTTACGGTTGAGGATTACGACGACAGTTATGAATTTAAGATCTTTGGGGAGGAATATTTGAAATTCCGTCACTTTTTGGTGCCTAATTCTTTTATCTACGGAAGGGTTTTCGTGAAAGAAGGATGGACAAACAGAGATACGGGTAAGAAGGGCGATCCGCGATTGCAGTACAACAGTATGCAATTGTTGCATGATGTAATGGAGAGTCAGGCGAAAAAATTAACCATTCAGATGCCTATTGAAGAATTGCAGGAGGAGCGAATTAGGTTGCTGAAGGATCTGTTTAGAACGCATAAAGGGGAGAAGCACTTACATTTTGTGATCTACGAATTGGAGAACAAGGTAAAATTGAATATGCCCAGCAGAAAGCAAAAAGTAAAGATCTCGCAGGAATTGTTAGATGAGTTAGAAAGAGAACAGGTGAGTTATAGGTTGAATTAGGGGGGTAGTAAAAGTTACAGGAGTGGATAAATTAACTAAAGAACAACGGCGCAGAAATATGATCGCTGTTAAGAATAAAGGTTCTAAGATTGAAGTTAAATTGGCGAAGGCTCTTTGGGCAAAGGGTTACAGATATAGGAAGAATGATAAGACCGTATATGGAACACCTGATTTTACGTTTAAAGGATTAAAAATTGCATTGTTTTGTGATAGTGAATTTTGGCATGGAAAAAATTGGAAAGAGAGAAAACATGACCATAAAACCAATGTTAAATTTTGGCATCAAAAAATTGAAAGGAATATTGAGAGGGATGAAGAAGTTAACCAAGAATTGTTAAAAAGAGGGTGGACAATTTTAAGATTTTGGGGAGAGGAAATTGAAAAAGACTTAATATCTTGTGTAGCGAAAATTGAAGAAAGAATTATAGATGCGAGAATCGAAAAAAATAAAACAAAAAATTGGGAAAATAGATTTTGAATTGGGTAAGATTGAAAATTTTGATTCAATGGCAGCTTCTTATTCTCATTATCTTCAAAATAGTATAAATGGGGTTTCTCAATATTATAAAAAAGGTGCTGTGTCTTATGTTAGGCAATTTCTATTAAAACAAAATCCTGAAGACGAAATTACAAATGAGGTGGCAGAGGAAGCGCTTCAGTATTTGCTATTTGACAATAAAAAATTAATTCCGTTTCCTCCCAACGCAAAGCCTAAGTTTAAATTTATTGACTTGTTCGCAGGAATAGGCGGATTTAGATTAGCCCTTCAAAATTTAGGGGGTAAGTGTGTTTTTACAAGTGAATGGGATAAATATTCTAAGAAAACTTACAAGGCAAATTTTGGGGAAATACCGTTTGGCGATATAACAATGCCAGAAACTAAGAATTATATCCCGGATGAGTTTGATGTTTTATGTGCCGGTTTTCCTTGTCAAGCTTTCTCAATAGCTGGTCGTCGCGGTGGATTTGAAGATACAAGAGGAACGTTATTTTTTGATGTTGCCGAAATTATAAAACAAAAAAAGCCAAAAGCAATTTTTCTTGAAAATGTTAAGGGATTAAGAAACCATGATGGTGGAAAGACCTTATCTACTATTTTAAATGTGTTACGTGAAGATTTAAACTATTTTGTACCCAATCCTCAGATAATAAATGCAAAGGAATTCGGTGTTCCTCAGAACCGAGAAAGAATTTTTATAGTTGGTTTTAGAAAAGATACGGGAATTAGTGAATTCGAATATCCTAAACCTACAGATTCATCTGCTGTGCTTGAAAATATAATTGAAGAGAAGGAAGTGTCCGTAAAATATTATTTGTCAACTGTTTATTTGCAGACACTTAAAAACCATCGGGCTCGGCATGAAAGCAAGGGTAATGGTTTCGGCTATGAAATTATTCCTAAAGATGGAACGGCAAACGCTGTCGTATGTGGTGGCATGGGGCGTGAAAGAAATTTAATTCTAGATGATAGACTTACAAATTTTATACCTGTCACAAATATTTCCGGTGAAGTTAATCGAGAAGGAATTCGTAAAATGACTCCAAGAGAGTGGGCGAGACTTCAAGGATTCCCTGATGAATTTAAAATTGTAGTTTCAGATGCTCAAGCCTATAAACAATTCGGAAATTCAGTTGCTGTTCCTGCTATTCAAGCTACCGCAAATGAAATTATTAAACGAATCTTGTGATTTATGTTAACAGGAAATAGAGGCGAGTGGAGCGAAGTATATACGCTTCTTAAAATCATCGCCGACAAGAAACTTTTTGCAGGTGATAGTGATTTAAATATTATCGAAAGCCTCATTTTTCCAATCATCAAAATCCTACGTGATGAATCGAATGGGAGCTATGTGTTTAGCTATGAAAGCGATTTGGTAATCGTAAAAGGCGAAGATGAAGAATTTAGAATTTCAATAAATAAGTTTCAAGAAAAGGCAGTTTTTCTGCTTTCAAAAATAAAAGAGAGTACTTCGGCTACTTTTTCTATTCCAGAAATTGAAATTTTTATTAATTCATTTAATTGTTTTTCCCTGAAAGCAAAATCATCAGTGAAAAGTGATATTAAAATTGTTATACACGATCAGAGAACGGGAACTACACCCGAATTAGGTTTTAGTATTAAATCTCAATTGGGAGGTGCTTCTACTCTTTTGAACGCAGGAAAAACCACTAATTTCATATTCAAAATTCAAGACGTAATATTAACAGAACATCAAGTAGAGAGTATTAATGTTATAAATTCGAGAAGTAAAATTAAAGAAAGAATTGATAAATTAAAAGAGTATTCCGGTGCGTTGAATTTTATTCATGCCGAAAGTAGGATTTTTGAAAATAATTTGACGTTAATTGATAGTGCATTACCTCGTATAGTTGCAGGTCTTGTATACATCTTTTTTACATCGGGTCATTCTAAAATGGTAGATTTAGTTGAGGAAATATCAAGAATTAATCCACTTGGATATAATCTTGATTCACGACATCCTTATTATACATATAAAATCAAACGCTTTTTAACTGATATTGCTCTTGGAATGATGCCATCAAAAGTTTGGACAGGTAAGCTAGATGCAACAGGAGGTTATTTAGTTGTTAAAGATGATGGCGAAATTCTATGCTACCACATATATAATCGAAATGAATTTGAAGATTATTTGCTGAACAATACTAAGCTTGAAACTGCAAGTAGCACTAGACATGATTTTGGAAGAGTATACATAGAAGATAACCAACAGTTTTTCAAACTTAATTTGCAGATAAGGTTTATAAAATAATCCTCACCTCATACTTCAAACATTTAATAATCGCAATTATATCTAAGAAAATTATTACAGCAATGCAGTCAACAAGCAAAAATCGCGTCTAACCATAATATTCAAATAATGGTTATCATAAACGCTTCACATTTGAGGTGGGACAATAACAAAAACAAATACTTGCATTGCCTAAACTAATGTTAAGCCTGTAAGGATTGGAATAATTTTTGACTACTTTTGTATAGTAATTAAAATTAAAATTATGGCTTTAGAAATAACAGACGCAACGTTTGAAGAAACAGTATTAAAAAGTGACAAACCGGTAATGGTTGACTTTTGGGCGGCATGGTGCGGTCCTTGTAGAATGGTAGGACCTATCATCGATCAAATTAGTGAAGAATACGATGGTAAGGCTGTTGTTGGGAAAGTAGATGTAGATGCAAATCAGGAGTTTGCGGCGAAATACGGAGTGAGAAACATCCCTACAGTTTTAGTATTCAACAATGGAGAACTAGTAGGGCGACAAGTTGGTGTTGCTCCTAAAAATGTATATGCAGAGGCAATTGACAGTCTCCTTTAAGAATTGACAATATTTTGTATTGGAAAAGGTTCTCATTTGGGAGCCTTTTCTTATTTTAGTGCTTTCTCAGGTCCGGCAGCGTTGTGATGGTTCTCAATTGTGTTTCAGAAAATATCTATGTAGCCTTTAAAATGACCAAAAGAAAAAAAGAATTTTAATCTCAAAAGTATCCCTTGTTACGGGCAATTATAATATGGAAAAAAGAAATAAAGTACAGGATAAAATTGATAATCAACAACTGGAAGAACGCACAATTTTCTTGTGGGGAATGGTAGATGATAAAACAGCTAAACACGTTGTTGATCGCTTAATGTATTTAGATTCAATAAGTAAGGACGAGATCAAGTTGTATATCAATAGTCCGGGGGGTTATGTTACTTCAGGGTTTTCAATGTACGATACTATACGGTCTATTAAGAGTCCGGTGTCTACTATATGCACAGGTTTGGCGGCTTCTATGGGAAGTATATTGCTTTCGGCAGGTGAAAAGGGTAGACGATTTATTCAGCCACATGCACGGGTGATGATTCATCAACCTAGCGGTGGTGCACGCGGACAAGCAAGCGACATTGAGATCACGGCTCAGGAGATCTTAAAAACCAAAGAGTTAAGTGCAAAGATATTAGCTAAAAATTGCGGTCAGAAGTTCGACAAAGTGATGAAAGATTTTAATCGGGACCATTGGATGGGCGCCGAAGAGAGTGTGGAATATGGTATTGTTGATGGGATCATGAAATAAGGATGGAAGTTGGGAGCGTGAATAATTAATAGAAATTATGTCAATACGACATCCACGTTGAAGCTATTTCAGAAATAGTATTCACTCAAGTGAAACTCCGTTTTGCGAAGCAAAAGTGGAGCATGAAACGACAAGAGTGATATACGGTTTTTAGTTTCACTAAAAAATTTCCTTAATAGCTTCTTGAATTTTTTGATTCGTTTTTGGTTCAAGCCAAAAATGAATAAATAACCAATAAACCTACCACTCAAGAATTGTAAACAAAATGAACATTGAAAAAGAAATAAATGAAATTACAGGATTTAAAAACCTGGAGTTACTCGCTGCGCAAGTGGTTGAAGGGTTTATTTCCGGGCTGCATAAGAGTCCGTTTCACGGTTTCTCTGCAGAATTTGCCGAGCATAAAATCTACAATAATGGGGAGAGCACTAAACATATTGATTGGAAGTTATACGCTAAAACCGACAAGTTATATACTAAGCGTTACGAGGAAGAAACCAATTTACGGTGTCATTTAATAGTTGATAATAGTAGTTCGATGCATTATCCGGCGTTAAAAGAGTTTAATATTACTTCTTTAAATAAAATAGGTTTTTCGGCCTTGGCCTGTGCGGCGATTATGAATTTACTGAAAAGACAGCGAGACGCTGTTGGAATGAGTATTTATAGTGATAGTTATGAGTTTTATGCTTCGGAAAAAGGGAGCGAGCGACATCACCAGATGTTGTTAGGAAAATTAAATGAGGCGCTTACAGGAAAAGTGGATGGCGTTCAAACTAAAACTTATGAATATCTGCATTTGATAGCTGAAAAACTTAAAAGACGATCTTTAGTTTTTCTGTTTACAGATATGTTTCAGAGTGATACTGAAGCCATAAAATTATTTGAAGCCTTACAGCATTTAAAATATAACAAGCACGAGGTGGTATTGTTTCATACCTACGATAAAGAAAAGGAGTTGCAGTTCGATTTTTCGAACAGACCAAAGCGTTTTGTGGATGTTGAAACGGGCGAACATGTAAATCTATATGCCGACAACATAAAAGAGCAGTATGAGGAAGCTGTGGGGGAGTATTTTAAAGATCTGGAGTTAAAGTGTGCTCAGTATCGAATAAAATACGTTCCCACCAACATCAACGAGAGTTTTAATAAGATCTTAACCACATATTTGGTCGAGCGATCTAAATTTGGAGGTTAGAAATTGTAAGTTTCAATTCTATTGTACTCTCGGCGTGTCGTCCTGATCTCCGTATTGATTTTGGTGTTTCCTTTTTTGCGGTCCTTTGATCGTTTCAGGATCTAAGCTATCAACTTTATCGTTCTTTTTATCCTTGTTCTTATCTTTCATAGCATAATTTATTAGGCATTGTCTCTTGGTTGATGCTGTTCTCTTCGTTGTTCCACCTGTGGATTTATTTCTTTACCATCAGATTTGTTAGCCTTGTGGTTTATAGCACTTTCTTCAATGTTAATGTTTTCTTCTTCTTTGTTGTTTTTGTTTGAATCTTTCATAGCTGTATCATTTTACTCTAATATACTGAACCTGATGAGTTTTAGTCGAAAATTTAGCAGTCTTTAACATCAAGAGTTAAGGGAATATTATTTTTATTAAAAATATTTCAATAAAGAGTTTGCGAAAATAAAAGGGAGTAGTATATTTGCCCCCGCCTACGCGATACAAAAATCGCTTCGACGGACAAGTCCGCTAAAAAGGTCAAAAATAAAAGACATACTTTTAGTCTATAACAGTAAGTACGGTCTGGTAGTTCAGTTGGTTAGAATACCTGCCTGTCACGCAGGGGGTCGCGAGTTCGAGTCTCGTCCAGACCGCAAAATGCCTTCGGAGGAAGGCATCTCATCAAAAACTTATTACTTTTGATGGGATTCCGCAGCAAGTGCGGAATGACAATGTTGTGTTGTGACACTTAATTGTGTTACGTGGTTTAGTTCCGTACTAAATACGGAATTACAAACCGATGAGAAGCTTTTCCTGAAGCCTGCACTGAGCGGAGCCGAAGTGGAGAGGCTTTTTTTGATTATGGGTGTTTTTACTAAGCTCAAATCCCGCCCTTGCGGCGGAGTTTAATTGATCAGGGATTTTTATTGTTGTAGCCAATCTTCTACTAAGGTGTTGGGATATTATGCTTAATATTTGATCTAATTTTTCAGAAATAAAAGAGACGAGTCCGTTAAAACTATACTACAGGTGGATAAATTTTTTATTAAGGTCTTATTTTAAAAAATTAATATGTTTGTAATGCTTGTAAAAGTTCTAAAATCCTAAAACTACATCTATGGCCAAGAAAAAAAGTTTCTTTAAAAGAATAGGAAGCTATTTTATAGAAATTATAATTATAATAATTGGTATTTCGCTCTCATTTGCGCTCAATGATTGGGAGCAGAAGAAATCGGCTCGGACAGATTACCAAAATTACCTGAAGCGATTACAAGAAGACATTCGTGTAGATTCAATTCAAATGCGAAGTGATATACAATCTTATCAAAGTAAGATTAATGGGATAGAGGTAATTTTTAAGTTTCATAAAGGTTTTAGTCAGGATAGTATTGCCTTACTTGGTCAAGCTCAGAATGCTCTATCTAATAACGTGCGATTTTTACCAAATGACAATACGTTTCAGGTTCTTAGTAGTACTGGCGATTTTAAAGCTTTTAGTAATGATTCTTTAATTTTACAACTATTTCAGCTGTACAGATACGATTATGCCTTTGTTGAAATGATGGGTGAGGAAGCCAATAATCAACGAACAGAATTCATTAAGCCATACCTTATAGAAAATATCTACTACGAAGATGAGATTACCTTCCCAATTGTGAGAACAGATATTGCTAAAATAGTTAGTGATAGAACTTTCAGAAATATATGTTTGGACTATAATCAATCGTGTTATGGAGTTATAACCTCTTATCAAAGGGCCTTAGCAAGACTTACAAAAGTGAGTAGACTCATAAGGCAGGAATTAGAGGAATATTAAACTTTTTATTAAATGAATGTTATTTGATTTGTTTCCTACATAAGTTTGAATCATATATTAGGTGGTTATAGTTTAAGTACGCTGAAAAAGCTTGTTCTATTGAGTGCTTTTGTTACTCGATTTAACAAGATGGGCAGCTTTGAGTAATCAATTATTTATTTTGTAGGGCTATCCTAAAGCTTTTGTTTGATTAATTTTAACTATCTTTGAACATTCAATTAACTTCCCTTTTTTAGCTTAGTTTCTAATGTGCAATATTAGCACTCTGTCTTTTGAGTACTGATATCCGGTAGATGAATGTGATGAGTAAAAAATTACCTCTTGATAAAGACGTACTAAACAAATCTGTTGTTGATGATTTAAACGCAGATAAAATTGCTATGCTTAAAAGCCTAACTACAGATAAAAATTTAGAGTATTTATTTTATAAAAGTTCAATCCCCAAAGCATTATCTAGCATTGATTCAAAAAAGTTTATTGCAGTAAACAGGGCTTGGGAAGAGATCACCGGTTTTAAAAGTGATGAAGTGATAGGAAAGGACGTTTATGAATTAAATCTTGTTACACCCGAAGTCGGCAAGAGAATAAATAAAGTATTAGTTGCTGAAAATTCTTTAGAATCTTTCGAATCCGAATTTATAAATAAGAAAGGGGATAAGGCTATAGCAAGTTTTTCGTTTGAAATAATCTCAATTGAGAATGTAGATTACGTTTTAAGTGAAATACAGAATGTTAGTACACTTAAAAGTTCGGTGGATTTACTGAGCATAGAAAAAGAATTTTCTCAAAGATTGGTTTCGTCTTTGAAAGAAGGGTTGTCTGTAGTTGATGTGAACGGTACTCACTTAATGGTAAATCCTGCACTTTGTAACATGACGGGCTTTTCTGAAGAGGAACTAGTTGGTACGGGTATTCCTCATAAATATTGGCCACCGGAAGAATTTGGTCCTATCAAGAAGGCATTTCAGAAGGTTTTATCAGGAACACTAGAGAAGGTAGATTTGGTTTTTGTTCGAAAAAACGGAAGGCGATTTCCTGTAGAGTTATGCGCTTCTGCGATTTACGATAATTATGGAAATCCGGTCGCCTATTTTTCAACTGTAAATGATATTACGCAAAAAATAAAGGCAAAAGCAGAATTAAAAGCTGCAAAATATTTTTCTGAACAGCTAATAAGCTCGCTAAAATATGGGTTGGTAATTATCAGTACCGAAGGTAAGATAATAGATGTTAATGAGGCATTTTGTTCTATAACCGAATTTGAACGAGAGGAGCTTATAGGAATGACTACGCCCTTTCCATTTTGGCATCCCAAGTCTGTAGATAAAATGCAATCGGTATTTGATAAGACATTAACAGGGATAAGTGGTAGTTATGAATTGTTATATATACGAAAGAGTGGTGAAACTTTTAATGCAGCTTTAACAACATCACGAATACTTGACGAAAACGGGAATATACTTGCCTTCTGCGCAACCCTGGAAGATATTACCGAAAGAATTAAGTCTCAAACAGAAATAAAACTCCAGAAAGAATTCTCTGAAAACCTTTTGGTTTCCATGCGGGAAGGCTTAATTGTTGTTTCTTCTGAAAGTGGAAAAGTGACAAAGGTCAATCCGGCATTTTGTGAAATGACAGGTTATTCTGAAGCCGAATTATTGTCCACACAAGCACCATTTCCATTCTGGGCTCCCGAGTGTTATGACACTTGTTATATTCATCTTGAGAAACTTTTACAAAAGGAATTTCAAAACACATATGAGACCACGTATAAACGTAAGAATGGTGATCGCTTTGGCGTGCAACTTATTTCTTCTCAAATTTTTGATCAGGATGGTAACGTTGTAGGGATATTAGCGACTATACAAGACATTACAGAAAGAAAACGTGCAGAGGAAGAGCTTCGAATGGAAAGGGATTTTTCGGAAGAATTGTTGTTGTCTTTAAGAGAAGGGATTATCGTGGTAAATATAGATGGTTCTGCGATTTCTGTCAACCCGGCATTTTGTAATATGACCGGATTTACACAGGAAGAACTTATTGGGGTTGGAGCTCCGGTTCCTTATTACCCTCCAGAAAGTTATAGTGTCTTAGAAGATTCTTTGAAATTGGCGATATCTGGTGAGGTGCGTGATTTTGAATTCAATATAATGCGTAAGAGTGGTGAACGCTTTTTGGTGTCTGTAGCATCTTCACACGTAAAGGATAAAAATGGTAAACTAGTTGCCGTATTGGCGACTGTTCAAGATATTTCGGAGGCGAGAAAAGCACAACGAAAACTAGAAGATATTGCGGCAAACTCCTTTCTTAGAAAAAAGGTGATCCTTGAATTAGCTAGTCTTGTTGGTGGTGATTTTGATAAGTCTATCAAAAAAATTACTTCTTCAACAGCAAAGACATTAGGTTTGCACAAGGTAAGTATTTGGAAATTGAATAGAGATGCTAATGAGTTAATGTGCTTAAATGAATTTAATCAAGACACTCAATCTTTCAAGGATGGGATGGTACGTTATAGAAAGGACGAACCAGACTTTTTTGAAATTTTTTCAGGTTCTGAAATAGAAACTCAGAACAATTCAGAAAAAAGGATTACAACAAGGAAGTTGATAATGGATAATACCGATCCAATACTACATACATCAATGATGGAAACTCTTGTACAGGCATCAAACGGTCACTATGGGGTTTTAACTTTCGAGAGTTTCAGCGAAAATAAGGAATGGACTGTAGATGAAGAAGAATTCGCTTCGTCTATTGCGAGTTTGGTCTATCTTATGGTTGCCACTTCGGAAAGAAAATTAGCAGAACAAAAACTGAAAGCACTTAACGATGAGTTATCTGCTGCCGTTGGTGAATTAAAACAATTAAAGATTAAACTCGAGGATGAGAACTTTTATTTGAGAAATGAATTAGATATGGTTTTTAACTTCGAGGAAATGGTGTACGGTAGTGCTTTGTTTAGTCAGGTTTTAACCGATGTTGAAAATGTCGCATCCACCGATGCAACGGTTCTATTATTAGGTGAAACAGGTACCGGGAAAGAATTGTTAGCTCGGGCCATACATAATATAAGTAATAGGAAAGACGAGCCGTTAATAAAGGTTAATTGTGCTGCTATTCCCACAGAATTAATTGAGAGTGAGCTTTTTGGACATAAAAGAGGTTCGTTTACAGGTGCAATTAGTGATAAGGTAGGAAAGGTTGAATTGGCACATGGAGGTACGCTTTTTTTAGATGAAATTGGTGAATTGCCTATTGCGATGCAGCCAAAGCTGTTGCGTTTTTTACAGGAAGGTGAAATTGAAAAAATTGGTGATTCGGTTACAAAAAAACTGGATGTAAGGGTTATTGCCGCAACGAATCGCAATTTAAAATCCGAAATTGAAAAAAATCAGTTTAGGCAAGACCTTTATTTCAGATTAAATGTTTTTCCAATAACAGTACCTCCACTTCGGAAACGACCGGAAGATATTCCACTTTTAGTAGAACACTTTGTAGAAAAATTCGGAAAGAAATATCGTAAAGATGTTAAGTATATTTCGGATGCTGCAATGCAAAAAATGCAAACCTATAAATGGCCCGGAAATATCCGTGAACTGGAAAACCTCATTGAGAGAGCAGTTATTCTTACCAAAGGAGAGTCTTTAAAGATCTCAGAGTTCGATATTCCCAATGAGACTAGCAAAAGACTTATAGCAGATACTGGCTTGTCTCTTGATGCTGCGCAACGCAATCATATACTAGCCACGTTAGAGCAATGCCGTTGGAAAATTGAAGGAGAAAATGGGGCGGCTAAAAGACTAAAAATTAAGTCGAGTACGCTTCGGGATCGAATGAAAAAATTGAACATTAAAAGACCTAATTAAAACCACGAAATACCGTGGATGTGTTTAACGCATGATTAAATATTTCGGTATACCGTGGGATTTTTTTTAAGTATGTTTTCTTTTAAAAATAATTACCAACTGCTAATCAGTGCTTTAAAATTTATTTTACTTAATTTCTGCAATTAGGCACGTCAATTGGTATTCATAGTGCAACGAAAGGTGATCTATGAATAACCCTATAATATTTCCAAAAGCAAAAATTTGGTTAGACGATGGAATTCTCTATTGGAAAATTTTAAATGACGATATAGAATTTGTTTTAGGTGACACATCTGTTCAGATTTACATTGAAGCTATGCGCAAATTAACCGGAGATCAAGCATTTCCTTTAATAATAGACGCCAGAGATGTTAAGGGAACTTATTCGATCGAAGCAGCCAAACTATTCGCTAATAGTCCAATTATAAAAGAAGTAAGGCTTTCTGAAGCCTTTGTGACCAATTCTATTAATTCGAGGTTATTAATTGCAAGCTATGTAAGGATATTTGATTCTCAAACACCTTTCCTTATCGTCGATAGTCTCGAGGAAGCCATTACATATTCTAATGAAATAAAACGTACCTATAATGCAAGTAACTAGACAGAGGAATAGACAAGAACATAATGATTTTGAACTTTTTGAGGTGTTAAAAGAGTCAACCATTATGACAGTAACAGACATGCTTGGAAGGTTAAATTTTGCAAATGATAATTACCTATTCCTAATTGGGAAATCAAGAGAAGAAACGTTTGGGGAACCGCATACAATGTTTGGATCCAGCGTACATAAAAATCCAATTTACAAAGAGTTGTGGAGTACTATTAAAAAAGGTAAAACATGGACGGGAATTTTACCCAACATTAATACGGAGAGTGAAACACGTTGGTTAAATACAACCATTACGCCAATTAAAAATCAGTCCGGATCGGTTGTTAAATATGTTTCTACTTATTCAGATATAACCCGGATTTACGAAGAGAATAATAAATTTTCAGTATTAAAAAGTGAACATAACTCCTTTATTGAGAGTATACCCGAATTGGTATTGTCTGTAAACAAATCGGGTCGTATTATCGCTGTAAATCGGGCTATTGGAGAAACTGATCCTGAAAATGTTATTGGTAGTTACGTATATGGTTTTGTAAATCCCTTATATCACAGTTTGTTGCGTGATAACATTGCCGCAGTATTTAATGGAGCGACACGAAAGCAACTGGAAACTAAGGAATTTGATGTAAATGGTGAAGAACTATTTTATTTATCCACGATAGGTCCTGCGTTCAATAAATCGGGTAAAATAACGGCTGCAACTATAGCGACTAGAGATATTACAAATCTGGGAGGGAACAGTAGTTTAAATAGTGATAATAATATATACCAATCAATTTTTAAATCGATTGATGTTAGAATTATTGTAGTAGCCAATGAAAAAGGAATTATTTCAGAATGGAACAAAGGGGCGGCATTAGCCTTTGGTTACGAAGAATCTGAAATAATTGGTTGTCATTTAACTCAATTAATGGCTCGACAATTCAGACAAAAAAGTATGAAAGAATTGTTAGGTGCGGTAAATAAATTAAAGGTCAGAAAGATTCAGGAAACCATCGAGATGCGTGGTTTAAAGAAGAACGGAGAAGAATTCCCTATTGAATTTAGTCTGATTAAATGGAAAACCGGAAAGCGATCGCAGTATTGTGCTATGATGCTGGATATTACTAAAAGAAATAATGTAGAGAAAAATTTGAAAACTAAGATCCGAGATCTCGAGTTGCTTTTGTATCGTTCTTCCCAAGAGTTAAAATCCCCCTTTTCATTCGCTGAAGAAGTTATTAATCGTATTAAGGATGAAGATGTTAATCGCAATTTTGAAAAATTATTATTTCTATTAGATAATTCGATCAAGAAGGGTAAAGAGACCGCCGAGAATATGGCAATTGGCTCTATCATTTCGAGTGACAAAAAGAATTATGGTCCTATCGATTTTGGAGGTCTTGTTGAAGATGTTATTGCAGATCTTGGAGGAACCAGAAATTATGAGGCGATGAACTTCAATTTAAAAGTACTGGTTCGCGAAGCGTTCTATTACAATAAGGAGCTTTTAACAGTTCTATTTCATAACCTAATTCAGAATTCCATAAAGTTTAGTAAACCTTCGTCTCAAGATTTTCAACCCAAAATTTCTATTGAGATTACTTCTGTCCAAAATAATATACAAATAATTATAAAGGATAATGGTAAAGGGATTCCGCAGGAGCATATGGATAAAATCTTCGACTTGAACTACGGTGTTGATGATGACAACATCTCCAGAGTTGGTATCGGACTCTATCTAGTAAAAAAGATAGTAGACACTATGAATGGAAAGTTGAATTACTCTAGTGAATCGCTTAAGGGCACTTGCTTTAAGATTCTATTGCCAAAATTGAACAAACAAACCTAATATGACGAAAAATATGAACATTGTTTTAATTGACGATAACAAGATCGAACTTCTTATACATCAGAGAGTTTTAGAGAAATTAGATGAATCTGCCAAGGTAAAGTCGTTTTCAAATCCTATACTGGCGATCAGGTATCTTGAGATGTTAAGTACATGGAATCTGTCTAGCGATATCCCCCAATATATATTTCTGGACATTGAAATGCCGGAAATGAATGGTTTCGAAGTCTTGCATACCATAGAAAAGATAAAAATTCTTCGGAAGAATAAAACAAAAGTGTTTTTTCTTTCTTCTATTGGAATTCCAAATTTTATTCGAATGGCTCATGATTATGAAATTCGAGCAAATTATATTCCCAAACCCCTAACCAAAGAAAAACTAATAGAACAATTAATTCAAACACAAACTAAATCTAAAATTTTACAAACCTTAATAAACATATCATGAAAAAACTTAACCTAACTTATTTTAAATCTCCCCTTTTATTTATTCTATTATTTAATCTCCAATTATTTGCACAGGTTGGAATAGGTACTACAGTACCGGATCCATCGTCAATTATGGACATCTCAAGTACAAGTCATGGGGTGTTATTTCCAAGAATGACCTCCGTTCAACGAACAGCAATCTCTTCTCCCGCCAACGGTTTAGTGGTTTACGATACAACCCTAAATGGTGTATATGTCTACGATGGTACTCAATGGATAGATGCATCACCTGATGTACAAATTAGAGATAACTACAAGATTATTAAATCCACTGCCGATTTAGCCGATGAACTTGTTGCAGGTCTTGGAGCTAAATATTTGTTAGACTCTAATACCTTGTATGAGGTGAATGGAGCTGTTGCCTTAGCATTTCCCATAGAATTAAATAACGCATACATTTTAGGGCGCGATACAAATGAGGACATATTATCTAGTGCAGGTGGAACTATTTTTACCGGAACGACCGGAGGAAGTATTAAGGGATTAACGTTAAGTGCGCCCGGAGGAACAGTTTTCAATTTGTCTGGTGCAAGTACAGAAAACTTAATATTTAGAGATTCGGTCATTGCTAGTTCCGGAATAGTAGGTTCGATTAGTGGCTTCGGATTAGTATTTACGAGTATTGTTCAATATCTTGGAAATCAGAATGGTATAACCTATAATAATATAGACTCTTTACTCTTGTCAAACCTCGGATGGTCTAATACCAACCTGGGTACTTATGAAACTTTCACCGGAACCTTTACTTTAATACAAAAAGTAAGTGGGTTTAGCAATGTTGACGGATCGGCCATAGGAATTGACGTAAGTAGCAATCCCACAGTAATGAATGGAGTTTTAATCAGTACAGCATTTTCCGGAACAAGCACAGAGTATGTTAAAAGATATGGGACAGGTTCTTTTGATGGGTATAATTTTACAAACGCCTGGACAGTTAATTGTCCCGGGATTCCTCAAGAATCTGATAACAATGCTACGGCAAATATCTATTATGACGGAGGTATCACCACCGGCTTCGTGCAGTCGGTTAGCAATAGTTCCGAATTTAATCTCGATGGTAACACAACCCCTAATAATACAACAGCAGTTAATTTGTTTAGAGCTACTTCTCCACAAAATAATAGGATTACTTATACAGGGAAAAAAACCCGAACTTTTCAGGTAAGTGCGGCCCTCTCAATTAGAGGGAATAGCGGAACCGGTGATTATTATGCGTTTTTTATCAAGAAGAACGGAAATACCACTTTAATAGAAACAAATTCTTTGATGAGAATAAATACGACCACAGATATTTCCAGCCATGCAATTTCAGGAACAGTAGAGTTGGAACCCAATGACTATATCGAAATATGGGGTCAACGCCTAATAGGATCAGGTACAACTTCTATAACTGTATTCTCATCTAACTTAAGCATTAAATAAAAAAATGAGTGTTAATTAAAAATCAAAGGCTACCAAAGCTTATTCTACAAAGCGAATAAGCTTTGGTGTAAAGTAAATATTGACAAAAAAAACAGCTATTTGAGATGTTTAAATTAATTAAACTTTAATATATAATGCGCTAAAATATACTACAAATTGTTGTATATTTTAGCGCATTATAGACCAACTTTAGTATAACTATCAATCCCCATCTTTAATGATAGATAA
>CAXBES010000013.1:0-114935 GCA_963974915.1 uncultured Ulvibacter sp. | reverse complement strand
CGAAAGTGAGTGGCTTTTTTCGTGAGAAAAACTTGGGCGAGAAGTTTATCCCGCATATGATGCGGGAAGACCAAGCCTGCACTGAATTGCTGTGAAGTGAGGAGGAGCCGAGAAGTAGAGCAGAGCTCACTTCACGGCTATAAAGTGAGCGAAGTAGTACTTTATAGCCAGATTGAATTAAACTCCCCGGTAATTTACTGGGGAGTTTTTTTATGATACTACCATATTGTGTTTACGTTTTACAAAGTGAAAGGGATCTGTTTCTATATCATCGATTTACTACAAATATTGAAAAGAGACTCGTTGATCATAATAACGGATATACTAAAAGCACATCAAAGCGAATACCATTAAGAATTATCTTCTGCGAATTTTTTTAATCACTTTTAGTTGAAGCGTGTAATGAGTGCATCAATTTTGAGCACGGTGCTAAGAACGGCTTTTGCGGCTTGTCTCACAGATTCTTGTTCTGCCAGATCCATTTGGATAGAGGAGACATCTATATTATTTCCAAGCTCTTTTTTTAAATGCTCAATAGTGTCTTCAGATTTTTTTGAATTTCTATTAAGCATCACAACTTTGGCACCTCTTGACAGTAATATTTTCGCAGCTTCAAATCCAGTACCACTTGTGGTACCGGTTATCACGTATGTTTTGCCGTTTAAATTTTCAATTCTATCCGGTGTCCACCCTTTTTTGCCAAATTGATTTGTTGTCATACCTACTAATTTTTTGTTTCTAAATTTATAGGACAAAGGTAGAATCCAAGGTGACATATCACCTTACACAGATTTTCGAATCTTGTATACTTTTTGGTATAAATAAAAATACTAACCACTTAACAAGCGGTTTATAAAATATTATAGGACGATCTGTACGGTATTGATCGGGTTTAGTTGAGGAAAATGAACATTTTATTTAAGGAATAATGTGCTAGTATTGGTCCTTCAAATTTTCCAGCATGATATCTGTCATTTCATCAAGCGAAAAATTATGTTTCCAGCCCCAATCATTTCTGGCTTCAGAATCATCAATAGTCTGAGGCCATGAGTCTGCTATTGCCTGTCTAAAATCGGGTTCATAGCTAATTTTAAAATCGGGTATATTTTTTTGAATGCTTTTAGCAACGTCTTCAGGATTAAAACTCATAGCGGCTAAATTATAGGCACTCCTAATTTTTATTGCACTCTTTTCCGCTTCCATAATACCAACAGTAGCTTTAATCGCATCTTCCATAAACATCATGGGTAGTGTGGTTTCTGCATTTAGGAAGCATATGTACTTTCCGTGTTTTAAAGCTTTATGATAAATATCTACCGCATAATCTGTCGTTCCTCCGCCGGGTAGTGTTTTATAGCTAATAAGTCCTGGGTAACGAATACTCCTTACGTCCACATCGTATTTATTGTAATAATACTCACACCAGCGTTCCCCCGTTTGTTTGCTAATTCCGTAAACCGTAGAAGGTTCCATTACGGTATGCTGTGGGGTGTCAATTTGAGGGGTTGTAGGGCCAAAAACAGCAATACTTGAAGGCCAAAAGATCTTTTCAATCTTTTTATCACGTGCAAGATTTAAAACGTTAAAAAGAGAATTCATGTTTAAATTCCACGCTTTCATAGGAAACTTTTCTGCTGTTGCAGAAAGCATCGCAGCCATTAAATACACTTCTGTAATTTCGTACTTAATTACAATATCCTGCATTGTCTCATAATCGGTTGCATCAAAAATTTCGAAAGGACCGCTGTTCATCAATACTTCATCACCTTCTTTAATATCACTGGCGATGACTTTATGATTACCGTGTTTATTTCTTAAATATGTCGTTAATTCACTTCCTATTTGTCCTGATGCTCCAATAATGAGGATTCTTTTTTTCATTTCGATAGTGCTAAATTTGGATGGTAAATATAGGGATAATCTCTCCTAATTCTTTCTTAAAAAAATCCTGCATTGGTATTATAAAATATATATTTGTCGAACTTAGTTGGTTACCCATGAAATTTTTTAGTTTTTGTGTTTATATATGTTCGTTTGTCGTGATTTCTTGCGGAAATGCTTCGGAAGAACCCAATGAATCTCTTCAAGATTCCCAAAATACTTCAACACTATACGGAAACAGTGATTTTGAATTTCCAACACTTTCTGAAAACGCCAAGTTTTATATGATACAATGGGGGGCTTTTGATGATTTCGAAACAGAAACGAAAGCGATCAACGGAAGCACCATCGAAGAACTACGCCCAATGTCTGAACGTCTTTTGGCGAGAATAGACTCGCTTACAAAAAAAATTCCCGATACGTTGTTTACTCAACCCATCTATTCAAGAGTAATAGTTGCGAAAACCAGAGCCGAACTCTTACAACAAGAAACTCATAAGTCACGTGTAGATTCGGTTAAGCTTCAAACGTATATAGACGAGATGAATATTGCAGCAAAGAATCTAATTGTTCAAATAAATGAGAAGTTTGAGAAGGACGCAATAGATCTTCAGAAGAAAGATTACGAAGAAAAGGAGTTAGAAAAACAAAAGCGCTTTCTAGATTCTGTTTACAGAGCAGAACTTAGGGATAAAAATGGAAATTAAATGTAACAATTACTAAAAAATGATACTTATACCAAAGGTATAAAAGTTCACTTTTTAGACTTTTCAGAATTAAAACCAAAAACCAATATTAAACATGAAGAAAAATATTTTTAAATCTGCCGCTGTTGTTCTCGCCTGCGCCGCAATGGTGACGGCGTGTAAGAACGACAAAGAGATGGCGAAAGAAGATGACGTAGAAAGAGGTATTATCCTTTCAAATATGGATACGACTGTTAGTCCGAAGGACGATTTTTACAATTATGTCAACGGGAATTGGATGAAAAACACCGAGATTCCGGACGACCAGACTCGATGGGGAGGATTCAATGTGTTGCGTAAAAAAACAGACGCCGATGTACTTGCTATTCTTGACAAAGCAAAGGAAAGCGATAAATACGCTCCAGAAACCGATCAGGCAAAGGCATTGATGATCTTTGAAACCGAATTGGATACAGTTGCAAGAAATGAGGCGGGCATAGAACCTTTAAAGCCGGCTTTAGAAAAAATTGAAAGTATAAAAACATTAGCCGATTTTCAGAAAGTAATAACCGAAGATGCCGTTACGGTATCACAACCATTTATTGGAATTGCAGCTTTCTCAAACCCGAGTAACAGCGCAATGAATTCGGCGTATATTACTCCGGGCGGATTGGGATTACCGGATAGAGATTTCTATACCAACACAGACGCAGAATCGGTGAAGATCAGAGCCCAGTATGTAGATCACATAACAAGAATGTTACAGTTTTTAGGTGATAGCGAAGAAGAAGCCCGTGCCCAAGCTGAAACTATTTTGGCCTTTGAAACCAAACTTGCAACGCCAAGATTAGATAAAGTGGCAAGTAGAGATTTCAGAAACTTTAATAACCCTCGATCTATCGCTGAGGTGCAAAAAATGGTACCCGCAATTTCATGGGAACAGGCATTTAAGGATTTAGGTGTTTCAAAAAAGTTAGACACTGTGATCGTTATGCAGCCAACCTATATGGAAGTTGTTCAAAAAACACTTGCCGAAGGAGATATCGACACATGGAAAACCGTAATGCGTTGGGCGACACTTAATGACTCTGCCGGGATGTTGACCACAGAGATCGAGAAAGCCAATTGGGATTTCTACAGTAAGACATTAAATGGGTCTAAAGCACAAAAGCCGGCAAATGAACGTGCTCTTCAAACTGTAAACGGAAGTGTTGGTGAAGCTCTTGGTAAATTATATGTAGATGAGATGTTTCCACCCGAGGCAAAGGAGAAAGCCGAAAAAATGATCGCGAATGTAATTGAAGCATATAAGGACAGAATTAAAGCCTTAGACTGGATGAGCGACAGCACTAAAATTAAGGCGGTAGAGAAGTTAGATAAGTTTACCGTAAAAATTGGATACCCTGATAAGTGGAAAGATTATTCTGAAATGGAAGTAAAACCGGGGAATACATATTACGATAATATGGTTGCCGTTGGTACCTGGGGTTTTAAAGATAATCTTGCCGATATCGATGAGCCTGTAGATCGTACCGAATGGGGTATGTCTCCTCAAACTGTTAATGCATATTTCAATCCTTTTAATAATGAAATTGTATTCCCGGCAGCTATTTTACAACCACCATTCTACGATTATAAAGCAGATGAAGCAGTAAACTACGGAGGAATAGGAGCGGTTATCGGACATGAAATATCGCATGCGTTCGACGATAGCGGTTCGCGTTTCGATGGGGATGGAAATCTAGTGAACTGGTGGACAGCTTCCGATCTGGAAAAATTCACGGAAAGAGGAAATGCATTGGCTGCTCAGTACGATAGTGTTGAGGTTCTTGACAGTGTATTTATCAATGGAAAGTTCACATTAGGTGAAAATATTGGTGATCTTGGAGGCTTATTAGGAGCCTACGATGGTTTACAACGTTTTTATAAGGAAAACGGAAGACCGGGAGAGATCGACGGTTTAACTCCGGAGCAAAGATTCTTTATGAGTTGGGCGACAGTTTGGCGTACCAAGCAGCGTGAAGAGGCGTTGAGAAACCAGATTAAAACTGATCCGCATTCACCGGGTCGTTATAGAGCAACCGAACCACTTAAGAATATCGATGCGTTTTACGAAGCATTTGGTATTGAGGAAGGTGATCCTATGTACGTAGCTCCCGAGAACAGAGTTCGTATTTGGTAAAATTAATATATAATTAATGAAAGGGATCTGCCAATGGCAGATCCCTTTTTTATAGTGATACTTTGAACTTATAATTTAATATTCTTTCTAGGTTTACCGAATCCACCTGTTTGTAAATTTCTTGTTTTTCTTCTGAATACTTAGGCGGATCTAATCCTATTTCTCTCGCTTTATTCGAATAATATTCTCTTTTAGAAGGATGTTGAGGGGTGACGGCATTGAAGATTTTGCCGAAAGCTTCCTGTCTAATAATTTCTGAGAGAATTCTAATACAATCATCCCGATGAATAAGATTTACCGGAGCATTACCATTGCTTAGATCGGTTCTCCCTGCCAGATAACGAACAGGTTGCCTGTTACCTCCGTACAAGCCGCCAAACCTTACGATAGTGGTTTTTAAGTTCGGGGCATTAAATAAGAGTTGTTCAACCTGAAGCAACTGTTTTCCGGCTTCGGAAGTGGGCTTCGGAAGCACTTCTTCGCTCACCTTTCCTTGTGAATCATCATAAACCGACGTACTGCTAATTAGAACGACGTTATTTACCGAAGCGGCTGTTATTTCCGATCGAAAATAGGACATTTTTAACACGTGATCTGCACCGGTGTTTCTTCTTAAGCCCGGCGGAATCATAATTATTAAAACATCTGCATCGTTCAAAAAACTTTGAGGCTCTCCCGTTACTCCTGTTTCAGAAATTTCTACAGGAAATACGTTAAACCCGCTTTTTTGAAGGGTAGTGGCCTTACTTAATGAAGTCACCGAACCTTTAACTTTATAGCCCAAAAGAGCTAAATGTTGTGCTAAGGGTTTTCCCAACCAACCCAAACCTGCAATGGCAATTGTTTTACTCATTATTTTCGATGAATTTTGGTATCGTGTCCCTAACTGGTCTGCGCAAAGAATCAATAGAAATTGTTTTTCTAACAGCGATGGCATCGGTCACGATAAAGGGTTTTGGCATTGTGTTTTTAGGTCTTTTATTAATAGAAAACAACTTATTCTCAAGTAGGTCGTACGAATATTCGATCACTGTAAAATTCACCGAATGTTCTTTTTGAATAGCATACGATACTTCTAAAGAATCGTTTCCGGATACATAATAACGTAGCAAACCGTTACTTCTGCGGCCGCTATACACGTTGCCGGTACTGTCTTGTGGAACACTTTTACCATTAAATTTAAGCGAATGAAAGGTTAGGGTCGTGTCTGCATACAAATTGATTAAATTTACTTTTCGCTTCGGAATAACGGTAAAGCTTACATTTCTGTAATTTCCGTCTATCGAATCATGGTTTAAAATAGTTTGAAAAGCCGGAATCTCTTTTTTGGGTGCTTCTGAAGCAAAGGTATAACCGGTTTTGTATTTGCTTCCTGCAGCGTTGTTTACGTATTTTGAGGCTTCTTCCGGATTTTCTCCTAAATAACCCTGCGTCCAGGGATCCAGTATTTTATCATAAGTAGTCCAATACGAATTACCCGTATCGGCATTGTTGTAGTAAACCAAACTATTTGGTTTTTGTCTCTCTTCACTAAAATCACTAGTGAAGTGCGCTTTGAGAAAGAAAAATATACTTATTAAGAGACAGGCTACAAAAAGGAAATTTTTCCATCTGTAAAATCCGAAGACCGGTAGTAGCAGCCCAAAAACCAACACTGTGAAAATACAACTTGCAACCAACATTTTTAGTCCCAGGCCCACCGGGAAAAACTGAATGAGCGGTGCAAAAATAAAAAGCGCGGGAATTGCGAGGAGTGTTAGGAGCAGTAAGTTGGGTCTTTCCTGTCTAATTAACAGCCATAAAGAAATAAGGGCAAAATATATTGGAATTATAAAGAATGCTCCCCCTTTAAGATAAAGTAAGAGAGCGGTATTGATTAGAAGCCAGAAAGTTATTGGAGCAATTAAGAAACTGGCAACATTTTCCGGTTTTGTATATTTTCGGTAGGTTTTAAACAGGATCGCCAGCGAAAGAAAGACAAAAAAAGCAATGTATGTATGCCCGTTGTACGTAAATCCATGTTGAATTTCATTGTATTGGGGATAAATTTTCAGAAGTAGCACCCAACCAAAATATCCTATGAGTCCGCATGCCAGTAAGGAGATTAGAAATGGGATAAAGCCTTTGCCTATTACTCTTCCGTTGAGTCTTTTCTTTTTTATTCCGAAGAAAATAAGAAGGATAAATACAACCGTAGCAATTAGTAACATTGGGAGAATCCATGAAAAGGGATAATGGATCATTTTAAGGAAGGGAATATTTACATAAACATGATCTTCATCTGCTTTTAGGTTAGAAAGATCGGCGTCTGCAAAATAATGGATAAGAGGTAATAAGTAGCTTCCCTGGTGTTGCAACGTATTCCTGTCTAAATTTTCAAAATTGTCATTAGCGGTGTGATAATCGTAATGGTCGTCTATAAAAGCAAAAAAGAAGCTGTCGATATCACCATCTTCCCTAAAAACGGTAGAATCGGTATCGTTAGGAAGCATTTTATAGATGCTATACATTAGCGATGATGCAACCGGATACTCGGGATTGGCTTCGACAAAGGCTTTAATAAGATTTGCGTTTCCTCCATTCGTTTCGAGAATCATATTGCTTGGTCCGCCACTTCCTCGTGCTTCGAAGTTTAAAACGAGTCCGACGTTCTCTGCCCACAGGTGTTCATTTACAAAAAGTTTTGCTCCGTCTAAACCAATTTCTTCGGCATCTGTGAAGAGTACAATAATGTCATTTTTGGGTTTTTCGTCACTCGCGAGGTAGGCTCTTAAACTTTCCAATATGGTCACGACACCACTTCCGGCATCGCTTGCACCTAAAGAAGGAACTAAAGCACTGTCGTAATGTGATAGGAGAAGTAGTGCTTTTCCGTTTTCCGATCCTTTTAGGCGTCCCATAATATTTTTGGGCTTATCAAGTCCGCCCCAATTAACGTTGTGAACAAAACCTTCCTGGAATTCGGTTTCGAGACCTAGCGCTGTGAGCTGATCAATTAAGAAGTTCGCTACTCTTTCGTGCTCCGGCGAACCGTGATAATGGGGTGCTTTAGTTATTTCCTTCAGGGGTACAAGAGCCCGTTCTGTAGAAAATTGAGTCTTAGAAATACTCGCCGGAGTACCACTTTGTGGCATTAAACTATAAAAACTGTAATAGGAAAATCCTATAATGAAAATAAAAGATAATATAGCGCTTACTCTTTTCATGGAAGGTTGTTTTGATTTTTAAAAGTACGACTTATTAGAAAAACTTGTTTCAGAAAATAAAATTGACGAGAATGTATTTTAAAAATGACTATCTTAGAGGGAGTTATAAAATTTATCAGGTATGGGTATTAAAAGTTTTATGGGAAAAAGAGCAAAGCCTTCTAAAAGTGTTGCCGAGAATATTACAGTAGCAGATTATATGTCTAAAAACCTTACCACATTTAGACCCGATCAATCTGTATTGGAGGTGATGACCACGCTTATTAAAAATAAGATCTCCGGAGGTCCGGTGGTGAATGAAAGAAACGAACTGGTTGGGATCATTTCTGAAGGAGATTGTATGAAACAAATTAGCGAAAGCCGATATTATAACCAACCCATGGATAATGTAAAGGTGGAACAACATATGGCAAAAAATGTTGAAACTATTGATGGTAACATGAATGTATTCGATGCCGCAAATAAATTTCTAGAATCAAAACACCGTCGCTTTCCTATTCTTGAAGATGGCAAATTGGTAGGCCAAATAAGTCAGAAAGATGTATTGATAGCCGCCCTAAAACTCAAGGGACAAACCTGGAAATAGCTTTTTGAAGTAGGGAGACAGGAGACAGAAAGTGAGATTAACCATCGGTGATTTTAACACACAGAATATTTAATTTCCCATTTCCCTCTTTACCAGGAGATAGTAATCGTTTTCTAAAGGTAGATACCCTTGATCGTAAAGATAATAGTATACCGATCCGGTTTTGGTAGTATAAATACTAGTAAAATACTCGAAATTAAACCCTAGTCGGAGTAACTTTTCTTTAGTTGTCTTGGTTTTATCTTTTGTGTTAAGTGACTCGAGAATACGGTAATTCTTTCGTAGACGGTTATTCACATTTCGAACTAAATTCTTTCTATCCTTATTAAGTGTGTTGTTATGTGCGTTTCTACACGCATCACTGCAAA
Source organism: uncultured Ulvibacter sp. (assembly GCA_963974915.1). Lineage (GTDB taxonomy): Bacteria > Bacteroidota > Bacteroidia > Flavobacteriales > Flavobacteriaceae > CAXBES01. The sequence continues at coordinate 106,026 of CAXBES010000013.1, read as the reverse complement.
ATTTCTTGTCGGCTCGACCAATTATTTTACTTCCACATTCAGGACAAAGTTTATCCATTTAATTCAAATCTTAATATGCCCCCAATTTTCTCCAGATTTAATTCGATACAATTGCATTTCTGAAATTCCAAATTGTTTGGCGATGATACGCATCCTTGTTTTGCGATTAGGATCCAGTACTTTTTTCTTGATCATTCTCACTTTTGCCGGTGAGAGTTTAGAAAACTTCGGATTTAAACGCGCTTTTTCTCTTGCTTTTAAAACCGTTGGGTTTTTTTGATTATGTGCAAAACGCTCCTTTTTATTCACATACTGCAAATTTTCAACCCGGTTATCAACCTTGTCATAGTTTTTGTGAATTACTAAGGGTCTTGTTTCATCTGCTTCTAAGAATAGTTCTGCTACAACTCTGTGAACGTAAATAAGATCGGTTTTACCGCTTTCTTTAGTACAGGACCAGGTTTTATAACCGGATAAAGTGTAGGGTGTAAACAATTCGCCCTCCGGATTTTTCTTGTAGGAGATCACTCTTCCTAAATTTGATACTTTATATTTTTCTTTGTGACGCCAATATGGCCTAGAGAAGTCTTTCCAGACTTCACCTTTTAAATTGATAATCATAACTGGGGAGTTTCCCCAAATATAGGAAAGATATTTTTGATTTCAATACCCTCATTAATTTAGGCAATGGCTTAATTGGTTTTTTCTGAAATCTGAAACCTGTAAATCGCCTCGATCTTGAAATACACCCTCCCACTAATCCTTGGATTTAACTGTTGTCTGTTGTCTCCAAAACTGAAAGCAGAAACTCCTAGATCAATTTTATCACCATCGGCATATACTTCATAATTGCTGGTGGCATAACCTAATTTCGCCCTTAGCAGTACACATTTCTGTAGTGCGCTGATCTGTGCGTATGAGGCGAACTCTAAAGAACTTAAATCCACATAAGATGACGATGATTCTTCATCGCCGTATAATCTAAAACTACGGCCAATTCCGAAGTAATCTATCCCAAGAGTGAGAGCACCTAGATCATAATTGATGTCTGCTGCAATAGGCAAAGACATATCCATTTCAAATTTGTTATTCTCACTAAGATAATACCAACCAATAATGGGTGTCGTAAAGAAGCCGAAAGCTTCGGTAGTGCCGTAAAAGCCAAAACGATAAATGAGGTTTTCCTTCTTTTGAAGTTTAAGCAATGCCAATCCCCCCATATAAAAATCGTCACTTTTAATCTTGTTGTAATCTGATGCTATCTTTGGAAGTAATACGATCGTACTACTCCACTTTTCATTGTAGGTAGAAGCCAGCCCTAGTTTCAACGTAGTGCTAAATAAATTGGCGTAATTGTTTTGATCTACACCCGAATATATAATATCCCGGTCATCATCTGGATACAATTGGAGTCGGTTTTTACTGAAAACAACTCCCGTAATGAGCGCATTTTTATCATTGATCACTACCGGAAAGGTCAGGTCGGCTTCGAAAAATTTAACTTCAGTTGAAGCAGAAGCATTATCAAAATTATTGTTGAAAGTCTGTCCGTAGCCAACCTTTAAAAGGTCCACATAATTTTGTGCTTCCGAAGAAAGAGTTATTAGAAGCAGAACAAGTATTATTTTTTTCAAATGTAAAATGCTAGTTTCTGCTAAAGATATAAAAATTCACATATCTCTAACCAACAGCTTTCAAACATCATTTATGTCAACTTTTTGACTAGCCTAATTCTATTAAATTCCTTACTTTTGCGAACTTAAAAGAAGCGATCTATTTATGAGCACGAAATTTAAAGAATACAAGGGATTAGACCTTCCTAAGCTTGGGGAAGAAGTACTCGATTTTTGGAAAAAAGAAAACATTTTTGAAAAGAGTATTTCCATTCGCGAAGGAGCCGAACCTTTTGTGTTTTTTGAAGGTCCGCCATCTGCAAATGGCTTGCCGGGAATTCATCATGTGATGGCACGTGCCATTAAGGATATATTTTGTCGATATAAAACCCAAAAGGGGTATAAAGTTGATAGAAAAGCCGGCTGGGATACCCATGGGTTGCCGATAGAATTAGGAGTAGAGAAAGAATTAGGGATTACCAAAGAGGATATTGGCAAAAAAATATCTGTTGAAGCCTATAATGATGCGTGTAGAAAAGCGGTAATGCGCTATACCGATGTTTGGAATAAAGTAACAGAAGGTTATGGCTATTGGGTAGATATGGAAGATCCGTATGTGACCTATAAGTCGAAATATATGGAAACGGTTTGGTGGCTGTTAAAAGAGATCTATAACAAGGGTCTGTTATACAAGGGATACACTATTCAGCCTTATTCTCCGAAAGCAGGTACCGGACTTAGCTCTCATGAGTTAAATCAGCCGGGTACCTATCAGGATGTGACAGATACCACCGTAGTTGCCCAATTTAAAGCGGTTGTGGAAACTTTACCCGATTTTCTGGCTCGGCAATCTAACGATATCTGGTTTCTCGCCTGGACTACCACCCCGTGGACGCTTCCAAGTAATACGGCGTTGACCGTTGGACCAAAGATAGACTACGTTTTGGTGAAGACTTATAATCAATATACTTTTCAACCTATAAACGTTGTTTTAGCAAAGAATCTAGTTGCAAAGCAATTTACAGGTAAGTATGAAGAAAAGCCCAACGAAGAAATACTGGAAAGTTATAAGCAAGGAGATAAGAAGATTCCATATTTTATTGCTACTGAATTTAAAGGTAAGGATCTTGCAGAAATAAGATACGAGCAATTATTGCCTTATGCGCTTCCAAATGACGATCCGGAAAATGCCTTTAGAATAATCACCGGAGATTTTGTAACTACCGAAGATGGAACCGGAATCGTACATACAGCCCCCACTTTTGGAGCCGATGATGCTAAAGTAGCTAAAGAAGCTTCGCCTGAAGTGCCGCCGCTACTCGTAAAAGACGATAACGGTAATTTGGTGCCACTTGTTGATCTTCAGGGGAAATTTCGTCAGGAAATGGGTGAACACGCCGGGAAATACGTAAAAAATGAATATTACAAAGATGGTGAAGCCCCGGAGAAGAGTGTAGATGTTGAGCTTGCTATTCAGTTAAAAATTGATAACAAAGCGTTTAAAGTAGAAAAGTACGTTCACAGTTATCCTAACTGCTGGCGAACAGATAAACCTATTTTATATTATCCATTAGATTCCTGGTTTATAAAGGTGACAGATTTTAGAGATCGTATGTTCGAGCTCAACGAAACGATTAACTGGAAACCGAAAGCTACAGGAGAAGGCCGATTTGGGAACTGGCTTGCGAATGCGAACGACTGGAACCTTTCGCGTTCAAGATATTGGGGGATCCCATTACCTCTTTGGCGTACCGAAGATGGAAAAGAAGAGAAAGTTATAGGTTCTATTGAAGAACTTAAGCAGGAAATGCAAAAGTCAGTTTCGGCTGGTTTTATGACCCAGGATATTTTTTCTGAATTTGTTGTGGGAGATTTTTCAGAAGATAACTATAACACCGTCGATCTTCATAAAAATATTGTTGATGGTATTGTTTTAGTTTCTGAAAGTGGAAAACCCATGAAACGCGAAGCCGATCTTATTGATGTTTGGTTTGATAGTGGAAGTATGCCGTACGCACAATGGCATTATCCCTTTGAAAATAAAGAAAAGGTTGAAGAAACCTGGCGAAAAGCCGATTTTATTGCTGAAGGTGTAGATCAAACCCGAGGATGGTTTTATACACTTCACGCTATAGCCACTATGATATTTGATGATATCGCATATAAAAATGTAGTTTCAAACGGCTTGGTGTTAGATAAAAACGGACAAAAAATGTCGAAACGCCTAGGCAATGCAGCAGACCCGTTTGAAACCTTAAATACTTACGGTCCCGATGCCACACGCTGGTATATGATAAGCAATGCGAATCCGTGGGATAATTTAAAATTCGACCTCGATGGAATTGCTGAGGTTCGGAATAAATTCTTCGGAACGCTTTATAATACATATAGTTTTTTCAGTTTGTATGCCAATCTCGATAATTTCGATTATTCGGAAGCGGAAATACCCATTGAAAAACGACCTGAAATTGATCGTTGGATCCTTTCAGAATTAAATACGCTTATAAAGAGTGTTGACGAATATTACGCAGATTACGAGCCTACAAAAGCAACCAGAGCTATAAGTGAATTTGTACAGGAAAACCTCAGTAACTGGTTTGTACGCTTAAGTAGAAGAAGATTTTGGAAGGGGAGTTACGGAGAAGATAAAATTTCTGCCTATCAAACATTATTTACATGTTTAGTTACGGTCGCGAAGTTGGGAGCACCGGTTGCACCGTTCTTTATGGACCGTTTGTACAAAGATTTAATGTCGGGCGTTTTAAAATCTGGTGAAGAATCCGTACATTTAAGTAACTTTCCTCAAAGCAATGCGTCTTATGTAAATAGTACTCTTGAGCGGAAAATGCAAAAGGCGCAAACAATATCTTCATTGGTGTTATCGTTACGTCAACGAGAGAAGATCAAGGTAAGACAACCTTTACAGAAAATCATGATTCCGGTTTTGGATGATTCTGAAAAGAGAGAGATAGAGGCGGTTTCAGAATTAATTAAATCGGAAGTAAACGTAAAGGAGATCGAATTAATTGATGAAGGTTCGGGAATCCTGGTAAAACAGATAAAAGCCGATTTTAAGAAATTAGGACCGCGTTTCGGAAAAGATATGAAAGCTGTCGCTAATGCAATTGGTGGTTTTCAACAGGAAGAGATCACGTTGTTAGAAAAAGAAGGTGAGATTTCTATAGCGATTAATGAAAAAAATATTACATTGACCCTCGATGACGTCTTGATCAGTTCTCAGGATATCGAAGGGTGGTTAGTTGCAAATAGCAACGGTATCACAGTTGCTTTAGATGTAACGATCACGCCAAAATTAAAAAACGAGGGAATTGCCAGAGAATTGGTAAACCGAATACAAAATATCCGAAAGGACTCAGGTTTTGAAGTAACAGATCGTGTAGAAGTGACCATACAGGAGGATGAGACTTTAGAAATGGCGGTACAGCAAAATCTGGAGTATATAAAACAAGAAACCTTGACAGAGGTATTACAATTCGAAGATCAATTACCAAATGGTACGGAAATTGCCTTCGATGAGATAACAACCAAACTCAATATAAAAAAACATTAAATTATGTCCCAGGAAGTTAAAAACAGATACTCTGATGCCGAGTTAGAAGAGTTTAGAGCATTGATTACAGAGAAGATCGAAAAAGCTAAGGCGCAGTTAGAATTGATCGAAAGTTCATATAAGAACGATAGTAATAACGGTACCGATGATACTTCACCCACTTTTAAGGCCTTTGATGAAGGAAGTGAAGTTATGAGTAAGGAAGCGAATTCGCAGCTTGCCATACGTCAGGAAAAGTTTATTAGGGATCTTAAGAATGCGTTGATTCGTATTGAAAATAAGACCTACGGAATTTGTCGTGTTACGGGGAAACTAATTAATCCGGAGCGCTTGAAATTAGTTCCGCATGCTACCTTGAGTATCGAGGCAAAGAATATGCAATAGAATTTATAGACTATTTCGAATATATGTAGGTTTTTCTTCGGAATCACCTCGCAATAACACCTACCCATCTCTTTGATGGGTTTTTTATGCTAAACCGAATACTTCTTATTATTCTAATGGTTTTTTCATCTGAAGCATTTTCACAAAAAGTACTTCAGAAGGAATTTGAAATTCAGGATATTGAAAAGCTCACCTTAAATGTGGATGAGGTATTTTCGGTAAGAGTTACCGCTAAAAACACAGATAAGATCCTTGTAATTACCACGGTTCAGGGCGAAAACTATGAAAATGTTGTGGTAAACACTTCCGAAGAAAACAAAAACCTGATCCTAAGTACCGGTTATTCTCCCTTTTTTACATTGGAGAATGATAAATTAGCGGCGCACAAGGTCATCTCGATCGGGATGGAGATCATGGTTCCCCGCGATATGGAGTTGCATTTAAGCTCCATGCTGGCTTCGGTGATCGTAAAGGGAGATTATAAAATGGTCTATATTGGATTGGAAAACGGGAGTTGTAACTTAATAGATTTCTCGGGAAATGCTTCGCTACAAACTAAAAGTGGGTCTATAACCGTTACCGCAAAAGGAAATACTTCCGGAATTGCAATTTCTAAAAGCGGGAGTACTTTAAATGAGCTTCCGGAGCGCGGAAAGTATTTTATAAAAGCTGAAAGCACCACAGGTGCAATAAGTCTATTACAAACCAATTAATATTGCTATTTTTACCGCTTGAAAAATTAGCTGAAACAGCAATAGAATTTCATTATAAACTATGTCCCTAAAAAAATCGATTCTTATTATATTTCTGATTCTACTTGTAGATCAGATCTCCAAGATTTATATTAAAACCAACTTTGCTTTATACGATGAAGTAAAGGTATTTGACTGGTTTAGGATCATTTTTGTAGAAAATGAAGGAATGGCCTGGGGGGCTAAGATCCCAGGTGAGTATGGCAAGCTGGTCTTAACCTTGTTCAGACTGGTTGCGATCGTGGGAATTGGATACTGGTTGTGGGATTCGGTTAGAAAGCACGCGCCTAAGCTGTTGATACTTTCTATCGCTTTCATCTTTGCAGGCGCCATGGGGAATATTATAGATTCGGTTTTTTACGGGTTGATCTTCGAGGACAGTCATCATCAGGTTTCTACCATTTTTCCCGAAGGCGGAGGTTATGGGACACTTTTTCATGGAAAAGTAGTAGATATGCTTTCGTTTCCGCTTTATGAGGGAATTTTACCCGATTGGATTCCTATTTGGGGTGGAAAGATGTTTACTTTTTTCGATCCTGTCTTCAATATTGCCGATATGTCAATTAGCACAGGAGTTGGAATTCTAATTGTCTTTAACAAAAAAGCATTTCCGAAGAAAGAAAAGAAGGTCGAAACCGAAGAGGTTACGCACTAGTTTTACTGAATAAGGCTTCAAAATCTTCTAGATTTAGCGGTTTTAATAGATAATCCGTGACAATTGTACTGGATTTTGCCTTTTCAATCTCGAAAGGATCTATAGAAGAGCTCACTACGTAAAGTGTCGTTTTAATGTCCTTGCTCGATTTTATTTCGGTAAATTTTTTAATAAAATCCCATCCATCCATAATCGGCATATTTAGGTCGAGCAGAATGATCTCCGGAAAGGACTTTTCGGCGACATTTTCTAAAATTGCCGTAAAATAAGCTATGGCTTCCTGTCCGTTTTTGAAAATTAACAGGTTTTCTGAAAGCTTTTTAATATCTATGATCTTTTTAACCAGATTGATATAGATGTCATCGTCATCTATGATACATGCGAGTTTAATAAAAGGGGGTTTTGCAAGCATCATTAAAACATAATAGTGAAAGAAGTTCCTTCTCCCGGTTTACTTTGCACAGAAATAGTTCCGTTTAGCGACTCGATCTGATTTTTAGTGATAAAGAGGCCTACTCCGCGAGCATCTTCATTATGATGGAAGGTTTGATACATATTGAACAGTTTTGATCCAAATTTGTCCAGGTCTATCCCTCTGCCGTTATCTTTAATGAGCAAGAATTTTTCATTATGTTCCATATAGGTACAAATATCAATAACGGGATTTCGGTCTGGATGCTTATATTTAATGGCATTTGTGATTAGATTGAGTAAAATGTTTTCTAAATAGGCAGGGACATATTGAATAGTGGGCATTTCAGAAAAATCTGAATAAATTTCAGCATCTGTTTCGGATATCATTTTATGAATTACATTTTTCACACTTTCTAGTGTATTCTCAAAATTTACCGGTTGTTTTTCTTCTTTTGCTTTCGCTTGGATAGTTACAATTTCGTTTAAATGGGAAATGGTCTCGTTTAAATTATGTGAAATTTTAAGCAAATTTTCATTAAGTTCTTTTATTTCTTTTTCCGAATTAATAGAGTTTAAGAGTTCTAATGTGAGTTGCAGGTTGCTTGAATGCGATCGTAAGTTATGTGAAACCACATGTGCAAAATTTAGAAGTCTGGAATTTTGTGATACAATTATTTTAAGGGATTTTTCAAGGCTTATTTCTTTTAATTTTTCAGCATTAATATCTTGAAATACCCCATGAACACCAATTATGTCGTTATTGTTATCGTAAATTGCCTCTCCAACGGCTCTGGCCCAAAATTCTTTTTTATCGTAGGTAAGCATTTTAATGTCTGTGGTAAAAGCTTCTCCCTGAGAACAGGAATTAAAAATTTCTAATGCTTTTTGCCTATGATCTTCGGCATAGAATTCTAAGGCTGTTTTTGGCGATGGTTTATAATTAGGGGGTGTTTTGAGAATTCTACGCGCCTCCGGGTCAAGAAAGCTCACTTTTTCCTTAAAGTTTGAGTACCATCCACCCGCAGCAGTCATTTTAGCTACTTCTTTATAATAAAAGTTATCAAAGGGGTCTTTTACCACCATTGGTTTTTCAAATTTATTTTGAATAACTCTTCTTTTCTTTTGACGTAAGAAATTCATTTTCATAATATTTGGGGGCCGAAATATAAGAAAAAAACCCAGAAATGAACCTTTATTTAGCCAACGGTGCCAAATATGTAAATGGTTCGTAAGGAATATTTCTTAAAATCCAGTATAAAATGGCGATGCCAAAGTAGGAGAAGATAAATAGTTTATTATAGAAAAACTGGACACGATATTGCGTATTGTAGAGATAATTGGTGACTTTTACACCTAATCCATAGAATATAAGTGGAATGGATAGTACCATTAACGGATTAAATTGAAAAGCCGAAATTACATCTCCATGAAGTAATTGATGAATTGCGCGTTGAGAACCGCAACCCGGACAATGATATCCAGTAGTATATTTAAACGGACAAGGAATAAAAAAGGAGTGTTGGGTTGGGTTGAATGTGAAATAAAATAAAGAAATACCCCCAAGCGCAAGAGCGATGAGGGTAATATTCATAAGTTTTTTAGAATCCACCTGCAACACCCACTACAAATACTAAAATGACGTAAAGTACTACAAATATGAGTCCTATACCCGCTCCCCACATTGCATATTTCTTAGCATCATCGGCAGCTTTTTGAGCTCCTGCATGATCGCCTTGAACCCAAAGTTCTTTTACCTTAGTAGACTTAATGATAGCAACAATTCCTAAAGGCAGACAGCATAATACTGTGCATAAGATTGCCCATACAAGATTGTTATCTGGCGGTTGATTGGCTGGATTGTTTGTTGTTTCCATATGTTGATTGGTTAAATTAATAAGGATTCAATATACTATGTTTTTTTAAAACTTGTATGTTTTATGTGGAGTAACGCAGAAATCCAGCGGAATATCTATGAATTCATGTACGATGTTTTCTTCCGGAGGAAAAAATGAAAGTCCGATAAATAATGCATTCGGCTTGCAGTTTTTGAGGAATCGATCGTAAAAACCTTTTCCATATCCAATTCTATTTCCTTTGGTGTCGTAGGCGAGCAAGGGGACAAAGACTACTTCGATAAGATCATGAGAAATTTCTATTCCTGAAACCGGTTCTGTAATACCGTATGAAGATCTTCGAAAGACGGTATTTTCCTGAAGTAAATAATTAGTCATTCCCGATGTGGTAAAATCGGCTTTTGGTATAACTATGCTCTTATCTTTTCCCTGGAGAATATGTAAAATATATTCGGTATTTACCTCTTTTTTTTCTGAAATAGGTAAGAATATGTGATAGTATGTGAAATTCCAGATATCTAATTTAAGTGAATTGTTAGATATTTGAAGGCTGTATTCTTCTATTTCTGAAGCTGTGATCCCCTCGCGTAACAACTTGTATTTTTCTCGAAGTTCTGCCTTAGTCATACAAATCGTTTGTGCTGTTATTCTGGTGCTCTATCTACGGTTGAAATATGAAAAATGGCATCCCCCTGATGCACAATGGGTGCATGATTCACATTGATAATGTAACCGTCGTTGGGAGCCTTTACTTTAAATCTCATTGTTCCGTATGGATCGGTTATTGTTGCCAGAAACTCATCCTTCTGCACATGTTTGTTACAATCTATTTTAACGTGTAAGAGTCCGCTCTTTTGTGCTCTAATCCATTTACTTTTTTCTATGATAACACTTTCGGAAGTAGTGGCGGGAACATCGAATTTCTCTTGAAGCATATCGAAATGGTGTAAAAATCGCGTCACGCCTTCAACACCCTGCTTTACAATATGCTTATTGCTTGATAAGGATTTACCACCCTCATAAAGTAAAGTTGGAATATTCTTCTTTGCGCAGGTTGTTCTAAACGAACGGTCTATATTGGGTGCCAGGACTATAAAAGGCGCATTAAAAACTTTGGCAAGCTGCATAAGTTCATCATCATCGGGTCTTACCCTAATTTGTGCGGCATTGAATCTACTGGCTCCTCCTGTGTGAAAATCTAAACAATAATCAATGTGAGGTAATATCATTTTGGTAAGTTGATATGCTACTCGACTGGCCAAAGAGCCATTTTTGGTACCCGGAAATACCCTATTGAGGTCTCTTCCATCCGGAAAGGCACGATCGGCATTTAAAAAACCAAAAATATTTAAAATGGGAATACAAATTATCGTCCCTCTTTTTGGCTTATTGATCTTTTTAGCAATGGTTTGCCTAACGATCTCAACACCGTTAATTTCATCTCCATGGATTCCTGCCGTCATTAATACAGTTGGACCGGGAATTAAAGCGCGCTCTATAATTATAGGAATTTCCACCTTTGTTGAGGTGTATAATTTTGCAATACTAAAATCTATGGTCTTGCTCTCACCAAGCCCAATTCTATGTCCTAATATTATAAGTTCGTCTTCCAGCATTTAGTACTAATTATACGTGTCTTTCTATATATTTAATTATAGTAGTGGCGATATCTTTCCCGGTTGCTTCTTCAATTCCTTCTAAACCGGGAGACGAATTTACCTCTAAAATTAAAGGTCCTCGGGCACTTTGAAGCATGTCAACTCCTGCTATTCCCAGACCCATTGCCTTTGCTGCCTTTAAGGCTGCAATCTCCTCTTCATCTGTTAATTCAATTACAGATGCATGGCCACCTCGGTGCAGATTAGATCTGAACTCACCTTCTTTCCCTTGTCTTTTCATTGCTCCTACAACCTGACCATCGACGATAAAAGCTCTTATATCGGCACCACCGGCTTCTTTTATAAATTCTTGGACGATAACTCTGGCCTGTAAGTTGTTAAAGGCTTCTATTACAGATTCGGCTGCTTTACGGGTTTCGGCTAAGATAACCCCAATACCCTGAGTTCCCTCAAGCAATTTAATAATTACCGGGGCACCACCGGCCTGATCAACGATCTCTTTTACGTTTTTAGAATAATTTGTAAATATGGTTTTGGGAAGTCCCAACCCTGCTCGTGATAAAACCTGTAAGCTTCTTAGCTTATCTCTTGAGCGTACCAAAGCCTGAGATTCGGTTGTGGTAAAAACCCGCATCATTTCAAACTGTCTTACTACTGCCGTACCATAAAAGGTAACAGAAGCACCTATTCTGGGAATCACCGCATCGGTATGATCTAAGGGTTTGCCTTTGTAGAAAATTACGGGATTCTTCTTTTCAATGACGATATCGCACTTGGTATGGTTAATAACCTCAATAGAATGCTTTCTCTTTTTTGCCGCTTCAATAAGGCGTTGCGTAGAATATAAGTTTGGATTTGCCGAAAGGATCTTAATGTTCATGCTTTTGTTTCAATTTTAGTTTGTAAGAAAGGTTTGTTTTGTTGATATCAACAACAAACCTATTAGTGAGAAATTTTCTCCCAATTAAAACAGGATAGCGCATTTCTTCTCGATCGCTTAGGGTTAAAAAAATTGGATACGTTTTGCCAAATAAAACAATTTCGGTCAACACGCGATATCTGGCCTGAGAAATTCCATTACTGCTCTTAACCACTTTTACATCATATCTATCAAATACAAATTGCTTTTCATGATATGCAGGGTGCTCTTCATCTAAGAACACACATTTTAAATAATTATCTTCAACTATCAAATTCTTACAATGAATACTTGATGTATATGCGCCGGTATCTATTTTTATGTCAATATCAAATAGATTTAGCTCCGGAAAGTCTGCTTTGTCTATTCTGCCAATTTTTCGCTTCAAATTCTGAAATTTTATAAATGCAAGATACTAAAATGCGATAGCAAAAATTCTGAACTATTAAATTTGTTCATTGAAAAGTTTTATACGATCAACGCCTGTTTCGTTCAACAAAACCAATGATACTTTTGGATATGTTCTTTCCGGTTGTGGTTTCAATACCTTCCAATCCCGGAGTGGAATTTATTTCGAGGATTAATGGACCATCATTAGACTGTAAAATGTCAACTCCGCATACTCCTAATTTAAGGGCTTTAGCAGCTCTAATTGCAAGACGTTTTTCTTCGTGACTTAGTTTTATTACTTCGGAAGTGCCTCCGCGGTGTAAATTCGACCTGAAATCGCCGGTTTTACACTTTCTTTTCATCGAGGCGACAACAACTCCGTCCACAACAATAACCCGGATGTCTGCTCCTTTAGATTCGGCTATGTATTCTTGCAAAAGAAACTTCACGCCCGTGGTGTGTAATGTTTCGATGGTTGCCAGTGCAGACTGCGGAGTTTCGGCCAGAATAACACCGTTTCCATGTGTGCCTTCCAGTAATTTTATAATCACGGGTTTGCCTTCAAAAGCATTTAACTGCTCCTCATAATTGATCGCATTCATTAAAACAGTTTTAGGCACTGCGACTTTCGCTCTTGCCAGAATCTGAAAACTTGTCCATTTATCTCTGGAATTTAAGATCGCTTCCGAAGAAACTACAGAAAAAATGCCCCTAGCTTCAAAATGACGCACTAAAGTAGACCCAAAGTAAGTGTTGGAAGCACCTATTCTGGGTATTATGGCATCAATATCATCCACAACTTCGTCGTGATATAGAAGTACGGCTTCCCCGTTTTCAATAGAAAGATTGAAATAACTCGGGTCTAAAACCTCTATCCCATGATTGCGCGCCTCTCCTGCTTTAACCAGACTTTTCGTTGAGTAGAGACTTTCTCCACGAGATAAAATGGCAATATTCATACGAAGTATTTAGTAACTGCAATTTATGTAAAAATCACCCCCATTCTAAATCCTTTTACTAAAAATTAACGGTAATTTTACCTTGCAGGAAGAACGGAGTTCCCGGTGTAAAATGTATCTCTTCAACAGGATTCAATTCATTTTGCAACCTGCTTTCGGTTGCGAACTGAGTTTCATTCCATTGAGTATCGAATAAGTTTTCAATAATAATTCCGAACACCACATTATCGTATGTGTAATTAACTGTGAAGTCTGTTACAAAGTATCCATCGGCCACAATGCTGTTGTCTTCGTTGGCGGCTCTATCATTAACAAATCTGTAATTAATTCCCCCCGAAAAATTATTTAAATTTTCGAATGCTATTCCGCCGGAGGATGTAAGATCCGGAGCTAAGGGAATATAATCTTCTCGCTGCGGTTCTTCTGTCGCTCGCGCATAAGTATAGTTTATATCCCCGTAAAAATAAAGCCAGTTAAATGCCTCATAACGCAGTCCGAGATCTACTCCCAATCTTCGTGTTTTCCCACTAGGTTCAACTATAGCGGCATCACCGACATACACAAATTCCTGATCTAAAAATAATGCCCAAACACCCGTGTTTAGTGCAACTTTATCTGTAAGCTTGTAAATTGTTCCCAGATCTATTCCATAAGCCGCGGGTAATGTTTGGGTTTCTTCATTGGCAACCACAACTCTCGTATCATTAGAATGAAAACCGATCCCGGTTTTTAAGTAAAACTGAGATCTTTGGTTCGGACTATAGAAAAAGTTGAGCTTCGGACTCACAAAAGTCTTGGTCTCACTTTTGTTGTCGTAGGTTTCACTAAGCAAATTCTCGTAATCAAATTTAAAATAATCGAAGCGAAGTGACGGATTTATCTTAAAATCTCCAAAATCGAGTTCTGTGTTAAGAAATCCGAAAGCATTGATCTGGTCAATATTACCATAGGCCAATCGGTCCAGAATTTCATACCTGTTTTTCGTGTGCGATAATTCTACTTCATTAGCATCATCATAACGTAATCCAATTCCACCGGTGTACTCAAGATCGAAGTTGGAAAAATTGATCTTTTCACTTAACGCGGTCTTAAATCCGTAGAGATTTCTATCCTCCCTTTGTGCAATTTGGTCGCCATTTATAGGATCTTCGAGAAAAAATGTAAAATTTGAAAACAGTTCAAAATCGTAATGTGAGTAGTATACTTCGGTTTCCAGTTTTTTATCTTCGGAAAGAACCTTATTATGACTTAAGAGTAAATTCGTTCTACTTGTATTTCCACCTTCAGTATCGTCTATAGCACCAAATCTACCTATTAGCCTCGAATCTACGGCACGTTGCGGAATTTGCCCTGAAGCATCCCATTTACTCTGAAAGTGAGAAGCCAACACCGAAATTTTCTGGGTCGCATCTACCTTGGTGGTGTATTTTCCCATAAGGTTTAATCGGTTGAAGTTTTGAGGCGAATCGTAGGGTCCGTTAAAAGTATTGAGCGAAGTTGCGATGTAAGCATCATTCTTACTGGTATTTACCAAATTGAACAATCCAACCGTTCTAAACGAATCGAAATCCCCGTATGAAACCGATACCGAACTGTTTTTAAGTTCATCACGCGTTTTAAATGCGACATACCCTGCCGTCGTAAAGTCTCCTCTTTCGGTGTAGTAGGGACCTTTTCCAAAATCGATCTTTTCAATAGTTTCCGGAATTAGGAAATGGAGGTCACTATATCCTTGTCCGTGGGCATGAGAAACCATATTCACCGGGATTCCGTCAACCGATAAATTTATATCTGTTCCATGATCAATGTCGAACCCGCGTAGAAATATTTGCTCTGCCTTACCGCCTCCCGCGTGTTGCCCAATAATGAGTCCGGGCACTTTCCGAAGAATCTCCTGTGAAGATTTTACGGGATTGGTCGCAAGATCAATTCTGGAGATCAGGTTTAAGGTATTTATCTCCGGGGTTATCATCACCTGAGATAATGAAACCGCAGTTTCGTTTAGGGTTACCAGCAAAGTTTTTGAGAGATCTGCATCCTTAATGGTATAGCGGTAGCTTTCGAATCCTAAATGTGAAATATAGATTTCATCATTAATCGAAACCTTGTCCATAGTAAAGGTTCCCGATGCATTGGTATGCGAATGAGTGTTATTATTTTTATTGAATATGGCCACATTTTCTATGGCGTTATTATTTTGGTCTACTACTTTTCCCGAAAGGGATTGTGCTTGAGTATAGGCATAACAAAGCAGTAAACACGTTAAGAATTTACTTTTCATAATTGTGTTTTAAATGGAGAAATACTTGATTGGTTATAACCAATGAAGTGAATTAACGGTTATGAAAAATGTTGCTCGGGAGGAGGAGTAAGCATACTCGAATAGGTTGAATACACCGGCAAGTAATAGAAATAATTATTTTTTCTAAAAGGTTCATTTAGCACCTTGATCAACAGTGTATCTTGTGTTAGATGTTTGTCGAAAGTTACTTTAAGAATACTATCATCTGAAGTAGAAGTATCGCTTTCCGAAGAAAAAACAGCTTCAAAAAAGGAAATTAATTGATGCTGATGATGATGATCTTCCTGCCCATGATTATGATGTTGTGCAGAGGAAGAATTACTGTTTTCATTCCATGCATGTGAAATCTTATGAGCAGTTTCGGAAATAACATCCTTAAACGGCGTTATAACATATAGAGATATCAAAAGCAATATGGCGCTTTTCTTAAAAACATATATGAAATTTTCTACAATCAAAAAGCGGGTTGGTATTTACAAGAAATACGAAGTTAAGCAGCGGTTGGTTTTATAGTAATTCAGTTTAACCTGCATTTAACATTAATTGATCCAATAAAAACATTGAAAAATAAAATTGCTAGTATCTTTGAAGTATGGATGACGCTTCCGTTACATTGCAAATTTCTACCCTCCCCAAATCTCCGGGGGTTTATCAGTATTACGATAAAGATGAGAAGTTGTTATATGTAGGAAAGGCTAAAAATCTTAAAAAAAGAGTATCGTCTTACTTCACAAAGCAACATGATAATGCACGAACCCGGCTTTTAGTAAAAAAGATCAAAACTATAAAGCATATTGTAGTTTCTACCGAAACCGATGCACTTTTATTAGAGAATAATCTAATAAAAAAGTATCAGCCACGCTACAATGTGATGTTGAAAGATGATAAAACGTATCCGTGGATCTGTATTAAGAATGAACGTTTTCCAAGAGTTTTTTCAACACGTAGAATGATTAGAGATGGTTCAGAATACTTTGGGCCATTTACGAGCATGAAGACCGTACATACTTTGCTGGATCTTATAAAAGGATTGTACCCGCTTCGCACTTGCAACTATGATCTTTCCGAAGAAAAAATACATGCAGGTAAATATAAGGTTTGTCTGGAATACCATCTTGGCAATTGCTTAGGCCCCTGCGAGGGTCTCTATTCTGAAGCCGAGTATCATGAGAATATTGAGGCTATTAGAAATATAGTAAAAGGTAATTTTAAGAACTCCTTGACCCGGTTTAAGCAACAGATGAAGATGTATGCCGAAGAACTCAAATTTGAAGATGCCCAGCGTGTAAAGGAAAAAATAGATATTTTAGAAAATTATCAGGTAAAATCTACGGTTGTGAATCCTAAGATCACTAATGTCGATGTTTTCTCGGTAATTTCGGATGAGACCTATGGGTATGTCAACTTTTTACAAATTTCCTTCGGAAGTATCATCAGGTCGCACACCTTGGAGATTAAAAAGAAGTTAGACGAAACAGACAAAGAACTACTTCAGCTTTCGGTGATAGAGCTAAGACAGCGATTTCATTCACAATCGAAAGAGGTGTATGTTCCTTTTCCAATTACGGTTAAAGAAGGTGTAAAGGTGCATGTTCCGAAGGCCGGGGATAAAAAACAAATACTGGATCTCTCTATTCGCAATGCCAAATACTTCCGTATGGAACGTTTTAAGCAGGCAAAAATAGTGGATCCCGATCGTCATGAAAAGCGGATCATGGCCCAAATGAAAAAGGATCTTAGACTCAAGGAAGAACCCAGACATATAGAATGTTTTGATAACAGTAATATTCAAGGGACTAACGCAGTGGCGGCATGTGTGGTTTTCAAAAATGGAAAACCGAGTAAAAAGGATTATCGTAAATTTAATATTAAAACCGTTGAAGGTCCGGACGATTTTGCCTCCATGGAAGAAGTAGTCTACAGACGTTATAAAAGATTGTTAGAAGAAGAGCAACCATTACCACAACTTATCATCATAGATGGGGGGAAGGGACAATTGTCTTCATCGCTGAAGAGTTTAGATAAACTTGGATTACGAGGGAAAATTGCAATTATTGGAATTGCTAAGCGTTTAGAAGAACTCTTTTACCCGGACGACCCAATTCCGTTGTATTTGGATAAAAAATCTGAAACTTTAAAGATCATACAACAATTAAGAAACGAGGCACACCGTTTTGGAATTACATTTCACCGTCAAAAGCGCAGTAAAGAAGCGTTGAATACCGAGTTAGAGACTATTCCGGGGATTGGAGAAAAAACAGTTATTGAGTTACTTTCTCATTTTAGGAGCAGTAAACGCATTTCCAAAGCAAGTTTTGAAGAATTAGCGAAAGTTGTGGGTTCTAGTAGAGCTAAAAAAATAGTTGAGCATTTTAACAATAAAAAGATTTGAAAAAAATAGTATTCACTTTAATTGTATTATTAGCAGCACTTGGTCAGGCGCAAAATAGCGATGCCGAAGATCTTAAGGTGGGCTTGGTGCTTAGTGGTGGTGGAGCTAAAGGTCTTGCACATATTGGGGCTTTAAAGGCTATTGAAGAGGCCGGGGTGCGAATAGATTATATTGGTGGAACGAGTATGGGTGCAATTATTGGCGCGCTTTACGCATCAGGTTATACTGCAAATAAGCTAGACTCGATCTTTAACTCTGTAGATTTTAATATCATTATACAGGATGATATTCCGCGTAGCGCAAAAACCTTTTATGAGAAGGAGGAGTCTGAAAAATATGCCATTACCTTACCTTTCGATAAATTTCAGGTGGGTTTTCCCTCCGGACTCTCAAAAGGGCAAAATGTATATAATTTATTGTCTAAACTTACGGCGCACGTTAACAGCACTAACGATTTTAGTAAATTACCAATCCCCTTCTTCTGTGTAGCGACAAACGTAGAAACAGGCGAAGAAGTAATTTTAGATAAAGGTTATCTTCCAAGGGCGGTTTCGGCGAGCGGCGCACTTCCATCTTTGTTTAGTCCGGTAATGGTAGACAATACCTTGCTTGTGGATGGAGGAGTGGTAAATAATTATCCAATTGACGAAGTTAGAGCCAAAGGAATGGATGTTATTATTGGTATCGATGTTCAGGATGGGTTAAAGGATCGCAACGCGCTTCAGTCGGCATTCGATGTACTTGTTCAAATAAATAACTATCGCACCATTAGTGCAATGAAAGATAAAAAGGATAGAACCGATATCTATATTCAGCCTAATATTGAAGATTTTACGGTTGTTTCCTTTAGTGATGGTAGAGAGATCATAGAATCGGGCGAAATTGCAGCAGATGCATTAAAAGATGAACTAATGAACGTTGCATCACGACAAAAACAATCTCCTAAGAAAGATGTGACTTTCCTGGATAGAGATTCGTTTTTTGTGAAAGATGTTGAGATTAATGGTACTGAAAAGTATACCAGAGCCTATGTTTTGGGAAAATTAAAGCTAAAAACTCCGTCCGAGATCACTTACGAAGCATTTAGTGAAGGGGTTAATAATCTATCTGCAACGAACAACTTTCAGGATATAGATTACAGACTGGTTCCTGTTGGCGAAGATGAATATAAGATCGTTTTTACCATTCGTGAGAATAATGCGAAAATGTTATTGCGTTTAGGAGCACATTACGATGATCTTTACAGATCTGCAGCAATGATCAATATAACGCGTAAGCGTTTGTTTACAAATAACGACATTGCTTCATTCGATTTTATGGTTGGTGATAACCTTCGATACGATTTTAACTATTATATCGATAAAGGATTTTATTGGAGCGTTGGACTCAACTCGAGTTTTAATTTTTTTGAAGAGAACGTTAAGCCCGAATTTGTGGAGCCGGAAACGCTCACTGGTGATAGCTCCCAGCTAAATCAAATTAGATTGCAGTACGAAGATTTTACAAACCAAATTTATGCCGAAACCCTTTTTAGAAGAAGCTTTTTAATAGGAGGAGGAATTGAACATAAATACCTGAGATATATTTCTGAAACTATCGGGATAGACGAAAATAATCTACCGCGAACGGTTTTTGAAAGCACCAACTATTACAGTACGTATGGATTTTTAAAGTACGATACCTTAGACCATACCTTTTTCCCAAATAGCGGCTTATTTTTTGAAGGGGATTTTCACCTGTATTTATTTGCCCATGGGAGAAATAACGACTTCAAACAATTCTCAATTGCTAAGGCTTTTGCAGGCTATGCGGTCTCAATTGGTAAATTTTCTGCCTTTCTTACAAGCGAAGGGGGTTTTAAAATTGGCGATAACGGCACACAGTCTTTAGATTTTTTTGTTGGGGGTTATGGATTTAAAGAAGTTAACAATATCACCCCCTTGTATGGCTATCAGCCTTTGAGCCTAAGAGGTAATACCTATTTAAAATCTGCACTAACACTGGATTACGAAATCTATAAGAATAATTATATAATTGCCTTCGGAAACATCTCCAATGTAGGGGATGATCTCTTTGAAAATGGTGGTTGGATAGACGGGATAAACTACAGCGGTTTTGGTCTGGGCTATGGAATGGACACTTTCCTGGGCCCCCTCGAATTAAAATATGCATTTTCTCCAGAGCGTGACGAAGGCGAATGGTATGTGACAGCCGGATTCAGGTTTTAAACATGCCACACAGCTAAGTATCACTTTACAATATTGACTTCCGTCGCCAAGATCATTCCTGTCAATTTGATAACATCTCAACATATTTTCATCTTTGGAAGATATGTTTTACGTATTAACTTCTACACCACTTTTTAATCAACAAAATTTTTAATAGAACTTTAAATATGCAACCCTTAATTTTTTCCGATATTTGTATAGTAAATCAATAACTTATGCCTTTTTATCATCAATTGGGGAAAATACCTCCCAAAAGACATACTCAATTTCGTAAACCCGACGGCACACTTTATGCCGAACAGCTATTTGGTACGATTGGGTTCGATGGTATGTATAGCAACCTATACCACGAACACAGACCAACACAGGTAAAGGAGATTAAAAAGCAATACAGTGTTGCCCCTAAGATCGCAAAAGCCAATAACTTGCAGTCTTATCGTTTTAGAGGCTTTCAGGTTAAGCCTGAGAACGATTTCTTAGAAAGCAGGAAAGTGGTGCTTACCAACTCAGATTGTAATATCATCCTGGCAGCACCGAAAAAGCCATTGCGAGACTATTTCTATAAAAATACGGATGCAGATGAGCTATTATTTATTCATAAAGGCTCAGGGACACTAAGAACACATATGGGGAATCTCGATTTCAAATACGGGGATTATCTGTTAGTGCCACGTGGGATCATTTATCAAATTGATTTCGAGACCGAGGATAACAGGTTGTTCATTGTAGAGTCTTACAGGCCCATTTATACTCCCAAACGCTATAGAAATTGGTTTGGTCAGTTATTGGAACACTCACCATTTTGTGAGCGCGATATCAGAAAACCACAGGAGTTAGAAACTCATAACGAAAAAGGAGACTTTTTGATAAAGATCAAAAAACAAGACGAAATTATAGAAATGGTATATGCTACGCATCCATTCGATGTTGTTGGATACGACGGTTATAATTTTCCCTATGCCTTTTCAATTCATGATTTCGAGCCTATAACAGGACGTATTCATCAACCCCCTCCGGTGCATCAAACCTTCGAGACAGATGCCTTTGTTGTCTGCAGTTTTGTACCTCGATTATACGATTATCACCCTCTTAGTATTCCCGCACCATACAATCATAGCAATATTGATAGTGATGAGGTGTTATACTATGTAGATGGGGATTTTATGAGTAGAAACGATATTGATGCAGGTCATATATCGCTTCATCCCGCAGGTATTCCACACGGACCACATCCGGGAGCGACCGAAAGAAGTATTGGTAAAACTAAAACCGATGAATTGGCAGTGATGGTAGATACCTTTAAGCCATTAAAAGTAACAGAAGAAGCTTTAAAGATAGCAGATGACACCTACTATCAATCTTGGCTGGATAAATAATTTATTAAGGAGCTAATTCCTGCTGTACGCTGTATCTCTCCGTAGCTGCCAGAGCAGCGAAGGAGAGGATGCCGCTTCCATCAGGGCTAAAAAAGCTGCTGCAAATAAAATTGAATAACTAAACTACTTGCAATTATGAGTAAAGAAGTAAAGTCAGTAGACTACGGATTGGAAAAAATATTTGAAGGAGCAGACGATTTCCTTCCCTTATTAGGAACCGACTATGTAGAATTCTATGTTGGAAACGCAAAACAGTCTGCACATTTTTATAAAACCGCATTTGGATTTCAGTCCTATGCATATAAAGGTTTGGAAACCGGATCTAAAGATCAGGTGAGCTATGTTTTAAAACAGGATAAGATCAGGATCGTACTTACTACACCATTGAATAGTAAATCTCCTATTAACGATCATATTGTTAAACATGGGGATGGCGTTAAAATAGTCGCCCTATGGGTAGATGATGCAAGAAGTGCTTACGAAGAAACAACCAAACGGGGTGCAAAATCGTATATGGAACCCACAGTGGAAAAAGATGAAAATGGGGAAGTAGTTCGCGCCGGTATTTACACATATGGTGAAACTGTTCATATGTTCGTGGAACGAAAAAACTATAAAGGAACTTTCTTACCGGGCTTTAGAGAATGGAAATCTGACTACAATCCCGAACCTACAGGATTAAAATATATCGACCATATGGTGGGTAATGTTGGTTGGGGACAAATGAACAAGTGGGTTAAATGGTATGAAGATGTGATGGGATTTGTTAATTTCCTATCCTTTGATGACAAACAGATCCATACCGAATATTCGGCACTTATGAGTAAAGTGATGAGCAATGGTAACGGACGAATAAAATTCCCTATTAATGAACCTGCAAAGGGAATTAAAAAGTCTCAAATTGAGGAATATTTAGACTTTTATGAAGGTTCCGGGGTTCAGCATTTAGCTTTGGCAACAGATGATGTAATAAAAACGGTGGCTCAGTTAAAAGCCAGAGGGGTGGAGTTCTTACCGCCACCCCCACAAGAATACTACGACGATATCCCACGACGCTTGGGAAGCCATATGGATATTATGAAAGAAGATATCAAAGAACTTCAAAGACTTTCCATATTGGTAGATGCAGATGAAGAGGGATATTTATTGCAAATTTTCACAAAGCCTCTGGAAGACAGACCTACTTTATTCTTCGAAATCATCCAGAGAATGGGAGCTAAAGGTTTTGGAGCAGGAAATTTTAAAGCACTTTTCGAATCTATTGAGCGCGAACAGGCTGCTCGTGGAACGCTTTAAAAAAGTGTAACATTAGTAAAACTCCATCGTCTAAATGATGGAGTTTTATTTTTGGAACAGAAGTTGTATTAGCAGATAGAAAATGCTAAAACCCAAATCAATGAAGAAGTTAATCATCTTACTACTGCTCTCCAATATTACTGTGCTTAGCGCACAAGAACCTGCCTATGGAGATGGCGAATGGTTTAAATTCAGGATACATTATGGGTTGATCACAGCCGGCTATGCCACACTTGAAGTTGATGAAAAGACGTTTCAGGGGAAGCAGGTACATCATGTTAAAGGTTATGGTAAAACAGTAGGAGTTTCTCGTTTTTTCTTTAAAGTAGAAGACGACTATCAAACCTACATAGATAAGGACAAGGATATTCCATATAGATTTATAAGGAAAATTGACGAAGGAGGCCATACTAAAGATATTCAAATAGATTTTGACCACGAGAGCAAGGAAGCTCTGGTGTTCAATAAGAAGCATGCTACCAAAGAGATATTTGCCTTTCCTGAAAACACACAGGATATGGTTTCATCTTTTTATTATCTTCGCAACAGGCTAGATACCAAAAATATAACGGAAGGTCAGACTATCGATATGAATATGATGTTTGACAATGAAAATTACAACTTCCGACTCAAATTCTTAGGCAGGGAAGTATTAAAAACAAGTTTTGGTAATGTACCCTGTTTAAAGTTTCGTCCTTATGTTCAAGCCGGACGCGTTTTTAAAGAAAAAGAGAGTCTCACGGTTTGGGTAACAGACGATAAGAATAAAATGCCAATATTGGTGAAAGCCGATCTCGCAGTAGGTTCGTTAAAAGCGACATTAACCGAATATAAAGGATTAAAGCATTCTTTTAAGATTATAGCCGATTAACAAAACCATTAAATGGATCCAAAAATTATAGGTCAAATTGAAAGTCTGGAGCAAAAGTTTAAAAACTCCGGGCAGGATCTTGGAGCTTATTTAGATGGTTTACTTTACGACCGGTATCTCACCTATTGGGATTATATACATCTCGATACATTATTGAGCTTACAAATTCCGAAAACTCATTTTCCGGACGAAGAAATTTTTATAGGGTATCATCAAATCACTGAATTGTATTTTAAGCTTATAATTCACGAATTGAAACAAATTGTTGATGATAAGCTCCAGCAAGCAGATTTTTTCAGAAAGAAGGCAGAGCGAATTAACAGATATTTTCGAATTTTAATTGATTCGTTCGATGTGATGATAATGGGGATGGAACGAGTACAATTCTTAAAATTCCGGATGTCACTTTTACCGGCTAGTGGGTTTCAGTCGGCGCAATTCAGAAAAATAGAAATCTATTGTACTCCCCTTCAGCATTTGGTACACGCCTCAAAACGCGATAATTTTTCCGAAGAAAACACTATAGAGGAGTTGTTCGAAAACCTGTATTGGAAGACAGGTGCAACCAATACTGTTACTAAAGAAAAAACACTCACTTTAAAGCAATTCGAATATCGATATACGCCACGTTTTATAAGAACAGCAAAGGAAGTTTACGGGCATACACTTTTTCATAAATACGAACAGCTGCCCGAGAAAGAAAAAAATAATGAACTTCTTATAAAAGAATTGCGAAAACTTGACGTTAATGTAAATGTGAATTGGCTCTTAATGCATATGGGTGCAGCGTATCGTTACCTTAGCAAAGAAGGAGCAGGTAAAGATATTTCGGCAACCGGTGGTACCAATTGGAAAGATTATTTACCTCCCACATTTCAGAATGTCCAATTTTTTCCTAATCTTTGGAGCCCAAAAGAATTAGAAGAATGGGGCCGCGAATGGGTAACTCATACTTTTAATCCCAAATAAATTAACCTATTGAAGCAGCTATTTACCCTCTTAGTCATACTTTTTTCATTCGCAGCTTGCGACTCCACTAAAGACGATTTTGTCGATGAAATGGCCGAATCTGTACCTGAACCTGTTCTGATTACAGAATACGGTTATGTATTAAACGATTATAATGTTATTCGTGATACCATCAGGTCCGGAGATACCTTTGGAGCTATTTTAGACGCCAACGGTGTTAGTCAGGAGAAAATATTAAAGGTTGCTAATAAATTTAAAGATAGTTTTGATGTTCGTCGCATTGTGGTAGGTAAGCCTTATGTGTTGTTAAACTCTAAGGATTCTACTAATGCTACTCAAGTTTTTATTTACGAAAAGAATAAAGTAGATTATGCGGTAGTAGATTTTCGGGATACGGTTTCAAGTTTTACTGCCAGCAAACCTGTGAGTTATAAAGAAAAGTCTGCTTCCGGGATCATAACCAGTTCTCTTTCGCAAACTATGGAAGAGCAAAATCTGAGTGCGTATATGACCGATCGTCTTGCGAATATTTATGCATGGACCGTAAACTTTTTCCATTTACAACCGGGTGATCGGTTTAAGGTTATTTATACTGAAAAGTTTATCAATGATACCATCCCTGCTGGTTTAGCAGATATTAAAGCCACTTATTTTGAACATAGAGGCAAGCCACTTTATGCCTTCGCATATGAAGGAGATACTATTAATCGTATTGTCGATTTCTACGATGAAAACGCAGATAACTTGAGAAGAGCTTTCTTAAAAGCTCCGGTTAAATTTAGCCGAATCTCATCTCGATATAATTTATCAAGACGAATTAAATATTACGGTTATAAGTTACGTCCACATAAAGGAACAGATTTCGCTGCACCTATCGGAACCCCAATTTTGGCGACTGCAGATGGGGTAGTTACTAAATCTGAAAGAAGAGGAGGTAATGGAAATTATGTAAAGATTAGACATAATGGTACTTACGACACACAATATCTACACATGAAGAGCAGGAATGTGCGTGTTGGTGACTTTGTTCGTCAGGGTGATGTAATTGGTTGGGTTGGTATGACCGGAAATACCGGTGGGCCACATGTTTGTTATCGTTTTTGGAAGAATGGCAAACAAGTAGATCCATTTAAGGAAGATCTTCCACTTTCAAAACCTCTACCTGAAGAACTTCAGGAAGGATACTTCTCTTTTATCAGTCCGTTAAAGGAACAAATAGACTGCATTACATTTTAATGTGCAGAATATGAGGTTGTTAATAACCTTTTTATAAACAAATATACTCAACTTCACATCCGCGGGATTTTCATAGTAATTTAGAGATAGGTATTTCTTAGCATTTTCTTAACGTTTAGCTATTGAAAAAATAGATTATAGACATACCTTTGCACAAATTATTTAACTAAACACACAACTATGAAAAAACTACTACTTTTAGTTTTACTATTGGGCAGTTTTGCTGCTTTTTCACAAGGTGTTACCACTTCTTCGATTAACGGTCGCGTTGTCGATGATGCAGGTGAACCTCTAACCGGAGCAACTGTGGTCGCTTTGCACACCGAGTCCGGGACAAAGTACGGTGCCATCACCGATTTCGATGGTTTTTACCGAGTACCTAACATGAGACCGGGTGGTCCTTATATTGTAACTATCACTTATGTTGGATATAGTGATTTTGTTAGAAATGATGTTTATTTAGGCTTAGGTGAGTCTAAACGTATTGGAGTTAATCTTGCAGAATCTGCTAGTGCTCTTGATGAAGTTGTTATCACAACTCAAAGAGATAATGTTTTCGACAGTAACAAGACCGGAACGGAGACAACAGTAACCGAGCGTGATATCCTTACGCTTCCTGCTACCTCTCGATCTATTGCCGATTTCGTTAGAATTACACCTCAAGCTCAAATTACTGAAGGTTCTGATGGGTTTTCAGTATCATTAGGGGGTCAAAACAACCGTTATAACGCTATCTATATTGATGGTGCTGTAAACAACGACGTATTTGGTTTAGCCGGTTCGGGAACGAATGGAGGTCAAACAGGGGTAAATCCTTTTTCAGTAGATGCTATTGAAACATTTCAGGTAAACGTAGCTCCATTCGATGTTAGACAATCCGGATTTTCTGGTGGATCTATCAACGCGATAACTCGTTCGGGAACTAACGACATTGAAGGGTCTGTTTATGGATTCTTAAGAAATGAGAGTTTTGCTGGAAAAACTCCTCCAAGTTTAGTTGGTGAAGGAGAAACTGAAGAGAAATTAGAAGAATTTTCGGCCTTAACATATGGAATGCGTGTTGGAGGTCCAATTATAAAAGATAAGTTGTTCTATTTTATCAACTACGAAAGACAAGATGATGAAACCCCACAACCTTTCAACTTTAGTAATTACACAGGACGTTCAACATTAGACGATATTAATGGACTGCGTAATTTCCTGATCAATACATATGGGTACGATCCGGGTGGATTTGATGCAAATACACGTACATTAACCAGTAACAAGATAACAGCTAAGATCAACTGGAACATTAATGATAATAACACACTTTCATTAAGACATGGTTATGTAAAAGGTGAGAATTTAGAAGCTCGTAGTTCCGGAAACAGGACTATCGGATTTATAAACGGTTCGGAAGAATTTATTACTACTACAAACTCTACCGCTTTAGAATTAAACTCAAGTATAGGTAGTAAGTATGCAAACCAGTTAGTTATTGGGTATACGGCTGTAAGAGATGATCGTGATCCTTCAGGATCTCCATTCCCAACAGTTGATATTCAGGATGGAAATGGAACAATTTCTTTTGGTTCTGAGCCTTTCTCAACGGCTAACTTGTTAAATCAAGATGTATTTACTCTTAACGATAATTTCGAGATTTTTTCCGGAAAACAAACTATTACTATTGGTACTAACTTAGAATATGCAAAATCTAAAAACTTATTTTTCGCATATAACTACGGAGATTACACTTTTGAAGATCAGTTCGATAATGATGGGAACTTATTATCCAGTGGTTTAAATCAATTCCTTACAATGCAGAATGCAGATGTTTATCAGCACGGTTATTCACTTGTTGGTAATGGTATTACCGGGGATGAGTCTGCAGGTGCATCTGAATTCTCAACTTTCCAGGCTGCGTTATACGTACAGGATGAGGTACAATTCGCAGACAATTTTAAAGCAACTTTCGGCTTACGTGTAGATGTTCCTTACTGGGAAGATGGTACCGTAAACGAAGACTTTAATACACGTACTGTAGGATTGTTAGAAGCTTACGGAAAAGACCTTCAGGGAGCACGTGTTGGACAAGGAATCAACGCAAGTGCTCATATATCACCTAGAATTGGTTTTAACTGGGATGTTTTCGATAATAACACTACTCAAATTCGTGGTGGATTTGGAATCTTTACTTCAAGACTTCCTTTGGTATGGCCGGGAGGTACATATAATAACAACGGTGTAACCGGAGGTTTTACATTTAGAACCGATCAGGCTTTCGAACCAAACGTGAACAATCAGTTGGAAAGTCCGGAGCCTGGAACAGGCGAAGTAGGAGGAAATGTTGATTTAATTGCTAAAGATTTCAAATTACCACAAGTAATGAAATACAACATTGCAGTAGATCAGAAATTACCTGTATGGGGATTAATTGCTTCTGCAGATTTCCTTTATACTGATGTAATTACTGATATCTATTATGAGAACTTAAACTTAAAAGGCCCTGTTGGAACATTAAATGGTGCAGATAACAGACCATTTTACGATAGAGGTGATGAGATTGATGATACTTACGGAGGAGTTTATTTAGCATCCAATACCGGAGAAGGTCATTCGTATAATGCAACTGTATCTTTAAGAAAGCCTTACCAAAATGGATTCCAGGGACAGATTTCTTACTCTTACGGACAATCGTACAAAGTTTTTGACGGTACTTCATCGCAAAACAGTTCTCAATGGAGAAACATTCAAACCGTAAATGGTAAAAACTCGAATTTAACAGCAACCGAATCTGATTTCTCTTTAGGAAGCAGAGTTTCCGGTAATGTTTCTTACGAGTTGAAGTGGAATGAAAATGTAAAAACTACAATTGGTCTTTTCTATGAAGGTGTAGATGGAGCGCCGTTTAGTTATGTCTATAACGAAGGAAGAGATTTACTAAATGATGATTCTCGTGATAACGCACTTCTTTATGTACCTGCTAACTCTTCTGAAATTGTTTTTGCAGATCAGAGTGGTGATGGAGGTTTAACTCCGGCACAACAATGGGAAGCGTTCAATGCCTTTATTGAAAGTAATGAATACTTAAGCAGCAGAAGAGGTGGATATGTGGAGCGAAATGGAGATAGAGGTCGTTGGAGTAATGTAATTGACCTTAAGTTCTTACAGGATTTCTCTATAAATTCTGGTAACAAGAAACACACCTTACAGGCTTCGGTAGATATCTTTAACTTCACAAACTTAATAAATAAGGACTGGGGTAAGAGAAGATTTATTTCAAATAATGAAGTTGGTCTGTTGACAACTGTGAACGGAGGTCCGGATCCCGTATTCTCATTTGATCCAGAGAGATTTGAAGACGGAATCGATCAATTAGACGATTCGGGATTACAATCATCTAGATGGCAAATGCAAGTAGGATTACGTTACTTCTTCGAATAACGAGTACTATTTAAATATAAGAACCGCTCTCAATTTATTGAGAGCGGTTTTTTTTGTAAATATCCCTATCTTTGAATAACATAAAAAACCATTGAAAAATGTACACTACTCTTCAATTTTTACATTCTTATTGGGCTTATTTGGTTGTTCTGGTGGTAACCTTAGCTACACTTAATGCGCTAATGGGGTTTTTCTCCAAAAGAGAATACGGACCCAAAGATTTCAGGATATCCCTGTTTGCTTTAATTGTTACACACTTGCAGCTTTTAATAGGGCTCATTTTATATTTTGTTTCCCCGCTAGGGATGAAAGCTATTTCCAATAATGGAATGAGTACAGTAATGAAAGATTCTTTACTGCGATTAAACGCGGTTGAACACCCAATGGTGATGATTCTAGTTGTAGTATTTATAACGATAGGATATTCAAAGCACAAGAAGAAACTCGTTTCACATCCAAAATTTAAAACACTTGCCATATTTTATACAATAGCCTTAGTGCTAATGCTGAGTAGAATTCCCTGGAATCAATGGTTTTAGATGATTAAAACATAGAAAAGCACTCTCATGAGTGCTTTTTTTATTTCTTTTCTACTTCCTTAATTAAATAGATGTAAACAGGGAAGTGATCGCTATAACCACCGGTGAATCCACTATCGGTGAAACTTCGATAGGGGTATCCTTTGTACCTTCCACGAGGATTCGCTAAATACGATTTATTGTAAATTCCCGCTTGATAGAATCGATATGATGAGTACTCTTTTTTCATTAGTTCGGAAGAAATTATAGTTTGATCAAATAAATTCCAACCATCTCTCCACGCAAGTGTTCCCAGTCCTTTCTTAAACATTTCTTCCATCGGATTGTAAAGCTCTTTAATTTTAAGTTCATCCCTTTTACTTTTAGTTTGTAATATATCCTTTACACTTGGACTGGTAGGATCGTCGTTAAGGTCACCCATTGTAATGATCTTCGCATATGGGTCTTCACTAAAGAGAGAGTCTATAATCTTCCTGTTAAGCTTGGCTGCTTTTATTCGTTTAGGTCTGCTTCGGGCTTCACCACCACTTCGGGAAGGCCAATGATTCACAATAATGTGAATTTTATCACCATCTAACATACCACTTACGAGTAGTTGATCTCTCGTATAAATGCGTTTTGTGATATCATGATCTGCGTAAATTAAGAGCTCATGTGCTTTATAATTTGTAGGTGTGAATAGTTTCTTCTGAAATAACAAAGCAACATCAATTCCCCTTCTATCGGGTGAGTCAAATTGGATAATACCATAGTCTTTCTGAAGTAAAGGCTCTTGGTTTACAATATCTTCAAGAACTCTTCGGTTTTCGATCTCGCATATCCCAATTATCGCAGGTGTTGTACCAGTCACGTCACTTCCTATTTCTGAAATGACCTTTGCCATATTAGCGATCTTTGCTTTATATATTTCTTCAGTCCAATGATCTTTACCTTCAGGAGTTCTGTCATCGTCAAAGGTAAGCGGGTCGTTTTCATAATCGAATAGATTTTCAACGTTGTAAAAGGCTATGGTATTTATTTTATACGTTTTCTGTTGCGAAAACAATTCAGAAGTAATAAATAATATCATTAAACAAATCAATTGAAGCCTCATGATCTTATCTAAATAGTATAAAAACCGTCTTTTCATCTATGCTTTTTTTACGTAGATCATTGAAGTTAGTAAAATTCGATTTAAAATATTGAGGAGTCTTAACCATTTCATCGGGCCTTTATAATGCTTGAAAGCCTCTTAAATCATCTGCTGTACCATTTTTAGGTGGCTTAGACAGGCTTGACAAATGAAATTGAAGCAAGGAAACAACAACACGCCATTCACGAATCACGACTACTACTAGTGATGAACTCATCAAAATAGATGTTTCATTTACTATCTTTCGTAAAGCTTTTAGCATTTCAAGCGCCTACATTTTATGCGATCGATTGTGTTTTCTGCTACCCAAAAAGGAGCTACTAGATTTTTTAATTTTCTGCATCCACTCCCCAGTTGTTTCTCACGATTGAATGCGAATTGTATAGTGAGTATTATTTACAACTAACTTGAAAAGCACTTTATTAGAATGGATCAAGGTAAAATTAAAAAGCTTCTTTGTATAATAAGTTTGCTCGTTTCCGGGGCCATTACTTTGTTTGCTCAAAATACAATCGTAAAAGGGAGGATAATTGATACTAACTCAAGTGAAGCCATTCCCAATGTTGAAGTGGCAATTAAAGGCAGTGATTTCTCTGCTTTAACTAATTCTGAAGGGCTTTTCGCAATGGTTAGCGAAGATCTTCCACAAGGGGAACAGGTGTTGCTAGTTTCTAAAAATGGATATATAAGTCAGCGTATTCTAATATCAATCACTGCCGGAAACACCATTAATTTAGATCCAATACTATTGACAATAGATCTCACCGAAGTAGAAGCACAAATAGGGATCATTAGTCTAACCGATAATGAGTTAGATCAGGATCAAGGTACCTCTTTTAATATATCGGGCTTGTTGCAGGCCTCGAATGATGTGTTCTTAAATGCAGCAGCCTATGATTTTAGTGCGACTTTTTTTCGTCCCAGAGGTTTAGACAATGCCAATGGAAAAGTGTTGATCAATGGTATTGAGATGAACAAAAAATTTAATGGCAGACCACAGTGGGGTAATTGGGGAGGGTTAAATGACGCGCAGCGTAACCGTGAGTTTTCAGTAGGGATCAAGCCAAATGACTATACATTTGGCGGTGTCGCTGGTACTACGAATATTATCATGCGAGCTTCACAATACAGGCAAGGGGGTCGTATTTCGTATGCAACTTCAAATAGAACGTATCAAGGTAGAGTTATGGGTTCGTATAATAGCGGACTTACATTAGGAGGTTGGGCATATAGTGTATTGCTATCCAGGCGTTTCGGCAACGAGGGATACCAAGAGGGAACTTTGTACGATGCCAATTCGTTGTTCGTTTCCGTAGAGAAAAAAATCAATATGAAACACAGCTTTAATTTAAGTGTAATTTATACTCCAAATCGCAGGGGACGGTCTACAGCGATCACCCAAGAGGTAAAAGACTTGAAAGGCAGACGCTATAACCCAAATTGGGGTTATCAAACCGGGGACATTAGAAATAGTAGAATTCGAGAGATTGACGAACCTATAGTGATGTTAAACCATTATTGGAATTTAAGTGATCGCGCCATATTAAATACTAATATTTCCTATCAATTTGGTAAGATCGGTAATACAAGATTGGATACAGGTGGAAACCGTAATCCGGCAGGGAATTATTACCAGCGTTTACCGAGTTATTTTTTAGGAAATGAAAACCCTTCTTCTGTAGCATATCAACATGCATATCTGGCAGAACAGGAATTTTTGCGTGACGGACAATTAAACTGGGATGAAATTTATTGGGGCAACTCAAATACGGCAGATGGATTATCAAAATATACCATTCAGGAGGATAGGATAGACGATACCCAGTTAACCTTAAACACAATATTCACATCTAGATTTACCGAACATATTTCAGTAAATGGAAATCTGAATTACAGAAGTTTAAAGAGTGAAAATTTCTCAGAATTAGCCGATCTTCTGGGTGGATCGGGTTATCTAGATATAGATAATTTTGGGGATGGAGGTTTAGAGTCTAACAGTGACCTTCAAAATTTAAACAGAATTGTACAAAAAGGGGAACGCTATCGTTACAATTATGAGATCTATGCTAATACGCTTTCTGCTTTTGCACAAGTTAGATTTCAATACAGCAAATTTGATCTTTATGCTGCATTTTCTGGTTCACAAACAAATTATCAACGCAATGGGTTATATAATAACGGTTACTTTGGTGAGGTTGGACGATCATTTGGGAAGAGTGAACAAATTAATTTTACAAACTTTGGTCTTAAAGGAGGAGCTACTTATAAAGTCACAGGAAGACATTTAATCGACTTCAACGCAGCATATTTAACAAAGGCACCCAATATTAGAAACTCATTTGCTAATGCGAGACAGAATAACGATGTCGTATTTGGTCTTACCGATGAGAAACTACAGAATCTTGACCTTAGCTATATCTACCGGAGTCCTCTCGTAAAGGCAAGACTCACAGGGTATTTTATAAATTTTCAAGATCAATCAGATATAGGTTTCTTTTTTACTCAAAACGCACTTGGAAATGAAGATTCTAATGCTTTTGTCCAAGAGATAGTTACAGGTATCGATAAACGCAATGCCGGAGTAGAGTTCGGAATAGAAGCCCAAGTTCTTCCAACTTTTAAACTAAAGGCAGCTGCTGCGGTAGGACAAAATCTGTATACGAATAATCCAAAGTTGTATTTATCCGGTGATGACTTTGACAATGACAATAATGACGAGTTTGTTGAAGGAAACGACCTTTCTACTCTGGGAGTTCGTGAAGTTGCATTAAAAAACTATCATGTTTCCGGTGGCCCGGAACAAGCTTATCAAATTGGGATTGAATATCGAGATCCGGAGTTTTGGTGGATCGGACTTACAACGAATTATTTTTCAAATGCCTATGTTGATATAAGTAATTTAAGAAGAACGCCGGATTTTTACACAGATTTCGACGGCCAACCTTTTAACGAATACAATGAAGAAACAGCCCGTGAGTTACTCCAACAGGAAAAGCTTCAAGACTACTTTTTGGTAAATATCGTTGGGGGGAAGTCATGGAGGGTTAAAAAGTATTTTGTCGGATTTTTTGCTACCATAAACAATGTCTTGGATCAGGAATACAAAACAGGAGGTTTCGAGGATTCCCGTCGAGCCAGTTATAGACAACAAGTAGAAGAACAAGCAAGAGATACACCCATATTTGGAAATCGTTATTTCTTCGGAAACGGAACCACATATTATGTAAATGTATACGTACGATTTTGACTAAGAACAGATTAATTATTTAGACCCTATTATGAAAACTATAAATATTTATACTTTACTCGTTACAATTTTGGTTTTAATTTCCTGCGTGCAGGATGATGAATTTGAAGTACCAGTAGTTGAAATAAAACCTCAAAATATAGCGGCTTCAAGCTTATTAACCATCGATGCTCTAAGAACGTTACTAAATACAGAAATCGCCAATAACGGAAATATTGAAACCGTACTATCTTTTGAAGCAGATAATGATACTACCAACGATAAGTATATACTCGGTTATGTTATTTCTGATGATAGCTCGGGAAACTTCTTTGAAGAATTGATCCTGCAGGATGCTCCCGAAGATCCGTCACGGGGTATCAAGATCTTGATCGATGCGAATCCGTTATACGTAACTTATCAGTTTGGAAGGAAGGTGTATGTGAAACTGGAAGGGCTCACTGTAGGCTATGACAGTGGAGTTTTAAGTTTGGGGATTCGCGACGGAAACCGCCTGGAGAAAATAGCTGAATCGGCTCAGAGAGATTTTCTGTTTCGGGATGATGTAGTGGAAGAAATAAATCCACTTCCAATATCAATTTCAGAGTTTACTCCGGAAGCTACCAATTTGTACATACACTTAGAAGATGTTCAGTTTAATAGATATCAGGTTTTAGGCGAGGCTAGGCTAACTTTTGCCGGCGAAGAAATGGACGAGTTTGACGGAGAAAGAATTCTTGAAAGTTGTGCTGAAGGGACTTCAACTGTTTTTAGTACTAGCACTTTTGCCGATTTTAAAGGGATGTTACTTCCTGATGGTCGAGGGACTATAGATGCCATTCTTACCTATAATTTCTTTGGAGATGAATTCAATATCATTGTTAACAATCCAACAACCATTCACTTAGATAATATGGAACGTTGTGACCCTAACGTAATAGACTGTGGGCTGGCTGCTACGACCGGAAGCACTGTGTTATTCAGTGATTTTTTTGAAACACAAATGGAAGGGGATCCAATTGATGGCAATGGCTGGACCAATTATATTGAAGCAGGGACTGAACAATGGGAAGCCTATACCGATTCGGGTACAAATGCCTCTATAGGTATTTCGGCAAGAATAGGATCATTTATGTCCGGTGATGTTAGTTCGATAGGATGGTTGATTACGCCCCCAATTAATTTTGACTCCCAAGACGGTGAAACCTTAAACTTTAAAACCTCTAATAGCTTTGCCGACGGAAGTACACTTGAAGTTTTGATCTCTAATAATTGGGATGGAGATACTGCTACAATTAGCACTGCGACCTGGGATCTTTTATCTGCTGCTTATATTGTTCAGGATGATGACTTTTTTGGTGATTGGCTTAATTCCGGGAATATTGATCTCACATGTGTTACCGGTATCGCGTATATTGCATGGAGATATATTGGTAGTGGAGAAGAAGGTTTCGATGGAACTTATGAGCTGGATGAAATTGAAATAAACGCTAATTAGGAGCTTATATTAACTGTGAGAGATAACAGAGTTTTCTTGTAAAAAGTGAAATAGTATTATTACTTCGGAAAGAATTATGGAAAACGTATAAAACCTGTGTTCTTTCTTTCAGAAGTGACCTGAACCTTCAGAGTTTCGGGATACAGATACATACCTTTTTAGAAAATCATAAATTGACTTAGCTAAACTTTCCGAAGAAAGAAGCAACTTATAAACTGGCATTTCAGAATAAAAAAACCCTCTAATGTATAACAGAAGAGGGTATTTGGTTGGTAAGTTAAAAATAAGTTTACTAACGTTCTACGATAATAAACTCAGATCTTCTATTTTGTTGATGTTGTGCTTCGGTACAACCATCACCACAAGAAACGGCCGGACGGGTTTCTCCAAAACCACTACCACTAATTCTATTTCGGTCAATTCCTTTAGAAATGACGTATTGAACGGTAGATTGCGCACGTCTTTCAGATAAATTCATATTATATGAATTGGAAGCTCTGTTATCGGTGTGGCTTTCTACTTTTACAACCATTGCAGGATATTTCTTCATAAGTGCAACGAGTTTATCTAATTCGAAGGCTGCCTGTGGTTTAATATTAGATTTGTCATAGTCGAATAAAATAGGATTCAATTCAATTTGATCATCAACGATAATTGCTTCGATTGGTCGTAATGCCAATGTAGCCGAAAGATCGGTATCATTACCACCTTCAATAGTTACCGCATTACTTTCGTAGTCTTTTGCTACCCCTTGAATTACGTGTTCTTTATCACATTCCGCTTTAAAAGTTGCGCCACCGTTAGCATCGGTGGTCATAGTGCTAAGTTTATTTTCAAATTTATCATAAAGATCTACTCTTGCACCTGCGATAGGCTTTTTAGTATTTTCATCAATAACCTGCACAGTAATATTAACTTCGCATGGCAATTCAAGTTCTTTTATACTGTAAATATCGTCACTTCCTTTTCCACCTTGTCTGTTTGAAGATACATAGCCGGTACGTGCCGCTGCATCAAACTTAAAAGCAAAATCATCATCCGAACTATTTACACCTGTTCCCATATTCTTTACTTCCCCGAAGCCTTTTCCTCGAGGTTCGGCGTAGAAAACATCTAAGCCTCCAATTCCAAGGTGTCCGTCACTTGAGAAATAAAGCGTTCCGTTAGCATCAACAAACGGGAAAACTTCTTTTCCTTCTGTGTTGATCCCATCTCCTAAAAGTGCCGGAGTTCCCAAAGAGCCATCGGCGTTGATGGCAGCCATGTATATATCAGATTTTCCTTTTCCACCCGGCATGTCACTTACAAAATAAAGTGTTTTGCCATCAGGACTAATTGCGGGGTGTCCCGTGGAGTATTCATCACTGTTAAAATGAGCAGATTGCACATCCTTCCATTCTCCGGTAACATTTTCTGCGTAGTAAAGATTGATTTGATTAATTCCTTCTGCACTTTTATCGAAATCACCTTCGTGATAGTCATTTCTATCAAAATACATACGTTTTCCATCCTGAGTGAAAACAGGATTTGATTCATGGTATTTAGTATTTATCTTGCTATTAAAAAGAGAAGCATCTTTTACCGTTCCTCCAACAACATTTGCTTTATAAATATCTAAGAATGGTTCTTCATTCCACTGATACGTTTTACGTGAGGTATTTCTCCCTGATGCAAAATAGAATTCGTTTCCGATAAGTGTTCCTCCAAAATCGGCATACTTAGAGTTGATATCCATATTTGTAGCCGAGTAGCGTTGTACTTTGTCCATAATGGTAGGAACATAGTTCGGGTTTTTCATAAACTCGATAGCTCTTGTATCATTAGGTTTCATGGCAGCAAATGCTTTCATCTGGGTATTGTAGTCACTAAATTTACCATTGGCTTTAAGTGACTGGGCATAATTATAAACAGATTCGGCATCTACGTCTCTTCCTTTTACAACACGTTTATAATATGTTTCTGCTTTCTTGGTGTCATTGATATAAAAGTACGAATTGGCTAATCGCTCATAGACATAGCGACTACCTTCACCTTTTTTAAGGAGTTTTTGGTAGGCTTCGGCTGCATCGGTATAGGCTAATTGGTCGTATAGTTGGTCTGCTTTTTTGGTTTTAGCATTTTGAGCTGTTGCCATTGAAGCGCAAACCATTATTAAAAGAAGGAAAGTATATATTTTTTTCATTTTGAATGAAATTAGATTTTATTAATTAGAAGTATCTAGGTGAACGTAAGGTCTTTTTCTTAAAGAATAGATCGAAAGTAAGAATCACCTCATGAGATGAATTTGCTACCGATTTGATTTCTGAGGTAACGCTATCATAAGCATATCCAACACGTAAGAACGGCGCTATTTGGAAACCAACAAGGCCACTAAAAGAATCATCTAAACGATAGGAAGCTCCTAGTTCGAATTTTTCAAAGAATAAAGCATTCAAGTTTGCATCAAACGATAAGGGAGCATCGAATGCAGATTTCACCATAACCGAAGGCTTCAGTTTCATATTATCGGATACTTGAAATACATATCCCGCTGTACCAAAATAGTGGTTTGTTTCCGAGCCGTATTTTATGCCATTCTCATCTAAGTGAACCGAGTTCAATAAATTAGGTACGGAGAAACCTAAATAGAAATTATCTCCATATAAAAAAGCTCCGGCTCCAACATTTGGATATGTATTATTGATATCTTGTGAGAAAAACGGATCTGTTGGATCTTGAAGTTGCAAGTCTATAAGACCTACATCGTGAAACGTTGCACCTGCTTTAACACCTAGTGCAAGATTTGTAGTTGCACCTAATTGAAGGGTGTAAGAGAAATCGGCATAAACATTCGTTTCACTAACCGGACCGAGCTCATCTTTAATAGCAGACAAACCTAATCCTACTTTTTCACCTACCGGGGAGTGTGCCGAGAAGGTAAAAGTAACCGGGGCGTCATCGAATCCGGACCACTGATTTCTATATAAGGCTGTAATAGACAGGCTTTCTTTTGAACCGGCATATGCAGGGTTAACAACATTCATATTGTACATGTACTGTGTATATTGTGGGTCCTGTTGAGCCGCCAACTCTTGTGTGAGTGTAAATCCAAGAAATAGAATTACTAAATATATATGTTTCATCATTATATAATTATTTTTTTTGAAGGAAAACGAAATGCCGGTTACATCCTTATCTTGTCTGTAGTTTGTTTCTGGCATCGCGTTCTTGATTTTTGCTAGTTATAAAATTTGACTAATTCTAGTTGGATTCTTTGTTAATGTATATCCATCCGTTTTTCACCGAACCGAATTCCGGGTCTGGAGTTTCAAACTTCATCACGTAGAAATAGGTACCTGTTGGTAAAGCGTCACCATTATTAGTCTGCCCGCACCACTGATTTAGGTAGTCAGATTCAGAATAAACAGAAGTACCGTATCTGTTAAACACTTCAAGAGAAAAACTTCCTTGCCTGTCTACCAGGAATTCAAGATCAAGGCAATCGTTTAGTCCATCACCATTTGGCGAAATACCTTGAGAAATTACACAGTTTCCAACATTGTATAGACTCACATCAATGCTGTCTGTTCCCGTACATTCTCCTTTGGTGATTATCACGGTGTAAGTTTGTGTACCAACACTGTTTGCAGGTAACTCTACCATGATACTATCTCCGGTTTCACCAGAAATAACATCTCCATTTAATAGCCATTGATACGTAATATCGGTTTCACTGGTAGTAGCTGTAATTACCTGTCCGTCGTCCGGGCATGATTTGAAATCATCTCCTAGAGCAACTTCGAGATCTGTTCTTGGAGAAATATTGATACTATCCTCGCTAAAACAATTGGATACTGTTACTACAACACTATATAAACCACCTTCGGTAACATTAAGGAGCGGACCTGTTGCAGATGCAATTACTACTCCGTCTAGACTCCAAACATATGTGGCATCGCCCGCATTAAAGTTAGACGGTGTGGCATCAAGTACAATAGGCTCTTCAAAACATGTTTCGATATCATCACCAAGTTCAATTATTGGACTGTCTTCTAAAATTATCTCAACACTTTCGGTAAGAACACATCCATCAATATCTACATCCACTGAATAAGTTCCCGATTCGGTTACTGTAATGGTTTGAGTAGTTTCTCCCGTATTCCAAAGAAAAGTAGGTGTTCCACTTCCTCCTGTAACTTGAGCTGTTATGTCGTATGATTCCTGATCACAAAATATTTGATCCCCGCCAAGATCCACAACAAAGGAAGCAGATGCTGTGACTAAAACGTCGTCGGTTAAAACAACCACATCGCCGTTACAAGTATTTGTATATGTAACTCTGGCAGTAAAAACTTCGCTACCATTTGCAGGGCATACGTTAATTGTTGGTGTAGTACCTATTACAGTACCTGAAGAATCTAACCATTCAAATACATAAGTTTCAACTCCGTCCGGAGTAAATCTCCATGCTTCATTAGTTGTTGTCCATGGCGAATCGGATGTATTTCGTCCCGGTGGTACATAGGCAACATCTCCAGCGTCGTTTTGTATCCCAACTGCAGCATTACCACTGTTCCAGGTTGGGCATGAAGGTTTATCTTGGATATAGATCTCTATTACGTTAGAGAATTCATAGAAAACAGCCATGTGAGTTGCTAGTAAACTATTACAGGTACTGGAGAACATGGCGACATCGAAATAGGAAACTACAAGTACTCTATTGGGAAAAGTTCCCAAAACCTCATACCCAATTTCATTACCCGGGTTGATAGAAGGGTGAATGTCATGAACCGGTGTAAATACATTCGCTTCACCTAAAGTAGGATTGCTGTTATTTGGCAGGTCTTCTGAAAAGCTCCAACCGTTGGTGGTATCACCCGGATCCACATCAAAACGAATCACTCCGTTGGATCCTACCTGAAATTCTGTCTCAACATCTCCGAAAAAACAAAAATCATACGGTAAAGTATCTACAGGCGACCATGTGTCATCGGTTGATATGTTGATCGAATTAGATAAACCGTTGAATGGGAACGGAGGGTTATAAGGAATTGACGCAACCGTATATTCTGCGCTCGCCGTTTCAAAAGTCTCCAAAAAAGACGCTG
Organism: uncultured Ulvibacter sp.; assembly: GCA_963974915.1. Taxonomy (GTDB): domain Bacteria; phylum Bacteroidota; class Bacteroidia; order Flavobacteriales; family Flavobacteriaceae; genus CAXBES01. The sequence continues at coordinate 65,319 of CAXBES010000013.1, read as the reverse complement.
TAATATCTGTACATCCTCCCGATGCCCCACAGTCAATGTTAATATCGGGACCCGCATCAACGAAAAGGGATCCCGGACCTTGTGCAAAAGCGCCAAAAGAGATTAGTAAGATTATGTAAAAAAGTGAATTTTTTCGGTTAAGAAAGGGCTTAAGTATATAGTACCCAAATTGATAATTGAAGGATGAGTTTTTCATCATATGAGGTATAATTGGTGATTATTGAATTCACTAAATTATACAAAAAAGACGATTATCTAATAGTTAAATTATTTTTTAGATGTAATGCAGGAATTTTCCGATTAATAACTTGTTAAGTTAACATTAATCCGAATGTATTGAAAGGATACTATACACTGGGAAATGATCGCTAATCCCACCTAAATATTTTCTCCCGGCAAAGGTTCTGAAAGGGTTCCCTTTGTGCCTTCCTTTATACTCTTTTAAATTAGTAGCATTAAAGATCTTCGCTGTTTCAAAACGAAAATTATTCCCGTGCATTCGTAAAAAGTTTTGCGATAGGATAATTTGATCAAACAAGTTCCAATTGCCTTTATAGGTAACACTGCCTTCATTTCTGGTTAGTAATAATTCCATTGGGTTGTACATTTGTTCTGAAACCAATGCCTGAACGCTCTCGCTATGTGGGTCGTCATTAAAATCTCCCATAATTATAATGCGTGCATTTGGATCTTCGGAACGAATTTTAGCAGAAATCTCCTGGTTTTTTTTTGAAGCAACCATCCGGCGATAGTTAGTAACCTCGGCACCTGCACGTCTGGACGGCCAGTGATTTACCAGAACGTGTAACACTTCACCCTCGAGCGACCCTTTAACGTATAAGATATCCCTTGTAAAATCTCGCTTTCCTAGCGGAGTTGTGACATATAAAGAAATAGCTTCTTTTGAGATCACCTTAAAATACTCCGGCCGATATAGCAAGGCGGTATCTATCCCACGTTCATCCGGGGAATCGAAATGTACGTAATCGTAGTTCTTTTCTTTTAAGAATTTAGAACTGGCGAGCTCTCTCATTACAAATTCGTTCTCTACTTCGGCAACACCTAGTATTACAGGGGGATGTTGGATATCCTTATATCCTATGTTTGAAATAATCCGGCCTAGTTTTTTTATTTTCTTTCTGAAACGTTTTTCGTCCCATTGTCTAACAGATTTTTCAGTAAAATCGTCATCCATGGTTTTAGGATCGTCCTTAGTATCGAATAAGTTTTCAAGATTGTAGAAAGCAATCGTATATTGGTTTTTCCCTTTTTCCGAAGAATTTGTCATGCTTAGTATGTTAATTGCTTCTAAATTACGAAAATCCCTTTCAATGTGTTTTGTACCTTTGTGTCATTGATTTTGATTATGCTCGAACAAACAGATATAAAATACGAAAAGACAATACTCATTGGACTCATCACTCAGTTACAAGATGATGAAAAATCTAAAGAGTATCTGGATGAATTGGAGTTTTTGGCTTATACTGCCGGTGGGGAGGTCTTAAAGCGTTTTGTTCAGAAAATGGAAATGCCTAATCCAAAGACGTTTATTGGTACGGGTAAGATGGAAGAAGTAAGAGAATATGTTGAGGCCAATGAAGTAGGAGTCGCAATTTTTGATGACGAATTGTCTCCGGCCCAACAAAAGAATATAGAAAAGATCCTTCAGTGTAAAATTATAGATCGCACCAATCTAATTCTGGACATCTTTGCTCAACGTGCACAAACCAGTTATGCTCGAACTCAGGTTGAATTAGCTCAATACGAGTATTTATTACCGCGTTTGGCAGGTATGTGGACTCACCTTGAACGACAAAGAGGTGGTATTGGTATGCGCGGACCCGGTGAAACAGAAATTGAAACCGACCGTCGTATCGTAAGAGACCGAATTGCTTTGTTAAAGAAGAAGCTTGCTAAGATCGACCGCCAAATGGAAGTGCAGAGAGGCAATCGGGGCTCCCTAGTGCGAGTAGCCCTTGTAGGGTACACCAATGTTGGGAAATCGACTTTAATGAATGTAATTAGTAAGAGTGACGTCTTTGCAGAAAATAAATTGTTTGCTACTCTCGATACCACGGTGAGAAAAGTGGTGATCGGTAATTTACCGTTCTTATTAACAGATACGGTTGGATTTATCCGAAAACTACCTACACAACTTGTAGAATCATTTAAAGGCACATTAGATGAAGTGCGCGAAGCCGATTTGCTTTTACATGTAGTAGATATATCTCACAATTCGTTTGAAGATCATATTGCTTCTGTTAATAAGATCTTAGACGAGATCGATAGTGCCGATAAACCTACGATCATGGTTTTTAATAAGATCGATGCTTATGAAGCTGAAACCATAGATGAAGATGATCTGGTTACCGTTAGAACAGAAGCACATAACACTTTAAAAGATTGGCGTAAGACTTGGATGAGTAGAACCAACGGAGATGCGATCTTTATATCTGCTCTAAATAAAGAGAATTTTGAAGAGTTTAGAAAATTAGTCTACGATAAGGTGCGGGAGATTCATATATCTCGATTTCCATATAACAATTTCCTGTATCCTGAGGAATATGTTGAATAAAAAAGCCTCCGATAATGGAGGCTTTTTTATTTATGTAACTTTCTATTGTTTAGAAATTATAATTTAATCCAAACAGCCAATAACTCTGTGTTTTATTGTCTACAGTATCGAAGGTTGGAACTTCGGTGCTCATAGCCGCAGTTGCTGCATCTATAGCGGCTGCAAGAGATTCTTGCTTGTTTCCTCTTAATCCGAATTCAAAACCAACTCCTATGTTCTTCCAAACCGTATATCCTAAACTGTTAATCCATGTCCAGTTTGAAAGATCTGAACTCTCATAACTTTGAAATGCTGAAAGATTTGATTTGAGATTTAATTTTCCGAAGCTTTTAGTGTAGTCGACTAAAATTTTTGCCCCTAAAGAAGATTCATAAACTGCATCTGTGTTACTAAAAACAAAGTTATAGTTTAATGGGTGAACTACTACCACCAGGTTTTCAATTGGTGTCCAGGTTGCCCCAACTCCCAAATCCAAATAACCTGGATCGTTAAAGTTGTTCAAGATAGTTGTTCGGTATTCAGCCAAAGCAGAAGCTGCCAACGTTTTTGTTAAATTTCTTCCGTAGAGAGAGGTGATATTGAAAACATCTGTAGCTTCCTGAAAAGAATCATCATCGGTTGGGTCATCCTGATCATCAAATTTGACCCATGAAAGATTAACACTCAATGCGTTTCTCCAAAAATATTTCTCTTCCTTTAAGTTTGCAAAACCATTGGCTGTAATTCCAATATTTCCGGACGAAACATTTGGAGAGCCTTGAGAATACCAATTGTTGAATTTAGAGATGTTAGCCCCAACAGTACCAAAGGCGCCATATTTCCACCCGGGGAGTGCGTCAATTTTTGCTTTAAGTGCATTTACTCTTCCCTGAATTGCAGCAATAGAATCTTTCTTAGGTCCTATTTGTGCTTTTAACTCTTCTTCCGTTTGTCCAAAGGATAATGTCGTAATAAATACTAGACAAATAGATAAGAATACTTTTTTCATAAGGTTTAATTTAAAAGTTTTTACAAAAGTAGAAGTTCTTTTTGTTCAATGGTACATTTCAGAAACAAATAAGTAAGAAGTTACTTAGACAATAGGTGGCTTTTCGATTAAGAGTTTATTTTCTCTTATAAAGTGGCACCGATGAACATGCCTCGCCATACATAATACTTCTTGCAATTGGTTGTATTTTTTTGGCCAATAGCGTAAATGCCGAAGCAGGAATTGGTTTATGTGCACAACCTTTAATGATAACGGGCTTATTTTTAAATTCGTCAACATTTAGATCAGTTATAATCTCTGCAAAAATTATGGATTCTAAGGTTTCCAGATCACCCACAATAACTTTCTTAGCGTGAGGAGCTAATTGTACCGATAGCAAAATATATGCCCATCCCGGTACTATAGCATCGGTGGTACAATGGAGAGCAACATAACAATCTTTGTACGAACTCCAATCGTGTTGTTCTACGTGTTTCCTGAATTCGTTTTCCTTAAGAACAATGCCCTCAAGTAACCAGGGGGAGATATCGAATTGTACACGTTTACCTTCCGGATACAGTGTTTCCAAATCGAAAGTAACTAGTTTACTATTCGCTACTCTATTTATAATTTCTTTTTCCAAAGTCATGAAATTTTGCCTCTTCACTATTCAAGTTTAGTAAAGCTATTTACACAAATTTTTGTGTTTAAACTGCTACAAAAACTGCTGTAAGTCCGCTTTGAACCTCTTGTAGTAAAATAATTAGAAAAACATTTGTGCTACAACATTCCTAATTCCAATTTTGCCTCATCGCTCATTAGATCCTGACTCCAGGGCGGGTCGAAAGTAATTTCAACTTCTGCATCCTTTACCATTTTTAAAGTCTTTACTTTATCTTCAACTTCTACAGGAAGCGTTTCTGCTACCGGGCAATTTGGAGTAGTCAGGGTCATAAGTATTTTAACCTCATAATCCTCATTTACAAACACATCGTAAATTAATCCCAGCTCATAAATATCCACCGGGATTTCCGGATCAAAAATGGTTTTTAAGACTTTTACGATTTTTTCACCTAGTTCTGTTGTATCTATTTCAATAGTTGCCATTTCGTTAATTTTTTAACTGTGCCTGATAAGCCACAGCATATAATTTAAGTTGTTTTATCATTGAAACCAGTCCGTTAGCACGGGTTGGAGAAAGATGTTCTTTTAAACCGATCTTATCAATAAAGTCGGTATTCGCATTTATAATATCTTCAGGTTTCTGATTTGAAAATACCCGAATTAGTATAGCGATTATACCTTTGGTAATGATCGCGTCACTGTCTGCTGTAAATACAACCTTATCATCCTTTAGATCGGCATTTAACCAAACCTTCGACTGACATCCTTTAATAAGTCGCTCGTCAGTTTTCAAAGCGGGATCAATAATAGGAAGAGATTTTCCAAGATCGATCATGTATTCATAACGCTGCATCCAGTCATCGAACATCGAAAACTCATCAATTAATTCATCTTGTATTTCGTTGATCGTCATTCTTAATTTTGTGTATTATTCTCTTTTGTGGCTTTTAACAGAACACTTCTATCGGTTTTTGAATAAAGCGTGAGGACTCCATCTTGCAAAGCGTATGAACCAGTATTATTTAAGGCATTTAATAATCTTCTTTCTGTATTCATGATGTCTTTATCACAATACTTTTCAGAAACAGCCAAATCACCAAAACTCATAGCGTAGAGGTCGATTGTGTAGTTTCCGAAGAAACTATTACAACCGGTGTTACCGCTTATCGATTTGTCTAATGCTGCCAGGCTAAAGGTAACGTCTTCCGAATTTACCGCTGTTTCTCCGGCTTCGGTAACTGTGTAGTTTCCGGAAAGTTGGACCGTTCCTGCCACATCGATAACCTTTTTAGTCTCATCGCAACCCATAAATAACAGAAGTGCGGTTAATATACTAATAGTGCTAAGTGTTTTCATAATTATATTTTAAGTGAGCATTAATTTTGCTTTTTTTACGGCGTTAACCAAAGCATCTACTTCTTCCAGTGTATTGTAAAATGCAAAGGATGCGCGAACGGTTCCCGGAATTTTATAAAAATCCATGATTGGTTGCGCACAGTGATGACCGGTTCTTACCGCTATTCCTAATTTATCAATTATAGTGCCGATGTCATAAGGGTGTATACCTTCGATGTTAAAGGAAATTACCGACGTTTTATTAGGAGTATCCCCATAAATGGTAAGTAGCTCGATCTCTTTAAGCTTTTTTGTAGCATATTTCAGCAACTCATCCTCATGTTGTTGAATTTCCTCATATCCTACCTCATTAAGATAATCAATTGCTGCTCCATATGCAATTCCACCACAAATATTCGGCGTTCCGGCTTCAAATTTGTGGGGTAGGTCGGCATAGGTGGTTCTTTCAAAGGTTACTTCCTTTATCATTTCACCACCGCCTTGATAAGGAGGAAGTTTTTTACCCCATTCTTCTTTAATATATAGCATTCCAACCCCTGTTGGACCACACATTTTATGTGCTGAGGTTACATAAAAGTCTACCTTGAGCTCTTGAAGATCGGGTTTAATATGTGAGCATGATTGGGCTCCATCGACCAGAACGGCAGCACCCACAGCATGTGCTTCTTCGATGATCTCTTCAATTGGATTAATAGTTCCTAAGGCATTAGAGATATGATTAACAAAGACTAATTTAGTTTTTTCTGAAAGTAGTTTTTTATATTCTGAAAGGTCTAAGGTGCCATCTGTGATCATAGGAATTACCTTCAGCTTCGCGTCGGTTTTTTCACATAGCATTTGCCATGGTACGATGTTAGAATGATGCTCTAATGCTGAAACAATTACTTCATCCCCTTTCCGAAGTATTTCTGAAAATCCACTTGCAACGAGATTAATCCCGTGTGTTGTTCCCGAAGTAAAGATCACCTCATAAGCATGTTCTATATTAAAGTGCTTCTGAATTTTCTTTCTTGCTTCCTCATACGCATCTGTGGCTTCCTGCGATAGAGTGTGTACCCCACGGTGGATGTTCGCATTGTAATTTGAATAATAATCTACAATACAGTCTATTACGGCTTGAGGCTTTTGTGAGGTTGCGGCATTGTCTAAGTACACCAAAGGATATCCGTTTACCTGGCGTTTAAGTATTGGGAAATCATTTCGTATTTTTTGAATATCGAATGCCATAATGAGGTTTGAAATACTTGGATTTACAGGTCGAAACCTAAACTTACACCAATTTTTGTGGCGATCAGTTTATTGATTCGGACTTTTAATTCGGGAATCTTCACGCTTTCTAAAACGGTATTTGCAAACGCATACATTAACAATGCACGAGCTTCTTTAATACCAATCCCACGAGAACGTAAATAGAATAAAGCATCTTCGTCAAACTGACCAATGGTACACCCATGCGAACATTTAACATCATCTGCAAAGATTTCCAATTGCGGTTTAGCGTTAATGGTAGCCTTGTCGTCTATTAAGATGTTGTTGTTTTGCTGGAAAGCGTCAATTTTTTGCGCATCTTTCTCCACAATGATCTTCCCGTTAAAAACACCGGTAGAGGCATCGCCGAAAATACCTTTATAATCCTGATGACTTTCACAGTTAGGCGCAGTATGATGCACTAACGTATTATGGTCTACATGTTGCTTGTTCTCCAGAATGGTAATTCCCTTTAACGTAGAATCACAATGTTGACCATTCTGTAAAAAGTTCAGATTATTACGAATAAGGTTGCCTCCAAATGAAAAGGTATGAACTCTACAATTGCTATCCCGGGCCTGAGAAATATAAGTGTTATCTATTAAAGAAGCCGACGAACGATCGTTCTGTATCTTGTAATAATCTACATAAGCTCTTTTTTCCGCAAACACTTCGGTCACAGAGTTGGTAAGCACCGCATTTTCTGATAGACTTTGATGTCTTTCAATTATTTGAACATGCGCATTCTCACCTACCACGATTAAATTTCTAGGTTGAAGCATAACCGCCGATTCATTTCCTGTAGAAAAATTTATAATTTCTATAGGTTTCTCAACTTCCTTGTGCTTTGGGATATGAATGTAGGCACCCTCTTTGGCAAATGCCGTATTTAAAGAAGTAAGGCTGTCATCCTTAGCAGCTTTATTAAAATAGGCTTCAATTACCGGTTTGTATTTGTCTTTGTTTAGTGCCGATGACATCAAACAAACATCCAGCTTATCATGCGTGGTTTCAGAAAGAAAAGAACTGTAAACACCATCGACAAAAACGATTTTATAGGTGTCTATATCGTGTAGAAAATACTTTCTAACATCTTTAAACTCTATGGCACGATCTTGTTTTGGGAAAATACTGTAATCTTTTTTCAGGAGTGAATTTAGAGATGTGTATTTCCATGCTTCCTCTTTCTTTGTTGGAAATCCCTTAGTTTCAAAGGTTTTAATTGCTTTGTTTCTAAGTTCATGCAACGGTGAATCGTCTTCGAGGTGATCTTCGAAAGCAATATAGGAGGATAATAATTTATCTTTTAAGCTCATTTTTCTTTTTTCTGAATGGTTTTTTATACCAATTCTTCTTTAATCCAATCGTATCCTTTTTCTTCTAGCTCATAAGCCAGTTCTTTAGATCCCGATTTTACGATCTTACCGTCCATAAGTACATGGACAAAATCCGGTACGATATAATCTAATAATCTCTGATAGTGAGTAATCACTATTACTGCATTATCTTTACTTCTTAACTTATTAACGCCATTGGCTACTATCTTTAACGCATCGATATCTAATCCGGAATCTGTTTCGTCAAGGATCGCTAGTTTTGGCTCTAGCATTGCCATTTGGAATATCTCGTTTCTCTTTTTCTCTCCTCCTGAAAATCCTTCATTTAAAGAGCGGGATAAGAATTTACGGTCAATTTCCAGCATATCTGCTTTCTCACGAATCATTTTTAACATCTCACTCGCCGGCATATCTTCTTTACCTTTTGCTTTCCGCGATTCGTTAATAGCAGTCTTTATGAAGTTAGTTACACTAACCCCGGGAATTTCAACTGGATACTGAAACGATAAGAAAACACCTTTATGCGCTCTTTCTTCAGGATCTAGTTCAGAAATATCGTTTCCCTCAAATAAAACTTCACCCTGCGTGAGTTCAAATTCCTCTTTTCCGGCGATAACCGAAGCGAGTGTACTTTTACCGGAACCATTTGGACCCATTATAGCATGAACCTCTCCTGAATTAACCTGGAGATTAATTCCTTTTAAAATGTCTTTATCTTCTACACTTGCGTGTACGTTTTTAATTTCTAGCATGCTTAACTTTTCTTTTCTTCAATTTTTACATCCGCTTCCGAAGGCGTATCACTAACCGATACAATTTCAGTAATGGTAAGAATTTCATTCCAACCTTCTTCACCTTCCTCTTTATTTTTAAGGGTACCTTTCACTACCACAGGAACCATGTCGAACTCGTCTCTTTTAACAGGCTTAACTCTTTTTGCGAGTTCTTCTGCCATCTCATCCAAGGCAACACCATAAATGAAATTGCTTCCTTTTAAAACTGCGGCATCTGCGGTATAGATGAATTCTCCTGCGTATTCAGGATCTTTGCTAACTCTTTCCGTTTCCTTCTCCTTACATGAGAAAGTAACTGTTGCAAAAACGATAAATAATAATACGATTCTTTTCATTTTGTTTTAAGGTTTATCCAACTGAGCCTTCAAGGCTTATTTCTAACAATTTTTGTGCTTCCACAGCAAATTCCATTGGAAGCTTATTTAATACTTCTTTACTGAAACCATTTACAATTAACGCGATAGCCTTTTCTGTATCGATACCACGCTGATTGCAATAGAAAATTTGATCTTCACCAATCTTACTGGTAGTGGCTTCGTGCTCAATTTGAGCAGTTTTGTTCTTAGCTTCGATATATGGAAAAGTATGTGCCCCGCAATTGTTACCCATAAGCAACGAATCACATTGTGAGAAGTTACGGGCGTTGTCTGCATTCGGACTTATTTTTACTAATCCTCTATAACTATTTTGAGATTTTCCGGCAGAGATACCTTTGGAAATGATCGTACTCTTGGTGTTCTTACCAAGATGTATCATTTTAGTTCCGGTGTCTGCCTGCTGAAAATTATTAGTTACTGCAATTGAGTAGAATTCTCCAATGGAGTTGTCACCTTTTAATACGCAACTTGGGTATTTCCAGGTAACTGCACTTCCCGTTTCAACCTGAGTCCAGGAGATCTTAGCGTTTTTTTCGCAAATTCCTCTTTTGGTTACGAAATTAAATACGCCCCCTTTCCCTTCTTTGTTCCCGGGATACCAGTTTTGGACGGTAGAATATTTTATTTCTGCATCATCGAGGGCAATTAATTCTACAACAGCGGCGTGTAGTTGATTTTCATCCCTTGAAGGAGCAGTACAACCCTCCAAATAACTCACATAGCTTCCTTCGTCTGCAATTACCAGTGTTCTCTCAAATTGGCCTGTTCCTGCCTGATTTATTCTAAAATAAGTTGAAAGCTCCATTGGGCAACGAACGCCTTTCGGGATATAACAGAATGAACCATCACTAAAAACAGCGCTGTTTAAGGCAGCGTAGAAATTGTCCTTTTGTGGAACCACCGTACCCAAATATTTTTGGACCAGCTCCGGGTGTTCTTTGATCGCTTCAGAAATAGAGCAGAAAATAATTCCTTTCTCCGCAAGAGTTTTCTTAAAAGTCGTTGCTACAGAAACAGAGTCCATAACAATGTCTACAGCAACTCCGGCTAATTTTTTCTGTTCGTCTAATGATATTCCCAGTTTCTTGAAAGTTTCCAATAATTCCGGGTCAACCTCATCTAAACTCTCATATTTAGGTTTTTTATTAGGAGCCGAATAGTAGGATATATTTTGAAAATTCGGTTTTTCATAATGAACATTCGCCCATTCCGGTTCAATCATTTCCTGCCAGGCACGAAAAGACTCAATACGCCAATTGGTCATCCATTCGGGCTCTTCTTTCTTCTTAGAGATCGCCCTTACAATGTCTTCATTTAAGCCAACAGGAAAGGTATCAGATTCAATATCGGTATAAAATCCGTACTCATACTCCTTGGTTTCGAGTTCTTTCTTTAAATCGTCTTCAGTATACTTGCTCATATCTCTTTTACGTAGTTATTTATAGTGAAAACGATTCCCCACATCCGCAGGTTCTGTTTGCATTTGGATTGTTAAAAACAAACCCTTTACCATTTAAACCGCCACTGTATTCTAAAGTTGTTCCTACCAGATATAAAAAGCTCTTTTTGTCTACTGCTATTTTCACATCATGGTCTTCGAAAAGTTTATCATCTTCGCCTAAAGCGTGATCAAATTTTAGTTCGTAAGACAAACCAGAACATCCTCCACTTTTCACACCTACCCGAACGTAGTCATTGGCGACGTTAAAACCTTCATCGGTCATTAGCTGCGCAATCTTAGATTTCGCGTTGTCACTTACTTTTATCATTTAATGTAGATTAATTCTAAATTAGGTTGCAAATATACGGTATTTACTGCTCATCTGCCATACAAGTTTAACAATTTAAACTTATCTGCATATAGAGTTTGATGATAGAAAGATTCTCTTTTTCTTCGGAAAGTAAAGTTGGCTAATTAACGTGTGAAGCGTTCTAAATTTTGCTTAGTTGGGGTCCTGAAAATCAGGATTATTTATAAATCCCGGTTCCGAAAGCGAAAGAAGAAATGCTTTTAAGTCGGCTTTATCAGTTTCAGATAAATGTACGCCTCCTTGTGATACCGATTTCATAAGGGGATCAATAGTTTCAGAATAGACCAGACCTTCACTGTAATGGTCAATTACTTCGTCTAGTGTTTCAAAGCGTCCGTCATGCATATAAGGGGCAGTGTAAGCTAAATTCCGAAGAGAAGGTGTTTTAAACAAGCCAAAATCTCTTGGATCTCCGGTGACTTGCCCTAACCCACGATCGGTCAACACTTCATCTAAGCCATTATTGTGAAAGAAATTATCGGTCCATAACGGATTGTTTGGATTACCGTGACAATGGAAACAGTCGCCTCGGGTTTCGTCTAAAAATACGTTTAATCCATTTAATTCTGAAGCCGTAAGGGTTCCCTCATTTAAAAGGTATTTATCAAATTTTGAATTTCCGGAAATTAAAGTTCTTAAAAACTGCGCAATTGCTTTGCTCACCAAGGTAGAATCTATTGTAGTTGTTCCAAAAGCGTCATTGAATAAAGCAGGATAGGAAGGGGCATTCTGAAGACTTGCAGTTGCCTGTGCCCATGTGTTGTGCATTTCTACCGGGTTAATAACCGGTTCTAAGGCCTGTTCTTCCAGTCCCAGAGCTCTTCCATCCCAAAAGAATTTTTCATTAAAATTCCATGCCATATTAAATAAGGGCATCGAATTTCTAACTCCCGCAATTCCATCAATACCCACAGAGAATTGCCTTTCGTCTGTAAAAGCATTTTGAGGACTGTGGCAATCAGCACAAGCTTGTGTGCCATTACCGGAGAGAATTGGGTCGAAAAATAGCTTTCTTCCAAGTTTGATGCCTTCAACAGTTTGTGGATTATCTGAAGGGATACTTGGGGGAAGGAGTTTTTGTTCAAAAATAGTTGGAATAGTAAGGGACGCCGGCGTTGCGGTATAGGTTGCATCACCATCATCTTTTTTACAAGAGATTATGGTAAAGCAAACAAATATGTACAACAGCAGGCGTCTCATTCTATCGTTCTTAATTACTGTGTTACAGCTCCAAGGCTAAAAACGCCATTAGAACCATTTTCGTGCATGTCGATCTGTGCATCAAAGTTAGGCATTAAGGTTGAGTGCCAAACGTTAAGATCCCACTGATTAGGGTTTTTGAACCATTCTGCAACATTCATTTTTATTTCAACATTCGTATTGTTTGAAACTGTTACCTGACCAAGATTAACTTCAAAAGAGGTGTCTTGTAATACATCTAATGTACCGGGTCCCGGAGGCAAGGTAGTATGACTATTTGCTCTAATCGTGTGATATTGGAAAGTAGTTTCTGTAGACGTATTGTCAATGAATTTCCCTTCCATTCGCATGTAGTGATATCCGCCACCTAATGGTCCCGGAACTCCCCAGCCGCTATCTGCCGAATTTAGATCTAAATACACTCCGTCAATGTTATCTTCATCATCAAATCCAAATGTGAATGATACTGTGTAAGTTCCTTCAGGGATTTGAACATCAGGTGTAAATGTAAGGTTCGTTCCTTGTCTCACATCTATCAAATTGTAGTCCCCGGCATCGTAAACAACACCAGTACTACTTGTAAATGTAATGTCGGAAATTAAGTAAACCAATTTTGAAAGTGTTAATTCTTCCCCGTTTGCATTTGTGTAGGTTGTAGTGTCAAAATCTGCATTGGTAATTGATGTACCATCCCAGTTTTGAGTAAAAGTGAAATCTACAGTTGTGTTCGCCGGAGTAGCGTCATCGTCATTTTTACAGCTTACCATTGCTATAGCAAAGGCAGCAATAAGGGCAATTTTTTTCATTCAGTTTAAGATTTAAGAGGGTCTATTTAAGTTTAAGTATAAGTAAGTCTTTAATTCCTCTGTTAAGAGGGATATCTATGTCGTCACTTTCGGTGTTACCAACAAGCACGAGTTTAGAATCGGTTGTTTCAATAGCCTGATTTCCAAAATCCAAACTACTTCCACCTAAGGTATATTCGTACGTAAGCGAACCTGCTTCGTCTATGATCATTAACCAGGCGTCGTTCTGACCGTTATTAGAACCAACATCATTATTGTTGCTTCGTGTAGAACCAGATAAAATATATCTTCCGTTAGACATTGACCTTACACTTCTGGCCGAGTCGAATTCTGAGCCTCCAAAGTTTTTTTGCCAGATCATGGTTCCGTCATCACTAAATTTAACCGCCCAGGCATCTGCATTTCCGTATAAAGAAGTAACGTCCTGATCTGTGCTTCTGGTGTCTCCAACGAGCATGTAATTTCCGTCATGAGTTTTTGTTACCGAATACGCGATATCAATTTCGGAACCACCAAACGATTTAGTCCAAATTAAATCACCGGATGCAGTTAATCTAACCGCCCAGAAATCATAACTTCCTTTTGCATCAGTTATATCAAAATCTTCACTTTCAGAAGAGCCTACCAAAAGAAATCCGCCGTCATTTGTTTGTAGTGCGTCATAACTTCTGTCATTGTTAGTTCCTCCAAAATATCGTCTCCAGAGTTTATTTCCCTGCGAGTCCATTAGAATTCCCCAAAATTCCCCAACACCATGCTGCGGATTTCTCGTGTTACCACCAACAGAGCCGTTACTTCCGGGAGTAAAGTCATTCCCTTGGCCACCACTTGCGGAAACATCTAAAAAGCCGGTTGCAAAGAAATTTCCTTCTGCTGTTTCAAATACTTTAAAGCCTTGATCACTTCCGGCAAATCCGAAGCTCTTTTGCCATTGAAGATTTCCGGAGGTGTCAATTTTCAGGATCCAATAATCCTGAAATCCGTTATTTCCTGAAACATCTCCATCGTTACTACGACTATAGCCGCTAATTACATAACCACCATCTGATGTTTTTGTAATATTGGTTGCTCTATCATCGCCACTACCACCGTAGGTTTTACTCCATACTTTCTCTCCTGCGGAGTTTAACTTTAAAACCCAGTAGTCTGCGTCGTTACCTGTTTTATCTGTAATATCACCATCGGTACTTTTAGTAGTCCCGGCAATGACATAGCCTCCATCGTTTGCCTGAACAACCGAAACACCATCGTCTTCGTCGCTACCCCCATAAGTTTTAATGAAATCGGGCTCCCCAAGGAACTCACCCGTGGGTGGATCATCATCTGTTGGCGTAGAGGTGTCATCACTACTACAGGCGGTAAGAATTCCTGCGCAGAAAATCAATAAGATCACATTGTGATTTATTTTTTTTAATAGCATAAGTAGGTTATTTTATTTTACAATTAACCTTTGTGTTGTAAGGTCATTTATTTTTACAAGGTACATACCTGAGTTTAAACTTGAAATATCAATATTCTCTGAAGTACTACCTGTAAAATCCAGACTTAATATGCGCTGACCTAAAACGTTGAAGATCTCAACCTGTGTTAAGGGTATATTTTGAGACTGTATGTTGATATTGTTTTTTGCCGGATTAGGATAAATTGAAAAATCTGTAACGGTTACATCATTGGTCCCCAGAACAGTTGGATCTTTTACTAAAAAGAACCCTCTGTCAATATCACTTATTATAATATTTCCACTAGGTAGATAAGGATAAACACTCCAGGCACCATCAAAGTCGGCACCATCATTAGATGGATAACTATCAAAATACCCTATTTCGGTCATATTTGAATTCGCGATATCACTAATATCCAACACTCTTAAACCTGCTCTATAGCTGGCCATATAATATTTATCACCTTTTACGTATCCATTGTGATCAATAGACTCGTTAGGACCATAATATTCAAAAAGTAGCTGCGGATTATCAAGATCCAAAAGGTCGAAGACTAATGTTCTGGTATTAAATCCAAAACCTATTTCATCTGTTTCATCTCCAACGATAAAATATCTTTGATCTTCTGTAAACCATCCTTGGTGAGTATAACCAACATTTGAATAACCTGTTGATGAAATTGGAAGTGGGCTTCCTTTATCGGTAATATCAACTACAACAATTTCATTTTCATTGCTTCCAATCAGTATTTCCTGTCCGCTATAATCGGTATCCGGCCCATTGTAAGTTACAACTTGTGCATCATGACTGTAATCATCTAACGCGTAACCTCCTGCGGCAACAGGGTTTAACGGATCCTGGATGTTAACAAAGTGCGGACCACCGTTAAAGGTACTTGTACCTACGCCGTAGGCATAACCCGTGTCTTCATTTATAACAATATTATGTGCTCGTCCGAAGCCATCGTAATGAGCATCTTCTGTAAAAGTTTCCGGTGGGCTACTTACAGATCGTAATCTGGTTAGATCGAAGACCTGCATACCATGACCTCCAGCTTCACTAACAATAAAAGCATGATTGCTGTATACTTTTACATCTCTCCATGTGCTATTGTCGGTATGTGTTGGCAGTTTACCCAGGTATACCGGATTTAAGGGGTCTGTAATGTTTATAAACGCAGTTCCGTTTCTCAACCCAACTATGGCGTATTCATCACCGTTATCAGGATCTACCCAACCCCATGAATCATTTCCGGCGCTGGACCCAAGAACGTTTAGATCAATATGTGAGAGTAAGTCGTAACCATCACAAGGATATGCGCCGGCGAATCCATTTGTACATGGAGTTTGAGCTACAGCGACAAAACATATAAGTGAAAGGGCTATTGGTAAAATTTTTTTCATCAATTTTTATTTTAGTAGTTGTTAATTTTAGTTATAACGCTGAAGGACAGCTTTTAGTGCGAACTATTATAGTCGGTATTTGTAAAATACCTTACACATTTTTCTATTGTTTTATTATTTTCTTTACTAATGAATTATTTACGAGGACAAAATATATTCCTTTATTATAACCACTAATGTCAACAGTTATTGTTTCTGAATTTACTTCAGAAGTATTGAACAGTTTTTTCCCTAGAATATCATATACCGAAACAGCTTCTAATGGCACCGAGTTCGAATTAATTACAAACTTTTCCGAAGCAGGATTAGGAAAAATTGAGATATCTGAATTCAATTCATTTTCAATCACCGAAAGTACTTCATTTACGGTCAATACGAAAGTGCAGGTACCAATATTATCATAGATATCGATAGATTCGAAGGAAATAGTGTACACACCTTGCGTAAGTTGAGTTCCCGGCAAAGGCGATTGTGAAATTGCTGCAGGCGATATGCAATTGTCTGTCGCGGTTGCTTGACTACTCGCAATATAATCCGGTAGTGTATAATAACTAAGTCCGGTATCGTATTCTACGATCTGGTCTGCCGGACAAGTAACTACAGGTGGGAGATCGTCTATTACGGTGATCACAGCATTGCAAGTAGCTGTATTGCCGGATGGATCTGTTATGGTGAGTATCACCGTATTATTTCCTATATCGCTGCAATTAAAAGTGTTGTTGTTTAGTGTGGCGGTATAGAATCCGCTGTTGTCACTTGATCCACCATCCACAGAAGTTGCGGGAACGATCACATTTCCGTTTGCGTCCAATGAGACGGTAATATTTTGGCATACCGCAACGGGCGGTGTGGTATCCGGTGCAGAC
Source organism: uncultured Ulvibacter sp. (assembly GCA_963974915.1). GTDB lineage: Bacteria > Bacteroidota > Bacteroidia > Flavobacteriales > Flavobacteriaceae > CAXBES01. The sequence goes on along the minus strand of CAXBES010000013.1, from coordinate 48,513 downwards.
GATTTTAAAAGATACAGGCCGCCAATATATGATGGGTCGCTGTATGTTAATGCTGAAACCATGATCGTCCCGCTACCAAAATAAGGATATACGTTCCAGGCACCAACATAACCTACGTTATTATTTGTTGGGAACACATCAAAGTAACCGGTTTCAATGATATTTCCGTTTTGTATGTCTGAAATATCATGTACTCTAAATCCTGCCTTGTAATTAGCGAGATACATTTCATTACCCTTAATGTATAAATTGTGATCTGTGGCTGAAGTAGGGCCGGTATATTCGAAAGAAACTTCTGGAGCATCCAGATCGGTAAAGTCGAATATGATGATCCGAGTGTTAAAACCATAAGTTATTTCATCAATTTCATCACCCAATAGAAAATACTTCTGGTCTTCGGTAAACCATCCCTGGTGGGTATAGACCGTATTGTTGTACGTGGTTATGGATATAGTCTCAGGGTTTAATTTATCTGTGATATCTGCTATTACCACATAATCTTCATTGCTACCAACATATATTTCCCTACCTGTATAATCTGAATCCGGTCCAGTGTATGTAACCACCTGACCGTCATGACTATAGTTGCCTAATGAGTATCCACCCTCTCCAACCGGATTTAACGGATCCTGAATGTTGACAAAATGCGGGCCACCATTGTAAGTGTTGGTTCCAACTCCATAGGCGTATCCTTCAGATTCGTTGATCACCAAATTATGAGCATTTCCGAAGCCATCATAATGAGCGTCTTCGGTGAAAATAACCGGCGGATTCGTAACGTTCCGTAGTCGCGTAAGATCGAATACCTGCATTCCATGATTAAAAGCTTCGCTTACAACAAATGCATAATTATTATACGTCTTAATATCGCGCCATAAACTAGCGTCTGTATGTGTTGGAAGTTTGCCCAGATAAACCGGGTTTAGTGGATCGGTAATATCAACAAAGGCTACCCCGTTATCCAATCCTACGAGTGCGTATTCTTTTCCGTTGTTTGGGTCTGTCCATCCCCAGGAATCATTGGCATCGTCTGCACCAAAATCGGTGTAAGGAATAAATGATAGTAGATCATAACCGCTACAAGGATAAGACCCGGCCATACCTCCAACGCACGGTGTTTGCGCAAAAAACACACCTGTCGTTAAAAGTAGAATTGTTAGTAAAATTTTCTTCATGATCTACGACTTATTACCCTATGAATATTGTAGACTTTTCATTGAAATTACGATTTTGATCAAGATTCTTCAACAAAAATGGCAAAAAGCTCTTCAAAAATACAAAATATCTAAGATTTATAAGCGTGTGCCTGTATTAATTTAACAAGATCAGCTGTTAATTCGTATTTCTTCACGCAAATATAGAAGTGCCATCGTCGTAATAGAGATATTTTCAATTTAAATTTATGAACTGAAGACGGCTAAATCTATGTGTATCGGGATCATTAAACCAGCTACCTTTTTCTTCCGAAGAAAACAGTTGTTATAAAATGTTTAATCAGCACTCTTTTATTAGCGTTCGAACTTGTATTTTTGCATTCCAAAGAAAAGGCAATGTTAGAAAACAAGAACACTTCGAAAACAGATATTTCTCAACTTGGAGAATTTGGGCTTATTGAGCACCTTACAAAGCGATTCGATATATTACAAAAAACAACTATTAAGGGAATTGGTGATGATGCTGCTGTACTGGATCCAAAGGCTCAAATCGTGGTAACGACAGATATGTTGGTAGAAGGTGTTCATTTCGATCTAAGCTATATGCCGTTAAAGCATTTGGGATATAAATCTGTGATGGTAAATCTTTCAGATGTATATGCTATGAATGCCGTGCCTACGCAAATCACAGTGTCGATAGCTGTTTCTAACCGATTTCCGGTTGAGGCACTAGAAGAACTCTATGATGGTATTGCTACTGCTGCAAAGCTCTACAATGTGGATGTAGTGGGTGGAGATACGACTTCCTCTACCAGCGGACTCATAATTAGTGTAACAGCAATAGGTCAGGCTAAAAAGGATCAATTAGTGTATAGGGATGGAGCTAAGGAAAACGATCTTTTAGTAGTTACCGGGGATCTTGGTGCCGCATACTTAGGATTGCAGATCTTAGAGCGCGAAAAACAGGTGTTTAAAGTGAATCCAAATTCACAACCCGATTTGGATGCTTATACTTATTTAATTGAAAGACAACTAAAGCCTGAAGCGAGAAAAGATATCGGCAAACTTCTGGAGGAGCTCGAAGTAAAACCAACTTCGATGATCGATATTAGTGATGGACTCTCTTCCGAAATTATTCACATTTGTAAGAATTCGAAGGTTGGATGTAATTTATACGAGGATAAAATACCATTAGATCCACAAGTGATTTCAACCTGTGAAGAGTTTAAAATGGATAGTACTACGATAGCCCTTAGTGGAGGTGAAGATTACGAGTTATTATTTACGGTATCGACAGAGGATTTTCCGAAGATAAAAGCCAATCCGCATTTAACGGTAATTGGTCATATAACTCAAGAGAGCGAAGGAATTCATTTAATAACAAGAGCGAATACCAAGATTCCACTGGTCGCAAGAGGATGGAATTCTTTTCAGGAAGAATAATTCTACGAAGCTGTTTTGCTTTCATAGAATTTTTCAAAGAGTAGGTTATTCTGAATCCAAAATGGGGTCAACTTAACTAAGTGCCCATAACCATCTATGGTGAATTTCTGCTTACATTGAGTACACTGAAATTCTTTGATAAACGAAGATTCTCCTTTTAAAGGGGATAGTTTATGACCTTTTATTTTACATTTAATCTTCTTCATAATTACTCAGGCTGATATTCTACGTGATTTCTTCTGAAAAAAACTGGAAAGGCATTTGTTGAGTTCTTTTCGCTTATAAGTAAGGACCTCAAGGTATCCGGCAGCGTTATCTGTGACTTCTTTTCCACAGTGACTGCATTTGTATTCATTAATGTGGTTGGTTACTTTTTTGGTTACAATGTAATTATGTCCAAAAGCGGTACATATAAAACCAAAGATTGAAACCGATCGATTTGGGGAAGTGGTTTTCATAATTTCTTCTTGTTAGTCGGGATAAATATATAAAAATATTTTAATATAATCGACTAAGTGTAAATAAATTACGATAAAGTGCATATTTTTTTCACATCTTCAATATTCTCCACCATACTCATATGACCGCCATCGAGCGAAATAAAAATGCAATTCGTCTGGAAAGCCTCTATTTTACAGGCTTCATAAGAAAGTAGAGGATCGTAGATGCCACAAGCCATTGTTTTTTTTCCTTTAAAATTTTTTAACACATTTTTTCTGTCTTTTCTATCTCTCATTCCCTTAATTGCGGCTATAATTCCCTCTTTTTGAAAGTTTAACGCCTCGGTTTTGAGTTTTTTTATTTCCAAAAAGTACTTTTCGTGGGTATTTTCCTGGAACAGATTATTGATCGCCATCTGCACGTACGGGACATGATTTTTATTGATAATCTTTAATGCCCTGTTTCTATTTGTTTTTCTTTCTTCAGAATCCTCCCTGGAAGTAGAATTCAATAATATGAGTTCTTCTACTTGTTCATTACAAATTTCAATTAACGCTAATGCCACATAGCCACCCATAGAATGACCTATGATCTTAGCTTTCTCTATGGCTAAATGATTTAATAGGCTCTTTACAACTTCCGCCATGATTTCCATGGTATGTGTATGGTCAACACATCCGCTTTTCCCAAAACCGGGTAGATCTATCGCTATTACTTTGCTCTTGCCTGAAAGCGTTGCAAAAAGTGGTTGCCACATAGTTGAACTTTCTAAAAAGCCATGAAGTAGGACTATGACCGGTCCTTGTCCGTGGACTTCATAATATATAGGAGTATTGTTATAGTTAAATATCATTTTTCTATATTCGGTATCGATAAGTGAATAGTTTTCAAAGCAAATAAAAATAACATTTCTAATAAGAACATACCTGCTCTTTAGTATAAAATGAAAAACAACAAACAAATCTTCATTACAGCCTTTGCACTATTTTCACTTTTTTTTGGAGCCGGAAATCTAATTTTACCACCCTTCCTAGGATACAACGCGGGAACATCGTGGATTTGGGTGAGTTTAGGTTTTGCAATTTCTGCGGTAGTGATACCCATATTAGCCATTTATGGACACGCTCGCCTACAAGGAACTATCTTAGATTTCGCAAACAAGGTATCTCCGTGGTTTGCACTTCTGTACGCCCTGTGTGTTTATGTCATTTCGGCTTCGTTACCGTCGCCACGAACTGCTTCGGTAACATACGAAATGGCGATCGCCCCATATTTTAATATTTCTTCACTTTGGCTAAGTGTAGTCTATTTCGCTCTGGTTTTGGTGTTCGTACTAAACAGAAGTAAATTATTGAGCCTCATAGGTAAATTTTTAACACCTCTAATCATCATCATTTTACTCGCCATCATTGGGATTGGAGTGTTTTTGGATGTTGAACCTATAAGATCAGCCATTTTTACCAGTTCCTTTACCGAAGGCATTTTAGAGGGATATCAAACTTTCGATGCGATTGGCGGTGTTGTAGTAGGAGGCGTAATTGTAGTGTCCTTTATGATACAAGATAAATACGATTATCTCGAAAAGAAACGAATGATCGCACGTGCCGGATTGCTAGCAGGAATTGGTCTGTTTGCTATTTACGGCGGACTCATTTTTATTGGAGCTTTAAACAGCGGTTCGGTGTTAATAGAAAATCGGACCGAACTCTTAACCTATTTAAGCACTCAAACCCTTGGCGATATTGGAACAGCATTTCTAGGTGTTTTGGTAGGATTGGCTTGTTTTACTACAGCAGTTGGGATCGTGACAGGAACCTCAGACTTTATAAAAGGACTCGCGGCTAACTCGAAGAATGCTTACACCATAACGGCAGTAATTGCGTGTGTTCTGGGGGTAGCTATGGGCCAGTTTAATGTACAATATATCATAAATGTCGCTGTGCCGGCATTGTTGTTTATCTACCCCATTACAATTGTTTTAATTTTATTGAACGTAGTGCCAAACCGTTTTGCCACAACACTTGTTTTTAGAGTGGTGACTATCGTCACATTACTGTTCAGTATTCCCGATTTTATTCAATTTTTTACTTCGGAAGAGACCTTAGATGGTATAAAAAGATGGATTCCATTCTCTAAACAGAGTTTGGGATGGGTGCTTCCGGCGTTTATAGCCTTTATCCTAACCAATGTGTTTCAGAAAACCGGACAAAAGCCAATTACAAATCTGGAAAACTGAAGAATGATTATTTTAATGAATTGAAGTATTTTGAAATTTTTATCAGATCTTCTTCCTTGTTGATCTTAAGTCGGTTGCTTTCTACAAACTTTTTCACTTCATTTTTTCTTTCCCGGAATATATTGTAGAAGATCTTTTTCTTCTTAGGAACCTCAATCAGTGTTTCATCGATCTTGAAATAATATACATCTCTAATTCTTTTAAAACTATCAGGTGTTCCCGAAACAAATGTGCTCGAAGCTTTTCTTTCTTTTTCAAAGACGATCCGCTCTTTTTTGAGGAGGACACATTTCCTGGTATCATCCGGTGAAAGAATGACATAAAATCCCGGCTTATTATTGTACAGATAAGCTCTATACGTTTTTTCACCTAAAACGATATATAGAAATCCCTCTTCTTTTTTCAGAAGATAGTAATCAACACCATCTTCAAGTAATGAAACTTCCATTTCATCGGTGTAGGCATTGTAACGTGCCAATGCGGTTTCAATATATTCCATTTGAGGAGAATAAAATTTTCCTATCGGAATGGTATTACTAGCACCTGAATAATTGTCTATATATGGAGAACCCTCAATGTTTTCATATTTAATAACATCTTCTTTCGTTTCCGAAGAGAGGTATGAAAAATTAGGGTTGTTAAAAAACACAGATACATTAGAGCCACTTACAACCTGCCCGGAGCTTCTTGCGGGTAGCTGACTAAAGGAATTTGAATAGATAAATAAAAAAGCTAATATGAAAAGGTAAGTCTTCATTTATTTCGGGTGATTTTTTTGATTGATACTCTAAAAATACAAAAAAATCGCTGGTTTATTCTGAAAACGAGATTCTTAGCCTTAAGAATTCATTATATCTTCAATTTCCTCAGCTTCAATTGGGATGTTTCTCATTAAATTGAAAGGTTTTCCCTGTTCCTGAACCACAACATCATCTTCAAGGCGTATTCCGAAGCCTTCTTCAGGAATATAAATACCCGGTTCTACGGTAAAGACCATATTAGCTTTTATGGGTTCCCAAAGGAGTCCGTAGTCATGTGTATCCAGCCCCATATGATGTGACGTCCCATGCATAAAGTACTTTTTATAGGCCGGCCAGTCCGGATCTTCATTTTTAACATCGGTTTTATCTAAAAGACCTAATCCAATTAATTCGGAAGTCATTAATTTTCCAACCTCAACGTGATATTCTTTCCAAAAAGCGCCCGGGACTAATAGCTTTGTGGCATCATTCTTCACTCGATTCACCGCATCGTAAACTTCTTTTTGACGTTTGGTGAATTTCCCGTTAACCGGGATAGTGCGGGACATGTCGCTGGCGTAATTAGCATATTCGGCTCCCACATCCATTAAGATCAAGTCGCCATCTTTACATTGCTGATTGTTCTCGATATAGTGAAGTACATTGGCATTGTTTCCGCTTGCCACGATAGGAGTGTAAGCGAAACCACGTGAGCGATTCCGAAGAAACTCGTGCATATATTCGGCCTCTATTTCAAATTCCCATACGCCCGGTTTTACAAAATCTAAAACCCGACGAAAACCTTTTTCGGTGATATTACATGCATTTTGTATTAGATCTAACTCGATAGGATCCTTCACAGAACGCAATCTTTGTAAAATGGGATTGCTCTTTGCCACCTGATGTGCCGGATACTTTTCCAGTAACCATTTTGTGAATCTGGCTTCTCTAGTTTCGGTGTCAACATTCGCTCTGTAATGCTCATTCGTATTAATGTAAACGGTATCACATTGGGTCATAATTTCGAACAAGATCTTATGCAAATCCTGTAACCAGTACACGGTTTTAATTCCGCTTACTTCTAAAGCCCGTTCTTTGGTAAGCTTTTCACCTTCCCAAACAGCAATATGATCGTTAGTTTCCTTTAGGAATAAAATCTCGCGATGCTTCTCATTAGGGCAATCCGGGAATATTACTAAAATACTCTCCTCTTGATCAACGCCACTTAAGTAAAAAATATCCCTGTGTTGTTGAAAAGGCATGGTGCTATCTGCACTAATGGGATAAATATCGTTAGAGTTGAAAATTGCAAGACTACTCGGTTTCATTTTGGCAGCAAAATTCTTCCGGTTTTTAATATATAAGTTGCGATCAATTTGATGATATTTCATAAGGAGTATTTCTGAATTTCTTCAAAATTAATAGAATAAATCCGAAGCTAATGACAGCTTTTTAATTTTTTTCCAATTACTTTTAAGGGTTAAGTATTGTCTGGATGAAAAACTTTATCAAACCCTTGCTTTCCGGAATCGTCGTTGCCATAATTATGGTTGGGATTATGTTGAAGGTTACAATGGACTTTCAAATTAACATAATCGCCGGAATCATACTTTTTTTAATAGCGGGATTCTACAACTCAAGATCCAACCTACCCTTTGCGGTCTCGTCGATCTTACTTGTCTTACCCTATGCGGTCTTATTTTTATTATTAATCTATCCGGAGCTTCCCAGCCTTGTATATATGCTCATCCTGTTCTTAATTGCAGCAGTATTGGGAGTTTTGTTCTATAAACACAAAAAATTAGTTGTGGTTGGGCTGGCAATATTCGGCGCTTTAACATTTTGGTTTGTAACCAAGCATGTACCAACTGCCATTACAAATGATCTAACTTTTGTAAAAAATGAAGCCGTACCTAATTTCATTCTAAATGATGTGAACCAGGGTGAAATTTCTTCAAGTAGTTTAAAAGGAAAAGTGGTTGTTCTCGATTTTTTTGGAACATGGTGCAAACCTTGTATTCTCGAATTGAAGGAATTAGATAAGATTCAGAAGAATTTAAATGAGGAAGACGTAGTTTTCTATGTAGTCGATGCTGATCTTGGCGGAGATACTTTAGAAAAATTTAAATCCTTTTTTGAAAACGAATTGTACGATTTTAACTACGCTTACGATTATAATTCGGAACTTTTTAAAAGTTTCAATTTGGAAAGTACGGGGCTCCCTACTTTATTAATTTTAGACAAAGATCATAACTTAAGATTTCATCATATTGGCTTCAACCCGGCAGAAACAAATTTTGAACAGGAGATAACAACTTTTATTAGGAGTATTCTGTGATCTCAATATCTTTACATCTGTTTTGTTGGGAATGCCGTTTTTCAGTAATTTCAGCACGTAAATTAAACCACCATGAAAAATTCCTTTTTATTACTTTTTAGTTTTTTAATTTTAACTTCATATGCACAGCAACCTGCTACTTCTGCGCAACTTGTCTCGCAGGGTATTCAGAAAAAAGAAGAACTTTCAGAACAATCTTTGGTAAAGAATTTACCCTTTAAGAATATTGGTCCAACCATCATGAGCGGACGCGTAGTGGGGTTTGCCGTTAATCCTGAAAACCCTACAGAATTTTATGTGGGCTATGCCAGCGGTGGAGTTTGGCATACGGTAAATAACGGAACCACCTTTACACCGGTCTTGGATAGCAGTCCGACCCAAAATGTAGGGAGTCTGGAAATGGATTGGAAAACAAAAACGCTTTGGGTAGGTACAGGTGAGGTAAATGCTTCGCGGTCATCTTACGCCGGCATTGGGTTGTTAAAATCGACTAACAACGGTGAATCATGGGAGAATATGGGTTTAGTAGATTCGCACCATATTAGTAGTATTCTTATCAATCCGAATAATTCTAATGAGCTAGTAGTTGGAGTGATAGGACATCTTTATTCTAACAACGAACAGCGTGGGGTATACAAAACTATGGACGGCGGTAAAACATGGAACAAGACCTTGTTTATAAACAATGAAACCGGAGTGATAGAAGTTGCAGTTGACCCTAATAATTTTAATACTATGTATGCGGCCGCATGGGATAAGGATAGAAAAGCATGGAATTTTGAAGGCAATGGAACGGGAAGTGGAATTTATAAAAGTAGCGATGCAGGAAATACCTGGACTAAAGTTTCAAACAGTGGGAGTGGTTTCCCTACAGGTGAAGGGGTTGGACGAATTGGAATCGCAGTTTTTGATGAAAATACGGTCTATGCCATCCACGATAATCAGGCAAGAAGAGAAAGCGACAAATCAGATTCGTCGGGAGATGCCTTAACCAAAGACGAATTTAAAACAATGAGTACTTCTCATTTACTGAATCTTGATGATAAGAAATTAAACAATTTTCTTCGAACTAATGGGTTTCAGGAAAAATATAAAGCGGAAAACGTAAAGAATATGGTGAGAAGCGGAGCGGTGAAGCCCATTGACCTGGCCAAGTATTTGGAAGATGCGAATTCTATGTTATTTGATACCCCTGTAATTGGAGCAGAAGTTTATAAAAGCACCGACGGAGGTAAAACATGGAATAAGACCCATGAAGGATATTTAGATGATATTTATTATTCTTATGGTTATTACTTCGGAAAGGTCCACGTTTCTCCTCAAAACAGAGATCACATTTATATTTACGGTGTTCCCATCTTAAAATCGAAAGATGGCGGAAAGACTTACACCTCGATCGATGCAGAGAATGTGCATGCAGATCATCACGCACTGTGGATCAATCCGAAAATGCCAAATCATTTAATTAATGGTAATGACGGTGGGGTTAATATTTCGTATGATGATGGCGAAAGCTGGATCAAGAATAACGCTCCTTCGGTTGGTCAGTTTTATTCTGTAAATATAGATCACGAAGAACCCTATAATGTTTATGGAGGCCTACAGGATAACGGGGTTTGGGTAGGAGCACATACTTATGAAGAAGACAAAGGCTGGATGCAGAATGGAAAATATCCTTACGAGTTTATCATGGGAGGTGATGGAATGCAGGTACAAATTGATAAAAGAAACAGCAATATTGTTTATACGGGATTTCAGTTTGGGAACTACTTTAGATTAGATCGTGAAAAAGATGATCAAAAATACATTCAACCAAAGCACGAGTTAGGAGAAAGTCCGTATCGTTTTAACTGGCAAACCCCAATTTTACTTAGCGATCACAATCAGGATATATTATATCTGGGAGGGAATAAGCTAATGCGAAGCATGGATCAAGGCGATAATTGGGAAGCGATTTCGGGAGATCTAACCCATGGAGGAAAACCCGGGAATGTTGCCTATGGTACGCTTACAAGTATTACTGAATCGCCCTTTCAATTCGGACTCCTTTATGCCGGTAGTGATGATGGGCGTTTACATGTTACTAAAAACGGGGGTGGTAACTGGATCGATATTTCGGCAGGTTTTCCAAAAGACTTATGGGTAAGTCGCGTTGTTGCTTCTAAACACAAGAAGGAAAGAGTATATGTGACGTTAAACGGGTATCGCTGGGATGATTTTTCACCCTATGTTTATATGAGTGATAATTATGGCGCTACCTGGAAATCGATTAACAGTAATCTCCCAATTTCTCCTGTGAATGTTATTCGGGAAGATCCTGAAAATGAGGATATATTGTATTTGGGTACCGACAATGGGGCGTATGTGTCGTTTAATAAGGGAAATAGTTGGGAAGCTTTTTCTAACGGTCTGCCAAATGTAGCCGTTCATGATCTGGTGGTGCAGCCTGAGGCTAAGGATATTGTCTTAGGAACACATGGTAGATCGATATATGTTGCAAATATTGCTTTATTGCAAAAGTTGACAGAGAACTCGTTAAATTCCCTAATTGTTGGGGATTTAGACTCGGTAAGGCATTCTCGTCGCTGGGGGAATAGTTTTAGTACCTGGCGGGATGCCTTTGTTCCTTCTTTGGACGTACAGTTTTACAGTCCGAAAAGCGGAACAGCAGTTATTTCAGTTTTAACAGAAGACAAAACTGAAATCAAGCAATACACCACCGAAGTGGTAAAAGGAGTTAATATTTTTAATTACGACTTAAGTATATCAGAAAAGGGTAAAAAGCATTTTGAAAAGGAAGATATTGAAGTAGAGAAAGCTAAAAACGGGATTTATTATTTGCCCAAAGGAGAATATGTAGTCAAGGTTATAATAGACGACCAAAGTGAGCAGTCACCATTAGAAATTAAGTAAACAAATTAGAGCGAATAGTATTAAAAAAAAGGGATGTTTCAATGGAAACATCCCTTTTTATATTATTGAATTGAGAAATTATTATCTCTTGATCAATTTTTTAGTTGTACTTCCTTGCTCCGAAGAAATTTTCACCATATAAATTCCTGAAGCTAAAGCTGAAATATCTAAAGTAGTTGCGCTTCCATCAACGTTTACGTTTTGAAGCAATTTACCTTCGATGTTATAAATTTCAACAGTGCTCAAATTAAGGTTTGAACGGTTTGAAATTGTAACAGTATTTACAGCTGGGTTAGGTGAAACAGAAACTTGAGTGCTTAAAGTATTGTCGTCCACACCAAGAACTTCGGTTCCATACATTTGGAATGGGTAAGCTAATTGATCACCTGTTCCCGTATCTAATGAAGGAGAATATGTTCCTAAATTAGACTGTAAACCATTTCCGTTTGGTGGTACATCTAACTCAGACACTGGTGGTTGCCATGGTCCTGAAAATGCTGCATCTCCGGCATATTGCCAGTCTAACCAATAAGTTCCGGGAGCTAATTGTAATCCGGAAGTGGTTGCTGTTACTCTAAAGATCGCTCTACCTGTTCCAGGAGTTGTTTCAGACTCTCTATAAGTGTTAGACCACTCAATGTTTTCTAATAAGTCTGTAGTTAAATCACCCCAGATTACAGAACCACCTGCACTAGGATCACCATCCCAAACCTGTAAAGCAACAAAGTTGATAGATGCCGGAGCGGTTGGAGCTCCTGTTTGATAAGCGTATAAGTCAATAGATGCTACATCATAAGTAGCTGTTAACGTTACATCATCAGCACAAGTAAAATCTCCGGAAACACCAGACCCTAAAGTGTTTGTTCCAAGGGCAGTGTTTTGCAATAAGCTAATATTAGGATTTCCGGGCACATTAAAATGTGGTCCGTTATCATAAATTAGCGCTCCTCTTTCTTGAACATTGTTGACAACAGGATCTACCGTGGTGGTGACGTTTATAGTTACCCCATCTTCATTTTCTACTTGCTGAGCATTAACATCTGTAAAGAATACAGCGCCAAATGCCATTACTGCACATAGTGTAATTTTTTTCATGTGAATTAATTTTAAGATTAGTTTATAATATAAAAGTATGATTTTTTTTTAATAGAATGAATTTTTTATCGGTAAATTTTTAATTGATAGAGGAGTAGCTCCTGTTTTAGTCTAATTTAACCGCGATTCTTGGTCTAGAATTTTTGTATGGAATATATTATTTGGCAATAACTACTGATAGCCGTATTTTTGTCTAATAATTATCTAAATAATCATAATGGGAATATTATCATCTTCAATAGCCAGAAAAGTTGCGATGGCACTTTCTGGTTTATTTCTCGTATTCTTTTTAGCGCAACACTTTACTATCAATTTAACTTCAGTCATCGATCCGGACACATTTAATTCCTGGTCTCATTTTATGGGAACCAATGGATTAGTCCAAGGGATATTACAGCCGGTTTTAATATTTGGGGTGGTTTTTCACTTTGTGATGGGCTTTGTGCTTGAAATTAGAAATAGAAATGCACGGGCTATTAGTTATAAGAAGTTTAACGGGAATGCAAATTCTACCTGGGCTTCACGAAATATGATCATTTCCGGGTTGGTTATTTTAGCATTTTTGGGATTGCACTTTTACGATTTCTGGATCCCAGAGATGATCCATAAATATATTGAGTCAAACCCTGAAGACCCTACCAGATATTATGCCGAGACAGTGCATAAATTTGAAAGTCCGATACGCGTAGGGATCTACGTCCTCGCTTTTGTGTTACTTGCCTTCCATCTATGGCACGGGTTTTCTTCAGCATTTCAAAGTGTAGGTTTTAATAATAAATATTCGAAAGGATTAAGAGGTTTTACACAGCTGTATGCAATTGTAATTCCACTGGGTTTCATCTTTATTGCACTTTATCATCATTTTAATCAATTACCCCACTAAACAATAAGCTATGTCGATACTAGATTCTAAAATTCCTGAAGGACCCTTAGCAGATAAGTGGACAAATCATAAAAACAATATTAATCTTGTAAATCCTGCAAACAAACGAAATATAGATATTATCGTTGTAGGGACAGGTTTGGCCGGAGGTAGCGCCGCCGCTACTTTAGCCGAGCTTGGATATAATGTAAAAACATTTTGTTATCAGGATTCACCCCGAAGAGCGCACTCAATTGCTGCTCAGGGAGGGATTAATGCCGCAAAGAATTATCAAGGGGATGGAGATAGTAATTACCGTCTTTTCTACGATACTGTAAAAGGGGGTGATTATAGGTCAAGGGAAGCAAATGTGTATAGACTTGCCGAGGTTTCTGCGAATATCATTGACCAATGTGTTGCACAAGGAGTTCCCTTTGCAAGAGAGTATGGAGGGTATTTAGATAATCGTTCTTTTGGTGGGGTTTTGGTTTCCAGAACATTTTACGCAAAAGGACAAACAGGACAACAACTATTGCTTGGGGCTTATTCTGCCATGAATAGACAAATAAATCGTGGCAAGATCCAACCTTTTAACCGTCATGAGATGCTGGACATCGTCAAGATAGACGGAAAGGCACGAGGCATTATTGCACGAGATCTTGTTTCCGGAAAAATAGAAAGACATTCTGCACATGCTGTGGTTCTAGCCACGGGTGGATACGGAAATGTTTTCTTCCTTTCTACTAATGCAATGGGAAGTAATGTTACCGCTGCCTGGAAGGCCCATAGAAGAGGTGCTTTCTTTGCAAATCCGTGTTTTACACAAATTCACCCAACCTGTATTCCTGTTTCGGGAGAACACCAGTCTAAGTTAACTTTGATGTCTGAATCGCTTCGGAATGACGGACGAATTTGGGTGCCTAAGAAAAAGGAAGACGCTGAAGCCATTAGACAAGGTAAAAAGAAACCCACTCAACTTTCCGAAGAAGAAAGAGATTACTACTTGGAAAGACGCTATCCGGCATTTGGAAATTTAGTGCCAAGAGATGTTGCCTCCAGAGCAGCAAAAGAGAGATGTGACGCTGGTTTTGGTGTAAATAAGACCGGGGAGGCCGTATATCTGGATTTTGCTAGTGCAATTAAACGTTACGGACAGGAGCAAGCCATCATGCACGGAAACGAAAATCCTACAGAGCAGGAGGTTTACGACTTGGGTAAAGCTGTAATAGAAAATAAATACGGTAATCTTTTCCAGATGTATGAAAAGATCGTTGATGAAAACCCGTATAAAACTCCAATGATGATCTATCCGGCTGTTCACTATACAATGGGTGGACTTTGGGTAGATTATAATTTGCAGACTACAATAGAAGGATGTTATGCAGCCGGGGAAGCAAACTTTAGCGATCACGGGGCAAACAGGTTAGGAGCTTCAGCATTAATGCAGGGTCTTGCCGATGGATATTTTGTGTTACCCTATACTATTGGAGATTATTTATCTCAGGACATTAGAACCGGAAAAATACCTACCAATACCCCAGAATTTGATCAAGCCGAAAAGGATGTTCAGGATAGAATTCATAAATTAATGAATGCTTCAGGAAAACATTCTGTAGATTATTATCATAAGAAGTTAGGGAAGATCATGTGGAATAAATGTGGGATGTCCCGCAATGCGCAAGGACTTTCAGAAGCAATTGTAGAAATAGCCGAACTTAGAAAAGATTTCTGGGAGAACGTAAAAGTTCCCGGAACGGCAGAAAGTATGAACCAGGAATTAGAAAAAGCCGGACGCGTAGCAGATTTTCTTGAGCTGGGTGAGTTGTTCGCCAAAGACGCATTACAACGAAATGAGTCGGCAGGTGGTCACTACAGAGAAGAAAGCGTTGAGCAGAGTGGAGAGCAAAAGGGAGAGGCGCTTCGGGACGATGAGAACTTTAAGTATGTATCGGCCTGGGAGTACAAAGGAGAACCAAAGGATGCAGAATTGCATAAAGAAGAATTGGTATTTGAAAATATAGAGTTGAAAACACGTTCGTATAAATAATTTACTATGAAATTAACTTTAAAAATATGGCGACAAGCCAATAAAGACGCTAAAGGAGCAATGCAAACCTACCCTATAGATGGCGTAGAAGGAGATATGTCTTTTTTAGAAATGTTGGACGTGTTAAACGAAGACCTGATCAACAAAGGGGAAGATCCTGTGGTTTTTGACCATGACTGTAGAGAAGGTATTTGTGGAAGTTGTTCATTACAAATAAACGGGGAACCTCATGGCCCGGATAGACTCGTAACAACTTGTCAATTACACATGAGAATGTTTAACGATGGTGATACCATTGTGATCGAACCATTTAGGGCTAAAGCATTTCCGGTTATAAAGGATCTTATGGTAGATCGTGGTTCTTTCGATCGTATTCAACAGGCAGGAGGTTATATTTCTGTAAATACTTCCGGAAATACTATTGATGCTAATGCAATTCCTATTAATAAAGAAAATGCAGACGATTCGTTTGCTGCCGCCACGTGCATTGGTTGTGGAGCTTGTGTAGCAGCATGTAAGAATGCCAGTGCTATGTTGTTTACTTCGGCTAAGGTTTCTCAATATGCATTATTACCTCAGGGTGAGGTAGAGGCTGCGACGAGAGTACTTAATATGGTGGAGCAAATGGATAAAGAAGGCTTCGGAAACTGCACCAATACCGGAGCTTGCGAGGTAGAATGCCCTAAAGGTATTTCACTAGAAAATATTGCCAGAATGAATCGTGAGTATTTAGCGGCGAGTTTGAAAGGATAATTGGCTTATT
This sequence comes from uncultured Ulvibacter sp., assembly GCA_963974915.1. Lineage (GTDB taxonomy): Bacteria > Bacteroidota > Bacteroidia > Flavobacteriales > Flavobacteriaceae > CAXBES01. The sequence continues at coordinate 32,481 of CAXBES010000013.1, read as the reverse complement.
AAACCGCTCTTAAATTTGGTTTTTTAGGCTCCCGATACGATTCTTTTTCGTTGATGTTCTTGCATATTGTTTGTATAAACTTTGATACATCATAAGGTTTTACAATAATGTCATTCATCCCAGATTGGAAAATTTTATAACGCATTTCTTCAACTTCAACTGCTGTTAATGCAACAATGGGTACTGAAGTGTTAAATGTTCTAATCTCTCGTGTTGCCTGCATTCCATTCTTAATAGGCATATTAATATCCATAAGAATAAGATCGAACGACTCCTTTCTTGCTGTATCAATCGCTTCCTGACCATTTTCAGCAATAGTGCAGTGAATATCATTTTTTTCAAGAATTTTCTTAGTTACGGTCTGATTGATTCTGTTATCCTCAACGATCAATATACGCAATTCGTTTAGAGCCGATGTGTCTATTACGGAAGCCTCTTTTTTCTTTTCCAATTGTTGCTGAGAAACTTCAAAGAGTAAAGTGAATGTAAACATGGAGCCTTTTCCTAATTCACTCTCTACCGTGATATTTGAATTAGAAAGGGTGAGTAGTTTTTTAACAATGGGGAGCCCCAGTCCTGTCCCCTGATACTTATAATCTAATGAGTCGGCTTGTGAAAACTCGTCAAAAATACTTTCCTGTTTGTCGATTGGAATTCCTATTCCGGTATCCTTAATATAAAACTTGATCGCGGCAACAGATTCTGTAACCTTGGTAGTTTCTGCGATTAAATAAATATCTCCGTTTTCGGTAAACTTACAGGCGTTTCCAATAAGATTCATCAGAATTTGGGAAAGTCTTACAGAGTTACCTCTAATGGTTTGTGGGATGGTTTCAGAAATATGAATATGGATATTATTGTTATTCTGAATACGCATATATTCGAAAGAGGAAGTGATTTTCTTCGCAAGTTCCCTTAGACTGAAGTTAGTTTGTTCATCTTCCAGATTATTCGAATCAATTTTGTTTATCTGCAGTACATCATTGATCAATGCAAGTAGATAATCTGCAGAAAATTTAAGCGATTTTAAATCGCTTTCGTGCTTTTTTAGACTTTCATCTTCCAATAAAATAGTACTTAATCCAATCACACCGTATAACGGAGTTCTCAATTCGTGACTCACGGTAGAAAAGAACTTGCTTTTTGCTTTTGAAAGTTTTTCGGACTGTTCTTTCGCTTCCAGATACTCTTTGTTTTTGACCTTTAACTTTCTTACAAGTTGTTTTCTTTTGCGATATGCAAAGAATAAGGCAATAAACATGATGAGAAAACAGCTTGAAACAATAATTAAAACATTATTCAGTCTACTTTGACTGGCAACCTGAACTGCTTGTATTTGATTTTGTAGTTCGGCTTGTTTTACGTCTTTTCTGTATTCATCAACCTGAAACTGCGCAGAAATCTCCTCTGTTTTTTGTAATGCAACATTTTGCTCATTGATCTTTTTATACATTTCATACACCGTTTGAGCATTACTTGCATCGACATCATTATTTTGCCGAACAAGACTTTGTGTATAATCGTCATAAATTCGTTCTAATTCCAGGGGCAGATCTGCTTTCTCGGCTCCTTTAATCGCCTTTAGAAAATACTTATCTGCCATTTCATATTTTTCCTTATGAAAATAATACAGCCCCGAGTAATAGTCCAAACCTATACTCAATTCAATGTTTTCCTCAATTTTGTTGAGCTTTCGGGTTTTTAAAATATGTATATAAGCTTTCCTGTAGTCTTCCTCCTTAATAGATGAAAGAATCATATTGTAATACGCCTGAGCCAAACCGGCCTCATCACCAATTTTTTCGAATAGAGATATCGCTTTGTTGTGATAAAGAAAGGCCTTTTCAAGATGGTTATTTTCTGAAAAAACAGATCCCAGATCCATAAAGGCATGCGCCATGGCATTGTCGTTATTCGAATTGAGTGCAAACTTTTCAGATTTCTCATAACTTTCCCTTGCGAGAATAGTATCGTTTAAGGCAAAATAATTATGCCCCAACATTCTATAACCCTGATGAATATACAAAGGATCTTCTGATGCGAATGCTTTTACTAGAAAGTCTATATTATACTCCAGCGATTTTTTATAATCCCCTTGAGAGTGATATATTTTGGCAGAGTCTAATACCTTTGTGAAATATTCGTCAACTGTGACCTGGTCACTTTCCAAGAGTTCTTTTGTAGGTAAAAACTCTTGGGCGCTGAGCGAAATACAAATAGTATAAAACAAAAAGAAATGGCAAAATTTCTTCATTGGTTCGGTAAATTTGGTAGAGCTAATATACACATTTTCCAATATTTAGCCTTTAAAACGGTCTTTTTCGGACTTAATCGAGAAATATTTAACACTAAGTAAGATGATTCATACAAAATTGAAGAATTTAGGCACAAGTATTTTTACTGTGATGAGTAAAATGGCTCATGAACATGATGCAATTAACCTGTCTCAGGGATTCCCTGATTTCGAAAGCGACCCCATTCTCATAGACTTAGTTTGTGAAGCAATGAAGAATGGATATAACCAATATGCTCCAATGGCGGGCGATATGGGGCTGCGGCAAGCGATTTCTAAGAATACCAATGCACTTCATAATCAATATTACGATCCCGATTCAGAAATTACTATAACCGCCGGAGCTACGCAGGCTATTTTTACTGCGATAGCAGCTATAATTAATCCCGGAGATGAAGCTATTATATTTACTCCCGCCTACGATTGTTACGACCCTACCATTAGGCTCTTTGGCGGGATAACCAAGTCGGTACAATTACAAACACCGGCTTATGTTCCAAATTGGGAGGAGGTCGAGGAGGAAATATCTAACAAAACCAGATTGATCATTATTAACACACCACACAATCCGAGTGGAATGGTTTTTTCTGTGAATGATATGCTTCGGTTGCAAGAGCTTGTTGAGAAACACGACTTATTAGTGATTAGTGATGAGGTGTATGAGCACATTATTTTCGACGGTGAAACGCATCAAAGTGTGGCTAGATTTGATTCTCTGGCTAAGAGATCTTTTATCACTGCCTCTTTTGGTAAGACGTTTCACAATACCGGATGGAAAGTGGGATACTGCCTCGCGCCCAAAATATTAATGAATGAATTCAGGAAAGTACATCAGTTCAATGTCTTTAGTGTTAATAATCCGGTTCAAAAAGCGTTGGCTACTTATATATCTAATGAACAAAATTACTTGGGGCTGGCATCTTTTTATCAAACCAAAAGAGATTTTTTTCTGAAACAAATAGAGAAAAGTTCATTTAAACTTATTCCTTCACAAGGTACGTATTTTCAATTGTTAGATTTTTCTGAAATTTCTTCTGAAAGTGACGTCGCTTTTGCCGAACGTCTAACGATCGAACATAAAATAGCAACTATTCCAACATCAGTTTTTAATGCCAACGGTGAAGATTTTAAACAAATCCGGGTTTGTTTTGCTAAAACCGAAGAAACTTTAAAGGCAGCGGCCATTATACTAAATAGTATATAAAAAATCTATTCATCATTAATACAACTATAAGTTTTATCAATCTATAAATTATTACATCCAATGGAAATGTGTCTTAATCACTATTTTAATTTGTAATTTTAGAGGTAGTATTAATCTGCCATTCGGTAACAAATAATTATAGATATGAATAATCAGGAAAATGACCATGGAAAAGGGTGGGACATCAACGAAAGCGACGCAAGTCAATGTCCCTATTTTGGAGGGACACTGCATCAAACTGCGGGAGGAGGAACTACTAACAGAGATTGGTGGCCAAATAAGTTGAATTTAAATATACTTCGACAAAACGCCCTAAAATCAAATCCTATGGGCGAAAAATTCGATTATAAGCAAGAATTTGCCAAGTTAGATTATAAAGCCCTAAAGAAAGATTTAGTCAACTTGATGACCGATTCTCAGGATTGGTGGCCTGCAGATTATGGGCACTACGGCGGATTATTTATACGAATGGCCTGGCATAGTGCAGGTACGTATCGCGTTTCAGACGGAAGAGGTGGTGGAAACACCGGAAATCAGCGATTCGCACCCCTTAACAGCTGGCCGGATAACGGTAACTTAGATAAGGCTCGTTTCCTTCTTTGGCCCATTAAGCAAAAGTATGGGAAGAAGATTTCCTGGGCAGATCTGTTGATCTTAGCTGGAAATTGCGCATTAGAGTCTATGGGCTTTAAAACCTACGGATTTGCAGGGGGAAGAGAAGATATTTGGGAGCCGGAACAAGATATTTATTGGGGATCAGAAACCGAATGGTTGGGTAATGATGAAAGATATAAGAATAATGGTGAGCTCGAAAAACCTCTGGGCGCAGCTCATATGGGATTGATCTATGTAAATCCGGAGGGACCGCATGGAGAACCGGATGTTCTCGGTTCCGGTCGCGACATTCGTGAGACTTTTGGACGTATGGCAATGAACGATGAAGAAACCGTGGCGCTTATAGCAGGCGGACATACCTTCGGAAAAGCCCATGGTGCGGGAGATACCGAGCTTGTTGGTGTAGAGCCTGAAGGCGCCGGAATCGAAGCACAAGGACAAGGGTGGTTAAGTACGTATGGGTCAGGAAAAGGTGACGACACTATAACAAGTGGACTGGAAGGCGCCTGGACCCCTAATCCAATAAAATGGGACCATGATTACTTTAGAGTCTTACTCGAATACGACTGGGAATTAACAAAGAGCCCGGCAGGGGCACACCAGTGGAGGCCAACAGACGCTTCTAATGCGAGTAAGGCGCCAATGGCACACGACTCCTCTAAGACTCAGGACCTAATGATGTCTACAGCGGATATGGCCTTAAAGATGGACCCGGTTTACAATAAGATTTCACGACATTTTCATGAAAATCCTAAAGATTTTGAAGATGCATTCGCACGTGCTTGGTTTAAATTGTGTCATCGTGATATGGGACCATCATCGAGATATCTGGGTCCGGAAGTTCCGCAAGAAGAGCTCTTGTGGCAAGATCCTATCCCTGTTGCTAATTATAAGATGATAAGCGATGCCGATATTTCAGATTTGAAAGAGAGACTGTTATCTTCCGGATTATCAATATCCCAATTAGTGAGAACGGCATGGGCTTCGGCATCTACTTTTAGAGGTTCAGACCTTCGTGGAGGTGCTAATGGCGCTCGTATAAGACTTGCTCCTCAAAAGGACTGGGAAGTTAATAATCCTACAGAATTGGCAAAAGTATTGGGTGTTCTGGAAGGAATTCAGGCGGAATTTAACAGCAATAAAAACGATGGTACAAAGGTATCTATGGCAGACCTCATTGTTCTTGGTGGATGTGCAGGAATTGAAAAAGCCGCTAAGGATGCGGGACACAACATAACAGTTCCTTTTGCTCCCGGAAGAACTGACGCTTCTCAGGAACAAACAGATGCTGAATCGTTCGAACATTTAGAGCCCACTGCAGATGGATTTAGGAATTACCTCAAAAAAGATCAGGTGGTTTCCAGTGAAGAGTTGTTGGTAGATAAAGCACAGTTAATGACACTTACTGTCCCCGAAATGACAGTATTAATAGGGGGCATGCGGGCGTTAGCAGCAAATTATGACGGTTCTAAACATGGGGTATTTACCAATAAGCCCGGGCTGTTAACGAACGACTTCTTCGTAAACTTATTAAATCTTGGTGTTAGTTGGAGAGCAAAGTCTGATGATGATCAGGTTTTTGAAGGAAAAGACCGAAAATCAGGGGATTTAAAATGGACCGGTACCCGCGCCGATCTTATCTTTGGTTCAAATTCTGAGTTAAGAGCCGTTGCAGAAGTTTACGGTTGCGCAGATGCTAAAGAGAAATTTGTACACGACTTTGTAGCTGCCTGGGATAAAGTAATGAATCTCGATAGATTCGATTTGGAATAAATTTCATAATATTGAATGAATTCCCCGGCAAGTTAGTGAACGATACCTAACTTTTTTTCAAAGCAGCATACTTAGTGTGTTGCTTTGTTTGTTTAATTTAGTAAAATATACTTTCTAATTATGAAAGATCAATTATTTAATGCCATCAGGGACGGTAATCATGCAAAGGTGAAAGCCATACTTTCAGAAAATCCTGAATTAGTTAAAGAACAAGATAGCAGAGGCTCAACTCCATTATTACTCGCTACTTATTTTGGAAATCGAGAGCTTTCCGAAGTAATACTGCAATTTCCTCAAAACATTGATGCTCAGGACGCCTCGGGAAATACTGCCTTAATGGGGGTGTGCTTTAAAGGTTTTAATGAAATAGCGCAACTCTTGGTGGAAAATGGAGCAAACGTGAATAAAACAAATTCTAACGGGGCTACTGCATTAATTTTTGCTGTTACTTTTAAAAGAACAGAAATTATTCGGTTACTGCTGGAGCATGGAGCAGATGTTTTGGTTAAGGATGACCGTGGTAATACAGCGATGGATCATGCAAGAATGCAGGGACTCGAAGATATTGTTCAACTTCTAGAGAATAAAAAGATAAATTGAAGACACTTAAAATAAGTTTAATTCAGTCGCATTTGCTCTGGGAAAACCCGGCTGCGAACAGAAAGAATTTTTCAGAAAAGATAGTTAAGATTAAGGAGGAAACAGATATTATAGTTCTTCCTGAGATGTTTACCACCGGATTTACAATGAATGCAGAAAGTCTTTCCGAAGAAAATGAAGGGGAAACCTTGCAATGGATGCGTTCAGAAGCTATTAAAAAGCAATCTGCAATTACCGGGAGCATCATTATAAAAGAAGGTGAAAACTATTATAATCGGTTGTATTTTGTATTTCCCAATGGGTCATTTAAGACCTACGACAAGCGCCACACCTTCACGCTGGCAGGCGAACACAACACCTATTCTAGGGGAAACGAACGAATAGTGGTCGATTACAAGGGATGGAAGGTTTGTTTGCTAATTTGCTACGACCTGCGTTTTCCGGTTTGGGCGCGCAACACCACTAATTATGATGTTTTGCTGTATGTTGCTAACTGGCCAAAAAAGAGAATTGCAGCATGGGATGCGCTCCTAAAAGCACGAGCGATAGAAAATATGTGTTATTGTATTGGTCTCAACAGAGTGGGTTTAGATGGTAACGGACATGAATACTCCGGACATTCTGCAATTTATGATGTGTTGGGGGAACAAATTTCTACCAAAGATTTTGAACGGGAGTTTACCGAAACAATTTCAATAAGCAAAGATGAACTTGAAGAGCATAGAAAGCATCTTCAGTTCTTAAACGATCGGGATAAATTTACTTTAGAATAAAGGTTTCCTTGAGACTCCAATTAGCACGGACTTCAATTTTCGACGGATAGTAAACGATCTTTTCGGGAGCAGTGCGCTGTAAAAAACTCCCTGTGTCCCATTGTTGGTTTGAATTTTGGTCGTAAATAATTCGAATGTAATAAAATGCGGGAATAATATGCTCAAAATTGACTTTCCTGTTTTCTGAAATATGCTCTTCGGAAACCACATTAAATTTCGCATCTACCAATTGAACGATCAATGGAAATTCGTTTGCATTTTGAAGCGTAAGTTCAATAGTACCGTAATCTGAAGCAGCCCGGGTTCGCACAATATGAGAAATAGTATCGTTCTCCTTATCATAGAAATCTGTAAATGCGCCGGGAAGTAATTGCACGCTGTAATTTTGTTCTTCTTTCTTCGGAAAAGCAATTTTTACAATATTCGTTTCCTCTGTGTATGTCATAGAAGCAGTGACCGCAACTGAATCCTTATCCATAACAAAAAGCTTTTCAGAATCAATTGTAACTATAGGAGTATTTACCTGAATCTCCAACGTGTCGTTAGGAGTGAGTGCCTTTGGATTAATAATTTGAGCTGAAAGTGAATCTTTATAAAGATCACGCATTCTAACATTTAACGTATCAATATACAGTTTGTTATTGGCAATGAATACTAGCGAATCATTCTCTAATGCTGGCTTAAACCAATAATGCAGAGTGTCTTTTAATCGGTCGCGATAGGTTTTGGATTCGTATGTGTTGGGAGTTTGGGAAGAAATGGAGACTTTTAAACTATCTCCTTCCCCTTCGTATCCAAAAACGATGTGATTTTTTGCAATTAAACTTGGACGCGCTATTTTATAATCTGGTGTTTCCTTAAAGAGAGTAAGGGTGTAGGTACTATCAGTTGGAAGTGAAATTACCCGATCTGCAAAGGCTATTTTATCATCTTTTGGTTGAAAAGTATAATCGTTACTTTTTTCTTTTAACGCTAGTAGGAGATAATTCCCTTCTTTAAGATTGGTAAGTTCGAAAGACCCTATACTATCTGTTGTAGTGGTTATATAAGTAGGTTTTTCAGAATAAATTAGAGAATCCTGAAAGTTTTCGTTTACCTCATACAGGAGTACGGTAGAAGGTCCCTCGGGTTTAGGTAGAAGAGCATCTCTTACATTTCCTTTTAAATTTAAGCTATCAATGTAGCTTCCGGTAGAAAAGACGTATTTGAAATATTTAAAAGCATTTTCTTCGTTGTTATCAACGATACTGTTTCCAAAGTTAAAAGAATAGGTCGTGTTCTCTTTGAGGGTATCATCGATCTTAATTTTCAGCACTTTTGAAGTGCTCAAAGGTGTAATAGTAGGAGGATACTTAAGAGGTGGAGATACTATTAATTCTTTCTGAAGGTCTTTAAGTTTAATGTATTCATCGAAATAAATCCGAATTTCATTCTCGCTAAAATTGATACTGTAATTTTCCGGATTACTTTTAACGATCACCGGGGGAATACTGTCTTTTATTCCGCCGGAAGGACTCCCTTTTTTCGCACAATCTGTAAAAGAAAGTAAAAATAGCAGTACAATTGGAATATAAAGTAACCGGTGCTTCATGCGACAAAAGTAATAAGATTTTTAGTAGCAAAACCCCGAACTATCATTTTGTGGTAAAGAAATTATACAGTGGTATTTTAGTTTATTTATAACTATTTTTCTGTGCAGTTCGGCAACTGAAATCAAAATAAGACGATTCGGTTTAAAGTTTTAAATTGGTTAGGTAAGGGCGATCGTGGCTACGCTAATGCGAATGTTAGAGTTTTTTAGAAGTTGCGTCGCACATTTTTCGAAAGTTGCACCGGTAGTCACAATATCGTCAACAATTAATATATGTTTGTTATTAATTTTTTCTGAATTTACCACTGAAAAGACTTCGGAATTGTCTTCAGACGATGTAAATCGGGTTAATCGCCTTTTAAAGACCTGAGAATTCGTATTAGTTATTTTGATAAGTACATCGTCGTAATAAGGAATATTTAGTGCTTTGGCGATTTCTCTTCCGAAGCCTTCCACCTGATTGTAGCCCCTTGTTTTCATTTTTTTCTTGTGTAAGGGCACCGGGATTACCACATCGATCTCATGGTAATCATCTATGGTTTTAAGTTCTTCACCCAACCATTTTCCGAAGAAATAACTTATTTCTTTTCTTCCGCGGTACTTTAAATTGTGCATTATTTCCTGAGTGATTCCTTTCTTTTGAAATTGAAGCAGAGATGTAGCATTTTGAACGTGAAACCTTCCGTAGAAAACATCCTTCATCGCCTGATTTCCGGTTCTATGATGACAAATAAGTGGTAAATTATGAATACATTTGGTGCAAATCACATTTTCAGATTTAATGAGAATGGCCTTGCAGCCGTTGCAAACCTTTGGAAATAAAAGATTTAACATAATTTAAGTTTTTTTATCATTTTATAAACGTTTTATTGCCAAGGCAGTTAGTAATTTAGCCATTTGTAACCATAAACAAACCACCCCATGAGTACAGAAAATAATAGTACTAGATTTAAAGTTTTAATAGGTGTCTTATCAGTTTTATTGATCGGTTTAGCAGTATATACTGTTTCCTTATATAATGATAGTAAAAATACGGTATCGGGATTAGAGAAGCAAAAGCAGGATATTGAAAGTGAGTTAGAGGGATTGATCGCTAATTATGATGAAGTGATCCAGGATAATGAATTGAAGGATAAAGATCTTTTAGCTGCCAGAGAGCGTATCGAAGTTTTATTAGATTCGGTTAAGGATGCTGAAGCGAATGTTGCACTAATTGAAAGATATAAAGCAGAAGTAGGTAGATTAAAGCAGGAGCGTAGACTATTGTTTAAAAAGGCGGATAGTCTAATTGCAGCGAATCAAAGATTGATCGTGCAAAACGATAGTACAACCAATGCTTTAAACGAGACCATTCAGGTCGTGGATTCGGTAAGTGAGTCGAATTTGGCATTGTCTGAAAGATTAGAGAGAGGTGCAGCGCTTAAAGCTACCGATCTTAGAGGTGAGGCTGTAATTATTAGAAACAGTGGAAAAATCGTCGATACAAGAAGGTCGAGCAGAGCCGACAAGGTTCGAGCTTGTTTCACACTGGCTCCAAATGCTATTGCAGAAGCCGGAGACCGTATTCTATATGTACAGGTCATTAACCCTAAGAATAATTTGTTGGGGGATAAGGAAACTTTAGAACTTGAAGCCGGCAACCTTACGTATAGTGCCGCAACAAAGGTTTTCTATGAAAATGATGAATTAGATGTATGTATGCTTGTGAATGCGTCTGATATTGATTTGATAGAAGGACGTTACATAATCAACGTATTTGACGGGATTAGACAGATCGCTACCTCAACAATGGAGCTTAAATAAGACAAGAAACTATAAAAAAATGAAACCGCTATGATGTTATCGTAGCGGTTTTTTTATTTTTGCGCTATGACAAACAACGAGGATCAATTCAAGAGAGTAATATCTCATGCAAAGGAGTACGGGTACATCTTTGCATCCAGTGAAATATACGATGGTTTAAGCGCCGTTTACGACTACGCACAAAACGGGGTCGAGTTAAAAAAGAATATTCGGGATTATTGGTGGCGTAGTATGGTTTATATGCATCAGAACATAGTAGGTATTGACGCGGCTATTTTAATGCATCCTACTACCTGGAAAGCTTCGGGTCACGTTGATGCGTTTAACGACCCTCTCATTGATAATAAGGATTCCAAGAAGAGATATCGTGCAGATGTCCTCGTTGAAGACTATGCGGAGAAATTGAACATTAAAGCTCAAAAGGAAATCGCTAAAGCAAAAAAACGATTTGGGGATGCTTTCGATGAAGCCCAATTTGTTGCAACCAATGAGCGGGTTCTTAGATATAAAAATGAGCAAAAAACAATTTTAGAAAGACTGGCCAGATCCCTGGAAACCGAGAATTTGGCAGATGTTAAGGCTTTAATTGAAGAATTGGGAATTGCAGACCCCGATACGGGTTCTAAGAATTGGACAGATGTGCGTCAGTTTAATCTTATGTTTGGAACAAAACTGGGTGCTTCGGCAGATAGTGCGATGGATCTATACTTGCGTCCCGAGACGGCCCAGGGGATTTTTGTAAACTTTTTGAATGTACAAAAATCCGGAAGGATGAAAATTCCATTCGGAATTGCTCAAACCGGAAAAGCCTTCAGAAATGAGATCGTCGCTAGGCAATTCATTTTTAGAATGCGTGAGTTCGAACAAATGGAAATGCAGTTTTTTGTTCGTCCGGGAGACGAAATGAAGTGGTACGAATACTGGAAAGAGACCCGTTTAAACTGGCATTTATCTTTGGGATTAGGAAGAGAGAATTACCGTTTTCACGATCATGAAAAACTGGCACACTATGCGAACGCAGCCGCAGATATTGAATTTAACTTTCCATTCGGGTTTAAAGAATTGGAAGGTATCCATTCCCGTACAGATTTCGATTTAAAGGCGCATGAACAATATTCGGGAAAAAAATTGCAATTTTTTGATCCCGAGCTTAACAAAAACTATGTTCCTTATGTGGTAGAAACTTCTATAGGATTGGATAGAATGTTCCTTGCTGTTTTAAGTACTTCTCTTAAAGAAGAGGAACTGGAAGACGGATCAACCAGAACTGTTTTAAAACTACCGGCAATTCTGGCCCCTGTTAAAGCTGCTATTTTACCTTTGATAAAAAGAGATGGATTGCCGGAATTAGCGCAGAAAATTGTAGAAGATCTACAGCTGGATTCCAATGTCGTTTACGATGAAAAGGATGCAGTAGGGCGACGTTATCGCAGGCAGGATGCTAATGGGACTCCTTTCTGTATAACGGTAGATCATCAATCGCTTGAAGATAATACAGTAACTATCCGTTATCGGGATAGTATGGAACAGGACAGAATAGCAATTGAAGCTATTGCGGGAATATTTTCAGAGACTTTTTCTTTAAAAAACTGGCTGAAAAAATAGAAAAAAGAGAGGTTAATCCTCTCTTTTCTTAATTTTTACAATATTCACTGGATTCGCATTTAAACAGCGGTTTGCCATACGAAGCGGTGTATATTTTACCCATACCTTCTCCCCATCCTTTTTATACTTTTCATCCAGATTAAGAGGGTCTAACAGGTATGCATCATTATTTTCTGAACGTATTGTTACGGGACAATCGCCTTCTTCAGACGAAATGATAATTGTTCCTCTTTGAAAACCATCGTCTATCATTTGTTGAACTTCCGATTTTTCTTTGTTCACTTTAGCTTCTGTTTTTTCATCTGCGTTCTTACCCGAAGAACAAGAAACTAAAATTATGCTAACAATTAATATTGTGCTTTTTAGGAATGTCATAACGAATTGTTTTAATGTTTTAGTGAGTGAAGTTACAATTATTGTGCCTCTAATCTAATAAAGTTATTAATTCTGACAAACGATAATTCTTGTAAAACCAGGAATACCCCATAATCTTCATAGAGTTCTTATTTATTTAGACATTGATATTCAGTAGCTTAATGCTGTAAAAATGTTATAAAAAATCAAGGATATTAAAATAATCCGTAGTATTTTTATAGAATCATTAAAAATTAACTAAATATCAAAGAAATGAAATTTACTTATTACATTATGGCTCTTTTATTCCTTATTACATTTGGAGTAACTGGCCAAGAATCATTTGGGCCAACTGCGACCGGTATGATGGACCCTCCCGTGTTTGTTCCCAGCGTAGCTGATCAAATTAAGAGTGGGATCATTGAATATGCAGATAACACACCTATGCTAGGTCTTCCGAAGGGGCGATTTGGTAACAACGTAATCCCAGGAAAAGGATCTCAAGGAAATGATCCGTTAATGGGAACTCAGGCTAATGCACCTCAGCATAGAGTGCAGCCTCCAACCTTAATCTTTACTGCAGATATTTCTCAGGCTACTCCTTCAGATCCTACAGGAGCTGCCGGACCAAACCACTTCGTTGGTGCATGGAACTCTGCTTTTAGAGTTTTCGACAAAAATGGAAATCCTTTAACTGCCGAACTTTCATTAGGAACTCTTTTCCCTGGAAATACAATTGGAGATCCAATTGTATTTTATGATAAGCAAGCAGATCGTTTTGTGATTACTGAGTTTGACAGCAGCCCTAACGGATTTAACGTTGCGGTATGTCAGGGGTCAGATCCTGTAAATGATGGATGGCACGTTTATACTACCGGATTTGGTACAGGAAGTTTCCCGGATTATACAAAATTCTCAGTTTGGGGAGACTCGTATATGGTAACTGCTAATATTAGTAACTCTAACAGAGTCTTTGCCGTAGAGAGAAATGAAATGTTAAACGGTGATCCTGCACAATTTGTTGCTTTACCATTACCTGGTCTTGTAACTAGTGGTTTCTACAGTCCGCAAGCTTTCCATACTACAGACGAATTACTGGCACCAGCAGGAACTCCTGCTCCTATTGTATATCTTCAAGATGACGCTTGGGGTGGTGTTTCAGATGACCACTTGAAAATTTGGGGAGCAACTATTGACTGGGTTACACCTGGTAACTCTTCTATGTCTGCTGCACAAATTATTACAACTGCAGATTTTACAAGTGTATTCGATGGGGGTTCTTTCTCTAACAGACCACAAGGTGGTGGAGTGGATATTGATATTCTTCAGGCTACTATGATGAACGTTGTTCAGTATAGAAGATTTGGAACACATAATTCTGCTGTAATGAATTTCGTGGTTGACGTACTTGCAGGTTCTGCCGAAAAAGCTGCCATTAGATGGTATGAATTACGTCAAACCGCAGATGGACAACCTTGGACAATTTTCCAGGAAGGAACTTATGAAGCACCGGACGGAAGAGATGCTTACTCTGGTAGTATGGTAATGAACGGAGCCGGAGATATAGCAATGGGTTATACTTCATCTTCTGCTACAGATAGAATTTCTATTAGATATACAGGACGTTTTGCATCAGATCCATTAAACGTTATGACTGTTGCAGAAGAGTTGATCGCACAAAGTACGGCAGCAAACCCATCAAACCGTTTAGCAGATTACGTACAATGTACGGTCGATCCTGCAGATGACACGAGCTTCTGGCATATTGCCGAGTATTTTGAGCCATCAAGACGTGATGTTGTTGCACATTTCTCTTTGGCAGCGCCTCAACCAAACGATAGTGGTGTTACCAGTATCGATGCACCTAACACAGGAACGCTAACAGCTACCGAAGATATCACAGTTACAATTAGAAACTTTGGTAGTAACTCATTAAGTAATATTCCTGTTTCCTATACAGTGAACGGAGGAACAGCTGTAAATGATACTTTTGCAGGACCACTTGCTGCTGGAGCCAGTGCAAGTTTTACTTTTGGAACACAAGCAGACATGTCGGCAGCCGGAGACTACACGATAGTAGCTCAGACTAACTTAGCAGGTGATTCTAACGCGGCTAATGATGCTACAACTAAAACTGTTACCAACGGTATTGTATATTGTGAGCCAATGTCAAATTGTGCCGGATTTAACGATGGGGTTACCATGTTAGAATTAGCAGATCAGGATATTCAGGTTAACTGTGGAGCGACCGGATATAGCAATGATACAGGAATTGTATTTAATTTTGACTTAGGGACGAATCCTTTCCCGGGAGTTGTACAGGTAGGCTTTGCCGACTCTGCGTTTGCTCTTTGGATCGACTTCGATGATAGTGGAACATTTGATGCCGACGAATTAATAGCAGATGAACTTGTTGCTACAGCAAATACAGATTTTAGTTTCACAGTTGATTTCTCTACAGTTTCATCGGTGGCCACGGGAATGCACCGTATGCGTTTAAGAGGTGAAGATTTAGATCAAGCTGGAAATTACTTAGATCCTTGTGATGATCTGGCATTTGGTAGAACAAATGATTATACAGCTAATATCACAGGAACTTTAGGAGTTACAGATCAGTCAATTTCTGAGGCAGAATTAATCGTTGTTAGCAATGACAATAACAACTTTGATATTTCATTGGTGACTAGTTTTGATGGGAAAGCAGCAATCGCTGTTTACGATCTACTAGGACAAATGATCGTGTTCAATAACTTAGAAAAGAATGGAGATCGTTATAACTATAACTTAAATATGTCTTATGCTGCGGCAGGAGTATATTTAGTTAAAATAGGTGATGAGAGAACCAATACTTTCCAAACTGCGAAGATTATCGTAGAATAATTAGTGTAGAAAGTTATTTAAAGGCCTCCAGGTGAATACCCGGAGGCTTTTTTTATTTTCAATAGTGAAGTTCCTTGTGCGATTTCTTCAGATTAAATTTCAGTAATTCGAAGTATTAAAAATACGCTCTAAGCTGAATACTACCCGTGTGAATTGTTTTAGAGTTCTCACTATTTCTTCCGAAGTAAGAAAGATTAGCGTCCAAATACTTTGTTATGCGCTTCTGAAACAACAGCCTCCATGTAAAATTGGTACCCGGTTGAAGCCCCTCCAGCATCTGATAGGCAACCGGTGAAAAAGCACTGCCCGTAAATTTGTTATCAATATAATTGAATTCCCCGTTTATCGATATTTTTTCGGCATTGGTGTACGCAAATGAAATACCGAGTTTTTGTTGATCTAAAGATTCCATCGCTCCTAAAGTGTTATCCTTATTTAAAAACTGATAAAAGATGTCGAAACGTGTTTGAGTGTTTAGTAAATAGGAAAGTTTCGGATTTATCTCATAACTGTCTAAATTATAATTTCTACCCGAAAAGTTTTCCGAAGTACTTTTATTACTCCCTAACGAATTATTAAAATTTAAGATCCAACTCTCCCAAAATTTGTGGTTAAATTTTAACTGATGACTATATAATTTGTTCTCCTGCAACCCAACGGCTAATAAATTGCTATTAGATGTTGAAATGTAGGTGTAACTTGTGGTGTATCGCTGTTTCCCGCGGTTATAGAACAATGCATTTCTAAAATTGAGGGTAAGACCTAACTGATTCTCGCCACCATCCATAAAAGGGTTTACATTAAAGGCATCATTAAGCCGCTTTACCTTTCGATCAATTATATATGAAGTCTGATTGTAAAAACGTGATAAAACCCGTTGAATACCCTTTTTCGAACTCCATGCCTGTGGATTCAGCGTTAAGATCTGACTAAATTTATTCTCTCTAATCTTTAAAAATATCTGATTAGGTAATAATACGCGCACATACTCTGCCTCATCCTGAAACTGTGCGATCTCAAATTCATCGAGTTCCTGTATTCCGTTGTTATTGTAGTCATTCCATGTGTAGATTCCCTCACCCGGAGCCACTTTTACATAGGTGAACTCTTGCTGTGCAATGACACCGTTGTTCGATTCAATTGCCGTGTTAAATCGAATTCCGCCATCCAGAATAGATTGATTGTAAAGAATACGTGCATTTAGAGATTGTTCGTCGTCTTCGTCCTCTTCTTCATCTTTTAAAACACGATAATTCGCAAATATTGAAAGTTGTGAAGCTGCTGTGCTAATAATTTTAGATCGGGCATAGAAGGTATGTGAGGTACTCACCTTTTTTAAGAAACCATTTCGCAAACTGTCATTTACCCGGTGTTGATAACCGGCGGTGACATAAATATTAGTACTGTCGCCTATCCCGCTAAAAATTTCATATGCATTGTACTTCTGACTCTGGGGTGTTAAACTATCGTTTACAACTGCTTTTAGTTTATTATTTTCAATAGCGAGTTTACCACCAACCCAGGCCTTTTTTAAGGAGTATGTCGTTGTATTCTGAATTCTGAAAAATTTTGAATCGAACATCGCTCCGGTACTATTTAAGTAACTTCCGTTGGTGATAGTGCGTAAATTTTTAAAGCGTAAATTAGAAGCAACCACATGTCGGTTTCCACTAAAGTTTTCCGAATAATCCAAGTTCTGAAACTCATATCGTCCACCTCCAATTTCAGGATGGGTAATATCTACACCGCTTATCAAAAAACGCTGATCTCCTACAGGCGCGACCAAATTCCAATCCCGTGTAAACTCGACATTGTAGATTCGTTCAATGTTTCTAAAATCTTCGTTTAGATAATCTAACGAACCAAAAGCATCTATTTTTAACGTATCGGGTGTTTGGAGTAGGGTTTGCCGGGCAGCCAGTCTGCCGGCAAACCCGTCATTATTTTCATCATCAAGGTTAGAAAACAAGTTGAGATCGTTCTTACTTCCCGCTACTTCAAAATCGATTTGCGTCTTTACTGTGGGATGGTAACTTGCATTTAATCCTCCAATTTGTAATTTTGTTGGTGCATTTAACTGAATAATAGGTTCGTAATTTCCCTGCGGAACCCCATTTACAGGCTCAACGTATTCAAAAATTCTGCTTATTGCACTTGCATTACTTATTACATAATTACCCATGTTGTCACCTACCAACGTAAACCTTACACTAAATAATTCTTCGGTTGGGTCTGTTGAAAAAACAAAGACCTCTTCCCCGTTGATTAACTCTTTTCTGTAAAGAATTTTATTTTCTGAAAAGGTTTCCGGCTGTGCCGAAGGTGCGGTCATTAATTCCATATTATCACCCGCTGCCTGGAGAATATTAACTTGCTCTTCGGAAAGGTTTTGTTGTAACGGCTGATTTTTAGCATCGTTTTCAGAATATACATAAACCCCAAGATCGAAAGTTTCGCTGTTGTACTTTCCGCCTCCATAACCAATAAAACGAGTGTAATTTCTATCGGTATATTGATATTCTACCAGTATCCTCATATTCGCAGTGATAGGATACGTAGCATTAAATTTTATTTCTCCGGCATTGTAATCTATAACGTAATCTTCGTTCTCACCACGCTCAAGCAAAAGTCCGTTTACATACACACGCTCACTTCCCGAAACTATCAAGATGAATAATTCGCCATTTGGTCCCACTAATTTATACGGACCTTGATTTCCTTCCTGCCCTACAAATGTGCTTTGGGCAAAAACCCCTCTTACTAATGCACCCGAAGCAAATGCAGTTGTCTTTGCTCCGTTCTTGTGTTCTACAGTGCCACCTAAGGAAATTCCCTGAACTTTTTTTGTAAAATTAGCAAAATAGCTACCGGAATTATTAAGATCTATATCCCCTGCGCGGATGTTCCAATTGTCACTGTAGAGTTCAATAAAAATTTGATCAAATTCATCTAAACTCTGTGAATATCCGCCTTCCTGAGTAGGAATATTTGCATCCTGAATAGACGCTCTTATCGAAACTTTGTCACTAAGTTTTCCGGTTATCTGAAGATCTAATTGCGAATTAACAACAGCATTCTGATTGTTCCCTATAGTTACACCTCTGGAAATGCTACCCACAGTATTAAGGCCTTCAAATGGTGTAAAAACACTTTTATCTGAAGCTTGCTCCAACGAATAAAGTCTTTCCATCACCCCCGTGTTCTCTACAATAATCTTCGGGTCTAACGTATAATAATCTTTCGTTAAGAAATCGGGATACCGATAATAATCTACCGTTATAGAATCGTTTGCCTGTTTTATATTTTCAGAAATAATTAGTAGGCTGTTTTTATAATCGATTTTATAGTCTAAAGAATCGATTTTCACACCATTTTTGTCCCGTAACTCAAACCTAAATGGATTTATACTCACGCTATCTATGGCAATTGTATCCCGAACGGCTAGTTTTTTTGTCTTCGAATTTGACGAAATATCCTGTGCATAGCTTATAGTTGCCAGGCAAAACGCACAAATAAATAACAATAACTTCATCAACTATACAACTTAACTCATCCCAGTTTATTTTGTTGATTCTTTTTTAAAATCTTTCTGAAGATGTTCTATGTAAAAATACAATGTTATTTAAATTAGTGGCTGCTAATCGTAATTCCTTTCTAAAGTGCAAAAGTGAAAGGTAACGCCATAAAATAATTAGTGTTTTGAAAATTATCTCATATAATGTAAATGGTATAAGAGCCGCCATGCGAAAAGGCTTTATAGATTGGTTAAAGGTCGCAGATCCGGATATAATTTGTATTCAGGAAACAAAAGCACAACAAGAGCAGGTAGAGGTCGCAGAAATTGAAGCCGCCGGATATCCTTATCACTACTGGTTTAGTGCGCAAAAGAAAGGCTATAGCGGAGTTGCTATTTTTTCAAAAATAGAACCCAATCATGTAGAATATGGCACTGGAATAGAGTCTATGGACTTTGAAGGAAGGAATGTTCGGTTAGATTTCGATAATCTTTCGGTAATGAGCCTGTACTTACCAAGTGGTACTAATATTGCCAGATTGGAACATAAGTTAGACTATATGGCCAGGTTTCAGGAGTATATTAACGATCTTAAAAAGGATATTCCTAATTTAGTTATTTGTGGCGATTATAATATTTGTCATAAAGCCATCGACATCCATGACCCGATAAGAAACGCAAATGTCTCCGGATTTCTTCCCGTGGAACGCGAATGGATTGGTAACTTTATCGATAGCGGATTTATAGACTCATTTAGGCACTTTAACCAGGAACCTCACAATTATACGTGGTGGAGCTACAGAGCAAATGCGCGAAATAATAATAAAGGGTGGCGTATCGATTATAATATGGTTGCCCGGCCACTGCAAGAAAACCTAAAACGTGCCGTTATACTATCTGATGCGATGCATAGCGACCATTGCCCACATCTTGTTGAATTAGAATTTTAATACTAAACCTACAAACCCCATAAAATGATAAAAAATATTTTCTTCGGAATTGCCTTACTTGCCTTAACAACTTCATGTGTTTCATCAAAGATATATGAAGACCTCAAAGATAAATACGACGCTTTGCGACAAGAGAATGAATCTTTAATGTCTCAATTAGACGGAAAAGGCGGAAATAGTGAGACGTATAGTGTGGCTAATCTTCGTAAAGAGATAGAAAAACTTCAAGCCGAAAAGAGTAGATTGTCGATGGATTTACAGGCTTCCGAAGGTAATTACAAAAGATTAAAAGATTCGTACGACGCGCTCGAAGCAAACAGCTCTTCGGCTTTAACCGAAAATTTAGAATTAAATCGTAAGCTTTTAGCACAACTTGAAGAGAAGGAAAGAGCTCTGGCTGCAGAAGAAGTACGACTTAATAAACTTCAGAAAGATCTGGCTGCAAGATCGCAACGCGTTGCAGAGTTGGAAGGCATAATTGCTTCCAAAGATGCCAAAATGAGAGCGCTAAAAGACGCTATTTCGGCGGCACTCACAAATTTTGAAGGAAACGGATTAACTGTAGAACAACGAGATGGGAAAGTCTATGTTTCTATGGAAAACAAATTACTTTTTGAAAGTGGGAGTTGGGCAGTAAATTCACGAGGTCGTGAGGCTGTAGTTGAATTGGGAAAGGTACTCGCACAAAACCCTGAAATCGCAGTACTTATTGAAGGCCATACAGATAATGTGCCTTACGGTGGTAGCGGTCTGCTTAAAGACAATTGGGACCTTTCAACCAAGCGTGCAACGGCGATCGTTTCAATTTTAACCGAAAATTCGGGAATTCCTAAAGACAATCTCACCGCGGCTGGTCGTGGCGAATATGCGCCCATCGCACCTAATACTACTTCCGAAGGAAAAGCGAAAAACAGAAGAATTGAAGTGGTCCTAACACCCAAACTGGATGAGATCAACAAGCTGTTGAACGAAATGTAAATTTTACCGAAATGTACCTTCAACGAGGTTCAAGAGTCTCTTTATGAAATATACCAAACTACCTAACACGGATCTTGAAGTAAGTGAAATATGTCTCGGAACCATGACCTGGGGACAGCAAAATACCGAAACGGAGGGGCACCAGCAGTTGGATTTCGCGTTAAATAACGGGATTAACTTTGTTGATACAGCCGAAATGTATTCGGTACCCGGGAGAAAGGAAACTCAGGGTAGCACAGAACGTATTATAGGTAGCTGGCTTAAAAAAACCGGAGCTCGTAAGAAGATCATCCTTGCTTCAAAGATTGCCGGACCTTCCCGAAATTTCGAATATATTAGAAAGGACTTAAACTTCAGTAAGGACGCGATAGACGATGCTATTCATAAGAGTCTAAAACGCCTGCAAACCGATTACTTAGACCTTTATCAATTGCATTGGCCGGAGCGGGGCGTTAACGTTTTTGGTATTCGGGAATATCAACACAATTCGCGATGGAAAGACAATATTCGTGAAACTATTGAACATCTCGAAAAACATGTTAAGGATGGAAAAATTCGATATATCGCCCTTTCCAACGAGACTCCCTGGGGATTGATGCGATATATGGAGGAAGCCCGTAATGGGGCAACAAAGATGGTTTCGGTTCAAAATGCTTATAATTTGCTCAATAGAAGGGATGAGGTTGGATTAAGTGAAGTGCTTTTACGCGAAAATGTAGGATATTTGCCGTATTCACCCCTTGCCTTTGGAATGCTCTCCGGAAAGTATCGAAAGGATGCTAAACCCGAAGATGCAAGAGTTACACTATTTCCAAATTACTCCCGATACAGTAACCAAAGTTCGATAGAAGCAACCGAAAAATACTATAATCTGGCAAAAAAACACGGACTTAGCTTAACGCAAATGGCATTGGCATTTGTGAGACAGCAACCCTTTGTTACTTCAACCATTATTGGCGCCACTAATCTTGATCAACTTTCAGAAAATATAGGAAGTGTTAACGTAAAACTTTCCGAAGAAATACTTAACGAAATTAATATTATTCATTCGCAAATTCCAAATCCGGCACCTTAGCTCACAAAAGCACTGTAACCCGTGATGGCCCTACCAACAATAAGTGAATTGATCTCTTTAGTGCCTTCGTAACTGTAAATAGCTTCTGCATCTGCTACAAAACGAGCTACGTCGTATTCCAGTAGAATTCCGTTGCCTCCCATCACTTCTCTTGCTCTGCTAACCACATCTCTGGTTCGCATACTACAGAAAACTTTTGCCAGAGAAGCATGTTCGTCGGTAAGTATGTTTTCATCCTGCATTTCCGAAAGCCGGAAACACAGGGTTTGCATGGCGGTCAGATTTGCGACCATTTCTACCAAATGGTTTTGTATTAGTTGAAAACGTGCAATTGGTCTTCCAAATTGCTCACGCTTTTTAGTGTATTTCAAAGCACTTTCATAAGCTCCGCGCGAACAACCCACCGCTTGCCAGGCAACCCCGGCTCGTGTCATTTTAAGAACTTTTGCCGTATCTTTAAAAGAATCGCACTTCTGTAATCTATCACTTTCTGCGACCCTGCAATCGGTTAGCGTGATAAGTGCGTTCTGCACCGTTCGAAGCGCCATTTTATTCTCCATTTTTTCGGCTTTAAAACCGGGAGTACCTTTTCTAACTAAGAAACCTTTCACTTTATTGGTTTCTTTCTCTCTTGCCCAAATAATGGTTACATCGCTAAAAGTAGCGTTCCCGATCCATTTTTTTTGTCCGTTGATAACCCACTCATCTCCTTCTTTATAGCAAGTAGTTTCCATACCCCCGGCGACAGCAGATCCCACATTTGGTTCTGTGAGTCCGAAGGCTCCAATAACCTCCATGCGTTGCATTTTTGGGAGCCACTCTTGTTTCTGTTCTTCGCTTCCGCAGAGATAAATAGAGCCCATAGCCAAACCACTATGCACTCCAAAAAAGGTTGAAATTGAGACGTCAACGCGAGCCAATTCCATTGCCATGATTCCTTCCATTAAAAATGTTTCTCCCGGACAACCATATCCTTGGTAAGCTATTCCGCATACATTTAATTTTGCCATCTTAGGAATTATATGATGAGGGAATTCGGCTTTATTCCAGTATTCGTTTGCAATGGGCTTAATTTCATCTTCCATAAAATTCCGAACCTTGATCTGAATTTTGCGCTGTTCGGGGCTTAATTTTAGGGCGAGATCATAGAAATCCCCATCGATGGGAGGCAGTTTGTGTTGTCCTTTTCGAGCTTTGGTTTTTAGCATTCTCATTAAACCTGCCAACTGACGCTCATCAAGTTCTCCAACAGATTTCATTACTTCGGAAAGATCTACCTTTTCAGAAAGTTTAGCGATCGCTTGAAGGTCTACCGATTTTAACACCGAAAAGGTTTGTTTGATTTTTGAAAACACAGACATAATAGCAAGTTTAGTGAGTTCTAAAGATAAATGCTACGAAGTGCTTTTATGCCCAAAGAATTGTTAATTGTAGTACTAACCGAACAAGTGATGCACCACATCGTGCACTTTGGCAACTTTTCTGGCAATATTGGTTAAGTGGGGATTATTGTTCGTTATTGCTATTTATAATTACTGTTTTATTATTTTTTCTACAACAGTACCTTTTTCGGTTTCTATTTCAACCAGTAGTAGTCCAGTAGGCAATTTTGCAGTAGCGATTTCTTGAAAATTAGTGGTTACTTCTTTTAATGTATTCCCTAAAACAGAATAGATACTCACTTTTTTAAGAGGGATTGGACTTTCGATACGTAAAACTTCTTTTGCAGGGTTGGGGTATATTTTAATCCCGAGGCTATTTATATCTTCAATTCCTAAAATGGTAAGGTTTTCATACCAATAGAGGTATGTAATATCGGTTGTGTTATCAAAGTTACCACATGTCAAATCCATATCTCCGTCACTATCTATGTCT
Organism: uncultured Ulvibacter sp.; assembly: GCA_963974915.1. Taxonomy (GTDB): domain Bacteria; phylum Bacteroidota; class Bacteroidia; order Flavobacteriales; family Flavobacteriaceae; genus CAXBES01. Next base: position 8,598 of record CAXBES010000013.1, on the reverse strand, counting down.
ACCGCCAGATTTAAAAAGGAGCCGGTACCAATGGGAGAAGGAATATAATTAGGTGTACCAAACGAGCCAAGACCATTTGTATTAATATGATATGCTTTACCACTAAAATCAAAACCGGTATCGTAGGTTATGTCAAGATCTAAATCATTATCCAAGTCGGTGGCAACAACATTCTTTAGACCCGGGATGGTATTTGTATCGAAAAAAATTACTTGTTTTGGCCCATAATCTCCCAGACCATCAAGATTTTCACGCCACAAGACTTCATTCACTTTTGCCGAAAGGTTATCTAAATCCCCATCGCCATCCAGATCTACCAGTTGAAAGGAATTTTCATAAAACTCTCCACTGTTATCTATAATATGCTGAATAGAAAAATCTCCCTGTCCATCCACATTTTCGAACCACGACATGATAATTAGCCCGGCAGAATTCGACAGAATGTCCAAATCGCCATCTCCGTCTATATCTTCTAGGACTTGATTTCTTGCTTGGGAAATAGTAGTGCTTATTGGTTGTAACGGGCCAAAACTGCCGTTACCGTCTAGGTGCTCTATCCAGTAAAGCCCCGAGTTATTTGATACTCCAAACACTAAATCCAGATCTCCATCTCGATCTACATCCCCTGGCGCTATTCCCGCAACTTTGTTAATATTAGATGCTAAAGTTTGAAATTCAGCAAACGTTCCGTTACCCAGATTACGGTAATAGGCTATGAAGTCTTGGTCAAAATAACTAATAAGAATATCCTCCCAGCCGTCCTGATTCAAATCCACCACCGTTTGATTAAAAGATTGCCCCATACTGTTATCTATCTCTATAGCATTGCCAAAGTTACCTTGACCATCTAGATTTTCGTACCAAACTAATTTTTGGGAGGTTATAGTCATTAAATCCGGGGCGCCATCACCGTTAAAATCTCCGGATCTTAAATTGCCATTACCAATAAATCCAATATCGGCATCTACTAAATGATCGGTATTAAAGAGTTGCGCTTTGCAAACAAAACTGATAAACAATATAAATATGATACAACTATTTTTCATAATGTCTTAATTGTTTTGCTTTAGCACAACATTTTCCTCGGTGTTTCCATCAATAAAGTCTTTTTTAATATTATACAATCCGGGCTGAAGGTTATTTATTAAATTAGGGTTGTTAATACCAGTAGAATCCTGTGGGGTAATAGTTACATTGGTATTAAATACACCATCATTAAATCGAGTTATACTCCCTCCACTAGGGGCTTTATTATTATTGTCGTAACATCGTTGGGTGGTTTGTACAGGGTTAGGTAATATTCCTAAATCAATTTCTATGGCTGTATGGTTGGGGTGCCATATTTTGCTAAAATCATTTTCATTCTTAGCCACCGTTTTAATTGCATTTGCACTATTGTAGGTAAAATTGAGGTTGTTATATTCTATGGGTTGCGGGCAGGCGCAGTCGCATTCAACAAAGCGATAATCAAACCCGGGTTGAAATAAAGGAGTGTGCAGCCTAGAATCATAGGGGCCGGCTAGGTAATAGCCTCCTGCATAGGGTTCGTAAAGTGCTGCAAGTGTTGTAAGCCTGTCTTGCATATAGTTTGTAATACGAGTTCTCATTTTAAAGACCTGCTCTGTGGTGAAATTACTCATACATAATCCAGGAGCATAGGACATATAGTTTTGAGATTGGAGTGCATCTATTTGATAAAAAGTTCCCTGGCAATCTGTTCTTGTATTGCCCCCTGTTGTGCCAATATATTCGCAATTTGTGATATCATAATATTCATAATAAAAAGGTTGCCCACTATTACATTGGCTAGCGGGCAAGCCATTTAGAGTACAGTATTCTCGTCTAAATTCTGGCATAGCGGCAGTATCTGTAATATAATCACCTCTCGCATTAGCATTATAACAAGGGATGTTGGGGTTTGCATTTGGGTCGCAAGGGTTGTTTGAATCCCTTGTAACATGTTCACAGCCGCTAGGGCTACTAGAATTCCAACCATTAAAAGTATGGGGTAAGCCAAAATAATGCCCCATTTCATGTATTTCCTTCTAGGTTAGAGGTAGGTAATATTATAGGATTTCCTCCAGATCCCCCAAAATCGGTAGTTCCTCTCGGAACATAAATATTTATGGCGTTGGGTTCTATATAACCCATAGACTGCCCGTAGGTTATAAGGGCACCTCTCTGGCACCGACTTAACCTCCCAAAACCGTCGGGGTCAATATTATATATCTGGGGGCTATTTATACAATAATTGGGTGAGGACGGGTCTGTTTCAAATGGATAATCGACACATTTGCCATTAAGGGGACAATCATAATTAAATTGTAGCCATTCCACGTCAGCAGGGCTATCAAAACTGCTAAAACCTCTATACTTAAAATAAATCTGGTAAGGGTTAAAGTTAATATTTAAGTTTTGAATAGCTTCCAAAGCCTTTTGTTCAGTAAGATCTTGAGAATTGGGTACACCGTAGGAGTCCCTGATTCCCCAAAAATAGATGTTAAGAACTAAGGGCTCCAGATTGTTTAAATATTGAGGATCGTTATCAAAGTATATATACCCTGAAGAAGAATCTTCAGAGGCGCAAATATCTAAATAACCTTGGGCAGACATTTGGTGTATGTTTCCCAGAAATAAACAATAAAAGAGCAGAATATTAGTCATTCCCCTCCCCAGAGAAATAATTGCTTTCATAATAGTTTAGTTTTAAGAAGAGTATTAAAGATAAGCAACTTATTTTAAGAACAATTAATTTTACCCAAAAAGATGATGCACCACATCGTGCACTTTTGCAACTTTTATAATTCCAATGCTATAGTTGTTCTTAGGAAGTTTACAATATTTTGAGATAACAATGGCAGTAAAACCTAGTTTCTCGGCTTCTAAAATACGCTGGTCAACGCGTGTTACGGGGCGTACCTCTCCGGCCAAACCAACTTCGGCGGCAAAACACATGGTCTTGTCTATGGCAATATCGATATTAGAAGATAATACGGCTGCAACCACAGCGAGATCGATAGCCGGATCGTCTACCGTGATTCCTCCGGTTACGTTTAGAAAAACATCCTTGGCACCCAGTTTAAATCCGGCGCGCTTTTCCAAAACAGCAAGGATCATATTTAAGCGTTTCGCGTTGTATCCCGTTGCGCTACGCTGGGGAGTCCCATACACAGCGGTACTTACCAGAGCTTGAATTTCGATCATTAAGGGTCTCATACCTTCGAGCGTAGCAGAAATAGCCGTTCCGCTGAGGTCTTCATCATTCTTGGAGATCAATATTTCAGACGGATGACTAACTTCTCGTAATCCACTTCCCTGCATCTCATAAATACCGAGTTCATTGGTACTTCCAAAACGATTTTTATTGGCACGAAGAATTCGATAGATATGATTGCGATCACCTTCAAACTGAAGCACCGTATCTACCATATGTTCTAAAATTTTTGGTCCGGCTATATTTCCATCTTTGGTGATATGACCTATTAGAATAACCGGGGTATCGGTTTCTTTTGCAAATTTGATTAATTCTGTGGTTGTCTCACGAATTTGAGAGATGCTTCCGGCACTACTTTCAATATGGTCTGTATGAAGCGTTTGTATAGAATCTATAACCAGAATATCGGGTTCTATTTCCGAAATTTGCCTGAAAATATTCTGTGTTTTAGTTTCAGTAAGAATATAGCAGGTATCAGAATTTGGATGAATTCTTTCTGCTCGCATTTTAATTTGTTGTGCACTTTCTTCGCCCGAAACATATAAGGTTTTATACGGTAATTGTAATGCAATTTGTAACATTAAAGTACTCTTTCCAATTCCGGGTTCGCCCCCTAAAAGCGTAAGTGAACCGGGTACTAGTCCGCCGCCCAACACACGATTTAGTTCGTTGTTATTGGTATTTAATCTTGCTTCGGAAGTACTTGAAATCTCATTAATTCGCTGAGGCTTTGATACTCGCTTAGAGCCGGTATCTGAAGCCTTCCAGCTTAATTTCTCGGCCTTCTGAATCACTTCCTCGGCGATAGTGTTCCATTTTTTGCATGATGTACACTGTCCTTGCCACTTAGCATATTGTGCACCACAGTTTTGACAGAAGAAAGTAGTTTTAATTTTAGCCATAATTGTCTTGCTAAAATAGCTATATTTACAGAACAATTTGGTATTTCGTGTGAAACAAAAGTTACTTTATTTATTAATGCTTCTCGCATTGCCCATTTGTGCGCAAGATTCGGAAGTTGAGGAGTTAATTGAAAGCCTAAATCAGAAGATTAAGCAAACGGACCGGGGCGAAAAGCTAAAATGGATGGATAGCCTTTCGAACACAATTGCTTACGATACTTCTTTCGAAAATGATTCCATAGTAAAAGAGACCGTTAAAATTGCCATATCTTTAGATTCATTGAATATTGCTGCATGGCAGACGGCCAATTTAATTTATTACCAAAATAACTTAAAAGGTAACCCCAAGGAAGGAAATAGAATTTTTGAAGAGTTCCTTCCTAAGGTGGCTAAAGTTAATAACTATAAAGCTCTTGCTAAGTATTATTTGGAAGGTGGAGACAGCTACTTTTTCTTAGAAGACCATATTCCATCGGTTACATATTATAATCTTGCCGAAGAAAATGCAAAAAAGGCAAACAATAAGAAACTTGAAGGACTAGCAAAATTGTATAAAGGCGGGACTTTAAGCTTTCTGGGAAATTTTTCTGAAGCATCTCAGGTTTTACAAGAAGCAGCCAGGATCTTTAAAGAGACCAAGGATAGCTTTAATATTTTAGGCGCTAAAAATTCGTTATCGGTACTGTATGGTCAGAATTCATTTTTTAAAGAAGCAGAAGCTGAACGAGCCGAGGCGATCGAACTCGCGAAAAAGTTGGATAGCCAGGGGCATTTAACTTCCTTCTACTACAATGCTTCCAGTGACGCCAGGAAGCAAAATAATAAAATGGATCGGGTAGAATTCCTCAAATTGTCGTTCGAAGCCAGTAAAAAGACTCATAATGCCGGTTTTTATGAAGCACTTATGTTAGCGGGCATTTCTATGGCTTATTCAGATATGGATAGTATCCAGCAAGCCACTCATTACCTGAATGAACTGGAAAAAGATGAGAATAATACAATAGGAAGAAATAAAGAACCATATTTGGACGCACTCAAGCATTTGGCTTTTGCAAAAAAAGAGTACGGCAAGGCATTGAAATACGGAATAGAACATCTAAACATAAAGAAAGAAGGTACGCATTATGAGGAAATACAAGAGAGTGAGAGTTTTCTAGCCGATGTTTACGAAGCTTCGGGAAATAAAGAAAAAGCATTTGAGCATTTTAAAAATTATACTTTAATTAAAGATTCTATCAATGATATTAAGAAGGTAAAGGCACTTTCATATTACCAAACCCTTTACGAAACCGAAAAGCGAGATGCTAAGATAGAAGCCCAAAAAATGGATATAGCGCTCCTGGATGCTAAGACCAGAATTCAGAATCAATTGTTATTATTTGGTGGGATTGGGTTATTGACTGTTTTTGGTTCTGTAATTCTCTTTCGCTCCAGAAATGCCGCAAAAAAGAGACAGAAGATGCAGGAGGATTTTTCTCAAAACCTTATTAAAGCTCAAGAGGAAGAACGTACCCGGGTGGCACGTGAACTTCATGATAGTGTTGGACAAAAATTAATGTTGCTTACAAAACAAACGAAGACATTTGGGAATCTTGAGATGGGGTCGCTTGCAGATAATACACTTGACGAACTTAGAAGTATCTCCCGTGGATTACATCCGGCTACTTTAGAAAAATTAGGAGTCACAGCTGCTATAAAATCGATGATCAATGAAGTAGATGCCAACACCAATATTTTCTTCACGAATGAAATCGCTGAGATCGATAATTTATTGTCGAAAGAATCTTCTTTGCACTTATACAGAATACTTCAGGAAGTGTTGAATAATATGGTTAAACACTCTGAAGCAAAAGCAGCATCGGTTACAATTGAGACAAAGGGGAAAACTATCACGGCTACTATTAAAGACAATGGAAAAGGTTTTGAGTTTACAGAGAATTTAAAGCGAGGAGCCAGTTTAGGAATGAAAACCCTACTGGAAAGAGCAAAAATTATTAGATCCACATTGGATATTAGAAGTAAAGTTAATCAAGGTACCACGATTCAATTAATTATCCCTACTTCTTATGATTAGTGATAAAGACATTTCAGTAATAATTGCAGATGATCATCCTATGCTCCTTCGTGGGTTATACGATGAGCTTATTAAGAATAAATACACTGTTTTAGGTCAAGCAATAAATGGAATGCAGGCATTAGAGCTGATCTTAACTCACAATCCGGATATTGCGCTGTTAGATATAGATATGCCTTTTTTAACAGGTTTTGAAGTAATTAAAACGGCTAAAGAAAAGGGATGTACCACACGTTTTATTGTGCTCTCATTTCATAGGGAATCTGAGTATATAGCACAGGCGAAATCCCTTCAGATTCAGGGATACTTACTTAAGGAAGATCCATTTTCTGAAATCGAAAAATGTATGTCGGCTGTGTTAGCCGGCTCAGAATATTTTAGCAGTTCGTTTGAATCGGTTACATTGATAAGTGCTTCCGAAGAATTAAAAAAACTACAACTCCTTACTCCATCTGAAATCACCATCTTAAAACAAATCACCAAACGCCTCACTAATCAAGAAATAGCCGACAACCTCTTTGTTTCCATCCGAACCGTAGAGAAACATAGAAGCAATATTATACATAAACTCGGTTTAGAAGGTGGTGCAAACGCCCTAATAAGTTGGGTGCTTGCAAATAAGAATGTAATCGCAGAATTATAAGTAGAGCTACGCATTATATACGTAGTTTCACGTATATTAAATTGAGATTTATATAACTATCTTTCGGCCAGTTAGATACAACACGTATTGCACAGCAATAATCTAACTAACCAAGTTTTCTGCCCTCCACGATTAAAAGTCATGGAGGGTTTTTGTATGGTAAATCCTACCGGATTTCATATAGTTTTTTCTCCTCTTAGATTTCAATGATAGCTTTAAACCAGTAAAATATTAGATTTGATTAGCCATCCCTGTTTGGTTTTATTTCAAAGAAAACTTGTTTAAAATGTTATTATGAAAAAATTTCTATCCTTTTTATTTTTTGGGATAATGCCTGTGTTGGCTTTTTCTCAACCTGTTAATGACGATTGTGCCAATCGAACTACGATCTCCGTTTTAACTGCAACAACCACAAGCTATTCTGTTGATCTAACCAATGCTACAGAGAGTATAGACGCGAGTTGCGATGGAAATGCTGCCAATGATTACCTAGATGTCTGGTACGAATTTACCATGCCCGTTGATGGAAATATTAGAGTGACAGATGTAAGTGGTCTAGACGGATTTTCAATTTTTGATAGTTGTGGTGGTACGGAGCTAACTTGCTTTTACGGTAATGACTTTGCATATAATCTAACGGCAGCAACGACCTATGTGTTAAGAGTCGCCAGAAGAAGTATATATGCAGATGTTGTGAGTTTTGATATACAGGCATTCGAAACCATTGCCAACGATGAATGTGCGGATAGAATTCCTATTACCGTGACAACGGCCGGCGTTTCATCCTATTCGGTAGATTTACGAAATGCTACCGAGAGTATAGATGCTAGTTGTGATGGAAATGTTGCCAATGATTACCTGGATGTATGGTATGAATTTACCATGCCTGTTGATGGAAATATTAGAGTGACAGATGTAAGTGGTCTAGACGGATTTTCAATTTTTGATAGTTGTGGTGGTACGGAGCTAACTTGCTTTTACGGTAATGACTTTGCATATAATCTAACGGCAGCAACGACCTATGTGTTAAGAGTCGCCAGGCGAAGCTTATATGCAGATGTTGTGAGTTTTGATATTCAAGCATTCGAAACCATTGCCAACGATGAGTGTGCGGATAGAATTCCTATTACCGTAACCACGGGCGGCGTTTCATCCTATTCGGTAGATTTGCGAAAAGCTTCAGAGAGTTTAAATGCTAGTTGTGATGGAAATGTTGCCAATGATTACCTGGATGTATGGTATGAATTTACCATGCCCGTTGATGGAAATATTAGAGTGACAGATGTAAGTGGTTTAGACGGATTTTCAATTTTTGATAGTTGTGGTGGTACGGAGTTAACCTGCTTTTACGGTAATGACTTTGGATATAATCTAACGGCAGCAACGACCTATGTGTTAAGAGTCGCCAGAAGAAGTATATATGCAGATGTTGTGAGTTTTGATATACAGGCATTCGAAACCATTGCCAACGATGAGTGTGCGGATAGAATTCCTATTACCATAACCACGGGCGGCGTGTCATCCTATTCGGTAGATCTGCGAAATGCTTCAGAGAGTTTAAATGCTAGTTGTGATGGAAATGTTGCCAATGATTATCTGGATGTATGGTATGAATTTACCATGCCCGTTGATGGAAATATTAGAGTGACAGATGCAAGTGGGTTAGACGGATTTTCAATTTTTGATAATTGTGGTGGTACGGAGCTAACCTGCTTTTACGGTAATGACTTTGCATATAATCTAACGGCAGCAACGACCTATGTTT
>CAXBES010000012.1:0-132730 GCA_963974915.1 uncultured Ulvibacter sp. | reverse complement strand
TATAAACGTTTCCATCTATAAATTATACGCTGTCAATTTCAATATATCAATGAACATATACTCGGCCATTTTCAAAAAACTCTTACAAAGAAGAGAATTTTTCTAAATGACTAGAGCATTTTCTCGTTTAGTGCAACGGAATTGAACCGTTATAAATTACCTTTCACTATGTTTTTGAACGTCGCCTGTTTCTCTAAGCGGGTGCAAATATACAACCCCTTTATTCATTCCACCAAAATTATTTCAATCTTTTTTTAATCTTTTTTTACAATAACTTTCAAGACGTTGATAACGACTTAATTACAAGGCAAAAAAAATTAATAAAAATGCTAGGGATTGAGGCAGGCTACCATAGTAAAACCACCAAGTGGTTTACGAGTAGCGCCGAAAGCCCGCCGTGGAGTACCGATGAAGTAGCACGAAGCTCACTTCTCTATTACTTCACGGAGCACCCAAAAAATAAAAGAACTGATTTCAACAATGGATCGCTCACAAAAAAGGCGAACTACTAAAGTAATGTAAATTTCTGTACTACACAAGTACGTAATTCCTTACTCACTTATTCGATTTACTGTTCCAATGTGTGGTAAGATCGAGGTAATCTATTGAGAATGCCGGTTTTTGACGTTCGAGGATATTAGACTGGAAAGAGCGTTCGAGAATATCTTCTATTAGATAATCCTCCTTAACATCGAAGGGCTTGTATTCTTCCTTGATCGAAATATCGAAGACATTGGCAGTTGTATTATACCAAAATGCACGCCAACCGGTGCGAAGCTCTTTTACCAGATCGAATGCTGTCCTACCTGTTTGGCGATGTATGAGCTTTACCAAGATCTGACCTTCGGTACGTGTGAGTTTTTTTAGCTTTTCTGAAAACTCTTCTTCTATATATTTTTGAACACGTCTTGTATATCTCCGTCTATCACTCTTTCTTTCGATAGTTTTCAACCTTTCGGTCATAGTAGTTAAACGTTCTGAAGCGAGTTTGGCATAAGGATATACTTTGCGGGTTTTACGTCGAAGAATAAGATATCTCCTCCTATCTTCTTTAGAATTAAACTCTAATTTATTGAGAAGCACGACCTCTTCGAGATCTATAAACTCTCGTGGAATCGTGTCGCCTTCAATTATATAGTAGAAAGTTTCGGTACTGTCGTTCTTTTTCTCCTCATAATCCCCAACGACTTGAGCAACGCCATTGAAAGCCATTAAGCAAAGAATTAATTGTAGGTACTTTTGAAACTTCATTAATAGTTTATCTTTTTTGGGACTATCTGCTAAAATCGTTCCAAAATTAAACAAAATGGAGGCTCGACTTATGAATAAATTGCTAATTTTGATTTTTACTAAAATACGATACAAAATAGGAATATATGGCCAAGTCAATTTTGAATAAAAAATCATTAACATTTTTAGAGGACTATTTAAACAATGCCGCACCAACGGGATACGAATGGGACGGACAGAATATTTGGATGAAATATCTAAAGCCATATGTGGATGAATTTTTTACAGATACTTATGGAACCGCTGTTGCCGTTATCAATCCGAAGGCAAAATACAAAGTAGTTATTGAAGGTCATGCAGATGAAATCTCATGGTACGTAAATTACATTAGTGACAATGGTCTGCTATATGTAATTAGAAACGGAGGAAGTGACCATCAAATTGCACCATCTAAGATCGTAAATATTCATACTAAAGACGGAATAAAAAAAGGTGTCTTTGGATGGCCGGCAATACATACCAGAAACAAATCGAAAGAAGAAGCTCCTAAGCCGGACAATATCTTTATTGACGTTGGGGCTAAAGATAAAGATGAAGTTGAAAAAATGGGTATTCACGTGGGTTGTGTGATTACCTACCCTGACGAATTCCATATATTGAATGATGATAAGTTTGTTTGCCGAGCCCTCGACAATAGAATGGGTGGATTTATGATCGCAGAGGTGGCCAGACTCTTACATGAGAATAAAAAGACTTTACCTTTTGGACTGTATATCACGAATTCGGTACAGGAAGAGATTGGTTTACGCGGGGCACAGATGATTGCAGAAAGGATACAGCCAAACGTGGCTATTGTGACCGATGTGACTCATGATACAACCACTCCAATGATCGAGAAAAAGAAACAAGGGCATGCCGAAATTGGCGCAGGCCCCGTAATTGCCTATGCGCCGGCCGTTCAACAAAAGCTTAGAGATCTTATCGTTGATACAGCCGAGAAGAACAACATCCCTTTCCAAAGGGCTGCACTTTCACGTGCAACCGGTACGGATACCGATGCCTTTGCTTATAGTAATAGCGGTGTTGCCAGTGCGTTGATCTCCTTACCTTTGCGCTATATGCACACTACTGTTGAAATGGTACACAGAGATGATGTGGAAAACGTAATCAAATTAATCTATGAGTCACTTCTGAAGATCAAAGACGGGGAAACTTTTAGTTATTTTGATTAACCGTTTAACCTTTTATCATTTTCTTAAGACAAACTGATTTCTGAAAGTTATAATTTTAGCTTATGGTTATTAAAACACCACAGGTTAAAACAATACTAAATGATCCTGCCGAGGCAGCCAGATTGATCAATCTGGTCTATGTTACCAACAGTAAGCTTACTATAAAGAGACACCGAAGAGGCAAGGGATTTTATTATACCAAAGACGGGAGTAAAATAGTAGATAAAGAAGCATTAGCTCGCTTTAAATCTCTGGTTATTCCCCCTGCCTGGCAAAAGGTTAAAATTACGCATCTAAAGAACGGCCATCTACAGGTCGTAGGGCGTGATGCTAAAAACAGAAAACAATATAGGTATCATCCTCAATGGACGGAAGTTCGGAATAAAACCAAGTTTTTTAAAATGGCTTCCTTCGGAAATATTCTTCCACAGATTCGGAATCGGATCGATAATGATCTGAAGCTTCCTACAATGACCAAAAGAAAATGCTTGGCTTTAGTAGTAAGTTTAATGGAGGAGACTCATATCAGAATTGGCAATGAGTATTATGCAAAACAGAATAAAACCTATGGCCTATCTACCCTTAGAACAAAGCATATTGAGGTATTTGACAACAAGCTAAAATTTGAGTTCGTAGGAAAAAAAGGGAAAGAACACTCTGTTACGTTAAAAAATAAGAAACTACAGAAACTTGTCTTGCGTTGTGAGGAAATTCCGGGTTGGGAATTGTTTAAATACTATGACGAAAACGGCAAACATCACAGTATTGACAGCGGTATGGTAAATGACTATATTCAAGAGATTAGCGGCGATCTTTTTTCGGCTAAAGATTTCAGAACATGGGCTGCGAGCAAGATCTTTTTCGAAACACTTTATGAATTCGGAATTCCCGAAACTAAAAAACAAAAAGAGGAAAATATAATTGCTGCCTATGATATGGCCGCTAAAGGTCTGGGCAATACAAGAGCCGTTTGTAAAAAATATTACGTTCACCCAATTTTACCTGAGAAATATCTTGATAATTCAATTGAAAAGCATTTTAAAGAGTTAGATAAAAATGAATTTTCTAATAAACAATTATCTCCTACCGAAAGTGTAATGCTCGATATTTTAAACCAATTTACTATTGTCCTTAAGTGATAAAAACTAAAGTGACTAGTCGTTGTTATAACTGCGACCCCAATTTGAGGTTAAGATTATATTTTAAGCAAGAAGGCTACCAAACGGTAGCCTTTTTTTATCTTAGCCCGAAATAAATAAAAACGTGCTATTTAATTCATTCGATTTCGGACTTTTTCTTGTGATCGTCTACCTTTTGTATTGGACCATTGGTGCCAAGCAAAGGGTTTTTCAGAATGTTTTACTACTAGTTGCCAGTTATGTTTTCTATGGACTTTGGGATTGGCGTTTTTTATCTCTTATTTTTTTAAGCTCTATAATAGATTATTACGCCGCCATAGGTATTGATAGATCGCGTAAAAAATTACATAAGCGCTTATTTCTATACGGAAGCATTTTCTGGAATTTAGGCGTACTGTTCGCCTTTAAGTACTTCAATTTCTTTTTAGAGAGTTTTACGTCTTTATTTTATACCGATGTTCCCAATCAAGGCGATTATTTTTGGAATGTAGTAATTCCCATTGGATTAAGTTTTTACACTTTCCAAACAATGAGTTATAGTATTGACGTGTATCAACAAAAGATTAAGCCAACCCGAAATATACTAGAGTTTCTATGTTTTGTCAGTTTCTTTCCGCAGTTGGTAGCCGGCCCAATTGAAAGAGCCAGGAAACTGCTACCCCAGTTCCAAAAGCAAAGAGAATTTGATGTAAATAACTCTAAAGAAGGGTTACGGCAAATTTTATGGGGGCTTTTTAAAAAAGTAGTAGTTGCCGACAATGTAGCAGTCGCTGTGAATATCATTTATGCGAATCCCGATTCGTATGGTAGTTTATCTCTTCTCTATGCTTCTGCCCTATTCTTTTTTCAAATTTATTGCGATTTTTCGGGGTATAGCGATATAGCAATCGGAACCGCGAAGCTCTTCGGATTTAACCTGAGTAAAAATTTCAACATACCATATTTGTCCCGTAGTGTTTCCGAGTTCTGGCATCGTTGGCACATTACATTAACCCGATGGTTTACAGACTACGTTTACGCGCCCTTAGCCAGAATAAAAAAGAAGAATTATGCCTATAAAACTTTTGCTTTATTCGTCTCTATGACGCTCATCGGCCTTTGGCATGGCGCAAATTGGACTTTTATTGTGTTTGGGGCATTTCAGGCTATCACGATCTCTATCGAACGAATCCCTTTCAAAATAAATGGTAAAAAGGTGACACTTATAACCTATTTAACCAGAATCCCCTTACCGCTTACCATGGTTTATAGTTTTGCATTGATCATGACCTCCTGTATTTTTTTTAGGTCTGAAAGCTTAGAAACTGCCTTTACCATCATAGACAGGATCGTCTCTTTTATTCCATCAATTAACTTTAGTTTTCTCATAGGTTGGAAGATCCTGGTCGTACCTTTACTAATAATTGCTGAAGTATTCACACGATATAAACCTTATCCATTAATAAATTTCGAAAAATATGCAAACAAACCCATTCGCTGGGCGATATATTACGTACTTATATTTATAATTTTCAGGTATGCCGGACCAAAAGAAGCATTCATCTATTTTCAGTTTTAGTAAAAAACAGAAGTCCTTTTTAAAATGGACCACGGTGTTTTTTACACCGATGGTGGTGCTATATGTCATTCTGGAAGTTCTAGTACTTCAAATACCTTATAATTACACTAAAATTAGCGACTACATGAACTCTGAAGGTGAATCGGTTAAAGTTCTTATCACCGGAAGCTCACAGATGAAATGCGCAGTGAATCCTGAGTTTTTTACAGTACCGGCTATTAATTTTGGCTCAACTTCACAGCATCATAACTCAGATTACAACATCATTACTCAAACCCGTGACAGACTCCCCAATGTAGAACATATAGTTTTAGAGCTATCCTACAGCCATTTAGAATTACCTCACAACAGCACCTATTTTTGGAAGAATAATGTCTATTTAAAGTATTATGGCGTCAATAATTTTGATAGAAAAGTGTACTTTAAAGACAAACTCATTTTTCTTTCCCGTCCGGATATTTATGGAAAATCGCTATACAATTACTATGTTAAGGATATAAAGAACGACAACTTCAATAGTTTCGGATTTGATGAACAGAATTTCGCTGGAGTATTTAAGCGGTTAGACTATAACGAAGAGAAAATCCCCAGAGTAAGCGATGAGATCAACACTATAGAAAATCTATATCTTTTTGAGAAGAATACCGAATTTCTCTATAAAATTATAGACTATTTGAGATCACAAAAAGTTAATACAGTAATAGTTACATTACCTATGCATAAGTATTACTTGAAGGACAGAAATAACAATATTTTGAGGCGCAGGGATAGTATTTTGGAAGTTATTTCTGAAAAGTACCCGAACGTGAGGATCTTCAGAAAGGAAGAAGACACAATTAATTTTAAGACTTCAGATTACATAAATCACAATCACCTCAATCCAATAGGCGCAAAGAAATTTACCGAAGCATTACAGAATTTTATTAACGAAAAGAACTTTCCGAATTAATAAGAATTATATTTTCTGAAAGTATCTCTTCACTTCTTTCAGCACTCGTGGTGCCAGTATAATTGTGCTCAACATAGTTGGAATAGCCATCATCGCAAAGAAGGTGTCTATTAAATTGATCATTAGACTTAGTGATGTTGTCGCTCCAATTAAAATACTAATAATATAAAAGTAGTTGTAGTAATATTTGTTCTTTGCTCCAAACAAAAATGACATACATTTTGTACCGTAGTACGAGTATGAAAACAGAGAAGATATACTAAAAACTGCAATGCACAGTAATAAAGCATACTTTCCATATCCAGGAATAGCTTCTTGAAATGCACTTGCTGTAAGGCTTACTCCATTTGCATCACTGGATTGCCAAACACCGGTAACCAGAATTGCCAGAGCGGTTAGCGTACACACAATTAAAGTATCGATTGCGGGTCCTAACATAGCTACTAGTCCTTCTCGCACGGGTTCACTGGTTTTTGCTGCTCCATGAGCCATGGGTGCGGTTCCTATTCCTGCTTCGTTGGAAAATGCGCCTCTCCTAATTCCGAGTAGGATCAAAGCTCCCAATGCGCCACCTAAGAATGAATCACCTTCATAAAATGAAGCCGAAAAGGCATCGGTAAAGATCAAAGAAAGATATTCGGGTACAACTTCAATATTCACCGCTAAAATTATAAGAACCATTATAAAATAAAGCAAGACCATAGAAGGGACAAGCTTTGAAGCAGTTTTACTTATACGTGAGAGTCCGCCTAGAATTACGATCGCTGTAATCGTAGCAAGTATCAATCCTATTATTAAGTTGGTTTTAAATCCGGTGTACAATCCGGCAGGCTTAAGTAAAATATCGTTGACCGCCTGAGTTAACTGATTGACATTAAATACGGGTAATGCCCCAATCAAGCCGGAGATACTAAAAAACACAGCTAAGGGTTTCCAGCTTTTTCCCAAACCTTCGGTAATAAAATACATGGGGCCACCTTGTAGGTTGCCTTCAGAATCCTTTCCACGGTACATTACCGCTAGCGTTCCTGTGAAGAATTTAGTAGACATCCCGATCACGGCACTAATCCACATCCAGAAAACGGCCCCTGGACCTCCAATTGCGATCGCAACTGCAACTCCGGCAATATTTCCCATTCCTACCGTTGCAGATAGGGCGGTAGTGAGGGCCTGAAAATGACTAATTTCACCAGCGTCTGCTTCGTTATCGTATTTACCTCTAAGCACTGCAATTGCATGACCCAGATACCTAAAAGGCAGAAATCTTACTCGTATCATTAAGTAACATCCTCCACCTATTAGAAGAATGAGCAAGGGTAATCCCCACGCCAAGGAAGCAATTTCAGAAATAATTCGATCCAGCTGTTGCAATAGAATAAACTTTAATTCAAAAGTAATTTAAATTTTAATATTCGATTCAATTAGTTTTATTTGCATTTGTAATGAAACTACGACCAAATTATTTTATCCTTCTGGCATTGTTTCCGGTCTTTATGTTCTGTCAGGAGCAGGAAGAATGGAAGAAAGAGGCACTATTAATCACCCCGGAGGTTTTAATCGGGAAGACAGCCGAATCTAACGATGGTTTTCCTAATAGGAAACTTCAGAAGCAATTTATACTGGGAATTGGAAGAGACCATAAGAATAACCCATTAGAATGGGCACATTGGTTAAAAGCGCCAAAAACCGGGGTTGGGATAGGTTATACCGACTTCGGCAATCTGGATAGTTTGGGTATTGCTTTAACGATTATCCCCTATGTTGAATTCAATTTATTTAATCAGAAAAGACTGTCCATGCTTGTAGGGATGGGGGGTTCGTACTTTAACAAGAAGTTTGATGCTGTAACGAATCCTAAAAACCAAGCTGTTACTACAGATCTTACCTGGGCTTATAGGGCGTATTTTTACTACAATTTCTTCGGAAGAGAACAAACAGACTGGCGATTAGGGGTTGGATATTCACATCATTCAAACGGACATACCAAGTTACTGAATCAGGGTTATAATTCTTTTTTGGTGAGTTTATCGGCAGAATTTAATAATCCGTTAGGTGTTTCCGAAGTAAACACAACCCATCCTAATTCCTTTTCTAAGACTATATACTCGTACTACAGTATTAGAGCCGGCTTAGGAATGAGCGCACTATCTGTAGCCTTCAATGAAAAAAAGCATGTTTACTCAATAAGCGGCGAATACGGGCGTGTATTTAACAAAACATTAAAGGTGGGTGTTGGTTTTTACTATAGAATGTACGAGCATTATTACGACTACATAACCAATAATGAGTCGTTGGTCCAGGAGGGAAGAGAATTTGAATATTTTAAGGAAGATGCGTGGCGCTATGCTACCAACATCGGGGTATCGGTAAATGCTGAATTTCTTTTAAATCATATTGGTTTAGACATTCAGCTAGGTTATAATTTTCACAAACCGGGATACCAAATTGATTGGCGTATTAATGAAGGATGGGACAATACTCCACGAGAAGTACCAGCGAGTTGGATGTTTGGAGAATTTAATTCAAAATATAAACTCAAAAAGCAAATATCGAGTAGATTGGGGGTAAAATATTACCTATTTGGTACGACAGTAGTACCTACAAATAATTTTTACATTGGTGCACATATCAATTCTAACTTGGGACAGGCAGATTTTACAGAGTTGAGTCTTGGTTATGTTCGGAGTTTTAATCTTTCTGAAAGATAAAAAAAAAGAGCGCCACTAACAGTGACGCCCTTAAGTGGTTAGTTAAGATTATCATTTATTCTACTATCATTCTTTTTGTATCTACACTTCTACCATCAACAATTAGCGTGTAATAGTAAATAGCAGCCTGTAATCTACCTTTATCTACTTCTATATGACCCTCGGTTCCAAAGGTGGTAAGTTTAATATCGCTGATCTTCTGCCCTAAAGAAGAAGTGATCGCAATTCGTGCATTTTCATATCCTAACGGAATAAAATATCGTATGGTAGTTACCGAATCGTACGGATTGGGTACATTTTGATATAAGATCGGCGATTTTGGGTCTATTCCGAAATCTCCTGTATCCAGGATCGTACATTCACATGCCTCTTGTGCTTCCATTCTGGCAATAAGATCATCTATTTGTGCCTGCTGTGCGGCATTCATAGCAATAAGATTATCGATTTGCACTTGTTGGGCTGCATTTTCATCTTCTAAATCTTGTAATAATGGCGACATATTCACTAAAACTGAATTACCTCCCGATATTCCTAAATTGAGAAAAACTCCGGTAAGCGCGAAATTTCCTAAGGTTTGAGAATCGGTATTGTCTAGATATCCTGAAAGATCGACAGAACCACCATCTTCCAATGTTAGCGTATTGGCGTTAAGTGTTAACTGCTGGTTGTCGGTTCCTGTATTGTTAAGTGATGAAAGATCGACCGTTTCAGAGTTACCACCTTCAATTCCAATAGTAAGAATATTTCCGGCCAATCCCGAACCAGAAATGTCCTGATCGTCGGTATTGTCTAGATATCCTGAAAGATCTACACTACCCCCGTCTTCAAGGTCTAAAGAGTTTACATTTAGTGAAAGTGCCTGATCATCGGTTCCGGAGTTATCTAATGCCGATAGATCTATTACTTCGGAAGTACCTCCTTCGATACCTATAGTAAGCATATTCGCTGCAAAACCGGATCCTGAAATATTTTGATCATCGGTATTATCGAGGTACCCTGAAAGATCTACACTTCCTCCATCTTCAAGGTCTAATGAATTAACATTCAGACTTAGTGCCTGATCATCTGACCCTATTGCGCTCCAATTTGTACCGTCCCACACATAGGTTAGTGAATCGTCTGTATTGAATATCACTACTCCAACTTCTGAAGCACCCAGAGCTGTTCCCAGTGCATCCCGTTGAGCTGTATCCATTCTGTTTAATTGCAAACCTTTATCAGAAGCATTTAAATCGATCGAAGCATTCGGATTTGGAAAGCTAAGACCATTCATTCCAACGCCTATTCCGCCATTTGATCCAATTGATAAAGACCCTGTAGGAGCTGTGGGTTGAATTCGAAACGGAAGAAGAGACCCTCCGGTTACATCTCGAATAAAGAAATTAGTTTCATTTCCGGCAACATCCCAGGTTCGAGCGGGATAGCCTGAAGATCCATTCTGTTCCAGACGCAGAGTTGGTGTGTCTCCATCGGTTACTTGAAGTTCGACTGCAGGGGTTGCTGTTCCTAAGCCTACATTTCCATTTCCAGCAACGAAAAGCGCATTAACTCCCGCACCGGCACTTACAGTAAAGGGTCTGTTCCCGGCTGTTACGTCCGTTACTCCAAAATAATTTGCTCCACCATTGGCAGAATCATTAATGGTAATTTCCCAGTCATTAGTTGGGAAAGAAGCTGAATTACTGGTGTCTTGAAACCCAATTCGTAAATTGTTTTCCTTTAATCTAATGGTGTCGAAACCGAAGGATTCATTGTTAGCACAGTCAAATCCAATGCAGGCACTTCCAGTTACAATCAAGTCGTCTAGGATAACCTGATCTCGTGTGGGGATATCAATATCAATAATCGCCCGGGTTTCAGGATCGTTTAACATTTCAGTAAACGGATTTTGAGCAGAAACCTCAACCCCTATACTGAGCGCTAGTAAAATCAAGATAGATAGATATTTTTTCATAATAGATTGGTATTAATTAGTTTCCATAAATGTAGATCATCATTCTTCCGTCCGCAATACGTGATACTACGTAAATTATAATAACTAGCACTAACAAAAAACGCCTCTTCCGGGGGAAAGAGGCGCTTATTAAGCCGGTCTATGACCAGCTTATTTTGACAGTACTAAACGCTTAGTAGCAGATGTAGTTTCAGAAACAAGTCTTAGAACATATATTCCATCAGATAATCTACTTAAGTTTAATTCACTAACCCCATTAGATGTATTAATATTTTCAACGGTTTTACCGGATCCCAGCTCAATAAGAGTAATTTGAACATCTGCTCCAAAGGACGCAGGAATCTTTATCATTGCTCTACCTTTCGACGGATTAGGATACACAATTATTTCACTTAAATTAGCTCCAAAGTCGTCTACAGAAAGTAAGAATTCCTGAAGCTCGAATGCACCTATATCACGTCTAGCGTCGAAAACAGGTTGTCCAATTTGATCAACAAACATTGTATTTGGATCACCGGCGTTAAGAGCTTCCGATCCCGCTGTCAATTCGTGAATAAGCATTCCGCTACCATTATTTCTCAAGGGTCCTAAGGCAGCATTGGCGTCTTCCAAATCATTGGGTTTTTCAGGAAATGCGTTTGAATCATCAATACCAATCAGGTTATAGTCATTAGAGTCAAATGTACCCGATACGTCGATCCCGGCCACAGCATTGTTATCGGCAACAATAGTATTCTTTATTGTTGTAACGGTAAGACTTTCAATACCACCCCCATTCACAATTGCCGAATTATTTGCAATTGTAACTGCATTGATAGTAAGGTCTGTTCCTTGATTAAAGATCCCTCCACCGGAACCATTAACTGTATTTCCAGAAATAGTACTTACAGCAATATTTATTTGTCCGTTAGAACCATTGTGGATACCTCCACCAGAACCATTGGTTCCGAAATTATGATTATTAGATATGGTTGAACCGTATAATTCAATGATGCCTCCTTGATTATAAATTCCGGCACCACCTTCTGTGATAGTCGTACCATTCGTTGAATTTTCTTCTACAATTGTAGTATTGATCGCTAGCTGATTTCCCGCTGTATTATAAACACCTCCCCCATTATGAGCTGCTTCATTAGCAGAAATGAGGCTATTTTCAATAGTAACAAGAGCGTTGTTTCCGTTTAGATGAATTCCTCCACCGTTACCGGAGTTGGGAGAAACAGTATTTCCTATCGCTGAATTGGCAATTATTTCGGTATTTGTTAAAGTGAGATTACCATTTACCATTTCTATTGCACCACCGTTATGATTTGCTTCATTATTACTTATCGTTGAGTTCTGAACTAACACATCGCCGGCCGCATTCATAATAGCTCCACCCGAACCTTCTATTCCACTTGTTCTATTATTAGAGATTATTGAAAGGTTACTAATTGAAAGTACTCCTGCATTATTATAAATACCTCCTCCTCCATCAATGTTATCGTCACCTTTAGCTTCATTTGCATCAATAAAAGTTTTTACTAGTGACATTCCACCATTTCCATTCCAAATAGCTCCACCTTGTCTTGAAGCCGAATTATTTGTAAAAATTGCATTGGTGAATATTGAATTCGAGTTACCCAAAACAGCCACAGCCCCACCTATACCTTGCGGACCTTCGGTACGATTTCCTATAAAAGTAGAATTAATGATTACTACATCATCCGGTGAGTTAGTAGCAATGGCTCCTCCGGCATAATGAGCTCTGTTATTTGTAAAAGTTGAATTAGAAACGGTAAGCGTTCCACTTAATGCCAGACCCAAAGCCCCGGCACTTGTAGTAGAAGAATTTATTGTTGAATTACCGGTAAACACACAACGTTCAACACTTAAATTAGTTGCGGTTGCACCTAGTGCTCCGGCTCCATTAGTAGCGTTTGTATGATTTCCGTAAAATTCACAATCTATGAATCTAGCCGTGTTAACATATTTAATCCCTACGGCACCGGCATCATTAAACGAAACAGAATTTCTGAAAGTAATTCCTTGAACTTCCAGGTTATCGAAACCTATTGCACCGAAAACTCTGTAAATAGTATTCGAACTTCCATCCAAAATTGTATTTCCCGCTCCCGTACCGATAATCGTAAGGTCATCATGAGCTACGATCTTACCCGAGGTAACATTGATAGTATAATTATCATTAAAGGTTATAGTATTATGTCCCGGAGTTGCATCGGCATCTAAAACCGCCTGACGAAATGAACCAGGTCCATTGTCATGATTATTAGTTACTGTAAACTGAGCATAAGAAATTGAAGTTACTAAAAATACTAAAAGTAAAATTGGAGTAAAACTTGTTCTCATAATTTGGGGCTTTATTAAGTTTTAAGTTTTGTTGTTCAATAAGTATTAAAAATTGTATCAAATCATATTTTAAAATATCTTTCTATAGTAGGTATTTAATAATTCAGAAAGATATAAACTGATAAAACTTTTAATACGTTATTTCACTAACACGATGCTAATATATTACAGCTTCAGATAATTCCTACATGTTCTGTTATTTATTCGATATATTGTAATTTTTAAACGTTTAAATGCAGTTTAAGGATGCTTAAAATGTATTTTTTACACGATTGAAAGAGAAACCAGAATAAAATGTGTTCATCAATAATGATTATTAAGGGTGAAACTATACTATTTACATAATTTATCACAATACAGATCAGGATCTCCTGAGTTTATAAATTATTTCATGGTAAGAAAAAAGCCTTTCCGTAGATAGGCTTTAGATAAAGAAGTTTAATGATGTTATTTGTTTAAATAATTCAGAACATTTTTTTCTATTCTTTTATTTATTTCTGAAACATCTGCTTTTACGAATTTCTCTCCGGTTATATTTTCGTAGAGTTCAATATATCTTTCTGAAACGGTGGTGATATATTCATCACTCATTACCGGAACTTTTTGTCCTTCCAAACCTTGAAACCCATTTTGAATAAGCCACTGTCGAACAAACTCCTTAGAGAGTTGCTTTTGGGGCTCTCCCTTCGCCTGCCTTTCAGGATAGCCTTCGGCGTAGAAATAACGTGAGGAATCGGGCGTATGGATTTCATCGATTAGCACGATCTCGCCATCTTTCGTCTTTCCGAATTCGTATTTGGTATCGACTAAGATCAACCCTCTCTTTTTTGCGATCTCGCTTCCGCGTTGAAATAATTTTCGAGTGTAATCTTCGAGCCGGAGGTAGTCCGTTTCAGAAACAATCCCTCTTTTTAAAATATCATCTCGAGAAATATCTTCATCATGAGCGCCCATTTCAGCTTTGGTAGCAGGAGTTATGATCGGTTCCGGAAACTTGTCGTTTTCTTTCATCCCTTCGGGCATAGCTACTCCGCACAACAGTCGTTTTCCAAGTTTGTACTCTCTTGCGGCATGACCACTCATATAACCCCGTATAACCATTTCTACCTTAAAGGGTTCACAGGCCTCACCAATAGCTACGTTAGGATCTGGAGTTGCAATTAACCAATTTGGCACAAGATCTTCAGTATCCCGCATCATTTTGGTTGCGATCTGATTCAAAATTTGCCCTTTATACGGAATTCCTTTCGGCATTACGACATCGAAGGCACTAAGCCTGTCTGTTGCGACCATTAATAATTTATCGTCCTCAAGTGTGTATACTTCTCTAACCTTTCCGTGGTAAACACTCTTCTGACCAGGAAAATTGAAGTTTGTTTCTATAATAGTATTAGTCGACATTTTCAATAGCTTTATAGGCAGAAATCACTTCTTTTACCAAACGATGACGAATTACATCCTTATCGTCTAAATAGATCATTCCCACTCCTTTTACATCTTTTAACACCAATAATGCCTCTTTAAGTCCGGAAATCACCCTACGTGGAAGATCAATTTGTCCCGGATCGCCCGTGATCATGAATTTAGCACTTTTTCCCATTCGTGTTAAAAACATCTTCATTTGGGCATGTGTTGTATTTTGTGCTTCATCGAGGATAACGAAGGCATTGTCTAAGGTTCTACCTCTCATAAATGCCATAGGGGCGATTTGTATAACTCCTTTCTCAATATACGACTCAAGTTTTTCGTGAGGAATCATATCGCGCAATGCGTCGTAAAGTGGTTGCATATACGGATCGAGCTTCTCCTTTAAGTCTCCGGGTAGAAATCCTAAATTCTCCCCTGCTTCTACCGCGGGTCTGGTTAAAATAATTCGTTTTACTTGTTTTTCCTTTAGGGCCTTTACTGCCAATGCAACCCCGGTATAGGTTTTACCTGTTCCTGCAGGTCCTACAGCGAATACCATATCATTTTTGCCCATCATTTCTACGAGCTTTCGTTGATTAGCGGTCTGCGCTTTAATCAATTTACCGCTCACACCATGAACTAAAACTTCCCCGCTTTTTGCTGAAGTTTCATATTCATCCTTATCGCGACTAAGTAAAACCCGTTCTATTACATTTTCATCTATTTTATTGTATTTAGCGAAATGTTCGAGCAGCATAGTCATACGTCTATCGAACTCTTCGAGCACTTCTTCATCGCCGTAGGCCTTTATCTTACTACCGCGTGCTACAATTTTTAGTTTAGGAAAATAGTTTTTCAGGAGATCGATATTAGCGTTTTGAAGTCCGAAGAACTCTCTAGGGCTAATTTCAGTTAATTCGATAATAAGTTCGTTCAAAAGCAGAAAAATTAAAATAAATGATACAAAGCAAAAAATAGTTTTGCTACTCACAAAAGTAACCTATTTTTGTGGTAATTGAATTAACAAAATATCAACAATTCATTAATGCCGATCATTACACTTACAACCGATTTTGGAGAAAAGGATCACTTTGCAGGTGCGGTTAAGGGCGCAATTTACAGTGAATTAGACGATGTAAAAATTGTTGATATCTCACATTCAATTTCCCCATTTCACAGTACCGAGGCGGCTTATATCATTCAGAATGCTTATAAGAGCTTTCCACAAGGCACTATTCATATTGTGGGTATTGACAGCGAGTTAAATCCTGAAAACAAGCATATTGCCGTTTTTTTAGACGGTCATTACTTTATTTGCGCAGATAACGGGATCATTTCCATGTTGGTTAATGAGATCAATCCCGAGAAAATAGTGGAGATAAATATTCATGACCGAATCATTAGTAATTTCCCTGTGCTGGATGTATTCGTTAAAGTGGCTTGTCATATCGCACGTGGAGGTACTTTGGAGGTGATCGGGAAAACTATTTCAGAAATAAAACAGCTTACCGGAATTAAACCGGTAGTTAATGTTGAGGCCAATCAGATCATTGGAAATGTAATTTATATAGACAATTATGGTAATGTGATCAGTAATATTACCAAAAGTCAGTTTGAAGAAGTTGGCAAGGGTAGAGAATTTAAGATCTCTGCAAGAACAGCGAGTTTTACTAAGGTGCATACCCATTATAGCGATGCTATAAATTTTGACCTTCCAAGTGAAAAAAGAGAGGAAGATGGGAAAAAGCTAGCCTTATGGAATTCGTCCGGATATCTTGAATTGTCCATATATAAAAGTAATCCGAGTACCGTGGGAAGCGCCTCTACGCTATTTGGATTGGAGTATCGCGATACAATTACCGTTAACTTTGCCAAATAATTAGTAGAATAAATTAAATGAAAATATGTTCACAAGAATTGTAAAGATGGAATTTGAAGCGAGTGAAATTCCTGCTTTTCTTGCTAATTTTGAGGAAGTAAAATCGAAGATTAGGAATTTCCCGGGTTGTTTGTTCTTAGAATTGTATCGCGATAAAAATGATGATACCATTTTTTTTACTTACAGCAGGTGGCAGAAAGAAACAGATCTCGAAAATTATAGAAAAAGTGAGTTGTTCAAAGGAGTTTGGGCAACAACTAAACCAAAGTTTCGTTCTAAAGCGCAAGCCTGGAGTGTGGATACACTTACTACTGTTAACGGCTTAAATTAAACACCCATGGAATATACTTTTAAAAATTCTACAATTAAAAAGCTACTAACAAAAGATAAATGTTAACACTAATTAAACGCGAAATAAACAGCTTTTTTTCCAGTCCTATTGGATATTTGGTTGTGGCTATTTTTTTAGTGATCAACGGACTATTTCTATGGGTATTTAGTGGGAATTTCAATATACTGGATGCAGGTTTTGCCGATCTCTCAAGTTTCTTCGAGTTAGCGCCATGGGTTTTACTGTTTTTAATTCCTGCTGTAACGATGCGAGCGTTTAGTGATGAGAAAAAAATGGGAACATTAGAATTACTACTCACTAAGCCTATTTCGATTAGAAATATAGTGCTGGGAAAATATTTTGGAGCAACTTTACTAATTACAATCGCTATCATACCTTCATTTTTATACATATATACCATTTCAAGTTTAGGAAATCCTCCCGGTAATTGGGATGTTGGAAGTACACTTGGTTCGTATATAGGGTTGTTATTTTTAATATTCGCTTACGCAGCAATTGGAATATTTGCCTCCACATTATCTCAGAACCAGATCGTTGCATTTATTCTGGCCGTATTTCTTTGCTTCCTGCTCTATTTCGGGTTTGAAGGGTTGTCTAGTATGAGCACCGGTTTCAATATTGCAAATCTTGGGATGAAAGCTCATTTTGACAGTGTGGCTCGCGGTGTTTTAGACACAAGGGATCTAATTTATTTTGTGAGTATAGCTGTTCTGTTTATTGCTCTAACCATATTAAATCTTCGGAAAGAATAGTGACGAAAAGCAAGAAACATATCGCGAAGTTTATAGGGTTGCTTGTTGGCGTTATTTTGCTGAATGTCTTCGGAAACTACTTTTACAAACGTTTCGACTTAACTCAGGATAAGCGTTACACCCTTTCGGAAGCGGCTAAGAATACTATTTCTGATGTGAACTCACCTATCATAATTGATGTGTTTTTAAAAGGAAATTTTCCTCCCGAATTTAAAAGACTTCAAACTGAAACCAAGCAATTATTAGAAGAATTTACAGCCTACAATCCGAATATCAATTATGAGTTTATAGACCCTTTGGAAGATGAAGAAGACCCGGAAGCTGTAGAGAAGAAATTGTTTCAGATGGGTCTGAATCCTGCCGAAGTACAAGTAAGAGAAAATGGAAAGGTTAGCACAGAACGAATATATCCGTGGGCACTCGCTACGTACAATGAGAAAACTGTTAGGATCCCTCTCCTTAAAAATCAGTTAGGAACCACTTCCGAAGAACGTGTTAACAACTCTATTCAAAATTTAGAATACGCTTTTGCAGATGCTTTTAACAAGTTGGTTACCCCAAAAAAGCGCAGTGTAGCCGTTTTAAAGGGAAATGGCGAATTGGACGATAGGTATCTTGCAGATTTCCTAACCACCTTAAAGGAATACTATAGAATTGCTCCATTTACGTTAGATTCGGTTGCAGTATCGCCACAACGAACGCTAAACGACTTAAAGAATTATGACCTGGTGGTGATCGCTCAACCCACTGAAGCCTTTTCAGATTCAGAAAAATATATTCTCGATCAGTATATTATGAATGGTGGAGCTTCGCTGTGGTTATTAGATATGACAGAACAGCGCGTGGATGAATTAAGCGGGAAGGTATTTGCTATAAAAAGAGACCTGAATTTAACGGATCTATTATTTAAGTATGGTATCCGAATTAACCCTAATCTTGTAAAAGATGTGATCTCTGCCCCTATTGTTTTAGCCACAGGTAATGAGAACGACTCACAATACAATCGCTATCCGTGGTTTTATTTTCCGTTATCGGCAAGCGATAATAATCATCCTGTCGTTTCGAATATTGAAGCTGTGAAATTTGAATATGTTAGTGAGATCGACACCCTTCAGAATGATGTAAAAAAGACCGTTCTATTAAGCTCCTCGCCTATTACTAAGCTTGCGGGTTTACCCGATGAGATCAATTACGATATCGATATTCCGAAGAATCTAAAAGTCGTTAATGAAGGTCCAAATCCTTCCGAATACAACGCAGGAGTGATACCGCTAGCCGTACTATTAGAAGGCGAATTTCCTTCTGCCTTAGCAAACAGGATAAAACCCTTTAAACTTTCCGAAGACAAAACAAAAAGCATTCCTACCAAAATGGTGATCATAAGCGATGCAGATATTATTAAAAACCAGTTTCAAGGAAACAGACCTTTAGAATTGGGCTTCGATAAAATGACTCAATCGATGTACGGAAATAAAGAATTTCTACTCAATACGGTAAATTATCTGTTAGACGACACCGGACTTATAAACATTAGGTCCAAAGAAATTTCGGTTCCTTTTCTTGATCCGTTAAAGACTGCTGAAGAAAGAACAAAGTGGCAAGTGATCAACCTGTTGCTACCACTGGGATTGCTGGTAATTTTTGGTCTCGCTTTTACATACTTCCGAAAACGAAAATACA
Source organism: uncultured Ulvibacter sp. (assembly GCA_963974915.1). Taxonomy (GTDB): domain Bacteria; phylum Bacteroidota; class Bacteroidia; order Flavobacteriales; family Flavobacteriaceae; genus CAXBES01. The sequence continues at coordinate 113,541 of CAXBES010000012.1, read as the reverse complement.
CACGATAAATGTTAATAAGTTTGTTTTATCAAACTAGGCAATTGAAATATATTTGTAGGTAAGCTAAAAGTCAATTTCAACCTCTTTGAAATGCTTCAGAGGTTTAAAATATAATTTGCATGAAATTCATTGTATCGAGTTCCTATTTATTAAAACAACTACAAGTATTAGGCGGCATCATAAACAACAACAATACGCTTCCAATTTTAGATAATTTTTTGTTCGATCTGGATAATAATAACCTCACTGTTTCTGCTTCAGATCTGGAGACTACTATTGCTTCCAAACTGGAAGTAGAAAGTAGTGAAAAAGGGAGTGTTTGTATTCCTGCCAGATTGTTATTAGACACTTTAAAAACTTTTCCTGAACAACCTTTAACCTTTACCGTTGAGGATAATAACACCATTGAAATTAGTTCGAACCACGGAAAGTACGCTTTGGCTTATGCCAACGGAGAAGAGTTTCCAAGCGCTGTAGAGTTAAAAGAGCCAAGTTCTACTGTTTTACAGGGTGATGTCTTGGCAACCGCCATCAGCAAGACTATTTTCGCCAGTGGAAACGATGACCTTCGTCCGGTGATGAGTGGGGTCTTTTTTCAGTTTTCTTCGGAAGGGCTTACGTTTGTGGCAACCGATGCACATAAATTGGTAAAATATGCCAGAACTGATATTTCGGCAACTGAAACAGCCGAATTCATCATGCCAAAGAAACCTTTGAATCTTTTAAAATCCATTCTTGCAGGTAGCGAAGATGAAGTAACAATTGAGTACAACGAGAGTAATGCAAAATTCACTTTCGACAACACAGAAATGATCTGTAGATTGATCGACGGTAAATATCCAAATTACGAAGCTGTAATTCCGAAGGAAAATCCGAACAAACTAAGCATTGACAGAAATCAATTTTTGAACAGTGTACGACGTGTTTCCATATTTTCGAACAAAACTACACATCAAATAAGATTAAAGATCGCGGGAGCCGAATTAAATATTTCGGCAGAAGATATCGATTACAGCAATAAAGCAGAAGAACGACTTACCTGCGATTATCAAGGTGATGATATGCAGATAGGTTTCAATTCGAGATTTCTTACCGAGATGCTGAACAATCTAACCAGCGATGATGTTTCTTTAGAAATGTCTTTACCCAATCGTGCGGGTATTCTAACCCCTGTAGATGGTCTGGATGAGGGCGAAAATGTAACAATGTTGGTAATGCCGGTGATGCTGAATAATTAAGTCGGGAGCTGAAAAACTTCCCAGAGCTTGTAAAATCATTATAATTTTAGAATTAATATTAAAAACCTGCAAAAAGTTATCTTTCTGCAGGTTTTTCTTTTGTCGGCACATTTTTAAAGCGAACTAATCTTCCCTTTTTCAACTTTTCCTTTAATCTTTAATAACTTATTTCCTTCTGAAGCATTAGATATTACCGTTATAGTTTTAGAAAATGTTCCTATCCTATTGGTTGCATATTTAACTCCAATTTCGCCTGTTTCACCGGGTAACACGGGTTTCTTTGGCTTTGTAGGTACGGTACATCCGCAACTGGTTTTAATACTCGCAATAATAATAGGTGCCGTTCCAACATTTGTAAATGTAAATGTGCGTACGCCATCCGAGTTCGCGGCTATTGTTCCATAATCTATTATTTCAGAATCAAATTCAAAAATGCCTTGATCGCTCTGTGTCGTACTCTGAGCGACAATATTTATTGAACTACAAAAGATGATTACAACGAAAATGTGACGAAGTAACCTAAAGGTTGATTTTTTAATTGGTTGAAAGTGTGTACTAATCATAATTAATGTTTTTAAGATTTACAGTCTAACAAACCTCCTTAGATTTTATGGGAATAATAAGAAGCGATGGGTTGAATCGAGTACTAGTCCCCGTTTGAATTGCAGATATCTTTGATGACATGTTATTCTTTTATCGATGAATAAGAAATAACGACTAAATAGATAATTATGAAAACACTTAAAACACTAACTATCCTGCTTCTAACATTGGCAATTGTGTCCTGCAACAAAGACGACGGAGATAGCGTAGGGCAAACAGATCCGGAGGTAAGATTTAACGCTACAATTAATGGTGGTACCTTTACTAATTATAATTCTACTCTCGGGTTTTATGATGCCGGAAGCAGTGATGGTACACTAACGTTGAATATAACCGATGCCAATAATAACGTTATAAGAATATTCCTAAATAGTACAGATGGACTTAACGGAGGGGTTGTAAAGGAAGTAAACAATGTGGATCCTAATAATTTTGTAACCCAGGTTGTAATTCGCGATCAAGCAGCAATGATCACCTATAACTCAATTTCCGGGACAATTACAATTCTTGAAAGCCTTGTAAGTGCTGAAGATCCGGATTATCGCCTTGTAACAGGAGGTTTCAATATTGTTGCGAGCACGAATACCGGAGGCGATGTAACTATGATTGGAAATTTTGAGTATTTTAAATATCTTCAATAAAAAGATCTAAAAACTAAGAAAAAACCCACCGATTGGTGGGTTTTCTTTTTTTTTAGATAAAACGTATAGTTCCGAAATAACTTGGTGGTTCTCCGTTACTTGCTTTAATCGCATTAACAATAGGGAGAATAAAGCCCATCGCGCACACAAAAATTAGCATTAAGATCCCCAGACCTAATAATAAAATAGCCGGAATACTTATAATCGCGTAAAGTAATAGACTAATTTGAAAATTGATAATAGATCTACCGTGTTCGTCTAACCCTTCTACTCTATCTTTTGAACTCGCCCATATAACTAACGGGACTATGAGTCCGCCAAATCCTGTAATATATGTTAGTAACTGTGACAAATGTGTGATAACCAGCAATTGATTATCGGTTCTTTTTTTAGTGGGGTTGATGACTTCCATTTTTGATTGATTTTTTTGATTGTACTTAATAAGTAGTAAGAAAAACTAAAATGTTACATCAAATATGATATTTCATATGATGTGCTAAGCAATAAGGAGTGAGAACATTGTATAATAAAAATGTCTCGTTTCAGTAAATAGGGACTGTTGATACAAACTTCTTATCAATTAAACATTAGGTTTTCAGTTTCAAATCTAATACCTTTAAAGTATTGAACATCTAGTGCATTTTAATTTTAGAATTTTCAATTTTAACTAACCATTTTATGAATAATTCACTGAGTGCAGAAATTTTCAAAAAATTTAATGTTAAAGTTTTAGGTGAAGGTATACAGCCTATGATGTTTGCGCATGGTTATGGCTGTGATCAAAACATGTGGAGGTTTGTGTATCCTCATTTCGAGAAACAATACAAAATCATACTTTTCGACTATATTGGCGGAGGTAAATCTGATATTGACTCCTATTCTAAAGAAAAATATAGTTCGTTGCAGGCGTATGCAGACGATGTAATTTCAATTTGTACTGGATTAAATCTAACTAACGTAATCTTCGTTGGGCATTCTGTTAGTGCTATGATCGGTGTTTTGGCATCCAATAAGAAGCCTTCATTATTTTCTCACTTAATAATGATAGGTCCATCACCCAGATATATTAATGACTCAGAATATATAGGGGGGTTCGAGAATGAGGCGATTGAAGAATTAATGGAAGCATTAGACAGTAATTATTTAGGCTGGTCGGCTTCGATGGCACCTGTGATCATGGGAAATTCCGATCGTCCTGAATTAGGAGATGAATTAACAAATAGTTTTTGTCAGACCGATCCTGAGGTCGCCAAAAATTTTGCCAGAGTCACCTTTCTATCAGATAACCGAGAAGATCTGCAAAATGTCATTACCCCCACCCTGGTACTCCAATGTTCTCAAGATGTTATAGCTCCTGTAGTCGTTGGTGACTATGTGGCTAAGAATATAAAAAACTCTGAATACAAACTTTTAAATGCAACCGGCCATTGTCCTAACTTAAGTGCTCCGGAAGAGACAGTAAGTGCTATACAGGAATACTTGCAAAAAAAAGAGCATGTCTAAAGATAACGAGTCTAAAAGATTTGATCGAGGTCGATTAAGGGCCGCTCTCGAGTTATACGACAATTCTCCTTGTGGTTCGATCTCATTTCAAGATGATGGTCTAATAACCGATTTAAACAGTACTCTATCAAATTGGTTGGGATATGACAAAAAAGAATTGATCCATATACGCACTTTACCCAGTCTGTTTAAAATTGGTGGGCAAATATTCTTTGAAACTCATTTCTTTCCGTTAATAAAAATGCAGGGTTTTATAAAAGAAGTGTATTTTGATATTGTAAGGAAAGATAAAAGCATATTACATTGTTTGATAAATGTTAGAGAAATTCAGGCAACAGGAAATCAACCTACCAACTATCAAGGCACTATTTTAGATATTTCAGATCGTTGGCAATATGAAGCTGAAATCTTAAAAGCTAAACGAAAAGCGGAAGCCGATTCGAAAGCAAAAGCAGATTTTTTGGCTACGATAAGTCATGAAATAAGAACACCGTTAAATTCTATACTTGGTATTGGAAATCTCCTTCATCAAACCCCGTTAAACGAAAATCAGAAAGAGTACGCCAGACTCCTTCTTCATTCTTCCGAGCATTTGTTGAGTTTAGTGAATAACCTATTAGATCTGAGTAAGATTGAAGCTAATAAAATTCAATTAGAACAAAAACCTTTTAATCTCTATGATCTTGCTGATGTTTTAAAGCATACGTTTTCAGTTAAAGCACAGCAAAAATCAATCGATCTTCATTTAAATTTGGACGAACGTGTCCCGCAAAATCTCCTTGGAGATCCGGTAAAACTGAAACAGGTTCTAACTAATTTAGTTGGTAACGCTATAAAATTCACAAAAGAGGGCCACGTTTCCATCTCAATAACATTAGTAAAAGAATACAAGAAAAGTGTACTACTGTTATTTGAAGTAACCGATACCGGCATAGGAATTCCCGAAGAAAAACTGGAAGCTATATTTCATGAATTCTCACAAGCCAGTTATGATGTGAGTGTGGAATTTGGTGGCACAGGGCTTGGATTAACTATTAGTAAGAAGATTCTTGAGCTTCACAAGAGTAACTTAAATGTATCAAGCAGTTTAAATTCGGGATCTACTTTTAGTTTTAATATTAGGTATAAAAAATACGGTCGGGAATTAGATGAGGAAGAGAAAGTTTCTGCTGCCTCGAGATCAGATAATTTTAAAAATATTAACGTATTGGTAGTTGACGATAATCCCGATAATATTTTTATTGCGGCACAGTATTTAGAACAATGGAACATTAACTATATGACCGCCGATAGCGGGTATAGCGCGATAAGCCTTTGCGAAACCACCGATTTTGATGTTATTTTGTTGGATCTGCAAATGCCAAAAATGAATGGTTACGAAACCGCACAAGAAATCCGAAAGAGAAAGACTGAAAAAAAACCTACTATTGTGGCATTTTCGGCTTCGGCTAAAGGTGAAGTACAACAACAACTTTTGAAGGCTGGTATTGACGATTATCTCCCCAAGCCGTTTCAGCCTCAGCACTTATATGAAACCTTAGTAAAGTATCAAAATATCGATGAGCCAAAACAGTTATCAAATATATCAGATCAAGAGAAGTTGGTTGAAAATAAATCCAAAAAACCAAAATTCAAAAGCAAAAAGAAACCGGCAGTTTCCGCAAGTTTTAGTTTGACTCGATATAAGAAAATGGCTAAGAATAAACCTGAGTATCTTAGAAAATTCAGATTAAGTACTCTTGATGCATTAATTAGTTATCAAAAGGACTTTAAAAAAGCTATTAAGAAAAGGGACATCGAACAACTTTCCAATCTCATTCATACCAGTACGATGTCCTTATATTACATACAGGCAGATAATTTGAGTGAGCTTTTAAAAGAGTGTAGAACTTTGTTGCGTTCAACTCCCATTAATGAGCAATCTCTAAGTACTTCCATAGAAGAATGTAATGAAGAATTTAAGAAGATTATTGAAGGATTAAAAAAAGAGTAATAACAAACCTCTAAAAGGAATTTGTATTTTTGCTCAATGATTTATCACGACACTATTGTTGCTTTAGCGACACCTGCCGGCGCGGGAGCCATTGCTGTTATCCGACTTTCGGGGGAAAATGCTATCGCTATTGCTACTAAACTGTTCAAATCGGTATCAGGAAAGGAGCTTTCTAATCAGAAGTCACATACAGTACATTTAGGGCATATAAAGGACGGTAAGAGAATTATTGATGAAGTGCTTATCACGATCTTTAAGAATCCGAATAGTTATACCGGGGAGGATGTTGTGGAAATTTCATGTCATGGAAGTGCGTTCATACAGCAAGAAATTATACAATTATGTCTTCGGAATGGCTGTAGAATGGCAACTGCGGGAGAATTTACCTTGAGAGCTTTCTTAAACGGAAAAATGGATCTTAGTCAGGCCGAAGCAGTAGCAGATCTCATTGCAAGTGATTCGGAAGCATCACATCAACTGGCGATACAGCAGATGCGTGGCGGGTTTTCGAATGAAATAAAGGTGCTTCGGGAGGAACTGCTCAACTTCGCTTCCCTTATTGAATTAGAATTGGATTTTGCTGAAGAGGACGTGGAGTTTGCCAACAGAGAGGAATTTCAGAAATTAATACATAGAATAACGCAGGTTTTAAAACGACTAATCGATTCGTTTGCCACAGGTAATGTGCTAAAAAATGGTATTCCGGTTGCGATCGTGGGGGAACCCAACGTTGGTAAATCTACACTTCTCAATGCCTTACTTAATGAGGAAAGAGCTATTGTGAGTGATATTGCCGGTACTACTCGCGATACCATTGAAGATGAATTAAGTATTGGCGGAATTGGTTTCAGATTTATTGACACGGCTGGTATTCGTGAAACTGTTGATGTTATTGAGGGACTTGGAATAAAAAAAACCTTTGAAAAAATTGAACAGGCGCAGGTAGTGATATTTTTAGTGAGTAGTGTTCAATTGGCAGAGGGTAGCGATGCAGTTTCCAATTTTAAAGTAGAAATTGAAAAAATAAGGAATCGGTTTCCACAAAAACAAATGGTGATAATCGCTAATAAAGTAGATCTGCTATCCAATGAGCAAATTTCAAATATCAAATCTAAAATCTCAAATATCCATTTACTCTCTGCAAAGACCGGAAATGGTGTTGACAATCTTAAAAATACCCTTCTGGAATTTGTAAATACGGGAGCTCTTCGTAACAATGAGACCATTGTGACCAATTCACGGCATTACGATGCGCTACTCAAGGCGTTTGAAGAAATAACCAAGGTTCAGGAAGGAATTGATGCCAATTTAAGTGGAGATCTTTTGGCGATCGATATAAGACAAGCACTTTATTATTTCGGCGAGATCACTGGAGAAATTACAAATGATGATTTGCTGGGGAATATCTTTGCAAACTTTTGTATTGGAAAATAATTTTCCCATATGTTGCACGTGTCAAATAATAATTTACATTTGCCGGCATTTTAACGCAAAGTAAATTTTTATAAAAAAATGAAAAAAGTAATTTTTAGTGCCTTAGCATTAGTATTGATGGTATCTGTTTCTTCTTGTCGTAATACAGAAGAAAAAACTGAGGAAGTAACAACTATTGAAGAAACAGTTGAGACTCCAATGATTGAAGAAGCTGAAGAAACTGCCCTTGAAACTAATGTTGAAGTAACTGATACCACTGCTACGATCGTTAACGAAGTTAAGCAGTAATTAGATTAGATCATAAGTTCGAGTACATTCTTTGCTTGAACCCTAAAGCTCTGCCTCGGCCGGGCTTTTTTTATTCTTATTAATTCTTCTAAGCAACGCCATTCATAGTTATGAGCGTTGTCCCCCAAACAATTAAGGAAGAGATGAAGATCCCAATAGTATTTGCCCAAAAGGCCTTGCCTTTTTCAATTTTAAACAAATAAGAAGCAATACTTCCAGCGTATACTCCTGTACCGGGCAACGGAATTGATACAAAGAAAATTAACCCCCAAAATCCGTATTTTTTTATCTTATTGCCCGAACCTGTCTTCGCACGTCGTGCTACCCAAATCGCAGATCTTTTATAAAATTTCCATCGCAACAGATTACGGTTTATTTTATCGAGGAAAAACATCATTAAAGGAAAAACCAAAACATTTGCCGCAAAACAAAGCGCAAAAACCAAATAGATATTAACACCATTGACCATACCATAGGGGATCCCCACCTTGGCTTCACCAAAGGGAGACAAACTCCATAATATTGCAATAATTATATCCTGAATCATGATATCATTTAAAGGGCTGCAAAATTAATAATCAAATAGTTAGTTTGATAATTTGTTTTCATAAAGTTTTGACAAAAACACTAAATATCTGATTTAAAACGAATTATTTTAACTTTTGGTATTTCAAAGCTATTGCATCCACACAATTAATTCCGTCGATCGCTGCCGAAATTATTCCTCCGGCGTAACCGGCGCCCTCTCCGCAAGGATACAATCCTCTTATATCAATATGCTCTAAAGTTTCAGCATTACGTGGAATTGAAACAGGAGATGACGTTCTACTCTCGGGTGCGTGTAAAACTGCGTCGTTAGTATAATATCCGTTCAGTTTTTTTCCGAAGAGAACAAACGCTTTTTTTAACCTTTTAGAAATTAATGGGGGTAACACCTCATTTAGATCGGCCGAAACAACTCCCGGCTGATACGAAGTTTTTGGAAAATCTACCGAAAGTTTTCCGTTGACGAAATCTACCATTCGTTGGGCTGGGACCGCTTGAGTCTTTCCTCCTGCCTCCCAACATCTTTTTTCTACATATTTCTGAAAATCTAAACAAACAAAAGGATCATTCGCCTTAAAATTCGGAAGATCTGACGGCTCAACACTCACCACGATACCCGAATTTGCGTAAGGATTATTTCTTTTACTTGGGCTCCATCCATTGGTAACTACTTCCTCTTGTTGTGTGGCGCAAGGCGCTATGATACCTCCCGGACACATACAAAAGCTATAAACTCCTAACCCATCAATCTGCTCTACCAACGCATAGGAAGCCGGTGGTAAATAGGGATTTTCACAGTCGCCGTGGTACTGAATTGTATCAATAAGTTCTTGAGAATGCTCAATTCGAACACCAATAGCAAAGGGTTTTGCTTCAATTTTAATCTCCTTTTTGTGAAGAAGATAAAAAATATCTCTTGCCGAATGACCTGTTGCCAAAACTACATTTTCGAAATGCTTCCAGTCACTATCGTTTATTTGAATAGCTTCAATATGATCATCACTAATGCTAAGATCTGTGAGTTTTGAATTAAAATGAACTTCTCCCCCGGCCTCAATTATCGCTTCGCGCATAGCTGTAATGATCTTGGGAAGTTTATTGGTGCCAATGTGAGGATGGGCATCAACAAGAATGTCTGGATCTGCGCCAAAATGCACGAACCACTCCATAGCTTTTAAAACATTACCGCGTTTTTTTGATCGAGTGTATAATTTTCCGTCGGAGTAGGTTCCGGCGCCACCTTCGCCAAAACAATAATTAGATTCCGGATTTACGATGTGTTCTTTGTTGATCTTGGCAAGATCGAAACGTCTGGAACGAACATCCTTTCCGCGTTCGAAAACGACAGGCCTTAATCCTGCCTCAACAGCCCTCAATGCGGCATACAATCCTGCCGGTCCCGCACCAATGATCGCTATTTCGGGAGCATCGGTTACATTCTTCGGAATAAACGGCAAAATTATTTCTCGTTCTTGGCCCTTCAGCCAGAATTCAATTTGCAAATTGTATTTTATCGGGTTCCTGCGAGCATCAATCGAACGCTTTCGTATGCGCCAATCTGTAATTAAGTCTTTCCGAAGCTTAGCTTTTTCTAATGCTCTTTCCAGGACATAATTGTCGTCTTCAATTTGCTTTGGCAAAACAGAAATTTGTACCAGTGTGCTCATACGAAGCAAAGATACTGCAATGGTTTAATTCTATCTCTATGATTATCGTTTACTAATTTTATTGCTGGAAATAGCTCGTTGCCTTGAACATTTAAAACGATTTATTTCTGAACTTCGTTTTTTGAGATGTTTAGTGCTCACACCACTATTCACTCGTTTTCTCCATAATTTGAAACTGCTTTCTTTTAATTGAGAGCGCATCACTTTAATAACATCCTTTTCGGGTAGGTTAAACTGATAAGCAATCGCTTCAAAAGGTGTACGATCTTCCCACGCCATTTCTATGATCCTGTCCAATTCTCTTTCTGAAAAGTTTTCTAAAATTTTCATAGCATTATTTACAGTGAAACCTTGTTCCAGATTTGATCGGCATTGAGGTAAAAGCTCCCCACAAAATCGAAATTGCATTCGTTAGGTGCGATTACAGATAAAAATGATTCGGACTTCTTATCTCTATATAAATGATAAGTTTCACCAATTATAGGTTCAAAATTGAATTTGGCGTTATAAACTAAATTATTGTATTCAAATTGTTCCATCATCCTTTGATGTGATGCCTGAAGTTCTAAGTGACGTGCTCGAAATTGCTGATTTACTTTGTGGATATTCCGATTCTTCCAAGTTGCGGTGTCTTTAGTTGTAATAGAAGGCGCTCCCACGTTGGTGCCATACGGCCTGAGAGCGGCATCATATGTCTGTTTTTCAGAATCGAAAACAACATTATCGGGTATATTCTCTTTCATGATCGAAATGCAGTATTAATTTAATGCTTCCAGTTTTTTCATAATTTCTTCTGCCTCATACATCTTTTGATCGCTCAATTTGCGATTGGTTGTGGACAACCTGTAAGCTTCGCTTTGCAACTTTTGATATTGGTCGTACAATTTTTCTTTTTCAGTTTTCTTTTTGAATAAGCCGAACATAATATTTAATTTAAATTTTAAAACTTACAATACCGCAGTCCATTTCAAATATTTGACCCGAAATTGAGGCGGCTTTTTCAGACAGTAAAAAGGTTGCCATTTCAGCAACTTCTTTAGGTTCTAAATATTTTTTAAGAGGGTGACGTTCTATCATTTTAGCTGTCATTTTCTCATTCCGAAGTAACTTTGAAGCTAAATCTGTATCCGTTACCGTAGGGGCAATTGCGTTTACACGAATCGTTGGTGCGAATTCGGCACCTAAGGATTTTACCAGCCCCTCTATCGCAGATTTCGAAGCAGCTGTGCTTGTATGATATGGCATACCTAATTTAGATGCCACCGTGCTAAATAATATGATCGATGGATGGTTCCCTTTTTTCAGGATATCAATATATTTCTGAATGGCTCGTACGGCACCTACCACATTTATCTCAAAATCTGATCGGAAATCATCAAGGCTCAGTCCTTCAAAAGGTTTTAAATTAATACTTCCGGGGCAATAAACTAGAGAATCTGCCTTTTCAATATCCGGCAATTCGTCGGTTAGGATATCACAGCTGTAATGGGTAAGGTTTTCGTGTTCCACTTCAGGTCGCGATCTGCTAATATTAATGACTTGATTCTTCTGAACCAATACATCTAAAATAGCACGACCAATACCTCTGCTTCCACCAAGTATTATAATTGTTCTCATCTTGTATTCTTTGCATAAAAATACATAATGTTTAATCATTTAGTCTATTCATTAAACATTCCATGGGAATCATTTAACAAATATTTATAGTTTGGTAAGAAAAGTAATGATAACCTGAATCATTACAATCATTTAAAAGGCGGTGTCCTAATTTCTATCGCTTCTGTAGAACTCTAATCTTAACTTGTTTTTAGTGAGTATCATCCGGGGTTATTCTTACAGGTCGAGACTAATTAGATCTTTCTGAAGTTCGGCGTTTTCTTAAGCAGGTATTGTAAAGTAAAATGTTGAGCCTTGTCCTTCTTCCGAAGTAAGCCAGATTCTACCATTATGGCAATCTATGATCTTCTTTACATGGGCAAGTCCAATCCCTGTACCTTCATATTCTTCCCGTGCGTGTAGCCGCTGAAAAATGGAAAATATACGTTCCTGATATTGTTCCGCTATACCTATTCCATTATCCTGAACAGAAAACAGCCACATTTCTTTGGTGGAGTCTTTCTCACCGGATATTTTTTTAACGGAAATATTTACGACAGGAGCAACATTGGGTTTTTTAAATTTTACCGCATTCGAAATCAGATTCTGAAAGACCAATCTCAGTTCCACTTTTGAAGCAAAAACGGTTGGAAGTTGTTGTGTAGTTAGTGTTAGTGCACTTTCTTTTATTACCTCTTTAAGATCAAGTTTTATTTCCTCTATTAATTTGTTACAATCCACTTCTGAAAGGTCATTCATTAAGCCCAGACGCGAATGTTTTAGTAGAGCGTTTATTAATTCCCGCATTCTCACACTGGATTCGTGGATATACGTAAGCGTATCGTTTGCAGTTTCATCCAGTGAATCTTTGTAATCCATCCGAAGAAGTTCGATTAGACTTGTAATCGTATTCAAAGGTTCTTGTAAGTCATGACTAGCTATATACGCAAATTGTTCCAGATCATTGTTTTTAAAAATAAGTTCGGTTGCCTGTTGCTCTATTGCCTTATTCTTTTCTTCCAACTCCCTGTTTAATCTTTTCTTAGAAAGATAACTTCTGAAAATTATAATTCCGGCGAGGAAAATTAATCCTGCGATCACCAATAGTAGAATATTGTTTAATTTTTGTGATTCAATGATCGTATTTTGTTCTTTGAGGATCTCGTCTCTTTCTTTGATGCTGTCATTTAATTCTGATAAGACTTCTTGTTGCTCCTGGATAATATCGGCACTATTGGCAATATCCTGTTCCTGGCTCTTTATAAACACAAGTTGTTCTTCAATATTTCTTTCCAGTTCTCTTTCAATCAAGACCTTATCCTGGTATTTTTTATTCTGAAGTTCGTTCTGAAGCCATAAAACATCTATAGTATCTTTCTGCTTAAGAATTAAATCCTCTGAAACATCCAGAGCTACTTTTTGGTTTTCGATTTGTTGCTGCTTTTTATCAAGTTCAGATTTTTTATTCTGAATTGTCTTTTTTTGAATTTCTTGTTTTGAGATTTCCTGAATTCTGGATTTTTCAGCTAAACGGTACAGCTCCTTCCATTTTTCAGCTGTGCTTATGGCATTTTCAGCCAAGCTTGGAGCTAAAACGAAATTCTCATTTTTCAGAAGAGATTCATTAATTTCATATTCGAACGAATCTCCAATATTGACCATATTGATCATTGAAGAGTTATATCTGTAATCTTCAGAAATAAGTAGGACATTTTCACCACTAATCTTACTTAAAATATATTCAATATCGAAATTATACTTACTGTTCACATACAGCAAATCTATATTGGCAATATCCTTGACCTTTTGAAAGCGAGTTACTTCTATCTGCTTATTCGAAATTCTTCGTTGCTGTGACATTACCTGCAGGTCGGAAGCTGTTCTATCGGGACCTAGAACACCTATTCTAAAAACATCACTTTCAGAATTAGCCGGCCAGCCCACCTGCTGAGCGAAATTATAAATGAAAATGGTTCTTTGAAGTCTTTTAACTTGTTCATTTTCTGTGTTCTGCGCTCTCATTCCATGAGAAGCAAGTAACAGCAATGCAAGAGACAGGAACGAAACGATCCTCCAGAATTTTATCATCTGAGTATTTAGGCTATTCATTAGAGTCTAAGTAATAATCTAAGGTAATAGTTGGCTCCGCTAACACCAAATTGTTGCACCCTTCTACTGTATACAAAGTTACCATCACTGGTATTTGCAGAATGGGTATGCGCATCGGGATACACATTAAAAACATTATTGCCTCCCAGAGTACATCTAATGTTATTGTTCAACTGATAGGAAATAGTCATATCTGTAACCAACTTTGGCGAAAAGGTTTGATCTCGAGTTTCTACTATTCCGTTGTACTCATTAAGCACCCAATTATCGGGGTCCCCATCTTCCGGGTGTAAATATTTAACTTCCCCGAAAAGTGTATTTCCTAATTGAAATCTATATTTATCGAACTCATACGATATTAACGAATTCAACTTAAAATTAGGCTGTGCGTTCTCTACTCTAGACACTTCTTCTCTATTAAAAAGTACTTGTTCTTGTCCTTCTAACGCAGCCGGCACCTTAATAGGTCCAACTACTTTCGTATCAGTTACGTTCGCGGAGAGGGCTACATTCAGTTCGCCAATCCCTAACGACTCTTTATAGTTAAAGGAGACATCTCCCCCCGATGTGCGTGAATCGATAGCATTTGTAAAAAATTGAGCGGCCCCTACATTAAAGGGTTCTAATATTTCTTCGTAGCCTTCGGCAAATTGCCCCGATAAGACAATTCTGTCTTTTATATTAATCAAATAATAATCGAGACTATAAGTAAACTTCTCTAGTAGTTTTCCGCTAAGTCCTGCACTAAAATGTTTGGAGATCTCAGCACTTAAATTTTCAATTCCGAAGGCTTCATTGGCCACGGCACTTTCGTTATTAAAGGTTCCTACCTGCACGATATCGCCATCTATAAACTGAGTGCTTATATTCTGAAAGAACACTTGATGCAAGGAAGGTGCCCGAAATCCCTTTGAAAAAGATCCCCGAATGCTCAACTTATCATTAAACTGGTAACGAGATGATAACTTATAAACCCCCTGACTACCGAAGTCATTGGAAGACTCATACCTACCTCCAATTTTAAAAAGAAATTTCTCGGTAATATTTGCGTCAAGATCAATATATCCGGCACTATTGGTGCGAAATCTGTTTAATTCGTTCTCCGGTTGTATTCCCGGAAAAACTTGTGCTCCGGGTATTCTGGGAAGATCTTCTCCATTTTCATCTACATAGGTTGAACCCCCATCGACGAATGATGCTTCCTCACCTGCTATAATTTGATAATTTTCAACTCGTAATTCGGCTCCAAAAGCCAGGTTCATTCCCTCGAAAATATTGAATGGTTTTGAAATATCCAGATTTGTAGTGTTTTGGTGGTAGACAAATCCACCTGAGTAAAATGTTCTTGGGGAGGTGATACCTAATGATGCATTATTCGAATTATTTACCGTATAGTCAATTCGATTACTTCCAATAGAGTGACTAAAATCTATATTAAAATTATTCTTGATCCCTTTAACGCCAATTACCACGGCGTCATCTTGAATATCGGTTAGAATTTCGGGAGAAAAACCGTTTGGGTAAAGTTCTAACACTACACGATCTCTTTCTCTGGGAAACCTGTAAAAGCCTTTGCCTTTTCCCTCTCTATAATTTCTACCACCGTGTAAGTATATGGTGGCATTTGGGGACATATTAAACTCTCCGTTAAAATACAGGGCAAGATTTTGAGTTTCTGCATTCCCAATTTCCATCACACGTCGATCTGAATACTCAACTTGATCAAAAAAATTATTCTGCTCAATTAATATTTCGTCTTGCACAGGGTCATCAGAAAAAACAAGACCGGTATAATTGCCTGCTCTGTTGGTAGCGTTTCTGTTTCTGTATTCAGCGGTTAAATTCAGAAAACCGTTATCCCCTAATCTAAGTCCGAAATTCCCTGAAGAATAATTTTCAAAACCATCGCCTTCAGAATTAATTAATACTCGGTTATCAATATCAATTACCTCAGTTTGCTTCTTGAGAATAATGTTGATCACACCTGCGATTGCATCAGACCCGTATTGAGAAGTGGCTCCTTCTCTTAAGATCTCGATTCTTTCTATAGTCGCCAAAGGAATCGCGTT
Organism: uncultured Ulvibacter sp.; assembly: GCA_963974915.1. Classification (GTDB taxonomy): domain Bacteria; phylum Bacteroidota; class Bacteroidia; order Flavobacteriales; family Flavobacteriaceae; genus CAXBES01. Next base: position 97,854 of record CAXBES010000012.1, on the reverse strand, counting down.
AAAATCGGTACCTACACTACCTCTTCCAACGGTACCATTAACATTTAGAAGTGAACTATTATGTCGTCTTTTGCCATTTATAAGTACTAGTACTTGGTCTGGTCCTAAACCTCGTAAAGTAGCGGGGTCAATATGATCTGTTCCATCTGCAACTGTTTGATGAGTTGAATGAAAGGAAGGCGCTAAATAATGAAGTACAGAACCTAATTCCATTCTCGAAGAATTTGAAATTGCCTGTGGAGAAATAATATCGACAGGTGCTGAGGTTTTCAAGCTTGAAGTTGGAGTTCCTCTTGATCCTAACGAAATTGGTTGATCAATACTAAAACCTGTTTCCAGTACGAAATCCAGTTGAGCAGATTCGCCCACTCTAACTACAACCGATTGGGATTTCTTAATATACATAACAAAAGAAGCCGCAATTACGTACTCACCTTCTTCAACCGAAAACGAATAGTTTCCGTTTACATCGGTGGTAGTAACAGTATTCAAACCTTCAATACTTACGGTGGCTCCCGGAAGATTTCCAAACTGATCTGAAACATTTCCCGTGATCGTTGCTCTTTCCTGAGCAGGTAGGAGATTCGGAATTAAAAATACAATAAAAACAAAAGTAACATGGAGGGGAAATATAAAATTACTTTTCAATCTAGTGGGTATTTGGATGGATATCATTTAGTCGCTAAAATTGAAATGTGTGTAAACCTATAAAAAAAATATTAATCTAATGAGCTGAATTTAATTAATGGCTAAAGTGTTTCTCAAGCACTTCGTTTAGCAAACTTGCGGAAAGAGGCTTATTGATATAATCATCTACAGAGAAATCGTTTATGGATTTCATTACTTCATCGGGATTAGACGATGTGGAAAGCAGTATTATTTTTATACCGTTAGTAATTTTATCATCTAAATTTTCGAACGCTGTTAGAAATTCCCATCCATTCATCCCGGGCATGTTGATATCCAGAAAAATGAGATTAGGTTTATTCTTTGAAGTCGAAAGCAAAGTAAGGGCTTCTTGTCCCCCCTGAACGGCATCTACATATTCAAATCCCATATGCCTTGACACCATCATCTTGTTAAAAAAATTGGTAGCTTTATCATCATCGATTAGAAGAACTCTCTCTACCACACATTCTGTAAAATCCATCATATCACAAATGTAATATTAAATAAGAATTTTTACTAAATGTAGTATTGTAGAAGCAAAATTTTTCGCTTATCGTATCATAATAAACGATAATAAGCATGTAGATTTTTTGGGATACTTCGGAAAGAGATGCTACGTTTAAAAAGTGTGAGTATATGATAAGGATCCGCCGTACTTATCATTAAATTTATCACTGTAGTCGTATCCTACTCCGAAGGAAATTCTACCCCCAATACTCTCCAAATTGCAAGTGGTTAAAAAATAAGAATAGATAGCCTTTTCAATTGGGTCTATTGGATCTACGAATGACCCCAGGTTTTCAACTAAGCTCGTCTTAAGTTTATAAGACCAGTTTTTGTGTTTTGCTGCTATTCCGAAGTTAAAACCCCTAGTTCTATTATACTGAATAGCTGCAGTACCCTCAAGTGTGGTGATAAATGGAAGTCCGATAACATCTTGATGATAGGTCCAGGAACCATAGATTGAATTGCTAAAATAGTTGTCTCTGGAACTCCCTATATTCGCACTGTCACTTTGATCTGTGGTTTGAATATATTCTAACGAAAACCCGGTTATAAAACTGTCATAGTCTCTTGTATTCGGACCAAAGTAAAAACCCCAAATTCCATCCGGGAAGTTTTTCAATGCAGTCCCAGATCCATCTTCAAAAGGATGTTGATGATAAAATGAGAACACACCGGTCGCAGGGCGGAAATTATATTCAACATTATAGAAGCCAAGATGGTTTCCTAAACTGTTCAGGATTTCACCCTCAACTGCATCATCCCCAGCTCTTCTGGCAAAGAAGACATCTACATAGTCTTTAAAACTCCCAGGCAGCTCACCATATTGAGGTGAAGTACCTGCCCATTGTGCATAGTGTTCTACACCTAGATTAAAACTGCTCTTTTGGTCTAAATTAAATATTAAACCAAGACGTTTATAATGAACCCGAGTATCTTCAACAAATCGGTCATCGTTTAAACTATAGTGTCCAATTCCCCAATCTATTTCGATAGTATTGGATAATTTAAGAGGTTCTGAGGCTTCAATTACTAATCCAGGCATCGCTCTAGAATTCCCTGAAAGTAGAAAGTCCTGTGCCACGGTAGATAGGCCTTGATACTTTGCATAAGGGGTTTTACTACCTAAAGTGACCTGAAGCCAGGAATTTACAAAAGACAGGTATAATTCGTCTCTGTGAATACTTTCATCCGAATCATTAGTAGCGACTACTCCCGCTCCTGCTTCAAAGTAACTTTTTTCTGAGAGATGATACGACGCGCTAACCCGAGCCAATCCCATAAAATTGGAATCTTCAGATACTCTACCATTTGTATTCCTATACATCCAAAACGGTAATGACTCATCGTTAGAAACCAGACCTGTTGCGATAACTTCTACCTTATCTAAATTAAAGCCCTCACCTAAGTACTCCTTTTGATATTCGCTTTCGGGGTTAATAGGTAGCAAATCCTGCGAATAAGAATGTATTCCACAACATATAAAACTAATTAATATTAATGTCAGTTTTTTCATGTGGAGTTTTTCAGAGGGATTAGAGTTGGGAAAGGATTTAGTTATTAAATAAATTACTCTTTTTTCAGAATAACATCTTTATCAAGACTTTCAAATTCCGAATTCTCACTTATAAACTCCGGAACCAATTCTTTTAATAGTTTTACTACTTCGTTGTCTTTGTGACGAGTTGCAGTTTTAATGATCATTTTAATTCTTTTATTGATTACATCGAAACTACCACAAGGTACTTTAGAGATCATGATCTTTGGATGATGAGTAGGTAGCGAAGTTGAAGTATCATTTAAAAGTTCTTCATATAGCTTCTCACCCGGACGCAGCCCTGTAATTTTAATATCTATATCCTCGTAAGGTTCCAAACCGGATAACCTGATCATTCTTTCAGCCATTTTCAGGATCTTAACGGGTTTACCCATATCGAACACGAAGATCTCCCCCCCGTTACCCATAGTTCCTGCTTGCAACACTAACTGACAAGCCTCCGGGATAGTCATAAAATATCTGATAATGTCTTTGTGAGTTACAGTGACAGGACCTCCCTGCGCAATTTGCTTACGGAAATGTGGAATTACGGAGCCACTTGAGCCAAGTACATTTCCAAATCTGGTGGTAATAAATCGCGTGTGTAGTTTGTTATCATTTTGAAGCGCTTGTACGTACATCTCGGCTGCCCTTTTCGATGCTCCCATTACATTTGTAGGGTTTACAGCCTTATCTGTTGAAACCATTACGAATTTATCAACCTTATTATCTACAGACAGTACTGATAGGTTAACGGTTCCTAGGATATTTACGTAAATGGCTTCATGCGGATTTCTTTCAATAATAGGCACATGTTTATAGGCGGCTGCGTGATAAACTACGTTAAACTTATACTTCGTGAATAACAATTCTAAACGATACATATTACTAATGTTCGCTAGCTCTGTTATAAAATTTAAAGATGGATAGTTTTCTAATAGATATAACTCCAATTCATGCAATGCAGATTCTGCCTGATCTAAGATGACGACTTGCTTAGGATTAAACCCGGCAATTTGCCTAACGATCTCACTTCCTATAGATCCAGCACCCCCGGTTACAAGTACAGTTTTACCATCCAAACTGGATTTAATGGTTTCACTTTCAATTGAGATTTGATCTCTTTCTAAAAGATCTTCGATCTGGATTGGCTTTATCTGATTTTGTATATCCTCTTTTTTGTTCCATTGTTCCAAAAGAGGAACATTATAGATTTTAATGTTATTTGTTAGGCACTGCTCAACTATTTTATTTTTTTCTTTTGAAGATAGGGACTCACTCATCATCAAAATTCCTTCAATGTTCAGTCTCTCTATTACTTCTGAAAAATTAGTCTTAACGGGTATAACGGGCTTACCTAAAATCTTATACTTTTTCGAAACTAAATTTTCTGTAAGAAAGCCTACCAGTTTAAACGGAAGGTTAGATTCAGTGGTTAATGCTTTTGCTAACGAAATTGTGTGATCATCAACTCCAGCGATCGCCACTCTTTTTCGAGAGATTCCCGCTCCAAAATCCTTAATGTATTGATATGTTTCTTTTACCGCTATTCTGAAAAGCAGCATAATAGAAAAAGAAATAAGCATATACAGCAAGACAGATGTAGTAAGAAATATCTTGTTACCGGTTGAAATAGAATAAATTACATTAAATAACAATATTGAGGTCGCTGTGGCAAACGAAGCAAATGCCAGCTTGAGAATATCTATAAATGTAGAATGTCTAATAATACCTGAGTAGGTCTTAAAAACATAGAAAAAGATGATATTGACAACTAATATCACTCCACCTTGCTCTAAAACACTAAAATAGTTGCTAAATTTAATTGGTGTTCCTAAAAGTATGAGATACACTAATAGCAATGAAATAACACAGAGAATTACATCGATTAGTATAACGATCCATCGAGGAAGGTATCGCTGATCTAATAGATTTAATCGGTTATCACCTTTATAAAACTTATTAAGGAGTTTTTGTTGAATTTTCACCTTTTAATTTTTCAAGCATGTAAATATATACATTATCTACGCCATTTTCTCTAAAACGGTTTTTATCCTAATTCTATCCTGAGCATCTAAATTTGAGCCTGAGGGTAAACAAAGCCCCGAATTAAATAGTGATTCCGCTACATTCGACCCATAATAAGGTGCATCTTTAAAGATAGGTTGCAAATGCATAGGTTTCCACAAAGGTCGTGATTCAATATCATCTTCTGCTAATGTCAATCTAATCTTTTCATTTGTTAATGAACTTACCCTTTTATCTACAGTTATACAGGACAACCAATGATTAGAAAAAACATGAGAATCTGGCTCTGTGAATACTTCAATACCTTCAAATGAACTGAAAGCCTCTTTATAGAAGGCGTTCATTTCTCTTCTATAGCCAATGTGTTTATCTAAAACTTCCATCTGTCCACGTCCTATTCCGGCGGTGACGTTACTTAGTCTGTAATTGTAACCAATGTTAGAATGTTCGTAATGAGGTGCATCATCTCTCGCCTGAGTTGCTAAAAAAATGGCTCTTTCTTTATACTTTTTATTTCCGGAAACCAAAGCACCGCCTCCCGAGGTAGTAATTATCTTATTCCCATTAAATGATAGAATAGAAATGTCGCCAAAAGTGCCGCACTTTCTACCTTTGTAAGTACTTCCTAAAGCCTCTGCACTATCCTCGATCACAGCTATGTCGTATCGCCTGGCAACCGCATTAATTTCATCGATCATATATGGCATTCCATAGAGATGCACTGCTATAATTGCTTTTGGTTTTTTTCCCTTGGCGATTCTGTCCTTTATTGCCTCTTCTAAATAATTGGGGCACATATTCCATGTGGTGTACTCACTATCTACAAAAACAGGAGTAGCACCCAGATACACTATAGGGTTGGCTGAGGCTGAAAATGTAATACTCTGACATAGAACTTCATCTCCACGTTCAACACCAAGCATAATTAGTGCTAAATGAATAGCAGCCGTACCCGAACTCAATACTGCTACATGACTATCTTCCTTTAAGTATGTTTCAAGAGATTCTTCAAACGCATTTACATTGGGTCCAAGTGGTGCCACCCAATTGGTCTGGAAGGCTTCATTTACATATTTCTGTTCGGTTCCTCCCATATGGGGAGACGATAAATATATTTTCGGTTTACTCATTTCAGTGAAATTTTATTGGCTTTGCAGGTATCCCAACAGCCGTACAATCTTTCGGCAATGATTTGGATACTACTGCACCAGCACCAACTATAGTATTACTTCCTATAGATAATTGATTAATTATTTTTGCACCGGTTCCAACATAAACACCTTCTTCAATAATCACCTCTCCACTTATATTCACAGATGGCATAAAGGATGCAAAACTAAATATTTTAGTGTCATGACCTACCGTTGTTCCGAGGTTTATTGTCACAAAATCTGAAATTTCTATATCGCATGTTAATATAACTCCTTGACAAATTATACAGCCTTTCCCAAGGTTTACATTGTAACCTTTTAACGATACAGATGGATGAACAATACTGGGAAACTCAAAGTCCTGTAATTTTTCCCAAAGTGCTTTTTTAATTTGGGGTGTCCCAATGCCCATTACTACATGAGGTTTGATAGTCATTTCAAAGATAGAATCAACTTTTCCCAACACTTCATATTCATGCACTTTAGTCCCCTTAGGAACTCCATCATCAAGGAAGCCCAAAATGCTATACTGTTTAGAGTTCGATGTATTATTGATGAAATCAATCAGACATTTTACTTCCCTTCCAAATCCTCCGGCTCCTATAATTACAATATCGATCATTTAATTCTTACCGTTAAAAGGGCTAGTAGTAGCTTGCCCTTCCGTATTAATATCTTCTTTAAAAATCACTTTTTTTACAGTGGTTAATAATATTTCTAAGTCGAGTAGAAAAGATTGATTTTCAACGTACCAAACATCTAATTTAAATTTTTGTTGCCAACTTATTGCATTTCGTCCCTTAATTTGTGCCCAACCCGTTATACCGGGCTTTACATCATGTCGTCGTCGTTGTAACTCACTGTATAAAGGTAAATACTGTGGCAGTAAAGGTCTGGGGCCCACAAAGCTCATATCTCCTTTAATAACATTTAGCAGCTGCGGAATTTCATCCAGTGAAGTTGCTCTTACAAATTTTCCAACTTTTGTCAGTCTCTTCGCGTCCGACAATAAATTACCATCCTTATCTTTTCTGTCATTCATTGTTTTAAACTTCACTATGGTAAAAATTTCTTCATTTTTACCTGGTCTCTTCTGAAGAAAAAACGGTTTGCCATTGTTTGCGATGACTAAAAACAAAGTAACGATCAAGAAAATTGGAGATATCAAAATGAACAACACTAAGGCCACAGTAATATCTAAAAGTAATTTAACAACGTTTCTATACACTTTGCAAAGATATTAAAGCTTAGCTTCCAATTGATGATATTCGTTAAGTAAAAAGTCCCAAACCTCTTTCCGTTCATAATTTGAAACAATGATTGATCGAGCGTTGCCGCTCAGACTCATAAACAATTCGTTATTCTCTACTATTGAGATCATTGCATTATAGATCGCTATTTCGTCTTTTACAGGTATGATCAATCCGTTGTGGTTATGGGTGATTATTTCATTGCATCCATTGATATTGGAAACAATTGAAGGTAACCCCATAGCACCTGCCTGCATAACAACATTAGGAAATCCTTCTCTATAGCTGGGGAAAGTAAGCACATTACTTATCGAAAAGAAAGGACGAACATCTTTTTGAAATCCGACGCTCACGATCTTCCCGCTTGAGGTAATTGCTTTAGAAGTTTCTTGATCTATGGGGTCTAATTCTTCTTCAAAGGGGCCAACGAGTAACAAAGAAATATTCCTATTTTCTTCGGAATACTTTATAAATGCATTTACCAGCTCGTTAATACCCTTATCTTTTACCAATCGCCCCACAAAGAGGAAGATAAAATCATTTTGTGGAATATTTAGTTCATCTCGTAACTGTGCTTTGGCCTTTTCAGAGTAAAGTGATGGATTAAAATACGATGTATCTATTCCGTTAGAACTACCCTTTCCTATAACTTTTAGTTTATTGGGTTCCGTAAATCTTTCAGAAATAATAAAATCGTAAAGCCCTTTTGAATTTGGATATACATTTGTAGCAAATCTATAGGTTAGTTTTTCCACAAAATTTAATATTAATCGCTTAAAGCCTTTTGCTTCCATTAAGGGAAGTCCTGCGACTGTATGTAACCGTAACGGAATACGCGCCAAGTAAGCAGCCGACATTCCTACAATTCCCGCCTTAGGTGTATGTGTATGAACGATAAGCGGCTTTTCTCTTCTAAGAAATCGGTACAACTTATACAACGCCCTAAGATCTGCAACAGGCGTGATTTTACGGGTTAAATTAAGGTAAAAAGTAGGTACCTCCTCATTTGTACCGTATTGCTCCAATCCACTTTTATTTGCCGAGACAGCCGTAACATCATAATAATCAGACATAAACCGCAACTGTCCTTCAAGGAGTTTTTCTAAGGATTGCGGGACGGTTGTAATTCTAACAAGTTTTTTCTTTGCCATCAAATTTGTTTATAGCCTGGTTATTTATAGACCTTTGTTAGAACGAAACACCACTTCTTCATTATTCTGGTTCATATTGGAGAGCATTTTTTCATTAATTACTCCGGGATTGTTTTCATCACTATAGATTTTAGCATCCACGATTTCAATAAGCGGACTAAGTATTCTTGTAACTCCTATTACATATGGCCTTTCATTGAACATCCATTTAGAATTTTTTACCAGAATTTTGCCGGCTATTCGCACATCAGACGCCTTCCTTTCGGACCTAAATGAGGCTATCATAAATCCGTTTTCAGAATATTTATCAGTATGGTTAAGTATGGTAATAGTCGCTTCTTTCGCCTTGTCACTCACCATCTGACTTAATGAAACTACAATTCCAATGTATTCATTATTATAGGTATAAGCATCTTTAATAAGAATATTGTCAATAACATCATCCGGCCCGTTGGGCTCTATATCGATACCACTTTCAGGTGAAGTCCCTTTTGTATTTGAAACCAAAGGTTCTATTATTTCGATATCTCTTCCACAAATAATACTAATGCCATTTCTTCTGTTATCATCTATTATGGCTTGATAGATCAAAACGTCATTATTGGGTTTTTCAACATCCCCTCTCCCAATATAAATTCCGTCTCCCCAACATTTCGTGATCGTTGGATTATATACTTTTATGTTTTCCGAAGACTTTATCATTAAGCCCATTCCCCATTCCCCATGTTTATTATCGGGGTCTATTCGGCGATATCTGTCACCTTCCACTTTGAGTCCGAAAATTGATACATTTTGGACATTTTCGATCTTTATAATTTCGTAAGCAATTTTATCTGTGGAATTTAATTTAATAAGTGAATTCTTCTGAAAAACCAACTTAGAATTACTCTTCACTTTAAGTCCTAAATAATTTACTAATAAAGGAAAATCGGGGAATTTCACATTCCGATACTCATTTAATACTTTCTGAATAGTTTCGGTGTAATCGACATCACCTTTCCTACTGAATCCTTTGGGTAAATGATCCTCTATTAAAATGAGGTTTTTTAATTCATTGGGGTTGGGATGAATAATATTAGGAATTATAATAGTATCATTTGATACAATCGATGCAGGATCATTAGTGGCATGACGGTGCTTAGTTCTCTCTTTGTCTCCACAAGAAAAGAAACTAAGCATCAATATAATAATAAGATATCTTAAATTCATTAGTACTATTTATTCCAACAAATACACAAATTCTTCAGTAAAATTGTGATAATCGAATGTTAAGGCATTTTTACAATTCTTTTTAAGTTCCAAAATACTTTCAGACGATTGTGACAAAGCAACTTGCATAGACTCCTTTAGTGCCCCGGGACTTTCAGTAGAAACCCAAAAACCGTTTTGACCCTCTACTAAATAATCTTGAATGTTACTGTTTTTATTTGTAAGTACAGGTATTCCACAACTAATGGATTCAACGAATTTAGTAGGAAACCCAGCCTTGGTGACTATATTTTCATCTCGAACAAAAATCGAAAAATCACTGGATTTCAATAAATTAATGGAAGTTTCGTGCGGCACTCTTCCATGAAATATGATACAATTCTCAAGCCCAGAGATCATAACAGTCATCTCAGGGTAAACTTCAAGAAAACTCTCCTTTTGCAATCCTACAATATTCATAAAAAAAGAAACACCTTCTAGTTTTAGAGCATACAATGCCTCAATTATAAGATCTAATCGGTCTTTTACACTGGATTTACTTGTTATAGAGAAAGGAGAGCCCGAATAAACCAAATGCACCGGTCTGCGCTCAATCCTTAATTCATTTTTCCATTTTGGATCACTACTATCAACTAAGGGAGGAACTTTTATTGTTTTCTGATTGTTTGCAGAATAATATCTATGTAATAACTCACTTATTGAAATAATTCCGTCCATTGCAAAATGAAGTCTTCTCATTCTTAAGAATATATCGAGACGTTTAACATTTCTACTTAGTATACTACCTTCTTTGGGTGCTTCATACCATTCGGTACAATCGGAAATAATTTTTATCCTCTTCTTCTTTCCGTACCTTTTTAAGCGATATAAAGAACCGGAAGGTAAGTTATAACATATAATCGCCTTAAGATCGGGGTACTTTTTTATAATTTTTAAATAGTACTTAAATTCATTGATATATTTAAACCATTGAAAGGTAGAGTTTGGATAATTGAGAGAATAACTTTCAAAACCAAAATACGATTTCCTAGCATTATTTGGTTCGCGTTTCTCCTCTTTGTTCATACCACAATACACGACAAAATACCCAAGTTCTCTGAGCAACTTTCCATTGGAAATTACTCGTTGCGCAGCGGCATTCTTGTCCGGTAATTCAAACCCTCCTATATATAGTATCGTGCCCTTACTCACTCCAAACAACCCTTTTAATATAATCTGTATAGCTTAAAATGATCCGTACCATTTTCTCACTTACATTGGGCATAGAATAATCTGCCACGCGTCTAAAATTTCTTTCACTACCTCTTTTCTGAGTTTGAAGCTGAACTAATCCCTGCATAATGCGTTGAGGAGATAGACCTACCATCATCACAGAAGCTTCTTCCATGGCTTCCGGTCTCTCATGTGCTTCACGAATATTTAGTGCAGGGAAGTTTAAGATTGAAGATTCTTCCGAAATTGTACCACTATCAGATAGCACAGCATAACTATGCAACTGCAATGCGTTGTAATCATTAAACCCAAGAGGTTTCAAAAATTGAACTTCCGGCCTCATTGTTATCTTTTTCTTTTCTATCATGTTTCGAGTACGCGGATGCGTACTAACAATGATTGGATATTTGTATTTTTCAGCAATAAGATTTAAACTTTCCATTAGGTTCTGAAAGTTCTTCTCGCTACTAATATTTTCTTCTCTGTGTGCAGATACAACAAAGTATTCTTGGGCAGTTAATTTCAGGCGAGTCAGCACATCTGAAGATTCGATCTTTGGCAAATAATGATTTAAAACCTCGAACATGGGAGAACCGGTTTTTATAACTCTGTCTGCCGGCAAACCTTCTCGCAGTAAATACTCTCGCGCTATATCGCTATAGGTACAATTAATATCACTTGTATGATCTACGATCTTTCGGTTAGTCTCTTCCGGCACTCTTTGGTCGAAACAGCGATTCCCCGCTTCCATATGAAAAATAGGTATATGTCGCTTTTTTGCAGGAATTGCACACAAACAGCTATTGGTATCTCCTAAAACCAAAAATGCATCGGGTTTCAAGTCTTCCAGCAATGGATCGATCTTAATTAAGATATTTCCAATAGTTTCGGTTGCCGTCGTGCCGGCAGCTTCCAGGAAATGATCCGGTTTTCTTATTTCAAGATCGTCAAAAAATATCTGATTGAGTTCGTAATCGTAGTTCTGACCGGTATGCACCAGCATATGCTCGATCGCTTCCGAAGCATCTAATGCATCTAAAGTTCTCGAAAGTCTGATAATTTCGGGACGGGTTCCAACAACCGTCATAACTTTTAGTTTCTTCATATCTATATTTTAAGTGCCTTAAACATTTTCAAAATAGGTGTCAGCGTCTTCTTCGTTGTACGGCTCATTGATCCAGAAGTTCGTATATAAAACCTCATCTCCTATATTCTTTATATTATGAGTGTACCATATAGGCATGTCTACATAAGCCGGTTGCTCACCGTCTAAAACAAAATTGAAGACTTCATTTGTACCAATACGTCGCAATTGAATTAAGGCTTTTCCTTTTATGACTGCAAATCGTTCTATTTTTCTCGTGTGATAATGATTTCCACGTGTAATTCCGGGTACCGTCGTTGAAAACGAGACTTGTCCGCCAACTCCTAACCTTATGATCTCAACAAAGCTACCACGAGGATCGGTATGTTGGGTAAATTTCACCGGAAAGTAGTTCTCTATGTCCATATAACATCTATATGTGTTAAACAGATTTAGCTGGAAAGTACTTGTAATTTCAGGAATTTCTCCTCCCTCCTGATATACTTTTCGGTACTTTTTCAGAAGGGCTAGAATTTCAGAAACTTTTGCTTCCGAAGTATGCTTAACAATACATTGCGCTTCGTTTATTTTATTGTCAATTTTATCTATAATTTCTGAAACCAAATCGGCAACATAGATCAATTTCAAGTCGCCGTCAACATCTATTTTAGGAGTTTCGTTGTTAGCCACCTGATGGGCGAAGGTCGCGACCACCGAGTTGTAATAAGGATGTCCGAAGGGTCCAAAAACATTTGGAATCACCATGCCGGTAAATATTGCATTATTTTTCTGAGCCCAACTCGTAAGAAGCTCTCTCCCCTCTTTTTTCGACTTCCCATAGAGGTTATCTCGTTCTTCCTGCGAAGACGACGAAAAAAGCACATGGGGGGTACTTTTGGTGCGCTCCATTGAAGCAATCAATTTTTTTACGAGGTTCGTATTGGTATTGTATATAACTTCAGGGTCGTTATGTCTGTTCATTGCCGCCAGATGTACAATTACATCACATTTGGCAACAAACTGGTCTAAAGCCTCCGGTTTGTCAAAATAATTCTTTTCAAATGATACTCGCTCGTATTTATCGGGTTGTAGCCCTAAGGTATTGTATAAATGCGTCCCTACGAATCCTTTTTGTCCTGTTATTCCAACTTTTAGCATACTATATTAATTCTATTCCAATATTTTTCAATCCTCCTGCGTAAAATATCCCGTTTCGTAACGGTATTCGTCCTCTATTTCATTAATCATATAATCTGCCATTACCAATAATTTCGAGTTAGGTTTTAACGCTTGAATACTACTAACATAACCAGAAGGCAGATGTAAAATGTCTAGTTTTTCTTCTGAAACTAAATAAACTTTTTGCTCCAGATCTCTCGTTGGAGCTTCCCAATTATCGATAGCTATAACTTTTATTCTGAAAGATCCTGCTACCACAGAGAACCATCGTTGTTCAATTTTATGCCCTTGCCATTCTCTTTTTAATTTTGTATCGGAGTTCGTTATGCTGTAGATTCGTTTAATTTGAGAGCCATCGAACGAATTATTGAAGCAGATTTCACCTCTTTGGTCTTTATGAGTTCCTCCTTCTATTAATTTTGGTATATTCATTCCGAAACAATTACTTTAATTTGGCATCTGTAACATATCTTCACCAAATACTTCTTTCCTGATCAACGGTAATTTAGCAAGCAATTTCTTCATACCTTCCACGTCTTCTTGTTGTGTGTTGTGGGAGTTGTAATCTTCAATTTCCGACATTCCTTCTTCTCCTTCCGAAAAGTACTGCGCATAATTAAGGTCTCGGTTGTCTGCCGGAATACGGTAAAAATCGCCCATATCTTCAGCTTTAATCATTTCTTCGCGGGTACACAAGGTTTCAAACAACTTCTCCCCGTGGCGAGTTCCTATGATCTTAATTTCATTATCTGCTTTGCACATTTGCTTCAGAGCCTCTGCCAGATCACCAATAGTTCCTGCAGGCGCTTTATTCACGAATAGATCTCCCGGATTTCCATTTTCAAAAGCAAATAGCACGAGTTCTACGGCCTCTTCCAGAGACATTAGGAAACGTGTCATCTTAGGATCGGTGATGGTAATAGGTTTCTTTTCCTGAATTTGTTTCAGAAATAATGGAATAACCGACCCCCGCGATGCCATAACATTTCCGTATCGGGTAAGACAGACTGTTGTGTCCGGATTATTTCTGGAGGCTGCTACCGCAACTTTTTCCATTAGTGCCTTGGAGATTCCCATGGCATTAATTGGATAAGCGGCCTTATCGGTGCTCAAACAAATAATCTTCTTTACTTTGTTATAAGCAGCTGCGTCGATAACATTTTGGGTGCCCAGAACATTGGTTCTGGTTGCTTCCAAAGGAAAAAATTCGCAGGATGGCACTTGTTTAAGAGCGGCGGCGTGAAATATATAATCCACACCCCGGGTGGCTCTCTCTATACTATCATAGTTTCGAACATCACCGATATAGAATTTTAGCTTATCATTTTTAAGCTGATTTCGCATATCGTCTTGCTTTTTCTCGTCACGAGAAAATATCCGAATCTCTTTAAAGTGATCTGTATGCAAAAATCTTTGGAGAACAGCATTCCCAAATGAACCTGTACCTCCAGTGATTAATAATGTTTTATTCTTCAACATATCTATCTCTTAATTTATAGTTAATCGATGTCTATTCTTCTCGTGGCATCGCCATTTCTTGCCAGAAGAATTTATACTCATCAATACTTTCAATAGCAAAGAGGGTAATAAAAAAGAACCCAATTATAGCCATTGCATATAAAACTTTTCTCACTTTCTCAGACCCATAGGCTGTAGCATCAATAAGGAACGGTATCCACACCATAATTATTAATGCAAAATATTGGGCTATCCTTCCTGCACTCGGATTTACCCATTGCAATGGTAGAAAGAACAATGCGACCGCAAAGGTATTATACATTTTGTACGTTTTAGGCTCTAATGCAATAACTTTTTTAATAATTATCAAAGCATAAATAGCAAGTAGTACTTGAAAGGTTGTTAAAATTAACGACCCACCCCTATGATATTGTTCGGCAAAGGCTGCAAATCGATCCTCTAGTGTACTATATTTAAGGAAAAGTACAGCAAGTTCATTCTTAAAAATCATAAAAAAAGGAAAACCTAAAATAGCCGAACCGAATACGAACTCAGGTCGTTTTATTTTCGCAATAAAGTATAATGGTAAAAAGACTAACGCTGTTATATGAAATAAAGAACCACAAACAACGAGGGTTATAAAGGGTACAATCTTCTCTTTCTTTACATATTCATAACTCCATAAGAGAAATGCGGTGGCCAACGTTTGTCGCAACCCGGTTATTGAGAAGAACCCGTAATAATACCCCATATAGATAATAAAGGCTAATACGGCATGACTAATACGTGTTGTATTTTTAAGTACAAAACTCCCAAAAGCCGTCATAAAAATAATTGCAATTACAATTAAAAAGACTTGATATTGTTCCGAAAAGATTTGTATTACTTTTTGAAAGAGGCTGTAAAAGGGATCCTTTTCTGCACCCGAGAAAAAAGAGTCGAAAATTTCTTGCCATGAAGTGCTTTTTACCGCTTCCCATCTACGATAGTACTGGTATGTATCTGAGCCTACTGCCCAGTTTCTCAACCCGGATTGAAGCGTTAAAATAAAAATTATAAAGCGAATATAAAATTTTCTCCTACTCTCGTAAGAACTCTTGTTCGATTCTAAGGAAAACCAAATTCCCGCTAGTACAATTATTAATATGACAATGATTCTAACCATTCAAACGTGGGTCTGATCGTGAACGAAAACTAGTGTTTTTTCAATATTTTACCATAGTCATCCCAATTACCAATATCCTGCCAACTCTTTTCAGCAATAGGAAAAACGCCTACATTACCAGATTGTTCTTTTATTAATTCAATTAGGTGCGTTATATGAAAAAATTCATTTTCAGGAATATATTTTAAAACACCGGGTTCCAAAATATACATGCCTGTGTTGATTTGAAATACAAGTTCAGGTTTTTCATCCAACTTATCCAAGATACCATTCTCTTTTGTTTGAATGGTTCCATAAGGAATCTTATATCGCTTTATGGCCGAAACTATAGTGATTTCATTATTATTATCTTTATGATAGTTATAAATTTCTTCCAAGTCCTGATCAATTAAAATATCACAGTTTGAAACAAAAAAAGTAGAATCGATCTTATCCTTAATGAGAAACATGGAGCCCGCTGTTCCTAAGGGCTTATCTTCTTCAAAATAATCTATGTTGTACTCTTTGTTATCCAGCAAACTAAAATAATTTCTTATTGTATCGGCTTTGTAATTAACTGAAAGATGAAAATCATTGCAACCAACAGCCACGAACCGATCCATAATATCTTCAATGATCGTTTTTTCATTGATTGGTAATAACGGTTTAGGAAAAATGTTTGTCAACGGACGTAACCTAGTACCTTTCCCCCCTGCCATAATAATTACCGGAAGATCCAGCTTCACATTTTTTCTTTTCACTTTTGAACCAAAAATGTCGTCCCAAAACAACACATTTATCAGATCATTATCCTTGTTTAAAATAGGCATACACTCGGTTCTGTGCTCGAGCATTTTTTGCTTTATTTCATCTGTATCATCCGTGTCATAGCAGACAGTAATTTGGTCTCTCAAAATTGACTTAATAGATTGATCTAATGGATACTTATTAATAATTGCCCTTTGAATATCACCAATACTTAATACACCATAAAATGTTTTACCTTTTAGAACGATCAGCAATTTTCGTTTGGATGAATCCATCCTCTCAAGAGCTTCTAATACGGAAAACTTGAGACTAATAAATAGTGATGTAGTTAAATCAATTTGATTCTTCATTGTTACTTTTCGTTGTAATTTGTAAAATATTGTTATAGATGTTTATCATGTTGCTGTAAATTTTACCATTATCATATTTATCTGTTATCAGATTGTAGGCATTATTTACTAAATGTTGAGCATAATTCTCATCGCTTAACACTAATTGAATTTTTTGAACTAAGTCGTTTATATTTCCCTTTTCTACAAGGGCTATACACTCTTTTTCGCTATTAAAGGTAGGAATTCCCCCCACAGCATTAGCTACTACCGGAATTTTCATAAACATGGCTTCTCTTATGGATCCCGGAATTCCGTCGAAATGAGAGGGCAGCACATACACTTTGGCTTGGGCAGCTAAATAAAAAACATCTTGTTGCGTTGGCTGAAAACCGGCCAATATAATATTATCAACCAGACCTAATGATTCTATTAGCTGTTCAATATAATTTGTATATTCAGTACTACCGCCGCCAATTATGATAGCTTTAATTGAAGGGTGATCTTTTTTCAATATATTGACAGCTGCTATTAAGTCTTCAACGCCCTTATTTTTACTTAATTTGGCATAAAAAACGATATCATATTTCTTATTTGGAAAATCTGACGAAGATACGTCTGGTTTAGTAGTAGGATAATGATCCCTGTAAACTTTAGCTTTAGTATTAAACTTATTCAGTTCTTCTAAGCCCTGTTCATTAGCGATAGTAAAATACTGCGCCTTTGAATTAATTATTTTTTCTATTCTAACTCTATTCCAACGAATATAGCGACTAATAGGATTTTTTGGAACAGAAGATAAACTAACAAAGCCTTGTAATGTAACTAATACAGGGTAATTATCTATTAGTGAGATTACACTCGTAGCATAATGTGGATTTTCAGACCCATGTAAATGAATAATATCCGGTTTAATATCATCCACAATTTTCAAAATTGAGCTCGTTGAAAATTTATAATTTATTGATAAATTATATGCTTTTGGAGGGAAGAATGATAATCGATACTTAAATAAATAGACTTGTATTTTTCCAAGCTTAAACGATTCATTTGTGTTGGTGAAGTAGTTAGGAGAAATAATAGATAATTCGATATCTTCTTTATTTCTGAATAACTCAATCAAATCTGAAATCCATGGTGCAACAAAAATGTTATCCTTACCATTTACTTTTAATCTAATTTCTTCATTTGCAAAATGACAAATCCAAACTATTTTTTTTTTCATTTTAAAAGAATAATGCCTTTAGAATTATCATATTGACTTTTTATGAGTACTCTATTAGTGAAAGTACTTTATAAATCATATACTGTTTTTATAGTTATAGTTTTAAACAATCTATTTATAGCTCTTGAATCATTATAGTACCACAAATATTATTTATGTATGTATCATTATTATACCACATAATTATTTAAATCATTTGTTTCGAAAAAATCTTTTTTGGTTAAACCTATAATGAGGGCATCATGATAACTTCCACCTTGATAAATATGTTCTTTCATAGTTCCTTCTTCTTTAAATCCTATTTTCTTATCAGATACAATTACAGCTTCATTATAAAGCAGAACAAACGAATGAACTTTATGCAGATTTAGTTCATTAAATAAATACCCATAAAATAAAATTGAAGCTTCTTTAAAATATCCTTTTCCCCTGCCTTGCTTATGAAAAAATAAACCAACGTGTGCATTCGAATTGATATAATTAATATTACTTGCAGAACAATACCCTACAAACAAACCGGTTTCAATTTCCTCAATAGCAAAAACTATAGTTGATAAAAGTCCGTTAGGGTACATATTAGAAATCCATTCTTTCTCACTGTTCAGATTAGAAGGAAATGGTCTCCCTGCTGCTGCTTTTAAACCTTCAAAATCCATTTTCATTTCTAATATCAAATTAGCATCATCTTCGGTAAATGCTCTCAAACGAATTCTCTTACTTTTATACATACTATATTTAAGTTACTTTAGATTATTGTTATTTTTATTGAAAGTCAATTCTATCGAAAAACTAATCAAAACGTTGAAAATGACACGAATAATGAGGTTAATTTGTCCTTTTCTTTTATACCGCTAATTCAGAAACAAATATACCTCTTTTTATTATTTTTTAACAAGGAGGGTGTCTCTAATGGTATTATAAATGATTGAAAAAGAATAAGGTCGAAAAATACTAATTAATGCCATTGCTGGACTTATTAACTTGTGTTTTTATAAAGTAGTTTAAAGAAATCATAATTATTTCCCTTCGTGATTTATTTATGTTAAGACAAATTATTATTCGCAGAAGGGCTTAAGTATAGATTGTAAATTGACGCTATTTTAATCATCAAAATAAAAACTAAATGCTATTTAGTTCTGTTGTAATAATCTAAGACAATTGTTTATTGTCGTATTTGATAATAGCTTCTCCTTCAATAGTATTTTCATTAGCTTCGTTTTTTACAACTGTACTAATTAAATATCTGTTCTTGGAAAGAATTTCTATCACTTTGAACTGGGCAACATATTCCTTCTCAACATACATGGGTTTAAGAAAATTCATATTTTGTCTGAGATAAATGGTACCATTTCCCGGCCATATAGTTCCAAAAACTCTGGAAAATATACTGCCACCTAAGAAGCCATGCATTATTCTTGTTTTAAAAATACTTTGAGATGCTTTCTCTACATCTATATGAATGGGATTTACATCACCAGTAACACGGGCAAAAGTATCTACATCTTCTTGAGAAAATGTAAATTTATATTCAAATTGATCTTCTAATTCCAAGGGTTTGTTTTTAAGTGTTAAATGAAAACTAAGATTACTTAAATAGAAAATTAAACAATTTTAGGTTTTTCAACTTTAATTCTATCTTTTATTTTATTTAGATAAATTTCATATTTCTTTTCTACATCTATTAGTTTATCATCCCTTAAAATAACTTCCCCATATCGATCCAAGCTATTCTTAATTGAGGGTATATCATCCCCGAGTTCCAAATTGAAAGAAAAATGTTCCACATCCCATTCCTCTGTAGGTCTTTCAGGTAAATTGAGCTGACTTATAATTCCTTTTTCTAAAATTAAGAAACGAATAATGGCACTTTTATTAAATAATATTTTAATGTTTGGTTTTTCCCCAATAGCAATTTTTAATAACGCTTCTTCAATATTAATACCCGTAGATAACGGTACCAAATGGGAAGTTATAAAATCTCCACCTAATCTAGGACTCGTTTCAATTACGAAAATTCCTTTTTTACCAATTTTTAACTCTGTGTGCGCTGCACAATTATTGAAACCTAAAGCTTTTGCTATTTTTGAAATAATTATATTGATTTCTTGTCTATCTTTTTCGCTAATATTTGCCGGTTGATCATGTCCTAACTCTACATTATAAGGTGAAGGAGTCGTTATTTTCTCAGTATACTGAATGACGTATGAATCCCCTCCAAAATGAAGACTCTCAATGCTGTACTCATCTCCTTCAATATACTCTTCTACTAAAACACTTTCCTGACTTGTATAACTCTTTGCTTCTTTTAAACCCCGTTCAGCATCAAACTTATTATCACAATATATTACGCCTCTGCTACCAGAATTATCTCTAGGCTTAATTATTACTGGGTATTCAAAATCTTCAATCTTATCGACTAGTTTTCCATAAGCGAAGGGAATCCCTCCTTCTATGAAGGCCATTTTCATTAAATATTTATCGGTTGATGTTATTGCACTATTAACCGATATAAAAGGGAGTTTTAGAGTTTCTGCTATTCTAGCCATCATAACTAATGGTTTATCTGTTGCCGAAGTAACTACTCCCGATATTTTATATTTTCTTGCAACTTCCAGTGTTTTTTCGTAATCATTACCTGCCACCGTTTCAAATACATCCACTAAGGCACTACATTCGGCATTACTATCAGGATCTATCCCAATTGTAAAGAGTCCTAATTTTTTAGCTTGTACTATTAACGATCGCTGTAGCTTCGCAACACCAAAAATTAAAATAGATTTATTCATTTAATCCATTTTTTAAGGTGGAAGCTATAAAATTAATATCATTTTCCGTGAGTGCAGCATACATTGGAAGTGTAATTTCATTGTCGCAAACATATTCGGTTATAGGTAAATTGGCAGGATAATCCTTATAAATAGAAAACCTATGAATTGCCGGATAATGATTGCTTGTCTGAATACCTTCCGTGTGAAGAAAGTCTCTTAGTTTATCTCTTTTTTCTATTGAAGAGTTTTTAAGGACTATTGGCATGATGTAATTCGATACAAATTCAGTATTAGATGCAAAAGGAACAATGACATCTTTTATCTCAGATAGTTTTTCGACATATAGCTCTCTAACCTTCTGACGCTTTATCAAGTCGTTTCTTAACTTTCTCATCTGCACCACCCCAATAGAAGCTCTAATATCATCCATTCTGAAATTATGCCCCAAATCAACGACATCATAAGATGTGGCGTGACCTTTTGCTCTTTGGTACGACATTGTAGTCATGCCGTGTGATCTTAATAAACGGCAGCGTTTTGCAATTTCTTCATCATTTGTGATGATCATTCCACCCTCACCGGTACTAATATTTTTATTAGAAAAAAAACTAAAACACCCCATACTCCCTATGGTCCCTAGTTTCTTTCCTTTATATTCTGAAAGTGGAGCATGACACGAATCCTCAATAACTTTAAGGTTATACCTTTTAGCTATATCCATGATGGCATCCATATCTGCAGGAAACCCTGCCATGTGAACCACAACAATCGCTTTAGTTTTAGGTGTAATTAATTTTTCGATTTGCTTCGGACTAATATTCATATCATCCAAAGACTGAATGTCGCAAAACACGGGAGTGGCGCCAACATATCGAATACAATTTACAGAGGCGGCAAAAGTTAAGGAAGGACAAATTACTTCATCTCCGGCTTCCACTCCATTCACGATCATTGCAAGGTGCAGCGCATCTGTACAATTGGATACACTTATGGCATGGTTAACCTGAAACATATCCATAAACATTTCTTCCAATTCATCACATCTGGGACCGGTAGAAATCCATTTAGAACGAATGGTCTCAGTAACCGCTTCTATTTCCTCTTCTCCAAAGTTCAATTGGAATAGTGGGATTCTATATTCCATAATTATTTAATGTTTAATTTCTTTTTCAGTTTATATTTTGCTTTTTCTAAAAATGACAATTTATCAATGTGGTTATTAAAGTGATAAGCGTCATACTCCTTATTCCATTCTACTTTCTCCGGATGATTTTTCAATGTAAAGTCTTTATCGGATGCATAGTAGTGCTCCATTGGCTTAGAATCGTTATTGTCTTCTCTGGAGCTATTTTCACCAATATTGGATGCTAGATTTACCCTAGGAACTATAGATAATAGATTGTTCTGAAACCTAAAGAATACGAACTGAATGTCCCAAGTATTTATAGCTTTATTTTTAAGACTAGTTGCTAACTTGGTAAAATATCGTTTTAAATATTTCTTTTCAGAAGAACTTGTAAACCACATTTGGTTGAGATTAGACTTTACAGCTTTGTGAATTTCGGGAACCTCGACATCAAACTGATCCCACACCCGCTTCCAAGTTGCCCAACCCCAAATATGTCCGTATTGTGAAAACAAATAATCTCCATCCAGATTATTGAGCGGGGTGTAATTATTAGCGCTAATCATTGCAACTCTCTCATCAGTCTTATATCTCTCCAATAGATTTTCGGCAAAACTAAAGAATGTTGGTGCCGCAATAATATCGTCCTCAATAATAATTGCCCTGTCTTCACTTTCAAAAACCCAGGTAATCGCACCCGAAACCCCTAATTTACATCCTACATTTTTCTCTCTTATCAAGTATTTTACTTCACAATCCCAATTAATTTGTTTTGTAATTTGCGCTACTTCATTAGTCAATTCAACTTCTTCAGGTCTATTAGTACGTGGACCATCAATCGCTACGTATAATTTTAATGGTTTCACAACTTCCAAGACCTTCATAACTTCTAAAGTGGTGTCGGGTCTGTTAAAGGCAATTAATAATACCGGCGCTTCGCAATTATGTTTCATATTTTATAAGTATTATATCCTATCTTTTTATTCTTGATATAAACGATTTGGCAATCGATATAAATTTTTCTTTCTCTGTTCTATTAATACCGAATTTCCAGAATAACAATGCTAAAAGTATCCCAAAAGAAATACTAACGGTGAAAAAGCGCAAGAAACCACTTTCCATATTGAAATAAAGCGCAGAGGTTATTAAGAGTGAAATTATCATTGGAATAATTACAGGAACAATTGATTCTAAAATGTAGGTAGTAGGCCTAATTCCAACAATTTTTTTACCAAAATATAGCCTGTTAAAGAACACAAGTCCCGATATACATAATCCAACAATATATATACTCTCAGGTGCATAACCCAACTTAAAGAATAAATACGCTATGGGTATTCCCAGAAGAAAGAATATTGTTTCAGTTATTTGAAAACGACGAATATCCCCAATGGCTCGAATTGCATCAGTTATAGGAAAAGTAAATTTTTCTAATAGCAATGTGAGTACCGAAATCTGAAAAAACACAACCACATATTCCGGTAGTTCTATCAACCATAATTTCAGTAAAAAAGGTGCTTCAAGTAATACCGGGATAGCAAATAACCCAAATAAAAAGATTGAAAATTTTGCACTCAATTTCGTTATATAAATCATTTGATCTCTATTCCCGCTTCCTTCACTTTTAACCATTTGTGGATTTATCGCCATGGTCATACTTGTTGACACCATATTTAAAGCAGTACTCGCAGATTTGGCAACACCTTCGGCTGCGTTCACTTTAACACCAAAGAACATATTTAATAATATACTTCTTACTTGAATAACCGCCATACTCGCAATAGATCCAAATAAGTTCCAACCGGTAAAGTTTAGAATAGATCTCATCAAATTTCTGTCGAATGTGCTGTATCGCATCTTGCTTTCTTTGTATTTTATTCTACTGTACACTTGCTTTATTATCCTCAATATAATTTGCACCACAAGCATTAATATACCGTATTGAATCAACAAATTAGTATCGCTGTACAATAAATAAATTGCTATTAGTAATTTTAATACATCTCCCAGAATATCGACCAGCGATAATACTAAAAGATTTTCATGAGCATTGATCAAGGCATCGTAAGGTACCGAAATCACAGTAATCAATGTGGTTAAAACCATACAAGCGAAAACAACTTTAGCATCAAAAACCCGATCTGATGGGATATTGAGAAAATACTCAAACAGAATTATTCCGCCTATCAGCATTATAATGACCACAACAAATCCAACAAAAAAATGTAGAAATAATGTAGTGTTAAAAGTTGCAACAATATGTTTTTCATCTTTAGACCCCAAACTATGTGCAATAAAGCGCATGGAAGTATTAGACATATTTGAATTCAAAATTCCCAACATCGCTACCACCCCGGCCACAAGCATATAGATCCCATAATCTGTTTCACCTAAGGCTTCTAACACTAATCGTGTAGTCAACAAACCAATAACCAATCCCACTATTAGTCTTAGGTATAAGACTCCGGTATTAAAAACGACTTTATTGGAATTGTTCATTCAAGTACTGACTAAATAAGGAGATTACATCTTAGAATCCAAATACTTTCCGGTCTCCTTATGTCCAAAATTCGGAATCATATCATTGAACATATCCACAATAGCTTCTTTAGTCCAATGTCCATCTCTTTTCATTGTATTTATAAAGGTAGTAAACCCTTCAAGTTTTAACTGATCAAAATTTGGTTCATTTTTAATAATTCCGAAGTTATAAAACCTATCCATATCAAGAGTCTCATTTTCTGTAAAGAACTCCTCAAAGTCCTTCTCGCCTGTAGTGTCACTACCGGTAAATAAACACGGCCATTTCTTTTCGGCTATCAATGTATCTACTTTGGTCCGTGCTTCTTCCTCCGAATCGCACAGGTATGGCGCATATCCTATATCCTCTAAATATTTAACAGCGATATCGGCGAAAGAAATTAAATTTAAGTTTTCGTCTAACTTCGGAAAAAATATATCGCGATTTTCACCAAGCAGGCAAGACATTAGACAGAGTTCTCCAGATTCTTTCGGGGTAACAAAATACCTTCTAATATCGTTAGGAGCTACAATAGGTTGTTTTTTTGCAATGCGCTGATTAAAGCCGTGAAGTAAAGACCCATCAGAGAAGGCAACATTGGCAAAACGTGCTGTAGAAATATTCAGTTCCTTACTCTTTCGCATCAAATACATCTCCATAATTCTCTTAGAAGCACCCATCATGTTTACAGGATTTGCTGCCTTATCTGTAGAAACACAAAAGTACTTTTTGACTCCGTTGTCTATGGATTGCTGAAGCGTTTTTTCCGTATTAAACACATTGACATCAATCATACGCATTAAAGTAAAAGGATCCTTTTCACTTCTAACGTGCTTTAATGCCGAAAGATTTAAAACATAATCGTATGCTCCATCCGCTTTTATATAAGCATCATATTCTACCGATCCAATGTCCAGAGCAAATGTTTGAAAATCTCCGTCTATGTAACCAAATGAACTTCTAATATCACGCACTAATTCTACCATGTTGTTCTCGCTAATATCAACCACATGGAGCTTTTTTGGATTCCGTTTAAAAATTTCCTTAGTAACCGCCTGCCCAATAGAACCTGCTCCTCCAAGTACTAGAAACCGAGAATTATTAACAATCTCTTTTAATTTATCCTCATGTTCTTCTACATCTCTGGCAAATAGCTCTTTTTCGCGTCCAATTAGATTTAATATGTTCATGTGTTACTCAATATATTCTTATTCGTTTAAAACAGCATTTTTTCAAGACCTTGATTCTTTAATGACCAAGAATTACATGCACGCGGGATGGTCAAACTCAGCCTTATTTAGTACTAGTCAATTTCTGCAAATAACTATAGTATTCTCCTTTTAAATTAGCTACTTGAGCACGAAGTTCCTCCTTGGTTATCCAGTTATTGTTTAGGGCGATTTCTTCAATACAGGCGATCTTTAATCCGGTTCTTTTTTCTAAAGCCTTCACAAATTCGGTTGCTTCAGTTAGCGCTTCATGCGTTCCTGTATCTAACCATGCGAACCCACGACTTAATATTTGCATCACCAGACTTTTCCGATCCAAATAATTCTGATTCACAGTAGTAATTTCAAGTTCTCCTCTTTTAGATGGTTTTACACCTTTAGCGATATTGATCACCGAATTAGGATAAAAATATAATCCTACAACCGCATAATTTGATTTTGGATGCTCCGGTTTTTCTTCAATACTCAAAACCTCTTTGTTACTATTAAACTCGGCCACACCATATCGTTGCGGATCGTTAACATAACTTCCAAAGACTACAGCTTTTCTCTCTGAAACAACCGTTTGTTTCGCATCTATTAATAATTTTTGTAAACCAGAGCCGTAAAAGATATTGTCGCCGAGCACCAAACACACATCATCATCTCCAATAAATTGATCCCCCAAAATAAATGCCTGAGCCAAACCATCTGGACTGGGTTGCTCTATATATTCCAATGTGATCCCCAAATTCTTCCCATCTCCTAAAAGGTGTTTAAAGTGAGGAAGATCGTGCGGAGTGGATATAATAAGGATTTCTTTAATTCCCGCGAGCATTAATACCGATAACGGATAATAAACCATTGGTTTATCATATATTGGAAGCAATTGCTTACTTATTGCTAAGGTTAAAGGATGTAGTCTTGTTCCCGAACCTCCAGCTAGAATAATACCTTTCATTTTTATATATTTTGAATTAATTCTCTCATTAACTTCACGTAATGACTTTAATTATAAAATGAATTAACTGTATTGTTTGTTGTAATATTCTCTATAACTCCCTGAGGTAACGTGTTGCAACCATTCTTCATTTGCCAAATACCACTCTATAGTTCTAACTAAGCCCTGTTCAAAAGTAACACTTGGTTTCCAGCCCAATTCTTCGTTTATCTTTGTCGCATCTATTGCATACCTAAGGTCGTGTCCCGGTCTGTCCTTCACAAAGGTTATAAGTTCTGAACTTTCACCGCTAACTCTTCCTAATTTTTTATCCATTTCTGAACAGAGTAATTTGACCAGATCGATATTCTTCCATTCGTTAAAACCTCCTATATTATAGGTTTCTCTATTCACTCCCTTATGAAAAACCATATCTATAGCATCTGCATGATCAATAACATAGAGCCAGTCTCTGGTATAATTACCATCTCCATAAACCGGCAAGGATTTTTTCTGAATAATATTATTTATAAACAAGGGGATTAGTTTCTCCGGAAACTGATTAGGACCGTAGTTATTTGAACAATTACTTATAACATATGGCACACCGTAGGTTTCACCATAGGCTCTTACAAAATGATCTGAACTTGCCTTAGAAGCCGAATATGGGGAGTTAGGGTCGTACGGAGTTTGCTCGGTAAACAAGCCCGATTCACCCAGGGTACCATATACCTCATCGGTGCTAATATGGTAGAACAATTTTCCATCCAAATTATCCTTCCAGATAGTTTTAGCTGAGTTTAACAAATTAAGCGTTCCAACGACATTGGTAAACACAAAATCTGTTGGATTGGTTATCGAACGATCTACATGAGATTCTGCTGCTAAATGGATCACCGCATCGAAAGCGTATTCCTGAAAAATTGAATCAACAAAATCTTTATCTACTATATCTCCCTTTAAGAAAGTGTAATTTGGCTTCCCCTCAACATCTTTAAGATTTTCAAGATTTCCTGCGTATGTGAGGGCATCTAGATTAAAAATTTGATATTCAGGATACTTCGTAACAAATAGTCTCACAACATGAGATCCTATAAATCCTGCTCCTCCGGTTATCAGTATCTGTCGTTTCATTGTGATCTAGG
The DNA here is from genome assembly GCA_963974915.1 of uncultured Ulvibacter sp. Taxonomy (GTDB): domain Bacteria; phylum Bacteroidota; class Bacteroidia; order Flavobacteriales; family Flavobacteriaceae; genus CAXBES01. The sequence continues at coordinate 70,248 of CAXBES010000012.1, read as the reverse complement.
GTTTTCTATTAGCAGGTCTTCTTTACTTCAGGAAAAAATTAACTTGAAACATAGTGCCTAATAAATTGCTTCGAATAATTAAAAAGTATAACGATCAATGCCGCAACAGTTCCTAGAAAGACACATAAACCAATTGTTACAATAGCATTTCTTGAAACCGGTTCAACAGGAACGGTAACAGGTTTAATGATGGTAAAAATAGGAGTATCTTTTTTAACCTGGAGTTTGGCTGTTTCCAACTGACTGGACAGTTCGGCATAAATTGAATGAGCCAATTCGTACTCTATTTTATATTGATCGGCTCTATTCTGAGAATAGGAAGATATAATATTTCTGTTGCTATCTAAATAGTTCCCATAAATGGCTCGTTTAGAAAAGAAACTTTTCTCTGCTTCTTCAAGCCGTCCTTCCAGATAAACTAATTCATCCTGAGACTTTTCAATGTTATATTCTATAATATAGTTTTGTAATAATTCGTGAACTCTTTTCGTTAACTGTGCCGAAGCAATAGGTTCGGGCATTCTTCCAACAACCTCAATGTAACCGTCAATATCGTTGAAATTTATCGTTACAGATTCTTCCAAAAAGCCAAACTGGGATAATTCTCGAGCCGATAAATAATTTAGTGTACTATCTTCCGCAACCGTCGCCATGACGGCAGGCTTACTTTTCAAACTGTTTATGATAAGACCGGGTAATCCAATAGTGTATTTCTTAACTTTATCAATAAATGGTGTTTTCTTAAGGTTGTCAAGATAATAGGATAAGGTAATGGTATCCTCCACACCGTTAAATTTAAGCGGTGTTTGAAGAATTTCTTTTCTAAAAGGTGTGCTTGAAATTATTATTGGATAAACCGTAGGAAGTAAACTGGGACTCTCATTTGTTTTCAAGTTAATTCCGGCCAGTGCCGCAATTTTAGAATATTTTTTGTTTACACTTGGTGACGAACTAATTTGAGGCACAATAATGGCAGACGACTGATATTCTCTGGGAGTTAACATCACCGAAATTATTCCTATTACCAGCGCTACTAAAACAAAAAGAAGCAGCTTTTTTCTTTTTTTATAAACTAATTGAATTACCTCTTCCCGGGTAAATTCGTAGTTTGTTGGTTTCTTATAAGAAATTTCTTTCCCCATAGTTATAAGTTAAGTTTCAAAGAAATAAGGATATTTTATCACAATAATCCTAATTCGTCAACATAAAATCCTATCCACTATTATCTTTAAAGCAATTCCCAAAAACATTACTCTTTAATATATTTTCAGGCGTTTTTTATTTGCGGCAAAGATAGGAATTCTTTTTGAGCATAAATACCCCTTACAGAATTAAAGAAAGTTCAATTTCACTGATTTAGCCGACTCGTTTTCCAGCGTTTCTTCTTTTAAAAGTATCTCCCATGAATATGGCAGCAAGAATTCCCCAGAAGAAAGTTGCTCGAAATCCCTGATGCACTAAATTGTAAAGCAGAATTGGCAGTAAAAGAAGACAATTATAAAGTAAATTTTTCCGAATTGAGGCAAAAACGAATAGCGAGAAAAAGACCAATCCTACGATTCCATACGAAAATAAGATATTGCCAAAACCTGAATGAATTTCACCCGGTTGATACGAATTGAATCGGTCATAATTTCCTTCTCCTGCTCCGTACAAGATCTTTTCGGGATGATTGAATACTCGATCGTACCCTCTTATTTGAGCTTCAGAAACTCCCTTAGCATCATTTCGTTCGATTCTTGTTTCAATTAGGTTTATCCTCTTCTGAACAAAGGGAGTATAAAACACCCCTGTTCCTATTAAAAAGATAGCCGGTAGAATCACTAACCAACGTTTTTGAGGCACGTTTTTTTCCGAAGAAAATATAAGTAACGATGAAAGAATCACCAGGCCAATAATAATAACCCGGGAGCTCGATATGATCGCTAAATAAAAACACATTATGATCATTAAAAGATTATAGATTCTTTCCAATCGGAATTTACTGGGTAAAACAGTATAAAAGGTAAGAGCAAGAAGTACAAAATAACCCAACTGATTAGGGTTATTAAACCAGAGTACTGTTCTCTTAGTCACGATATATTGAGTTTCTTTATTTACTCCCATAAGTGCCAGAATCACTTGAATTGACACAGAAATAATAATTGCGAGAGCAATATAATTGACTGTTTCTTGAAACCTTTCTACACGCAGTAAGTACAGTAGCAGTAAGAAAAAAACCGCATTAAATATATAATAAGCTATGGGCAAATACAACGAATTTTCTATGCCAGTGAATGTCAAAAATGCAAAGTAGGAAGTATTAACTATAATAACGACCACAATAAATGCAACTAAATAGCGTGTGGGTTTTTGTGTAAAAATGGTTTTTCTGAATTCTAAACTGAAAAAGCCCATGATAAGTCCAATTGCCAAAATATAATGAGCCGGTTGCGGTAAGCCACTTTCAAAAATATATAAAGGGAATAACAATATATAGAGACAAACAACAAGTAATAAAAATTTATTCATTATCGGGAATAAGCCTCGGTTCATCTAAAATATTCTCACGTACTATGGTCGCAGGATTTCCGGCAACTATGCAATTAGCTGGAACATCCTTGGTTACCACAGCATTTGCGCCAACAATAGAATTATCGCCAATTGATACCCCTTTGTGAATTCTAACACCGGTTCCTACCCATACATTTTTACCAATATTTATAGGTGCCGATTTTGAATAATTCCAGTTTCGCAAAGGAGAATTCCAGGTGGAATTATACATGATCTTCCTATCTTCTGGATGTACAGGATGATTGTTGTTATCTATGATGACAACCTTATGAGCGATCGCAGTACCTTTACCAATGTGAATTTTATTAATACATGCTACCACAGACCCATAGCCAATTTTTACATTTTCCTCAAAAATAATTTGTCCTTTAAAGCGTGAAACCAAAGTCGCATACATCCTACATCGGTCTTTTAACACGATATTCTTCTTCGTGCTACCATTTCCAATATGTATCTGACTACTATAACCAAAATCTACACGTCCAATTTTAGTCACTTTATTCCTAAACCGAATATGGTTTAAGAAATTAATGATTTTTTTTAAAACCGATTTAATTGTTTGTTTCATTGACGACGTATAGAAGGTAAACTGCTTTAAGGGACAAGAACCTTACTATCATTTTGTTTATTGAACGGGCTTCGATATTACAAAGAAAAAGTAATTCGGACAAATTAATATGTTTTCTTCGGAAAAAGAAGTGCCACTAATAAATACTTTAAGTTAAAATATGTACGGGACTATCTTTTAAGAATGCTCTTGAGTTTCTGAAGCTCTTCCTTGAAAAAGAATGCACAAATGGTAAAATAAATAACAAAGAGAAGGGCGATTATAAGGATCGCATGCATTGAAGTATAAAGATATAAGGAAGAGATAATTGCGAACGTTATTATAAATGCGATCACAGCCGGTGTAACAGCATATGAAATATTCCTCCAATTTATTTGAAAGTGTTTCTTTAATAGCACAAGAACTACTAATAGATTCACGACACTGGAAAAAAGGATCCCGTACGCGACACCCCGTATTCCGTAAAAATTAGCTCCAAACACTATTGCCGGAATAGTCGCAAAAATCAATATTGACAACAATATTTTCATTTCGAGTCTCGGTTTACCTATACTTCTAAATAATAAATTATAACTACTGGTTAATACATTAATTAACACAGCAACTGCCAGTATTCGCATAGGAACTTTCGCCTCCACCCATTTAGCCCCAAAGAAGATCGATAAAATTGGACCACCCAAAACTATTAATGATAACATAATGGGGTAAATAATAACTGCGTAATACTTCACAACTCTCAAATAGTAGATCTTCACCTTTTCTAGATCAGATTGTATGGCACTATAAAACGGAAACATAACTCTATTTACCATACTCGTTATTTGAGAGCTCACCATACTTGTTAGCATAAAGGCCAAAGTATATGCTCCCAGACTAGCAGCGCTAATTAGCTTTCCTATTACCAGATAATCTACATTCGCAGAAATATTCAAGATTATGGCCGTTCCAAAAGTGAATATTCCGAAACCGAAAATTTCAAAAAAAGCCTTTTTTTCCCAAACTAATTTAGGTTTCCATTGTGTTGCCATAAATAAAAGTGGTACAGCGACAAAAAATGGCACGACTACATTAAAAACCAATGCCCATATTCCGAAGTCATTAAAAGCCAGAACTATCGCTCCTATACCTGCAAGTATACTCGAAACGTTATTGATGATAGCGAGCTTCTTAAAATTGAGTTCTCGCATTAATTGAGCCTTATTTATCGTGTTTACTGAACTTACCAAAATTGGCAATCCCAGTATGGGCACCACCTTCTGCAAAACCGGTTCATTATAAAATTCGGATACTAAAGGAGATAGAAAAATTATAATTCCATAAAGGAAGGTGCCCCATAGAAGACTGAACCAAAAAGCGGTTTGAAAATGCAAGTCGTTTAACTGTTCCTTTTTTCTCTGGATAAGCGCAGATCCAATCCCCATTTCACTAATCACCTGCACAAATGAAGTAAACACTGCCGCCATTCCAACTATTCCAAATTCTTCCGGGAAAAGTATTCTGGCTAAAACGAGCTTAACAAGCAGATCGAAGAGTCTTTTAATAAACACTTCTAACATACTCCACAACAATCCTTTTTGCAGTAATTTATCGAGATTGTTTTTCATAAACCGTATTACGTACCTTAATTTTCATTACCCCTTGATACAGGTATAAATCTATAACATTATCATACTTTAAAAAACAAATAGGGATAATATTATAGTAATGAAGAGTCACCGGCGTTTTAAAACCGACAGATACTTGAAGTTAAATATCACAATGATATCTCCTGTTCTTACAACGTTCTACTGAAAAAGCCGGTCCACTAAAAGCGCCAACGTGGTCACACCGGTACTAATCCCAATGATCTCTTGGGTTGAGAGCTTACTTGTTCTCTCAGGCTTCTCAGGGACTAAGATCACAGCTCCCGGCATGAGTTTAGGATAACTTCTAAAAAACAAAAAGTTCTTTGAAGCCGCTATTTCACCGTTAGAGTAAACAACATAAGTTTTACCCTTTTTTGCCTTGGTAGAAAAGCCGCCGGATCTATTGATATAATCTTTTAAATTATAAGATTTATCGTAACGAACTAATGACGGAACCAAGACTTGTCCGTCTACTTTTACGGTCTCTTTAACCGAAGGAATCTCTAATACATCTCCGTTTTTTAAAACCAGATTATATTTTGAGTCAGGTTTATCAATGATCTTCTGAAGATCGATCCCTACCCTAAATTGTTTTCTATTATTGATATCATCAATATCGTCTAAACTCGTTTCTTTTTCACCAATGGCATCGAAAGTTTGTCCCTGTGTTTTGTCTTTATAAAACGGGTTCACTCTTATCAAGGATGCTCCATTTACGAATGCGTACGGTGATAGACCTCCGGCTTGCTCAAGTAGATCCGAAATTTTTTGCTCTTTAGTTTGTACAGCATAAGATCCCGGGTAATTGGCTTCCCCAACAACACTTACAAAGACCTGTTCCGAAAATCCTTTTAAAAACCGGACAGAAACTCTATCGTTTGGTTCTAATTTGAATGTTTCTCCACTATTAAGCGTTAATTCACCCGATGCCGAAATTTTAAAATTTTCACTAAGTGTTTCGTATTGGTCGTCATTAACTCTTCTAAAAATATCTATAATGCCGGCGTTAGCGCCGTCTGTAAATCCTCCTCCCAATAAAACCAGATCCTGAACCGTAATGTCTTCCATATAAGGAAATCTACCGGGTGAATTCACCGCCCCGTCTATAGTTAGTGTGTATTCTTCGGAAAGACTATACTTATCGAAAATCTGTATTACATCGTTTTGCTGAAGCTCTATTTCTCTATTACCCGATACTACTTCTGAAACAGAAAAAGGAGTTACACTTTTCTTAATCCCGTCTTTTGTACTAAAAATCAATCCTCTGTCAAGAAAAGCATCATCTCTTACACCGGCTGCTTTCTCAATAAGCTCTCTAAGTGTTAGACCTTCGGTAAGTTCGTAATTTCCGGGTCGATACACTGCACCTTTGATCTCGATCTTATTTTCAAATTTATTAATGATCTGTCTCACCCCTAATACATCTCCATCTTTTAACTGTTCGTTTGCCGCATTAGAAGTAAGCAACTCTTTAACTCGTCTTCGGTCGCCTTCTATTCGCTCCAAAACGATACGCTCCCGATAGGCATCAGATTTAAACCCGCTTACAAAACGCAAAAGATCATCCAAATTTTCTTCAGGTTTTATTTCATATATGCCGGGCCTTTTTACACTTCCGTTTATTCTAACTCGTGAAATATATGGCGCTACAATTATTACGTCCTGATCTTTTAAACTTAAATTTCCGTCTTGAGAACCTTGCATCAAATATTTATAAATATCATATGTTGCTACTTCTTCTCCATTTCTAATAAGTTTTACATCACGAAAAGTACCTTGCTTTGTTGGGCCACCCGAAGCATAAAGTGCATTTAACACATTCGATAATGCACTCAAACTATAGGTTCCGGGCACTTTAACTTCTCCAATGATATTAACCTGAACCGTCCTAACATTTGCGAGCGAAACCCCGATAAAAACCTTATAAGGACTGTCGGCCGGAGCCGATATACCGGCATAAATTTTTCGAAGTGAGCTTTCAATTTTTCTGGTAGCTTCTTCAATCGATAGTCCGCTAAGTAAAATTCTTCCAATTCCAGGAATTCTAATTGCTCCTTCTCTATCGATCGCAGTGTTATAACTCTGCTCTGCAGCTCCCCAAATACTGATTACTAATTCGTCCCCTGGTCCTAATTGATAATTAGCGGGCGTCGCTAAATTGGTATTAGGGGTAAAAGAAATATTCCGGTTGTTAAAAAAATCGTATCCAAAAAGTGAATCGTTTGTACGATCAATTACATTTTCCTCTCCTGTGAAACCTACCGGTCTGTCATTATTAATGTTAAGAGCATTATTTGAAATTTCATTTTCAGCAGCAATTGAATCGACCCCTAACGCATTGATCCTGTTTTCAATTTCAGCTATCTTTGTTGGCGAAATACCTCTGGTCAACGCAATAGCCTTAATTTGCGCCAAGGTATATCCTTGAGATTTGGCTTGCTGCCAATAATCGTACAACTCCTCGTCAGACAACGACTCAACATTAGATGGAATCGAATTAGGTAAGTTTTGTGCAATAACGTTATTACCCAGTAAGATAAACGTAATTGCTATAAATATAAGGGTAAACTTATGTGTGGATCTAAGCACCATTCTTATAATTGTATTATTGAGCTTTTCCTTTCAGAACACCCATTTTTATTGATAAATCTTTTTCTTTTTCGAGCCTGCAAATATACTAATTCTTTTTGAGCATATTTAACGATTTAAATAACTAATCCCTAACAGGATAAATTCAGGATTTCGCTAAATTATCATTCCGGCCGCTACCGTTTCATGTGTAGCATCATCTATAAGAATAAAACTTCCTGTTATTCGATTGTCTCGATAACCATCAACCATCAACGGTCGCGTAGTTCTCAAAGTGATCCGACCAATATCATTCATTTTTATTTCCTTATCCTCCGAGTTTCTATCGTATGTGTCTATATCTATTTTATACAGTACATTCTTTATCATAGCTTTCTGCTCATTGGTGTTGTGCAAAATAGTGTACTTGGCTCGTGGCCTTGCAGGTTGGTTGTGTAACCAACAGAACATCGCATCAAATTCCTGAACAGCCTCCGGTTTATTATTAGCCTTTACAATCATGTCTCCCCTACTCACATCAATATCATCTTCCAAAGTAATTGAGATAGACATAGGCGCATAGGCCTCTTTCAAAGTTCCCTTTAGTGTATCGATCGATTTTATCTTAGAGGTAAACCCCGAAGGCATCACAACAACATCATCACCCGGCCTAAAAATACCACTAGCTACTCTCCCGGCATAACCCCTGTAATCGATAAATTCATCTCGCTGCGGACGTAAAACCGTTTGTACGGGAAATCGAGCATCAATTTTGTTTACGTCACTACTAATGTGGATATGCTCTAAGGTGTGCAATAATGGTGCTCCCTGGTACCAATCCATATGCTGTGATCTGTTCACTACATTATCCCCATTTAAAGCGCTAATAGGGATAAACCTAATATCTTTTACGTCGAGTTTCGAAGAAAATTCTTCAAACTGAACAATGATCTCCTCATATATTTTTTCTGAATACTCTACCAAGTCCATTTTATTGATACACACAATTAAATGAGGTATCTGAAGCAAGGAGGAAATAAAAGCGTGTCTTTTAGTCTGCTCAATAACTCCATTTCTAGCATCTATCAGAATTAAAGCCGCATTGGCAGTAGAAGCTCCTGTAACCATATTACGAGTATACTGAATATGTCCCGGAGTATCCGCAATAATAAATTTCCGTTTTGGTGTTGTAAAATATCTATAAGCAACGTCAATAGTAATCCCCTGTTCTCTCTCGTCTCGTAATCCATCGGTAAATAAAGCAAGGTCTATTCCTTCATGACCTTTTCGCTTACTGGTTTCTTCAATAGCCTCTATCTGATCTTCAAAAATTGCCTTACTATCATAGAGCAACCTTCCAATAAGAGTACTCTTACCATCATCTACACTTCCTGCCGTTGTAAATCGTAATAACTGATTGTTATCTATTTGCATACCCTGATCTAAATTAAAAATAACCTTGTCGTTTTCTATCCTCCATTGCACTTTCACTACGCTTATCGTCACTGCGATTACCTCGTTCGGTTTGCTTCATTGCAGATACTTCCATCACAATTTTATCCAGACTATCCGCTTCAGATTCAATACCACCCGTGATCGTAATATCTCCAAGTGTTCTAAAACGTATTTTCTTGGTTTCGATCTTTTCGTTCTCTTCTAATTTTAAATGTTCAGAAACAGGAATCCAGGAATTACTTCTCCATACCACTTCCCTATGATGAGCCAAATAAAGTGACGGTATAGCGATGTTCTCGCGATTTATATAGTTCCAGACGTCCATTTCTGTCCAATTGCTAATGGGAAAAGCTCTAAAGTGCTCTCCTTCAAAATGCTTACCATTAAGGATGTTCCAAAGTTCCGGACGCTGATTTTTAGGATCCCACTGACCAAAATCATCCCTGTGCGAAAAAAACCGTTCTTTAGCTCTGGCTTTTTCTTCATCTCTTCTTCCTCCACCTATCGCACAATCTATTTTATGCTCTTCGATCGTATCGAGTAAAGTAGTAATTTGAAGCGCATTTCGAGTGGCATTCTTTCCCTTTTCTTCTGAAACTCTTCCGGTATCGATAGATTCCTGCACCGAACCTACAATTAATTGCGCGCCAAGATCTTTGATTAGATCGTCCCTAAAGTGAATGGTCTCCGGAAAATTATGCCCCGTATCTACATGCATTAAGGGGAAAGGGATCTTTGATGGATAAAAAGCCTTCTGAGCCAAATGAGTAACAAGAATGGAATCTTTTCCGCCCGAGAATAAAATAACGGGATTCTCAAATTGTGCCCATACTTCTCTTAAGATAAAAATGGCTTCAGATTCTAACTCATCCAAGTAATTCAGATAATATTTACTCATTTCAATTCTAGCTTTTTATCAATATATTTTAGAATAATTTCTACTGCTTCTGCCACCGATGTATTTATGGTATCAATTTCGATATCTGCACTTTGAGGCGCTTCATATGGGGCGTCAATTCCCGTAAAATTTTTTATTTCTCCTTTTCTCGCTTTTTTATACAGTCCCTTTACATCTCTTCGTTCACATTCTTCAACCGAGGTATTTACAAAAACCTCTACAAAGTTAGCATATCCAATTATTTTATTACACTGCTCCCTGTCTTTGCGATAAGGTGAAACAAAGGAGGCCAAAACTACCAGCCCTGCATCGACCATTAAGTTAGCTACTTCGGCAATACGTCTAATATTTTCTGTTCTGTCTTCCGAAGAAAATGACAAGTTCCTATTTAACCCCTTCCTAACATTATCACCATCTAAAGTATAGGTATGAACCCCTTTTTTAAAAAGAGCCATTTCAACTGCATTTGCAATTGTAGATTTCCCCGATCCCGACAAGCCGGTAAACCACAAAACTAAGGGTTTGTGCTTTTTTAAACCACTTCTCTGGGCCTTTGTTATTTGAAAATCGTGCGGAATTATATGATCCATGAGTACTAGTGCCTTTGTGGTAGTCCAAAATTAATACGATACCAAACTCTTTCGTGAAGATAATATAAAATCATTTTAGTGATTAGTTCGGCAACGCCTATTTTAAGTCCGGTGAGAGGATTCCCACTAATTATCCAGGATAAGATCATTGTGTCTAATGTCCCAATCCCACGCCAGGTAAGGGTTTTCGCCAAATGTCGTTTTCGGCTTTCACGTAAGACCCCGCTTTTTGATAAGTTTATACTAAACCATAAGCGTTCGTGTAAATAATACAATACCAGCTTCGTAATTACTTCGGCGAGTCCAATTTTTAAACCCATCAACGGATTGCCGGTTATTAACCATGATAAAATAATGGTATCAAGAGTTCCAACGATCCTCCAGGTTAACGTTTTCGCTATATGTCTTTTATGGCTGCTGTGAGACATTACAAGCTTACGAGAAAATAATTGTTGAGTAGATCTGCCTTGTTATACTGCATTTCCTTTTGGGTAGTCTGATCTATCACCTTAACACCTACGCCTTTACAAATAGCGTGACCGGCAGCAGTGTCCCACTCCATAGTAGGCGCAAATCGTGGGTAAATATGTGCAGCGCCTTCAGCGACCAAACAAAATTTTAGCGAACTTCCTTTCGAAACAATTTCAACAGCATTTTTATTTTCTACTTCGGAAATAAACGCTTTTGTCGCATCGTTTAAATGCGATCTGCTCCCTACTATTTTTATTGGCGGATTTATTTCTGAATCCGGATTTATTTCGGACGCATTCCGAAGAATATAATCTGCAGTAACATTCGTAGTATCTAAACTGATCTTGTAAGATTTATTATTTTCCGAAGAAAAATACAAGGTTTTAAAAACCGGGACATAAATTACACCCAAAACCGGTTTACCATTAGTTACTAACGCAATATTGACGGTAAACTCCCCATTTCTCTTTATAAACTCTTTAGTACCATCTAAAGGATCTACGATCCAACAAGTATCCCAGGCTTTTCTTTCCGAATAAGGTGCTTGTTTGTTTTCTTCACTTATAATGGGTATCCGGGTAGTTATAAGATAGCTGTTAATTACATCATTAGCATTCTTATCGGCTATCGTTAGAGGTGAATTATCATCTTTTATTTCAATATTGAACTCATTAGATCCATACACCTTCATGATCGCTTCACCTGCTTCTATAGATGCTAAAATGGCTTTTTCTAAATTTTCGTTCATAAAATAAGACTTACCCTACAATTAATTAATGTTAATAAAGAATTTTAAAGGCGCTAAGGTACTAATTCTTTTTCATCATCTAAATTGATACAAAGCCTTCTTAAAATACTGATAAAACAAGTTAAAAAAAGACTAAATATGTATTATCGGTTTGTAGCAAATAGGTTCCTCCGTAACTTTGATGTAGATATAAAAACTAACAATATGAACTACTTAAATCTGGATAAAGCTAAAACAAAAACAACCGTAAAGGAATTAGATACACTCTTAGCAGATTACCATCTGTACTATCAAAAATTGCGAAATTTTCATTGGAATATCGTAGGAAAGAACTTCTTTAATCTTCACGTTAAATTTGAAGAAATGTACGACGATGCCAAACTAAAAATAGATGAAATTGCCGAGCGAATCTTAACTTTAAGATACCAGCCAACAAGTAACTTTTCAGATTATCTTAAAATGTCAAGTTTAAAAGAAGCTTCTTCCGAACTAAAAGATGTTGAAATGGTAAAAAATATTTTGGAAGACCACGGAAAACTACTTAAGCAATTGAGAAAAGTTGTTGAAAAGGCAGATGCGGCCGAAGATGAAGGAACAATAGACATGATAGGCGCATATATTGCCAACATAGAAAAGGATAGCTGGATGCTGGATGCATGGACTATGCAGGCCGGAGACACCCATCCTGAAGCGTAATCTCTTAAAAATCAAGTCTGCAAAATTGCAGACTTTTTTCTATGTACAGACTTCTTGCGCTATTTTTATTATCGATCACTACAGTAAACTGTCAGGATTTTGGTAAACTAGAGATTGTAGCTTCCTTCCCCAATCACCTAAAAGAGGTTAGCGGAATTGACCTGCTCCCCGAAAGTGACCTGATCTGGGTCGTTGAGGATTCAGGAAACAAGACGGCAGTTTATGGCTTTGATAAAAACTCTGAAACCAATAAGCGGGTACTATCTATTGAAAATGCTAACAATGAAGATTGGGAGGACTTAACTACCAATGGGAGATCAACCCTGTATATTGGCGATTTCGGCAACAATAGTAATAAGAGGAAAGATCTCGTAATTTATACTGTGGATAGCGTATTAAGTAATAGATCAGACAAGACACAGGCGACCAAAACGACGTTTACTCTTGAGGATCAAAAGGAATTTCCACCCAAAAAGAAGGATCGAAATTTTGATATTGAGGCTTTTTTCTATTTAAACGATAATTTCTATCTTTTCTCAAGAAACAGAAGCAAAGATTTTGATGGTACCACTAAACTTTATAAGCTTCCCGCCAAAGAAGGAGATTTTACTGCCAAACTCATAGGTTCCTTTAAAACCTGTGACGATAAAAAGTACTGCGATATTACTTCTGCCGCAATACACAAAGCATCGGGAACCGTCGCATTACTAACTTATGATAAGGTCTTTCTTTTTTCTGATTTTCAGGGAGATGATTTTTTTAACGGTAAAGTAAGGAAAATAGATCTGGGCTATATATCACAAAAAGAAAGCATAACATTTAAAGACCAAAATACGCTTTATATTGCCGATGAGCGAAGTGGAATCTACGGGGGAAACCTTTACGAGTTATCCATTAAAAATTAAGTGCGAAACCAAATTCTAACCTAGCTCCCTCATCACTGTTAAAAACACTCATATTTCCTTTCAATGCATTTGTCCATGCTAATTGAAATCCACCGCCATACGAATTATGCCATTTTCTGGAAGGGTCATCTTCTACCCATACTCTTCCTATATCGTATCCGCCGTAAACTGTTATTCCCAAAGGAAATAAAAATGTCTTGACCTTTTCAAAATTATAAATGGCATTCACATTACCCAAAAGACTGTGCTTTCCCGTAAATCGCTCATTTCTATACCCTCTTAATCCATTGTGCGCTCCCAAACTCGAACTCTGATAAAACTGAGGAAGATCGCCCATCAAAAACATTCCATTTACTCTGGTATGCAAAACGAGTCGCTTATTATGGGTTAAAGAGTTGTAAAACTCTAGGTTGGACTTTACAAATCCGGTAATATCATTATTATCTAAATTATCAATACCCCCAAGTGTTGTTGAAAAGTTCATTCCCTTTGTTGGATGATCCTTGTCGTCAAAATTTTTGTATTCATAGGTGACATTGGGTACCGCGAAATACTTTCGTTCGTCTAATAAAGTTGGCCTGTTTTCGGCTACGAAATTAGTGCCATTACGAATCACTTTAACAGTTTCCAGATCAAATTTAATCTGAAAAAAACTTCCGTAATCCGATGCTCTTTCTAACCCGATTCCGGCATTAGTAATCGCCAAATTCACTCGATTGTAGTCCAGAGATAGAAACTCATCAGGATTAGATGTTTCATTTCCGAAGCCAAAGAAATTTTCAGTATAATTTCGCGATGTATATCTCGCATCGGCTATTAGATTAAAATCAGTGATCACAGCCGCATATCCCTTATTAAGTCTAATATCCAACCCTTGTGTTAAGAAATGATAATCTACACTAAGGGCGGTTTTAGTACCGTACGGGTTCTCAATAAACTTATTTACCAACTTGCTATAGCGTCCTCTTAAGATCGTTCCACTATCCGGGTTTCCCAAAACTGAAAGCGAAATCCCACCACTTTTTTTACCCTTCTTTTTATAGTCGTAAAGATTCGCTTCGTAGAAATTAGTAAACCTAAAATGCGCACCACCTTTTTTTAACACTTTATTATCTCCTGTTCGTCTGTCGTAAATCTTGATCCCTTTACCCACTGAAATATTAAACGTATCTTCATCCTGTCCGCCAATAATTCGGATAAGTATCGATTTTTTCGGATGACCATTAACTTCAAAAACATCTTTATCATCTAAGCCGTAGAGCCAAATTTCTTCGGTCTCATCGCTGGTAAAGATTCTGTCAAAAAGAACTTCTTCCTTTTCGCCATCCTTTATTCTATAAGCTATTATTTGTGTACGACCATCAGGAAACCTGGTAATATCGAAGTGATCATCCTTATCGGTTCCCGTTAGCATCTGAAATTTCACAAATTCCTTGTAATAACGCTCAACGATATTGACCAAATTCGATTTTCTGGCAATAAAATGTGTTTTTATCTCTTGAAGTGTACTATCCTGAACCTCTTCCGGAAGAGAGGCGAAAGCACTGTTTAGTATTTTCTCATCAATAGCATCCTGTAAAAAACGCGCCTGCTGGATCCACACATCTTTCCCACTTCTTTTTATTAAGGCTCTGTCTAATTTTGAACCCGCTTCATTAAACCATTTTACATCCTTTATATCTGCGCCATACACACCAAACTGATTTATACTCCCCATAATACTACTTAAGGTGTTGAGAAATGAGCCATCGAAATTCGCAAAAACCTGATCTCTATCTCTCGGAATTGGTACAAATTTCTTATTTCCATCATCATCTTCAAATTCTGCCCAGCGCCATTGATCACTATGTCTGTCCCAGTCTCCTATAAGCATATCGAATATTCTTGCTCTAATGTAAGCGGCCTCATCTAAAGTATAATCTTCATCTTCTCGTAGTTTAGAAAGAAGGTCATCTGTACTTTCGACATCATCGGGATATCCAAAACTCTTCTTGTTGGTGTATTCGTCGGAAGGTTTTTCTACGATCATATATAATTGATCTCCATAACTTTCACTGTACTTTCCAAGTGCCTCTTGTTTGGGTACGTAATATAATTTCGGATTGGTGTAATATACTTTTGCTGCTTTAGCTAATTTAGGGATGGCAAAGGCGGCATACGGATGAGCTGCTGTATAGAAATCTGAAATGAGTTCTTCGGTCACTGTATTTGAAAAATACTTCTCCCCATCAACACCTTTAAACGTCGTAGTTTCTAAAAATTGAACTGCGCTTTTACGTAGAGCACGCATATTGTACTCTTTACCTTCCTTGTCATGTAAGCGCAATGAGCGTGTTTGATGCCCTCCTCCGGGTCTAATAACTTCCAATCCACCGTATAAAGTGTCTAAAATTGCGACCTCTGCGTTTACCTTTGTTCCATAGACATGCCTGTAATGGTTTCCCCAGATCGATCTAAAGAAATCAGATTTTTCAACTTCTTCAAGTTCATATACCGAAGCACTAACGGTTTTAGGAAATTTCTTCTCCAAATGTGACAGATCGTAGATCTTTTTGGCCTCGAATATTTTCTTCTGAAAGATTCTGCTCGCAATCCCCTCTTCATTTACACTGTAAAAAAAAGCATATACTCTTCCATCTTTAAACACTTCTACCTTACTAAAGCCCTTACCGCCAAATGAAAACAGTCCGTTATTTCCTAAACTCACGGGTTTTCCGTTTTCTGCAGCTCCCGAGATCAACTGTTTAATATTTTCCTGTTCAATATATTGTAAGTTTTCTTCATGCCCCGAAACAACCAAGATTCTCTGGTCGTTTACGTTGAGATGCATCTCTAGTTTCCCGACCAGTTCTTTGTATTTAAAATTATTTCTGTCCTGAATGGAAGGAGCTCCTTGAGCTCTTATCTGTGTGATCAATGTTGCTATTCCGGGAAGCGGAATATTACCATTCAAAGGAAAAACATGATCCCTACTCGAGAACTTACCACCATGAAGTCCGTTAGTGTATAGTGGATGATGAATAGCGAGGATTACTAGCTTATTAGCGCTCTTCTTTAATTCGCCTTCTAGTTCTAAAAGGAATTTCTCGCGGGTCTTAATATCACACTTATCATTCATTTTAGGGTTTTTGTCCCAGTCTTCTATATACCACTGACTATCAATTGTAATCAACTGAATATCTTCTGAAAAATCAATACTCTCAATGGGACATCCGTTATTAGGAGTTAGAATATCTTCTTTACCAAGTTCATTTTCAAGATGATCCTCAATAACTTCTAGTCCGTCAACTCCGTTAAAAGCCCAGTCGTAATTCCCGGGAACGAAAAAAGGGGTTGCTTTAGTCTCCTTAATTAAGTTCAATTGCCTATCGAGATCACTTATCACTTTCTGTTCTTTTTTTTCATTGGTATTATCGCCCACAAAGAGAATATTGTTTTCTTCTGAAGTACTTCTTAGGATTTCTTTTTTTATCGCATCAAGCACAGATTCACTTTCGGTTGTTGATGCATTTCCTAAAACGTAGAATGTTTCCGAAGCATTTTCAGAAGGAATATCTGCTATAGACTCGTTATCTCTAACTAATAAACCTGAACTAGCACAGGAAGCTAGGATCATTCCGAAGAAAAGACAATAAAATGTGATTTTATAGTTCAAAATAATTATAAATTAATATGAGTTTGTTAGAAACTAAGGCCCAGACCAAAGCTATATCGTGTTCCTTCCACACTGTTAAATGCACTAAACGAGGTATTAAAACCGCCAATACTGTTAATCCAGAGTCCGCCACCATAAGAGTTATGCCATTTATCTGAAACTTGAGAAGGAACCCATAATTTACCCAGGTCGGCTCCTACGTAAAGCCCCACTTGAATAGGTATAAGTTCAATTTTAAACCTGTCGAAGCTGTATCGAACATCTGCGCTTCCCACTAGTGAGGATTTACCTGTAAAGCGCTCTTCTCTAAAACCGCGTAATCCGGTATTTGCTCCTAGTTTTACACCTTGATAAAACTCAAATTTATTATTAAAGTTGAAGGCTGCCTGAATGTTTGTTTTCAGCACGAATTTATTATTCTTGGTCAATGCATTGTAAAAGCCTAATCGTGTTCTTAAATGCCCAAACAATCTATCGGTTTGTTGTAAATTATCTGTCACACCTAGTTTTAGATCGAACATCATTCCTTTTGCCGGATTTAGAGGCTCGTCGTAACTTCGGTAGCGGTAAATTGCTTCCAGAGTTCCAAAAAATGAAGTGTCGTCTATGTTAACATTAGCCACAGGGTTAAAATTAGCATTAACCGGTGATCGCAAGGTAATGCCTTCAAATTCCAACTGAATTTTAAAGAAGCTACCAAAATTAGAATTTCGCAACATTCCTATAGTACCCGAAACCGTTTGAAGCTCTACTCTATTATGATCAATACCAAGAGTCTCATCGAGATTCGCAGTTTCGTTTCCATAGCCAAAATAATTGACAGTATAATTCGGACTCGTAAAATACGCACTAAAGCTTAGGTTCCTATCATTTTGAATATTCGCAAACTCTCCGTTGTATGAAAAATCAAAACTGGAAGTATCAAAATAATAGTTCGCCTCGGCAGAATGCTGTTGTGAAAAAGGATTTCTTTGGTAACTGTTTACTTGATAAATATATTCGGCACCGGTTAAAATACCATCATCGGGATTATATCCTCCTTTAGTGATAACCGCATTAGATCTGCTAATTTGTTTTCTGTAATCGTAAACATTGAGATCGTAAACATCGGTAAATCGAACGCTACCTGCGTTTTTTATTTCTACGGAATTTTCATTGCTTTCATGGTCGTAAACCTTCGAATTTTCTCCATTTATCAATCGATATTTATCGATTCCCTGCCCCCCTATCATACGGACAAAGATTAGATCGTTATCGTCGCCTTTAATTTCGAAGGTATCCTGACCGTCCAGACCATAAATCCATATTTCGTTGGTATCGTCATGCTTAAAAGTCCTATCGATTGTAGCTTCCCGCTCTTCCCCTTTATAATTTGGGTAAACTTTTACGTTGGTGAGTCCGTCACTCAATCTGGTAATTTCAAAATAGTCATTAAAATTACTTCCTTCTATGGTTTGTAGCGTGGCTAAATAGGTATAATATCGTTCTGCGATCTCGACCAGATTTTCGCGTCGGGCTTTAAGTGTTTCTTTTATTTCCTGAAGGGTTTCGTCCTGAACCTCTCGGGGAACAACGCTAAAGGCATTATTGATCACACTATCTGTTATTTTCTTCTGAATTTCTTCAGCGAGGAACTTCCATTGTGATCTTCCGGAGCGCTTCAGAATAGCCCGGTCTAGAATGATGCCTTCCTTATTGAAATACCGGACATCCTGAATATTATCCGAATATACCCGGCGCTCACGGTTGCTTCCGAAGATAGTCTTAGCAACTCCCAATAAACTTCCTTCAAAGCTTGAAAAGGCTTCGTTTCTGTTTCTAGGAATAGGCACAAAAACATTCAAACTATCCCGATTGTAATATTCTGCCCAACGCCAATGGTCACTTTCTCTATCCCAATCTCCAATAAGCATATCGAACAAACGTGACTTAATATAGTTTTCTTCGTCGATAGCAATATCACCTCTGGTTCGCAGTTTTATTAAAATATCATCTGTAGTTTCAACATCGTCGGGATATTCGAAGGTTTCCAGCCCTTCACTGGTTTTGTTAGGTTCAATGGAAACGTAATAAAGGGCATCTCCAAATTCATCGTTGTAGTTACCTAATTCGGGTTGTTTTGGGATATAAAATAGTTTTGGTTCTGTATTAAAAATATTGATCGCATCTGCCATTATTGGGATGGTCATGACGGCATATGGATGAGAAGCCGTATAGAAATTACTGTCAAAATTGTCTTGAAATTTGAGTTTTTCATCGGTTTCTTCGGTTACATCCACTTCGTCATTTTGTGGTTCTGTCGTTACGGGAATTTTTGTAACCAGATCCAGAGCATTTTTTTTAAGAGCACGCATTGTGTACTCATTACCGTCACGATCCCGTAATCTTAAGGCTTTATAATTTAAATCACCACTTTTACCCACTACAGAAACCCCACCGAAGATAGAATCCAGCATACCTATGTTTGCTTCTACATTGGTTGCATACACATCTTTGTACTTCTTTCCCCAAACGGTTTTAAAGAATAATGCTTCGTTAATGGTATCTTGTTTATAAATCGCTGTCTCTTTAGTTTTAATTGAAACAGGAATATTTGGTATGGTACTTAGATCATAATTTTTAGTGGGAGGTATCATTTCCTTCTGAAATAAAAGCAAAGGCGCATAATCATCGCCCACGCCATAATAGCGCACCCAGGAAGAACCATCGGTAAATACGTCCATTACCGCAAATCCTTGTCCGCCGTAACTAAACTCTCCAAACCGACCCAAACTTGCGAAACTGGATTTAGCACCGTTACCGGTTTGTATCTGAATTAAACCATCATTTTCAATATGGTGCATTGTATGTTCATGCCCTGATGCGAATACCAACCTGTCACTTTTTTTTGTAATAACAGCAAGTTTTTTCATCAATTCGTTGTAGAGCTCATTGTATCTATCCTGTACAGAGACACCGCCTTGAGAACGTATTTGAGCTACCAGAGACGCTAATCCGGGCATTGGTATTTTTTTTTGCAACGGATACAGATGCTTTTTTAAGGCGTAATTTCCGCCGTGCGTCCCATAGGAGAACATGGGGTGATGCATTGCAAAAAGTATCGTCTTATTTTGATGTTTTTCAAGTTCGGTCTCAATTTCAATAAAGAATTTCTCTCGGGATTTTATCTCACAATTTGCATTAATCGAAGGGTCGGTATTCCAATCTTCGAGATACCATTGGGTATCGATAATTAGGAGTTGCACATTTTCGGAAACTGTTATACTTTCAATAGGACAGCCTCTGGAAGGTTTCATGAGATCTTTTCCCGTAATTTCCTTGAGGTATTTTGCCTCACGATTCAGACCCTGGAGTCCGTTATTATACCAATCGTGATTTCCCGGGATAAAAACTATTTCCCCCTCAAAGTCCTTTAGAGCATTTATTTGTGCATCGATGGCATTTTCGGCTGCTCTTCTATCGGGTTCACCTTTTTCGGGCATACCATCCGGATAAATATTATCGCCTAGATAGATAGTATAATCGTTGGTAGTTTCTTCTGACCTTATTAAATTTTTAAGTGCTGTTAATCCGTCGCTTAATCCGCCCATAGGTGATAATCCGGCATCCCCAACGAGATAAAAAGTTTTTTCAATGGTTTTTTCTGAAGGGAATACCGCTTCTGCCGAGTTAGATTCACGATACTGGGGTTCGTAGGCTGCACAAGCGCCTAAGATAAATATTCCAAGAAAAAATAAAATACATCTTTGAAACATAGAACTACATTGAAACGGCTACACCAAAAGTGAATCGCAATCCTTCTTCCGAAGAAAACAAATTAAACGTTCCCCCGATAATATCGGCTGCATTTATCCAGAAACCACCACCAAAATCCGAATGCCATACCTCTGATGTGTCGTTTGGCAACCACACCCGACCTATGTCGTAACCACCAAAAACACCTATTTGGATAGGTGTTAAACCGGTACGGAATCTGTTAAAACTATATCGTAGGTCTGCGCTTCCAATTGCGGCACTTTTACCTGTAAATCGTTCGTTACGGTAACCGCGTAATCCTGTCTCCGCTCCGGCATTAGCGGCCTGATAAAATTCGAAATCGTTTCCAATATTAAATTGTCCTTGTGTAGTAGTTTTTAGAACAACTTTTCTATTCTTAGTAATTGCGTTGTAAAAGATCACCTTAGGTTTTATATATCCAAATACCCGGTCTGAATCGTCGATATTTTGAGTACCTCCCGCCGTTAACGTAAAGTCCATCCCTCGTGTTGGATTCACCCTATTATCATAACTTTCGTATTTATATGTTCCCTCAACAGTAAGATACGATTTAGACTCGTCTAGTTGTGTGACAGGATTAACACTAATATATCTTCCATCGGTATCATCAACTTTTATCGCTTCATATTGGGCTGTGAATCTAAAGACACTTCCGTAGGGTGAGTCTTTTGTAATGCCCACTTTAGCTCCATAGCTTCCTATTCTCACTTGGTTGTATTCACGTTCGAATAAGTTGGAATCCACTTCTTCCGGATTAATTGTTTCGTTTCCGAAGCCAAAAAAGTTAACGGCGTAATTCGGATTTTTAAAATGCGCTCCGGCAAGAAAATTCCAATCCCTAAAGATATTTGCAAATTCCCCTTCGTAGCTGATCTCAAAACTTTGAGTTCCTAAATAATACCCGGCCGCTAAACGGTGTTGCTGTGCAAACGGATTATTTTGAAAACCATTCAAGGTATAAACATTGCTAACCCCGATCTTTAAGCCGTCGTCCGGATTAAACCCTAAGGTAGGAAGCAGAAGGTTAGTGGACTTAATCTGTTTTGAAAAATCGTAGGTGTTAAAATCGTAATTATCGGTAAGTCGGAATACAGCTCCTCCTTTTTCTTCAATAGAGTTCTTTTTACTCTTATGATCGTATACTTTAATTTTCTTTCCGTTCGCGATCTTATAAGTATCATTATTCTGTCCCCCAATTATCCTTATGAATACCGGCTTTTCGCCATTGCCTTTCACTTCAAAAATATCATCATCATCAAGACCATATACCCAAAGTTCACGAGTTTCATTGTTAAAATAAGATCTGTCTACCATAAGCTCCCCTTTTTCTCCATCTTTTATTCGGTATGCCTTTATATTTGTTTCTCCATTTGGCAATCTTGTGATAATGAAATGATCATCTTTATCGGTTCCTGTTACAACCTGTAATTTTGAAAAATAGTTGTAATAATCTTCGGCTATGCTAACAATATTATCCCTTCTCCCTTTCAGTTTTTCTTTAATGTCCATCGCAGTGGCATCTTTCGCTTCAACCGGTAGATCATTGAAGGCGGCTTCAATCACCTCATTCGTCACATTTTCTTTAAGAAAATTTGCTTGAGCAACCCATTCATCTTTTCCGCTATTCTCAATTAACGCCCGATCTAACTTAATTCCGGCAGCGTTAAACCACTTCGTATGTTTTAAGTCTTTATCGTACACCTGAAGTTGTCTGGAGGAACTAAGTAAACTTCTCACTATGTCCAGTAAACCTCCGTCGAAATTAGCGTATACCTGGTCGCGATCTCTTGGAATTGGCACAAAAACGTCCTTACCGTCCTGATTTTTAAATTCTGCCCATCGCCACTGATCTGTATGCCGATCCCAATCTCCCAGCAGCATATCGAAGATCCTTGCACGTATATAGGTTTTTTCGTCTACGATATTCTCTTCATCACTTCTAATTTTATCCCTGAGATCGTCGGTACTTTCAATATCATCGGCATAGTTAAAGATCGCTCCATCATAAGGCTCGTCGGGTCTTTCAACGATCATATATAGCTCGTCACCATAATCTTCGTTAAATTTCCCTAAAGCTTTTTGTTTTGGAATGTAGTATAATTTAGGGTTGGTATGAAAAACATTCGCTGCATCTGCTAACTTTGCTACAGTAAAAGCGCCGTATGGGTGTGCTGCCGTATAAAAATCTAGTACGAGATCTTCAGGGATCGTTTCTCTAAAGCCGTCTTCTATTTCTTTGTCGTTAAATATTACAGTTTGTAGATACTGTACCGCACTCTTTTTTAAAGCTCGCATATTGTAGTCTTTTCCGTCCTTATCAATAAGTCTCAACGAACGTGTTTGATGCCCCCCACCGGCACGAGCAACTTTCAAGCCACCGTACAGAGTATCGAGCATAGCAATTTTGGCCGTTACCTTGGTGCCATATATTTCGCGGTAATGATCTCCCCAAACTGTTTTATAAAATCCTGTTTTCTCAATTCTATCTTCTTCATAAACCGAAGCCTTTATGGTTTCAGGAAACGTATCCGACAAACCTGAAGTATCGTATTCTACTTCGGGTGCGATCACTTCTTTCTGAAAAAGCTCCTTAGCTGTTCCATCTTCTTCGGCTTGATAAAACTTTACACCTGAACTCCCGTCTTTGTATACATCCAGAACCGCAAATCCGTGACCCCCATATCCAAACTCTCCAAACTGACCTAATTTTACTGCGGTGGGTCGTCCACCCGCCCCTGAAATGATCTGTTTGGTATTTTTATCTTCGTTATACTGAAGCGACCTGTCGTGTCCGGAAATAAACACCAATCGGTCATGATCTTTTGCCAAAACATTCAATCTTGTCATAAGTTCATGATATCTTTCGTTGTAACGATCCTGTGGCGTTATTGCTCCCTGAATTAAGATCTGCGGATAGAAGGAACCAATTATGTTTTGATGAATTGCCGGGTATTGACCCCCATAAGGACCATATGTTATTAAAGGGTGGTGCATTGCAAACAGAATAGTTTTATTCTTGTTCTTCTTGAGTTCTCCTTCTATTTCGGTTATCAGTTTCTCGCGGGTCTTGATTTCGCATTTATCATTCATCTTTGGGTGGTTATCCCATTTTTCAATATACCATTGAGAATCAACAATAATTAATTGAATGTCATTTCCAATTTCAATACTCTCTATAGGACAACCGTTGTTGGGTTGCAAAATATCCTTCCCATCATATCGATCTTTCAATAAGTCTTCTTCCAGCTCTAATCCGTCAACACTCCCATACCAATCTAAATTACCCGGAAGAAAAACTACATTTCCCTTAAAATCTTTCAGCGCATTTAGCTGTTGTTCTATGTTCTGATTTGTAAGCGTCATTTCTGCATTCTCTTTCGAGGACATTCCCTTCGGAAAGAAACTGTTTCCCAGAAAAATAGCATAACTGTTTTCATCATTATTCTCTTCAAGTTTCGTTTTAAAAGCTTTGAGAACATTATCTGAATTACCGGTAGCCGAAAAACCAACATCCCCAATTAGAAAAAACCTGTTATCTATCTCTTTATTTGAGGTGGGGATTTCATTAAGAGTATGCTCATTGCCGTACTGAGGTTCGTAGGTGGCACACCCAATGAGGGTAAAAACCAGAGCAAAAGTTATAATGATGTTAATTTTCTTCATATAGATTTTTCGAAATTTATTTTTAGTAATTTGGTTCTTTAATTTGAAATATGAGCGATATAATTAAAGCAACAGACGATTTTGTACTTAACCTTTTTAAAGAAAGGCTTCCCAACACATTTGTGTATCACAATTACACACATTCTAAACGTGTTTATAAAAGTATAAACGAAATTATTGAAGATTCACAAATTAATGTTAAAGATGCTACCATCCTCAAACTATCAGCATTATTGCATGATACGGGGTATATTGAGACTCGAGAAGGCCATGAAGAAGAGAGTGTTAAAATAGCTAAAAAATTTCTTGGCGAACAAGATGTGGATCAGGAAATAATAGACGGTGTTGAAAAATGTATTCTCGCTACAAAATTTAAAGGTACTCCCGAGGGTAAACTCGAAGAAATGATGAGAGATGCAGACGCTTCGCATTTTGGTAAAGATTATTTTGAGGAAGCCAGTGAGTTTTTAAGACAAGAACTTAAAGCCCAAAAAATTGAGGACTTCACTCCACGCGAATGGCGTGACGAAAATATTAAGGTCCTTATTGAAAAACATCAGTTTTATAGCGATTACGCCCTAAAAAACTGGCAAAAACAAAAGGAAGAAAATCTCGCAAAATTAATCAAGTCTAAGAAGAAGGATAAGAAACGCTTAAAACGGGAAGATCTTAAGGCGCAACTTAAGATGAAATATAAAGACGCGAGTCCGGATCGCGGGATTCAAACCTTTTATCGCACCGCCTTGAGAAATCACATTAAGTTAAGTGATATAGCCGATACAAAAGCAAATATTCTTTTATCTGTTAATGCAATTATCATTTCGGTTATTATTGGTAATCTATTCTCTAAATTCGATTCGAATCCCTATTTAATATGGCCCACAGCGGTTTTTGTTATTTCAAGTGCCGTGACTATGGTTTTAGCGGTAATTGCTACCCGGCCTAATGTTACGCGTGGAGAATTTACTAAAGAAGATGTTGAAAACAAGAGTGTTAATCTTACTTTCTTCGGAAACTTTCATAAAATGGAACTTTCCCAATATCAATGGGCCATACAAGAGTTACTTAAAGACAGAGAGTATATCTATTCTTCGTTAACCAAAGATTTATATTTTTTGGGAAAAGTTCTCGATAGAAAATATCGGATTCTAAGAATGACTTATACGATTTTCGTACTTGGAACAATTATCTCAATTATTTCCTTTGCAATTGCGTTTAGCGTGGCAGACCTTTCAATGGAGCAGGTAACTGAAACCATTACAAGTCCGGGTTAATCCTCAAGTTGAGTAATTAGATCTTCATAGGTGTAATATTCTTTAGAAGAATTTTCTGTATCCTTACTATAAAGTACGCTTACACGAATTGCCTTTAAACCGGTAACACCTTGCAAGTCTTCTAATTCGAGAATTTCAACATCCTCGTCTAATTGCTTTTTACTCTGTAGGAAAGAAATATATCTTAAATACTCCTTTTCATCTTCCTTTTGTGAATAGATTATCGTGATCTTGCCGGGTTGTGTTATTCGTTCTTCGGTGCCTTTAATATTGGCTTTATCAACTCTTTTCTTCACCACCTCATAACGTGCATTATACGTCCCATCAACATCAAATCGTTTTTCATCCATTCTAAAGCGTAAAGACAACGGACTGTTAAAAGAGAGAATCATAGATGCCACATTTAACGGAATTGGAAGGCGTTCCTTTAATTGATAAAAGTCGTTTTCCATTTCACACATTACCTGTAATTGCCATAATCGCAAATTATACAAATAGACCTTATGAAAACTGTCATTCTTTGTGATCGCTTCACCTATGTAAAGATTGTGCTCAACGCCATCGGTCTTAAAACGCTCAAAGTAGTGCGGATACATTTGTTGAGCTTCAATTTGTTTTGTATCAATAATTGAAGCCATTCGCTTATTAATTTGCATCACAGAATCATCATAATCCTTCCTGTGTTTATAAACTAAGCCTGAAGCGGCGTCTATGGAATCGTAGTACTCCTTGATCAATTGCTTCAAATTGTCATTTTTCTTACTTAAATGCTTAAACAAAGGAATTATTTCCTTCCGAAGAAAACCTAATACCTGTCGTTCACTATCTACCTGTAAGCCTTCTTTAAGCTCATTTATATATTCATTTATTCTGAAATCGAACTGCTCGTAAATTGGTAAATTCTCAAGACTACTAATTCGTTTAATAATAGTCCCAATCGACTCCAGTTGAAGCAGAAGATCCTGTTTAGTAGCTTCATTTCTCGCTTCCGATGAACCTTTTACATCTATTTGTCCGTATAGAGGATACACATTATCGAAGGTGATCTCTCTAAAATAAGATTGATTCCCCATAGATCTGGAAAGCATGTATCGCGTAGCTTCCTTTTTAAATTTCCAGTGAACACTCTTATGGATCGAGGTACATTCTTCCTGTATAATTAATTCCAGTTCATTCTCAAATTGTTGCTTAGACCGAACAATGGAATCTATCATAAAAGGCATTATATCTTTCAGTTTATTAGCATTAACCGTATTGAGTTCATTAACTTTTGACGATACTAACTCCAATACCCCTAAGACCTTATCGTTACTTACAATTGAAGCAAGTATGGCGCTTTTCACACCTTGGTCTAATAGCTTCTTATAAAGTATATTATTAGGATATAATTTGTGATATTTTTCAGTGTTGGTGACAATATATAAACCTTTCTGTTTAAACAACGTATAATACGACGCATCGCAAAGCGCATCACCACATTCTTGAACCGTTTCTTCATCCAGAATATAACTATGCAGGTCTTTATGCAAAATACGCTCAAAGGTTTCATCTTCCGCATTGAAGGTAGAAAACCCGACTTTGAGATCTTCTATATTAAAAATAGACTTGAAAATTCGTTCAAAATCTTCACTGGTGCCGTCCTGATCGTTTTCGTTCTGTAATAACTTCGTCTTAAAATCTGAAATAGAAGCATCTAAGGTAGCATCGATCAAATTTGTAATTATAAAACCATTAAATACCCAGCTCTTAGGAGGAAATTTCTCCTTCCATACCGAAACATCGTTAAAATTTTCCAGTAATTCGTCAACATCTTCTTGCGTTATTTCTTTGGCACTTTCTGTTTTTTCGATCGATATAAAATCGGCATTGAACAATACCTTATAACTTCTCAATACACCCGATGCGTCCGGTATCTGGTAATGAAAAGGACGCTTAAAATCAACTTTATAACCGTAATAAACTGTTAGGATGATACTACACCCAAAAATATAGAAATTCTCTTCGTCGAAATTTAAAAGTTGTGGCACAAAATCGGTACCTGCATCACCCATTATTTTTTTAAAACGCTTAGAGGCCTTAAATGTAAGTTCATTGAAAGGTGTTGTTGCCGCTTTAATTTCATTTGTACTTAACGGAGAAGAAAAAACATCTTCTAAAATTAGGTCAATTTGTTCCTTATACTTTTTAATTTCTTCAATACTCGAAAGACCACTAGACAAAATGGGGTACTCTTTTTCGATCTTTAGTATCGCTTTCGCCCTGTCGCGCTGCAAGCTATTGCCGCTTTCAACCAGAGGGCGGTAATGATCAAAGAGTTTAGAAAATCCTATATATGTCGTTAAAGGGAAATCTCCCGTATTCGTTATCATTTGTTTAAATTGTATTGATAAAAATAATCAATTCCGACCTATTACTAACAGTGCTTTAGCAAGAATTAACAAATATTTGATTCTTAGATTTTTTTTCAGAAAATATAAAATCTATTTTTGCTTCTGAAAAAAATATATGATATGAGACGATTATTTGCCTTATTAATTACAATTACCATAATTTCTTGCGATCAGAATTCAGATTCGTATAAACTCACCGGTTCTGCTGAAGGCTTTGCCGATGGAACAAAAATTACGGTTTTTACGATTGAAGACAAACAACCAAAAGCGATAGATACTTTAACTGTTGAAAATGGGGCTTTCTCTGCCACTTACCCTAAATCTGACGAAATTCCCGTAAACTATCTGCGTATAGACGAATTAAATGCGACGATCTTGTATTTTCCGGAAAATGAAGACCTGAAAGCTACACTATACAAGGATAGCATTCAATCATCTTATATTTCAGGTGGAAATCAGAATGAGGTCTACAGAGGTTTTTCAGAAAAACTAAGGGAGTTTAACAAGCGAAAGCAGGAAAAGGTCGAACGTTTTAAGCAAGCTCAAACCGAACAAGACAATGCACTGGTTCAACAAATACAACAGGAGAATCTTCAGTTAATGAATGAGGAACGCGAGTATAGAAAGCAATTTGTAGCCGATAATAACAACTCTGTTTTCGCTGTAATGTTACTTTCTGAAATGTTTTCAAGAAAAACGATTACAGCTGCCGAGGCTAATGAATATATCCAGAATTTAACTCCAAAAATGGCAGCTCTACCTATCACACAAGAGATTAAAGCATCTGTGGAGACTATGAGTAAGTCGGATATCGGCGGACTCGCTCCGAATTTTTCGGCTCCTACGCCTTCCGGAGAAATGTTATCACTTAAAGACGCCTTAGGGAAATATACAATAATCGACTTTTGGGCATCCTGGTGTAAGCCTTGTAGAAGAGAAAACCCTAACGTGGTAAGTGCCTATAACAAATACCACGATAAGGGGTTAAATATAATTAGTGTTTCGCTAGATCGTCAAGGTCAGAAAGCCCAATGGGTAAAGGCCATAGAAGATGACAAAATGGATTGGTATCACGTTTCAAACCTACAGTTTTGGCAGGATCCAATCGCTCGTATGTATAGTGTAAGATCTATTCCGGCCACCTTCTTATTGGATGAAGACGGAAGGATCATAGATAAAAACCTTAGAGGGACCGCACTTCATACGAAATTGGCATCCCTACTGGGAGAATAGTCTCAATTAGTTTAAAATAAAACTCACGTTTACTACAGCCTTAATTTCCATTTCGCCCGGGGCGATGGTTTGCTGTGAGCCGGAACTATCGCCTTCCATTGCCATGGCACGGTACATGGGTTGTGGTGTGTTTGTTACTCTAAATTCGCTAATAGCAATTGCTTTTCCGATCGTCTGACCTAAAACACCCGCATATTCCTTCGCTTTTTCCTGAGCGTTTGCCACGGCTTTTTTACGAGCATCAGACTCTAATTTTTCTTTTTCCGAAGAAGAGAAACTAACACCGTCTATTCTATTAATCCCTGTTTCCAGAAGTCCGTTCATCAAATCTTCATACTTGGCCAGATTTCTCACTTTAATTGATATGGACTGGTTCGCAGCGTAATTGTACGTCTTCGTGTTGTATTCGTAGTTTTTACTTAAACGAATATAATCTGTACGCACATCTTTATCGGCAATTCCCATACTTTTTACAAACTTTAAAACGTCATTAACCGTTCTGTCATTTTGTTGTTTAATTACGGTAGCGTTCTTACCTGTATTTTCAACACGAACTTGTATGGTAACCTCATCAGGAACGACCATAACAATTCCTTCGCCGGTTACATCTACAGTTGGTTGTTGGGTATTTTGAGCTGTCATAATTGTTGTTATTGTTAATAATAATAGTAAACTAAATTTCTTCATGATTTGAGTTTTTTAAATTTTTCCAAGTTTATGTAAAACAAAAAGTAAAACAATTGGCACTGCTAATAGTAATACGATCCAAAGATTGCTTTCTAACAAATTAGGTGCAAAAGCTATAGTTAACACATATCCTGCAATCGCCCCACCAAAATGTGCATCGTGACCAATGTTCCCCTGTCTTGTTCTCATTCCGTAAATAGAGTACAATAAGTATACCAGTCCGAATAACCACGCAGGAATTGGAATTGGTATAAAGAACAAATACAGTCCCATATCCGGATAAAACAAAATGGCGGCATATAATATTCCGGTTACCGCTCCGCTGGCACCTACAGCACTATAGTGATATTCATCCTTATGAAAATAGAATGACAGTAAACTTCCCACGATTAAACTCGCCAAATAAATTAGTACGAATTTAATAACGCCTACTGAGCTGATCACAACTCCCGAGAAGAAATACAAGGTTAGCATATTGAAAAGCAAGTGATTAAAATCAGCATGTAGGAATCCGGAGGTAAACATTCTTAATTGTTCGCCCCTTCTTATTCCTGCAATATTGAATTTATACTTTTCGAAAAAGCTGAAGTCATTAAATCCCTTGATAGATATTAGCACATTTGCTAAAATGATTATTATGGTAGCAATATCAATATTTGGCATTGATGTATATAGTTTATTGGGTTAAGTAATAGTTTTAATTTGCTGTGACCTCATCACCAAATTAATTTTCTGAATACCGTATTAAGGTTGCGGTCTACTCCTCAAAAATAGTTAGTTTTGCGTTAAATTTCGCTATGCAACGGTTAGTTTATATTTTAGTCTATCCTATTCTTTGGATCGTTTCACGTTTTCCAATGTGGTTGCTGTATTTTTCGTCAGATTGCTTATTCGTTCTTATCTATCATATTATAGGTTATCGCAAAAAGACGGTTAAAGAGAATTTAAGACTTGTTTTTTCTGAAAAATCTTCAGAAGAAATTAATCATATTTCCAGAAAATTTTACCACCACCTTTGTGATATGGTGTTAGAAACAGTAAAATCGATTTCTATTTCTGAAGAAGAATTACTAAAACGATTTAAACCAACCAATATTGAAGTGGTTCACGCGATCGAAAAAAAGAAGAAAGATGTTGCTTTGATGCTGGCTCACTACGGAAGCTGGGAATGGATCTTTATACTTCAGCGATATGTAGATTACAAAGGTTATGCAATTTACAAGCGACTCGCCAACAAATACTTCGATAAAATGGTGAAGAAGATTCGCGCCAAGTATAACACAGAATTAATTACTACTAAGGAAGCAATATCAAAGATCAGGGCTGCAAAACTCAACAAAGAGCTTACTTTAAACGGCTTTGTGAGCGATCAAAACCCTAAACACCATAAAGCGCTGCACTGGAAAGAATTTATGGGTATCAAAGTTCCTATTCACACTGGTGCCGAAATTACTGCCAAAAAATATGATATGGCTGTGATCTTTGTAAAAGTAAAAAAAGTGAAACGCGGATTCTATGAAGCAACTTTTGAAGTGATTACAGAGAACCCTAAAGAGTACGAGAACTACGAGATTACCGATAAATTTCTAACGTTGGTAGAAGAGCAAATTTACGAAGCTCCCGAATATTATTTGTGGACACATAAGCGGTGGAAACACCGCGACAATGTTCCCGATAATTTTAAATAGGAAGAAATCATAGTTCGAACCACTTTTCGGTGATATAAGAGGTTATTTGATGAGATTCTTTGGTTTTATGTAAATACTTTCCTTCTTTAAAGACGTAGTCCTCTTTCCAGGTTTCGCTATTTTCAGAAAGTGAAATAATACTATCACATACAAATGCTAACTCGGTATTAGTAGTTGTAGGATGCAAAGAAATGCGAATCCATCCCGGTTTATCTTCTATTTTACCCTCCATTACGCGATTAATAATAGCTTCAGATTTTAACTCATCCATCTCGAACAAATAATGTCCGTAAGTGCCTGCGCAACTACAGCCACCGCGGGTTTGAATTCCGAAGCGATCATTTAAGATCTTGACAGCTAAATTGTGATGCAGATTTTCAATAGTAAAAGATATTACGCCTAATCTATTTTTGTGTTCACCCGCCAAAATTAAAATCTTCGGGTTATTCTCCATTCTCCTGAAGAAGTACGTAATGAGTTCTTTCTCGCGTTTAAGCATGGCATCAACACCCATTTTCTCTTTCAGTTTTATGGCTAAAGAAGTACGAATTACCTGTAGAAATCCCGGAGTTCCACCATCTTCTCGCTCTTCAATATTGTCAATGTATTTACGTCCGCCCCAGGGGTTTGTCCAATCTACAGTTCCTCCTCCCGGGCAATCGGGAACCAAATTGTGATACAATTTTTCATTAAAGATCAGCACGCCACTCGTTCCCGGACCTCCTAAAAACTTATGAGGGGAAAAGAAGACCGCATCCAGATATGCTTCCGGATCATTGGGGTGCATATCGATATTGACATATGGAGCAGAACACGCGAAATCCACAAAACACAATCCGTTGTTTTGATGCATTAATTTGGCTACTTCGTAATAAGGTGTTTTTATTCCTGTGACGTTCGAACAACCTGTGATCGAGGCGATCTTTTGTGGCCAAT
Organism: uncultured Ulvibacter sp.; assembly: GCA_963974915.1. Taxonomy (GTDB): domain Bacteria; phylum Bacteroidota; class Bacteroidia; order Flavobacteriales; family Flavobacteriaceae; genus CAXBES01. The sequence goes on along the minus strand of CAXBES010000012.1, from coordinate 37,868 downwards.
GCTTGTATTTGTCAAGTACTTTTTCAAAATTCTCTATACAAAATAAACCTTCCTTATTACATGGAATCACTACCACTTTCGCGATAGTTTCTAACCAGGAAGTCTGGTTACTGTGATGTTCCATGTGTGAAACGAACACAACAGGAATTTTCTCTTCCGGTATATTAATGTTCTCTTTTAATTGCTCGGGAACTTTTAAGCCTAAAATACGCTGAAACTTGTTCACCACCCCCGTCATACCACTCCCACAAGTAATTAATACATCTTTAGGACTAGCGTTAACATGAGCCTTTATAATATTTCTCGCGTGATGATAGGCCTTGGTCATTGCCGTACCACTTACAGTAGTCTCAGTATGCGTATTAGCGACAAAAGGCCCAAATTGATGTAGCATTTTATCCTCAATAGGACGGTATAGCCTACCGCTGGCTGTCCAATCTGTATAGATTAATTTTTGAATCCCGTAAGGTGACTCGAAGGTCTGGTCAATTCCTACTATGTTCTTTTGAAAAGTTTCGAAATAAGTTTCAAGTTCAGATTCCTTGACTGTTGAAATTGCCGACATTAGAGATGATTATGGATATAAAGATAAAAAATCCCTAAAGATTTGCAATCTCATCTATCTCTTTCATGATTCTTTTTGCCAGAACATCAGCCTTTTCCTGAGATTTTGCTTCGGTGTACACCCGAATAATAGGCTCGGTATTCGACTTTCGAAGATGTACCCAGTTTTCTTCAAAATCGATCTTTACCCCATCAATCGTAGTTATTTCTTCGGAAGCATACTTCTCTTCCATTTTTTTTAAGATGGCATCCACATCCAATTGTGGCGTTAACTCAATTTTCTTTTTACTCATAAAATAGGAAGGGTATTCTTTCCGAAGAGAACTAACCGGAGTATTAATTTCGGCTAAGTAACTCAAGAATAGTGCGATCCCCACCAAACTGTCTCTTCCGTAGTGAAGTTCCGGATAGATTATGCCTCCATTTCCTTCACCGCCAATAACGGCATTTGTCTCTTTCATTTTTTCAACTACATTCACTTCTCCAACAGCGCTCGCGGTATAAGAACCTCCCAATTTATTAGTAACATCACGTAAGGCTCTTGATGACGACATATTTGAAACAGTATTTCCGGGAGTATTTTGTAAAACATAATCTGCTACTGCAACGAGGGTATATTCTTCGCCAAACATTTCACCCTTTTCATCCACAAATGCTAGTCGGTCAACATCCGGGTCTACCACAATACCAAAATCGGCTTTTTCCTTTACCACTAACTCCATAAGGTCGCCCAAATGTTCTTTTAGTGGTTCGGGGTTGTGAGGAAACTGACCATTAGGTTCGCAATAGAGCTTTATAGGATGAACATCTAGGGCTTCTAACAATAGCGGAACAGCTATTCCCCCTGTAGAATTAACAGCATCGACAACCACTTTAAAATTTGCTTTCTTAATAGCTTCTACATTTACCAAAGGTAAGTTGAGGATTTCTTCAATATGCAGATCAATATATGCGTCGTTTATAGAAATTTCTCCTAAATTATCCACCTCTGCAAAAGCGATCTTCTCCCCTTCAGCAATATCCAAGATCTCCTGACCTGCAGCGGCATTTAGGAATTCCCCTTTATTATTTAAAAGTTTAAGAGCGTTCCATTGTTTTGGATTATGACTCGCGGTTAGAATAATACCTCCATCTGCATGTTCCATTGCAACAGCCATTTCTACCGTAGGTGTTGTGGACAAGCCAAGATCTATCACATTTATCCCCATCCCAACAAGTGTATTCATTACTAGCTGTTGTACCATATGCCCTGAGATGCGTGCATCACGACCTACTACTACTCTGTATTTTTCTTTATTGCGTTGTAATTTAATCCAGGAACCGTATGCAGCTGCGTATTTAACAGCATCAATAGGTGTCAAATTTTCACCGGTAGTTCCGCCGATAGTACCTCGAATTCCTGAAATAGATTTTATTAATGTCATTTGTTGAAATTTTACGCAAAGATACTTTTTTAAACGCATAATTCTTTGTTACCTTTTTGTAAATTGTCCGAATGAATTTTCTAGCACATATTTACCTTTCGGGCGATAATGAAAGCATTACAATTGGTAATTTTATAGCCGATGGGATTAAGGGGAAGAAATATCTTATGTATCCTAAGGAAATTCAGAAAGGAATATTATTACACAGGGGTATTGACAGTTTTACAGATCAACACCCCACCGTAAAGCAAAGTACAGCCAGGCTTCATAAAAATTACGGTCATTACAGTGGCGTGATCGTAGATATTCTATACGATCATTTTTTAGCCAAGAACTGGCATGATTATCACGAACTTCCATTAGATGTCTATGTGGATAATTTTTACGAATTACTTCGGAAGAATTTCCAGATTCTACCCATCAGGATCCAAAGAATGATGCCGTATATGATTGCAGACAATTGGCTGCTAAGTTACGCTACGATTCCCGGAATTAGCAAAATCTTAGTGCAAATGAATGTTCGAACCAAAGGAGTTTCGAAGATGAATTTCGCCGTTCAGGAATTGGAAGAGTTTTACACCGAATTTGAAACAGAATTCACTTCGTTTTTTACCGAATTAATCATTTTTTCAGAAGAAAAACTAAAAGTACTATGAAAGGGATTTATCTACTATTCATATCCATCCTCCTTATCGCGTGTAAAGACGACAGAAGTACTGCCCCCCTCTCTAAAAGTGAACCTGAAATTGGACTCATTACCAATAAGGCTATGGTGGTGTCTGCACGGGAGGAAGCATCCAAAATTGGTGTCGAAATCATGAAAAAGGGAGGCAATGCCTTCGATGCAATGATCGCGACCGAGATGGCATTGGCAGTTACCTATCCTTATGCCGGTAATTTAGGCGGCGGCGGATTTATGGTCTATCGTACCCAATATGGAGAAATTGGAGCCTTCGATTATCGGGAAAAAGCACCAATGAAAGCACATTCGGAAATGTATCTCGACAAAGACGGCAATGTGATACCCGAAAAGAGTAAAATTGGCGGATTGTCTGTTGGGGTGCCCGGAACTATCGCCGGAATTTTCGCGGTGCATGAAAAGTTGGGCTCGCTTCCCATGGAGGAAATTTTGCAACCGGTAATTGAACTCGCATTAACAGGATTTGCTGTTACCGATGCCCAAGCAAAGCGATTCGAACATTATCGGGAAGTCTTTAAACAAGTGAATGAGGAAGAATCCATATTCACCAAGATTTATAAAAAGGGTGATACCTTAAAAAATATTGCCCTTGCGAATACACTGAGCAGGATTTCTTCGGAAGGCAGAGCCGATTTCTATCAGGGTGAGACTGCAATTAAATTAGTCGAATTCTTACAGTCTAAAGGAAGTATTATCACCTTAGACGATTTAAGGGCCTATGATGCCGAACTCAGAGAACCCATTGAATTTGACTACAAAGATCTTACGGTAATTTCAATGTCTCCTCCTTCAAGTGGCGGTATTTGTCTCGCTCAAATACTAAAAATGTTAGAGCCGTACGATGTGTCGAAATACGGACATAACACAGCGAAATATATTCAGATCGTAGCAGAAGCAGAACGGCGTGCCTATGCCGATAGAAGTTATTATTTAGGAGATCCCGATTTTGTGGAAATTCCTACAGATTCTCTACTTGACCCAATATATTTAAAGAAAAGAATGAGTTCCTTTAGATTTGATGCGGCTACACCTTCGAGCGAACTAGGCTACGGAACGATCTCCGGGTATGAAAGCCCGGAAACAACTCATTACTCTATCGTAGATCAATTTGGAAATGCAGCATCTGTAACCACTACCTTAAATTCGGGTTATGGCTCGAAACTTTACGCAAAAGATCTAGGCTTTTTCCTGAATAACGAAATGGACGATTTTAGTGCAAAGCCGGGTCAACCGAACATCTATGGGTTGGTAGGTGGAAAAGCAAATGCTATAGAACCACAAAAAAGAATGTTGAGTTCAATGACGCCAACAATAGTTGAGAAAGACGGAAAATTGTGGATGGTAGTAGGGACTCCGGGTGGCGCAACGATCATCACCTCTGTGGCTCAGGCTATACTTAACGTTTATGAGTTTAAGATGAATATGCAGGAAGCCGTTAATGTTCCCAGGTTTCATCACCAGTGGTTACCCGATGCGATTAGATATGAACTGGATATGTTTCCGAAGAAATTAATTAACGAACTTGTAAATAAAGGCTATCCCCACAACAAAGAAACCGACCCGATTATTGGAAAAATTGATGCCATTTTAGTCCTTCCGGATGGAAGATTAGAAGGCGGAGCCGATAAAAGGGGTGATGATACCGCCTCCGGTTTCTAAAATTAGCTGCAATTAAGTCCGTTTATCGGCAATGCAGTACTTTATGTCGAATTGTAAGTAAAATACTACAATTTGTAGGAAAAATAATTAAATTTGAAAAATACTATTAAGAAATAACAGCATAACAGTAAAAGATTCGGGGAAATAGTACACGATAGTAATAATAATACAATTTTATATAATCTCACATTACAAATAAAGAAAGTATTAATAACTTAATGCCTCGGCCATTTTATCATTAAAATAGCCTATCTCCATCTTTGTTTTATTCTAGAATACGCTCATGAGAAAAAAATCTTTCTTTAAGGATTTGTTTTCGGTAATACCCTTGGTATTTAGCGGAATGCTGTCTATTGGACTGGCTTTTCTTCTATGGCAAAAAAGTGACACTTCATCAGATTTTGTCTTACAACTTTCAGATCTTTCTATCGTTTTTATTAGTATTAGCGGCTTTCTCTCTGCGATCATCATGGTTTATTTAGCGGCCGCTGCAATGGGTATGAAAGGTAGTAGAAATTCTGCTATTGACTCCCTGAGCAAGATCACACAAAAAATGCACAATTTTAGAACCATTATCGATCTTCTTATGAAGTCGAAAATGTGGTTACCCGGCTTAAAAGAATACATTGACGACGAATTTCAGGGTCTTACTTTTTTCGATGTAAAGGAGTTTTACAAGGGAAAATCGAAACTGGCTATCGAGTTTCTCCAGGAAAGTAACAATTATGGCGACACCGAAAATCTTTATCTCGAATTAAAATCGATGTTAATGACCTCTCCCAAAGAAAAGAACATTCCCGAGGAGATTAACTACCCCGGTTATTACAACAAAGAGATCGTAGCCAAATGGTTAGAGCACAAATGCGGTTCGGGACTTTGGTACTACTTTGGATATAAATTTGGTGCGTTTAAAGAATCGCTCGACATTGATGCTGTTTTTGAACGACACCAAGACAAGATCATGACCTTGGCAAATTCGATAGACAGCGAAGTCTTTGAAGATTCTTCCTTTAACGAAGTCTTTCTCTCAAAATTGGGTGAGTATATGAGTAAAGAAGTAATGCCGAAGTTGTATCAGTTTCAGAATGATATGACCGGTAAAATGCCTTCGCTGATAAGATACTTGTATTTCATTTTTCTTTTCTTGGTACTTTTTGGTGTATTACTTCCCCTGTTGTTCTTACTCTTCAGTTTACCAATAATTACGTTAGTTATAAGCTATTCTTTCGTAATTGGAATTATATTCTACATTGCCACTACTTTTTATCAGTTTCTTTCCGAAGAAATAAATAGCTGAATTTTTTCTGAAAGAGTTTAACTTCAACACAACTGCAGGTCCTAATTTTCAATTCAATTAAGTACCTTTGCAAACTATGACGAAAAATGAAGAATTTATCGAAGTTCTTGGAGCCAGAGTGCACAATTTAAAGAACATAGATGTAAAAATTCCGAGAGATAAATTAGTTGTGATCACCGGACTTTCGGGTAGTGGAAAATCCTCCTTGGCGTTCGATACCATCTATGCCGAAGGCCAACGACGATATATTGAAACCTTTTCGGCTTACGCACGCCAATTTTTAGGTAATCTGGAACGTCCCGACGTGGATAAAATTGACGGACTCTCCCCTGTTATAGCCATTGAACAAAAAACAACGAGTAAGAGTCCGCGTTCTACCGTAGGAACTATTACCGAGATCTACGATTTTCTTCGTCTTTTTTACGCCCGAGCCAGTGATGCTTATAGTTACAATACCGGGCTAAAAATGGTGAGCTATAGCGATGAACAAATAAAACAACTTATTCTCGATGAGTTTGAAGACCGTAAAGTAAGTATTTTGGCACCGGTTATTCGCTCTCGTAAAGGTCATTACCGCGAGCTCTTCGAACAGATCGCCAAGCAAGGTTTTCTAAAAGTTAGGGTTGATGGAGAGGTGATTGATATTGTAAAAGGAATGAAAGTTGACCGTTACAAAACTCACGATATTGAAATTGTGGTCGACCGATTAAAGATTTCAAAAAGTGAAGAAAACACCAAGCGATTAAATGAAACAATCGTAACAGCCATGTATCACGGTGATGATGTGCTAATGGTGCTTGATAATGAAACCAATAAAGCTCGTTTTTTTAGTCGGTCACTTATGTGTCCCAGTTCAGGGATTTCTTACCCTAATCCCGAACCAAATAATTTTTCTTTTAATTCTCCTAAAGGAATGTGCCCTAACTGTAAAGGATTAGGGAAATTGTATGAAGTAAATATAGAAAAGATCGTTCCGGACGATAGCTTATCTATAAAGCAAGGGGCTTTAGCACCTCATGGACCTCAAAAAAACAACTGGATATTTAAACAATTAGAGCTCATTGCAGAACGTTTTAATTTCAAGTTAACCGATCCTTTCAAGAATATTCCTTCGGAAGCAAAAGAAATGATCTTTCATGGTGGGAATGAAAAGTTTGAAGTAGAATCCAAGACCTTGGGAATTACCCGAAGCTATAAGATCGATTTTGAAGGAGTCGCCACTTTTTTACAAAATACATTCGTAAATAATGACTCAAAGTCGTTACGAAGATGGGCAAAAGAGTATATGGACAAGATCACCTGCCCCGAATGTAACGGAAGCAGACTTCGTAAAGAATCTCTTTATTTTAAAGTAAACGAAAAGAACATCGCAGAGTTAGCACAGATGGATGTGCTGGAACTCGCCGAGTGGTTTGAAGACCTTGAGAATCACCTTTCAGAGACTCAATTAAAGATCGCTCAGGAGATCATAAAAGAAGTTCGCTCGAGACTTCAGTTTCTCATTGATGTAGGACTTACTTATTTAGCCCTCGACCGAAGTTCCAAATCTCTTTCGGGTGGGGAAGCACAACGTATTCGACTTGCCACACAAATTGGTTCACAACTTGTGGGAGTACTGTACATCTTAGATGAACCAAGTATCGGGTTGCATCAAAGAGATAATCACAAATTGATCCAATCCTTAATCTCTCTTCGGGATATTGGGAACTCCGTTATTGTAGTTGAGCACGACAAAGACATGATCGAACATGCAGATCATGTGATCGATATTGGTCCGGCGGCCGGGAAACACGGAGGCGAGATCGTTTCAGAAGGGAGTCCGGAAGAAATCCTTAAACATCACACTCTAACGGCAGATTATCTCAATGGTACAAAGGAAATAACGATTCCGAAGAAAAGAAGAGAAGGAAACGGCAAAACCCTGAAATTAACAGGAGCCACCGGAAACAACTTGAAAAATGTTTCAATAGAAATTCCTTTAGGAAAAATGATCGGTGTAACCGGAGTTTCGGGTAGTGGGAAATCGACCCTTATAAATGAGACTCTCTACCCTATTCTGAACGCACATTTTTTTAATGGTGTGAAAAAACCAATGCCATATAAAAAGATAGTTGGTCTGGAGCATTTGGATAAGGTGATCGATATTAATCAGTCACCCATAGGACGAACACCACGGTCTAATCCGGCGACATACACCGGTGTTTTCTCAGAAATTAGAAGTTTGTTTGCTAAGGTACCCGAAGCAATGATTCGAGGTTACAAGCCGGGACGCTTCAGTTTTAATGTTACCGGAGGTAGATGTGAGACCTGTAAAGGTGGTGGATTACGCGTAATCGAGATGAACTTTTTACCCGATGTATATGTGGAATGTGAAACTTGTCAGGGAAAACGATTCAACAGAGAGACACTGGAAATTAGATATAAAGGTAAGTCGATCTACGATGTCTTAGAGATGACTATTAATGAAGCCTGTGACTTCTTTGAGATGATTCCGAAGATATTTAGAAAATTAAAAACCATTCGGGATGTTGGCTTAGGCTATATCACTCTTGGGCAACAATCTACGACCCTCTCGGGAGGTGAAGCGCAACGTATAAAACTGGCGACAGAGCTTTCAAAAAGAGATACAGGAAACACCATCTATATTCTGGACGAACCAACTACCGGTCTTCACTTTGAGGATATTAGAGTATTAATGCTAGTACTTAACAAATTGGTCGATAAAGGCAATACTGTGCTCATAATTGAGCACAATCTTGATGTGATAAAAACCGTTGATTATATAATTGACATAGGCCCGGAAGGCGGAAAAAAGGGTGGAACGGTAATGGCTTTGGGTACACCGGAAGAAATTATAAAGAAGAAAAAGAGTTATACCGCACGATTCCTGAAAAAAGAATTAATTTAGGAGATGGAAGAGGGAAACCGAATATTGAATACTGAAATATGAGAAACGAATTAGCACCTAAGAACTGGAATGAAGTAAAAACGAACGACTCCTGGGCGATCTTTAAGATCATGGGAGAGTTTGTAAATGGATATGAAAAAATGAGTAGAATTGGCCCTTGTGTGTCAATTTTTGGTTCTGCACGTACAAAATCCGACCATAAGTATTATAAATTAGCTGAGCGTGTTGCAAAAAAGATAACCGAACATGGATACGGAGTGATAACCGGAGGTGGACCTGGAATCATGGAGGCAGGAAATAAAGGAGCGCATCTCGCCGGAGGAACTTCGGTTGGATTAAACATCACTTTGCCTTTCGAACAGCATGACAATCCGTATATTGATAGCGATAAGAGTATTGATTTCGATTATTTCTTTGTGAGAAAAGTGATGTTCGTAAAGTATTCGCAAGGATTCGTTGTTATGCCGGGAGGTTTTGGGACTTTAGATGAATTCTTTGAAGCTTTTACATTGATCCAAACCAATAAAATTGATAAATTTCCACTTATCCTGGTTGGAACCGAGTTTTGGGGAGGCTTGATGGAATGGATAAAAAATACTTTGTTAGAACAAAATAATAATATAAGTCCGGGAGATCTCGACCTGGTGCATGTTGTAGATACCGAAGATGAAGTTTTAGATATTCTCAACAACTTCTACGATGAGTATAATTTGAGTCCGAACTTCTAATTAGTACAACGCCCCCAACATGTTTAAGAGTTTAGTAACTGTCTATTGTTTTTTTTATAGAGCTATTTCTTCGGAAGTATTTTTCGGTTTATATTTTACTATCTCTAATCCCTTGACACAAAAGACTCTAGAAACTATCCAAAGGAAAGCTCGAAATATAATGTCTGATGGATTAATTCATACCCATAGAAATTACTATATTACTTCCAACCCTTCCAATGATAATTACCTTAAATACTTAAGATTAGCTTGAAAACAGGATTTCGCTTATTCATATTTTTCTTGTTCGGACTGTCATTACAGGCCCAGCATAACATTGATATTGAAGCGAAACTGAACCCTGATAAGAAGACGATCGATATTACACAATCATTATCCTATAAAAATACAAGTGATCATTCATTAGATGAGCTATTTCTGAATGACTGGTCCAATAGTTTTTGTTGTAAAACCACGCCATTAGGCAAACGCTTTGCCGAGAATTACGACGATTCGTTTCACTTCGAAAAGAATGATGAGCGAGGTAATACAACAATTCATACAGTATCGAATAGTAACGGACTTACCCTCAACTGGATGCGAGGCGACGAGCAAGACATTGTAAAAGTAACACTGGAGGAGCCATTGCTTCCCGGCGATAGTTACGAGCTCAAATTCACCTACACCGTAAGAGTTCCCAATGATAAATTTACCCGTTATGGTTTCGATAATTTACGGAATTTTAAACTGAAGTACTGGTACATATCTCCGGCAGTATTCGACGGAAAATGGCATGCTTACAGCAATAAGAATACAGAAGATCTTTACCTAACCCCTTCTCAGTTTTCGATTAGGTTTTCCACTCCCGAACGCTACTCCTTGATCACAGATCTCGAAGTTGTTACCGAAAATCTTTCCGAAGGTATTAAAACAACTACGCTGAAAGGAAATGACCGAACCGAAGCCATCCTGTATGTTTTGTGGAATAATGACTTTGAAAGTATTGTAACAGATAATCTCGAGGTCCTTACCAATCTTCAGGATAAGAAGGTAACTCCGCCTATTCGAGCCTTGGTTGTGGATCGTGTTTCTCACTTCTTACACGATCGTCTGGGTGAATATCCTTTTGATAAAATTATAGTGAGTGAGGCAGATTATAAGAATAATCCGGTGTACGGACTTAATCAGTTGCCAAATTTTATTAGTCCGTTCCCCGATGGTTTCGAGTATGACATGGAACAGCTTAAAACCATTACACGGAACTATATTGAAAACACTTTACTATTACACCCAAGGGAAGATTCGTGGTTAATTGGGGCGATTCAAATCCACTTGATGATGGAATATGTAGATCTTTATTATCCAAAAATGAAGATCATTGGAAATCTGAGTGATTTTTGGGTGATTAGATGGGCTCATGCAGCCGATTTGGAGTTTAACGATCAGTATCCGTTGCTATATCTAAACATGGCGCGTAACAATCTTCACCAAAAATTAACCACACCACGCGATTCGTTGGTAAAGTTTAATAAGAATATCGCTAACGATTATTACGGTGGTGCCGGCCTTCAGTATCTTTCAGATTATTTGGGAGACGAGGTATTAGACAGAAGTATTAAGCAGCTGTTTTCTGAAAAGAAATTACAAACCGTTACATCTAAGGATTTTCAGAAGATATTAGAACAAAACACAAATTTACCCGTAAATTGGTTTTTTGAAGATTATGCCGATTCCCGGACTACGATAGACTTTAAAATAAAGCGTGTAAAGAAATTAGGCGATTCGCTTGAAGTTTATATTAAGACCCTTCGGAAAAATGAACTACCCGTTTCACTTTACGGTTTAAACAAGGATAGTATTGTTTATAAAAAATGGGTGAAACCGGTGGATAGTATGGCCGTAGTTAAGGTTCCGGCTCAGGACATTAAGCAACTAGCACTTAATTATGAGGGTGTCATTCCCGAGTTTAACCGAAGAAATAATTTTAAAAGTGTAAACGGAATATTAAACAGACCTATTCAGTTTCGTCTTTTTCAAGATGTAGAAGACCCCAATTATAATCAGTTGTTCTTTATGCCAATTTTTGAGTATAATTTATATGATGGTTTTACCACCGGACTCAAATTATACAACAAAACTGTTCTTCCGAAGGGTGTGCACTACAAAATTGAACCTCAGTACGGATATCGTTCCAACACCTTAATTGGTAATGGATCCATCGTTTACACCCAACGTCTTGACCAAGAGAAATTGTACTCTATGCGATATGGTTTTTCGGGCAGTTATTATTCTTACGATGAAGGCTTGTTTTATAAGCGTTTTACCCCGTTTATGACATTTGCTTTCAGAAATAAAGATTTACGGAATAATGAAAAACAGTTTATCAACATTAGAAACATCAATGTATATAGAGATGAGAATATAAACGATCCTTTACAGGAGCCTAATTACAGTGTTTATAATATTCAGTACGTATATTCTAATCCAAATCTTATCAATTATTTTAGAGGAGTTGTCGATTATCAAATTTCTTCAAAATTTAGCAAGTTATCGGCAACTTTGGAATACCGAAAGTTATTTATCAATAACAGGCAATTAAATGTACGGCTGTTTGCGGGAGCTTTTATCTTTAACGATACTAAGGCAAATGGTGATTTCTTTAGTTTCGCATTGGATCGTCCTACCGATTATCTCTTCGATTACACCTACTACGGAAGAAGCGAAGACACCGGAATATTTAGTCAGCAACTCATTGTTGCCGAAGGAGGTTTTAAATCACAGTTGGAACCGGCATTTTCTAATAGTTGGATCACTACTATCAATGCAAGTACCAACCTTTGGCGTTGGATTCACCTGTATGGAGATGTAGGTTTAGTAGGAAACAAAGGTGTGCCCGCCAAAGCGGTTTTTGATAGTGGTATACGGGTAAATCTTGTAGCCGATTATTTCGAACTATATTTCCCGCTCTACTCTAACCTTGGTTTTGAACCCAATTTACCGCATTACGATGAAAAAGTGCGATTCGTAATTACTTTAAGTCCAAAGACATTACTCGGACTCTTTACAAGGGAATGGTACTAATCCCCCGGGGAATAGTTTAAATGTTATATTAAAATTTCAGATGAAATCTAACCTTAACTAATCATGTATCTTTACTATGAACTTAATAAATAACTGGAGAATAATCATCCTGCTTTGTCTCACCTTAGGCCTAGCCCCTTTTTTCCCTGAACCTCATATTTGGGGAAAGCTCAAATGGATCGCCGGAGGCGCTGATGGTATGACTGCTACCGATTGGTTTGACGTTTTACTCCACGGATTCCCTTTTCTTTTATTGATTCGTATCATTTTCGTGAAATTGATGGCTTTTACTAAAAATTAGTTGGGTTTATTCTGAAAAGTTTAAGAATTCTTCAAAACTTTAGCATTGTTTCGCATACCGTTTTTCGCTACTTTTGTACCCCTAACTGAATATCTATGCAAACAAATCCGGAGACCAATAGCGAGTTATCTTTTGAAGATTTTAAAACGGAAGTCTTAAACGATTATAAAATCGCTGTAACCAGTCGGGAGTGTAGTTTACTTGGCCGACGAGAAGTTCTAACTGGAAAAGCAAAGTTTGGAATTTTTGGTGATGGAAAGGAAGTTCCACAACTGGCATGGGCAAAGGCCTTTAAAAACGGAGACTGGCGAAGTGGATACTACCGAGACCAAACCTTGATGATGGCGATGGGTAAATTGAGTATTCAGGAATTCTTTGCCGGATTGTATGCTCACACCGATATTGAAGCCGACCCTATGAGTGCCGGTAGACAAATGGGCGGGCACTTTGCAACGCATAGTTTAAATGAAGATGGAAGCTGGAAAAATCTTACCGCACAACAAAACAGTAGTGCAGATATTTCGCCTACTGCAGGGCAGATGCCACGATTATTAGGTCTTGCTCAAGCCTCTAAGATTTTCAGAAATGTAAAAGGCCTTGAAGATAAAACTAACTTTTCAATAAACGGGAACGAAGTGGCCTGGGGTACTATAGGTAATGCCAGTACCAGTGAAGGTCTTTTCTGGGAAACGATAAATGCTGCCGGAGTGCTTCAGGTACCAATGGTTATGAGCGTTTGGGACGATGAATACGGAATTTCTGTACACGCAAAGCATCAGACTACTAAAGAGAACATCAGCGAAATTTTAAAAGGGTTTCAACGCACCGAAGATGAAGCAGGATATGAAATAATTCGTGTGAATGGTTGGGATTATTCTGCCTTGGTCGATGTGTACCAAAGAGCGTCAGAAATTGCGAGAAACGAACATGTACCGGTATTGATCCACGTACAACAACTTACTCAACCACAAGGTCATTCTACCAGTGGTTCGCACGAACGCTATAAAAGTAAGGAGAGACTGGAATGGGAAGCCGAATACGACTGTAATGCGCAAATGCGTCTTTGGATGATCGCAAATAATATTGCTACGGAAGAAGAGCTGGAAGCGATTGAAAAAGATATAAAAAAGCAGGTGCGCGACGGTAAAAAAGCCGCTTGGGAAGCGTTTTTAGCGCCTCAAAAGCAGGAACAGCAGGAAGCGGTCACATTGTTAACCAATTTAGCTGAAAGTTCTTCAAATAAAGTATTTATTGAAAAACTTAAAAATGAGTTAGCTTCCGAAAAAGAACCGCTACGCAGAACGATCGCTTCGGCATCGAGAAAAGCATTGAGATATGTGGTGGGTGAAAAATCTTCAGAAAAACGACAACTTCAGGATTGGCTTGAAAACTATTTTGACCTTATTCAGCCAAAATACAGTTCCGATCTGTATTCCGAAGCAAAAGAAAATGCAACCACTATTTCAGAAGTAAAACCTACCTACGATCCAAAAGCAGAAGATGTTGATGCCCGACTCGTATTAAGAGATAATTTTGACGCTATTTTTGCTAAACATCCCGAAACATTGGTGTTTGGAGAAGATGCAGGTACCATTGGAGATGTAAATCAAGGACTCGAAGGGATGCAGGAAAAGTATGGGGAACTTCGTGTTGCCGATGCAGGAATTAGAGAGGCTACGATTTTAGGTCAGGGAATCGGGATGGCGATGAGAGGCCTTCGTCCTATTGCCGAGATCCAGTATTTGGATTATATCCTTTACTGTATCCAAATAATGAGTGACGATCTGGTGACCGTGCGCTATCGTACCAAAGGTAAACAAAAGGCTCCTTTGATCGTGCGAACACGTGGACACAGACTTGAAGGCATTTGGCATAGTGGTTCGCAAATGGGTGGATTGATCCACTTGCTTAGAGGGATGTATATTCTCGTACCGCGAAATATGACAAAAGCCGCCGGTTTTTACAATACCTTACTTGAATCTGATGAGCCTGCTTTGGTAATTGAATGCTTGAACGGTTACCGTCTAAAAGAAAAAATGCCAACCAATTTGGGTGAGTTTAGAACCCCAATTGGAGTTGTTGAAACTGTAAAGGAAGGAAGTGATATTACAATTGTTTCCTACGGAAGTACCTTGCGTATCGTTGAAGAAGCCGCCAAAGAATTGAACCAAGCCGGTATTGACGCAGAAGTTATTGATATACAGACACTTCTACCCCTTGACCTGAATAAGGACTTAGTGAAAAGTGTGGCAAAAACCAACCGATTGCTTATAGTAGATGAAGATGTATCGGGAGGTGCTTCAGGGTATATTTTACAACAAATTCTGGATGAACAGAATGGTTATAAGCATCTTGACAGTAAGCCTCAAACTCTTAGTGCGAAACCTCATCGTCCGGCCTATGGTACAGATGGTGATTATTTTTCAAAACCTTCAGCCGAAGATATTTATGAGAAGGTGTACGAGATAATGCATGAGGCAGATCCGAAGAACTTTCCGAAGTTAAGATAGTCATAAAGTACTGTATTTATTGTACTTAAAGCTGTATCTTAGAGTGAAACACTTTAAGATCACAAGATGCGAAAAATAATTACACTCTTTCTACTATTCGGCTTAACGACATTAAATAGTGTTGCTCAAAGCACGACTCAACCAATTTCTGAGAACGAAGTTCCTCAACAGGTTCTTGATAATCAGCTGCAATTTTTTCCTAATTCATTTGTGGATGGTTGGGAAATACAGCAAGGCTTTGAAGCTACTGAGGATACCACAATACGCTACATTAGTAAATTTCACAAAAGTGGTCGGCCGGGCTTTACTGCTTCCTATTTACCAAACGGATTGCTTATTTTTCAATCGGCATTTATGACAACTGATAATATTCCTGAAACTGTAAGGCTCAAATTACAAGCTAATTTTAATAAATTCGATATTATGTCTGCTAATTTCATTTCGCTTTTTAATCCGAAACGAGAAATCTATCAGGTAAAAATTAGAGATGACGCCCGCGCTCAATACATTTACTACGATATTGACGGAAATTTAATAGAGGAAAACGCCTTACCTCCCGAAATAATTCTTCTATTAAATTAAACTACGACTAATTGATATTCAGGGTATTGTATATTTTTAGACCAGTTTAATTTAAATTTTCTTCAGAAATAAATAAGTCTATTTAAAAATTTTAGTTTACATTAGTAATCTAATTCAGACAAAAACGAGTGATGTTTCAAAATGTTTTCAATAATAATTTAAATAATAATAACGGAAACCCGTAACAGAAACTTGTACACTATACCGAACCCGTCAAGTTTCAAATTTGACGGGTTTTTTTTTATCAATTTTTGTAAAAATTGTCAATAGATTACCTTGAAGCATTAGCGAAAAGGTATAGATTTAAACTAACCAAATAAAGATGAAATTATGTGTGGAATTGTATGTGCTTTTAAGCTTAAAGAATCTGCCGATGCGCTAAGACCTCAGGTATTAGCTATGGCAAAATGTATTAGACATCGCGGACCCGATTGGAGCGGTATCTTTGATAATGATAAAGTGATCATGGCGCATGAGCGTTTGGCGATCGTGGACCCCACTTCGGGGAAACAGCCTCTGTTTAGTGAAGACAGGAACCTTGTACTCGCCGCAAATGGCGAGATCTACAATCATATGGAATTACGCAAACAGTTTGAAGGAAAGTATAACTTTCAAACTAAAAGCGACTGTGAAGTGATCCTGGCATTGTACAAGGAAAAAGGTAATGCGTTTTTAGATGAGTTAAATGGGATCTTCGGATTTGCGATTTATGACGTTGAAAATGATTCGTACCTAATTGCGAGAGATCATATGGGTATAATCCCTCTTTATATGGGCTGGGATCAAAATGGTACTTTTTATGTTGCTTCCGAATTAAAGGCTCTTGAAGGCATTTGTACAAAAATTGAATTATTCCCCCCTGGACATTATTTAGATAGTAATGAAGGGGAATTAAAACAATGGTATAGCCGCGATTGGATGGAATATGATAATGTAAAGGATAATGAAACAAGTATTGATGATCTAAGAAATGCATTAGATGCTGCAGTGCATAGACAACTAATGAGTGATGTACCATACGGAGTATTACTTTCGGGAGGCTTAGACTCAAGTATTACCTCTGCGCTGGCAAAAAAATATGCCGACAAGCGAATTGAATCCAACGATGTTGAAGGCGCCTGGTACCCCAGACTCCATTCTTTTGCTATAGGATTAGAAGGCTCTCCCGACCTGGCGGCTGCGCTAAAAGTAGCAGATCATTTAGGTACGGTACATCACGAGATTCATTTCACCATACAGGAAGGGATCGACGCCTTACGTGATGTAATTTATCATGTGGAAACTTATGATATTACAACCATTCGAGCTTCTACACCCATGTTTTTATTGGCAAGAGCAATAAAAGCAATGGGAATTAAAATGGTGCTTAGTGGCGAAGGTGCAGATGAGATTTTTGGAGGGTACTTGTACTTTCACAAGGCGCCAACGGCTAAGGATTTTCATGATGAAAATGTTAGAAAACTGGAAAAGTTACATATGTACGATTGCTTAAGAGCCAACAAATCATTGGCTTCATGGGGGATTGAAGGCCGTGTTCCATTTTTAGACAAAGAGTTTATGGATGTCGCCATGAGGTTAAATGCAAAAGATAAAATGATCATAGGCGGACAAGGAAACGCTAAGGCTAAACAAGCTATGGAAAAATGGGTGTTACGTGAAACTTTTGGTGATATGTTACCGGATGCGGTTGCATGGCGACAAAAAGAACAATTTAGCGATGGCGTAGGTTACAATTGGATAGATACGCTTAAAGAAATGGTGAATAATGAAGTAAGTGACGAGCAATTGGCGAATGCACATTATAAATTCCCAATACAACCTCCAACGAGTAAGGAGGAGTTTTACTATCGCTCTATTTTCGCTGAACATTTCCCTAGTGATGCCGCAGCATTAAGTGTCCCTTCAGTACCATCTGTAGCATGTAGCAGTCCGGTGGCATTAGAATGGGATGAAAGCTTTAAAAATATGAACGACCCTAGTGGTAGAGCTGTGGCGAATGTACATGATGATGCGTACTAAGCAGACATACTTTAAATTTCTCTTCCACGTTCAATGGCATTTTGTTAAAGAGTCGTAAAAATGCTCCAACGGCAAGTTAAAGAACGTTAAGTAATTTATATAATTATTCGTTGAGTTGTATCTTAGATATATGGAAAAGATATTAGTAGCAGGTGCGACTGGCACTACCGGAAGAAAAGTGGTACAACTTTTAAAAGAATCAGACAATTACCAACCTGTAGCAATGGTTAGGAAGGACGAGCAACAAAAGCAATTTCAAAAAGAAGGTGTTGAATCTGTTTTAGGTGACCTATCTAAAGATGTTTCGAACACGACCAAAGGGATCAACAAAGTGATATTTGCTGCGGGCTCCGGAGGCAAAGATGTGAAAAATGTAGATGAAGATGGCGCTAAACGCCTTATTGATGCCGCCAAAAAGGAACGTATTGAAAAGTTTGTTATGCTAAGCTCAATGGGAGCCGATAAACCGGAAGAAGCCAATGAGTTAAAAGGCTACCTTCAGGCCAAACACAATGCAGATCAGTATTTAGATATTAGCGGACTCACCTTTACAATTGTACGTCCGGGTTCATTAAACAACAACGAAGGCCTTGGAAAAATAAAGCTTGCGCACAAGCTGGAGGAACGAGGAGAAATTCCAAGATGGGATGTAGCAAGAACTTTAGTAAAAAGTCTTGACAATGATGTAGCTAAAAATCAGGCTTTTGAAATCCTAACCGGTGAAACAAAGATCGAGAATGCAGTTCAGGATTTTCAGGTACTATCCTAAAAACCAACATTAAAGCAATAAAAAAAACCACTTGTCTTACAAGTGGTTTTTGCATTTTATGGCAACCATTTTTTCTGAAAATTTGGTTTTCGCTTCTCTAAAAAAGCATCTCTTCCTTCTTTGGCTTCGTCTGTCATATAGGCTAAACGAGTGGCTTCCCCGGCAAAGACCTGCTGCCCAACCATACCATCATCGGTTAGATTCATTGCAAATTTGAGCATTTTAATAGAGGTTGGTGATTTCGCTAGAATTTCCTGAGCCCATTCGTAAGCAGTATCTTCCAATTGATCGTGCGGCACTACAGCATTGACCATTCCCATTTTAAAAGCTTCCTGAGCGCTGTAATTTCTTCCGAGGAAAAAAATCTCACGCGCTTTTTTCTGGCCTACCATCTTTGCAAGATAAGCACTTCCGTATCCTCCGTCGAAACTTGTAACGTCTGCATCAGTTTGTTTAAAAATGGCATGCTCTTTACTTGCCAAAGTCATATCACAAACAACGTGAAGACTATGACCTCCACCAACTGCCCAACCGGGAACTACACAGATCACGGCTTTAGGCATGAAACGAATCATTCGTTGTAGATCTAAAATATTCAATCTGTGATAACCATCGTCTCCAACATATCCTTGATGCCCTCTCGCCTTTTGATCACCTCCACTACAAAAACTGTACACACCATCCTTACCGGAAGGGCCTTCAGCAGAAAGAAGTACTACTCCAATGCTTGTATCCTCTTGTGCATCGTGGAAAGCATCCAGAAGTTCGCTTGTTGTTTTTGGTCGGAAGGCATTTCTTACGTCGGGGCGGTTAAAGGCTACCCGGGCAACACCATCGCTCTTTTTATAAGTAATGTCTGTATATTCTTTTGCCGTTTTCCAGTTCGGTTTGTTCATAATTACTAAATTTACATCAAAGATAAAATAATCCTGTGAAGGCAGGAATCACAATAACACTTACTATGAAAAAAATATTTTTCTACTTCGGAATTCTTTTTATTTCAATTTCGGCAACAGCGCAGGAAGCCTATAAATTCACTACAGAAATCGATTTAGATGCGACGCCGGTTATTAGTCAGGGGCGTACCGGAACCTGCTGGAGTTTTTCAACTTCATCATTTCTGGAATCGGAAATCATTCGACTTACCGGCAAGCAAATTGATCTTTCCGAAATGTACACCGTAAGAAATACTTATCCTAAAAAGGCAGAAAATTTCGTGATGCGACAAGGAAAATCTCAGTTTAGTGAAGGCGGATTGGCCCATGATGTTCTTAATTCGGTAAAACATTATGGTTTAGTACCTCAATCGGCATATAGCGGATTAGCAAATAATGAGGAATCGCACAATCATGCCGAAATGGTTGCAATACTAGAAGCTATGCTAAAAACGTATGTTGATAATCCGGGGAAAAAGCTCAGTAAGAATTGGAAAAAGGCGGTAGATGCAGTTTTAGATGTTTACCTGGGACAAAATTTAAAAACGTTCACCTTTGAAGGCAAGTCGTATAACCCTCAAACATTTTTACAATTAACGAAAATTGACCCTGACCAATATATATCTATCACATCTTTTAGTCATGCGCCTTTTTATTCACAATTTATACTGAATATTCCGGATAACTGGAGCAATGGTAGCTTTTATAACGTTCCTCTCGACGAGATGATCAAGACTATTGATAATGCACTTCAGAAGGGATTTACAGTAGAGTTAGATTGTGATGTGAGCGAACGTACTTTTTCATCCAAAGATGGAGTAGCGGTTATTCCGAAGGATTCAGAAAATAATATAAAAGCCCTGCAAGGAGTCTATCCCGAGATGAAAATTTCGCAGGAAAACAGACAGGACGAATTTGAAAATTACACAACTACCGATGATCATTTAATGCATATAACCGGAATGTTGAGAGACCAAAATGGCACAAAGTATTACAAGGTGAAGAATAGCTGGGGAACAGACGAAAGCAGAAATGCAAATGGAGGTTACGTATATTTTAGCGAAGCTTATATGAAGTTAAAGGCAATAAGTATCACGGTACATAAAGATGCCATACCAAAAAACACTTCAAATAAATTAAATTTGTAATATTGGTTTGATTTTTGTGTAGATTTCAACCGGTGAACTGAAAAAATTGAAATGAAATATATTCTGTGGTGCATATTTTTTATTCCTGTATTGACTTTTGCTCAATACGATCTGGACACAAGATATTTTTCTATTAATGCCGAATCGCTTCCCGATATCGAGAGAAGTACTACATTCTTAGATTTTAGCGAACCAACTGAAGGTTCATTTAAACTGGACGCAATCCCTTCTTTTAATGGTACTTTGAGTTCTATTAGAATGAATGCCGATAATTTTTGGCAACCTGTAGATATGATGGCCGCAGTAAATACTAATGAGTCGTTTATCGATAAAAAACTAGAGATAGCGCCATTGAGATCCGGGGTATATGGCTTTAGCGGTTACACAACCGATGGCTCTACGAGCGTCCAAAATATAGTCTACAAAGATGCTCGAGGTCTGAATTTTCTGGATCCTTGTCCGCCCTTTGGTATTTGTCCGAGGTGCGCACATTACCGGGTTAGCAGAGGGTATTAAATGCCTTTGGAAATACACATGTAATCCTCCATAAATACTTCCCAACAATGAAACAATTTGCCTTAGTTTGCTTTTTACTATTCTTTACAACTTCTATCGCGCAAAGCATAAACTCGTACATTGAAGAGGGAATTGAATTTCATGATTCGAAAGATTATGACAGTGCTATAAACTCTTATAAAAAAGCTTTAGAGATAGAACCAAAGTCATCTCTTGCAAATTATGAAATATCATTAAGCTATTTCTTTAAAGGAGATTATAAAAATGCGATCAAGCATAGTGAAATTGTAATTGACAATGGAAATGAGCATCTCATTCCTGCATACTTGACAATGGGGTCGAGTCTGGATAACATGGGAAGAACCAAGGAATCGATCAAACTTTTTAAAAAGGGTATTAGAAAATTGGGCGATGACTATTTACTTCACTACAATTTAGCCTTAAACTATTTTAAGCTTAAAGATCACGAGAATACGAAAAAACACGCCATTGAAGCTATCAAAAATGAATCGGGACACTCTAGCAGCCATTTACTCCTCGCCTATTCAAATTTAGCGGAAGATAAAAAGATTGAAAGCTTTCTTTCATTGAATTACTTTTTATTATTAGAACCTAATTCAGAAAGGTCTGTTCAGGCATATCAATTTTTGCAAAAAACGATCTATGGGAATGTTTCTAAAGATCAGAATAAAGAAAATTCCATAAATATTTCTCTTTCCAGCGTTGGATTAGAAAGTGACTTTCCGGGTGCCGATTTGATGTTATCGCTCACTATTGCCAAAAATCACACCGAAGAAAATGAAGGGAAATCTGCCGAGGAGCTTTTTGTTGTAAATACAGACAGCTTCTTTACTTATCTGGGAGAAATTAAAGAGAATAAAGATAAAGGGGGGATTTATTACGACTTTTATATCCCGTTCTTTTATTCGTTATCTAAATCGGATCACATAGAGGCCTATTGTTATCACATTTCGGAGCGTGGAAATCCGGTTGCAGCAGAATGGATCACCAACAATACTGTTAAGTTATTCGAATTCGAAAAGTGGTTATCTGAATAACTAGAAGCTTCCGAAGAATAAATTCTACACACCTGATTTTACAGCAAATATCAAAAAAAACAAAAAAATATTATATTTAGTTAGGATTCCTTACTATATTTGTAAATGCAATATTGCTAATCATTTAAAACAAACAACATGAAAAAATCAATTTTCTATCACGCCGGCTGTCCGGTATGTGTAAACGCAGAACAAGAACTTTTAGGCTTAATGGATCCAACAACTGTAGAGGTAATTCATTTGGGGGAGAAACGCAATCATATAACGAGGGCTGAAGAAATAGGGGTTAAATCGGTACCCGCTTTGGTAACACCAACCGGCAATGTACTTCATATAAACTATGGAGCCTCTTTGGAGGATGTTAAAGGATAGACTAACACTCTTATTAAAAACTTTATTATGAAAAATATCACATTAATAATTGCAATTTTATGGGGTAGTTACATCGGCACCTCGCAGGTGTCCGGTGAAAAATACCAATCTGATGATTTTAAGATATTGACAACTCAGGTTACATATATGGAAGACTTATCGGTTCTTGTTTGGGAAATTTCGGTATCAGGTAATGCGGGAGCAACGGTACCAATTCCCGCCGGCAAACTAAATGGTGCCCCGGTTCTGGGTTATGTATTTCCTACAACGCTAAAATCAACCGATGTGGGATTCAATGAAACCGACGGCATAGTTGCGTTAGCATTAACATCTCATCCCGATTTCGATGACACACCACTTTGGGACGAAAATTTTGATGCAGATTATGCCAACGACGGAATTATCTGGCATCCGCATTGGGTGATTCTTACCAAAGATGATAGAGTAAGTGGCGGACTAGCCGTTAAGCAATTCGATAAAAACGATACTTCTGTAAAGCTCCCTCCCACCAATCCCGGTATGCCAATGTACATGGATTCGCCGGGATTTCCGGTAGTGACGAAAAACGGCAGTATTAGAGTGGTAGTTCCCCTATATCGCTTAAGTAATAAGCTCGAGTTTAATTACGATGGAGTTGCCGCCTTTATGCAAGTAAATACAGAAATGAAAGATAGGCCTATGCTGGGTGTTTATACAGTTTATAGCGTGGCTAGTGGAGATCTTTCATTACCCTATACAGTAAAGAAATAGACTATGGAAGTTTCAGTATGGGACACTTACGTAAAAAGGAAAGACGGACTTACAATGCACTTTGATATTCTTGTTCCTCACGATGTGCAGGATGAATATAAAGTTTTAAACTTCGGAAAAAAATATCTTGACACCAAAACGTTTAGAACAGAAGGTCTAACGACTAACGAATGCAGGTTTTGTCATTCGGAAATTGCAGACTCAACTATTGAAACCGAAATAAGAAACCATGGCTATTACATTGTAGAAATGGAAAACTGTATTTAATTTTTTGAATAATTAATTAGGAGTACTAACTTAGCCTGTTAATTGTAATACATTAGCAGGCTTATTTATGAATAAAAGTGTGTTTAATATTGATTTTCAGCAAAACAGTATTACGAGTAAGATAGTCGTAGGATTAGAACGAATCTCAGAAGTGTTTA
Organism: uncultured Ulvibacter sp.; assembly: GCA_963974915.1. Classification (GTDB taxonomy): domain Bacteria; phylum Bacteroidota; class Bacteroidia; order Flavobacteriales; family Flavobacteriaceae; genus CAXBES01. The sequence continues at coordinate 14,143 of CAXBES010000012.1, read as the reverse complement.
GAACCCTACTCTGGGAACATGCGAAAAAATTGGGTTTAAGTCCAATTCAGATCCAAATACTGATCTTTATTGATCAACATAAAATCGAGCTTTGTAATGTAAGTTATCTGGCTAAAGAGTTTAATGTTTCAAAACCCACAATTAGTGATGCCGTAAAAGCATTGGAAAAGAAGAACTTTATAATTAAAGATTTCTCGGCGTCAGACAGCCGAAGTTATAGTATAAGACCTTCAACAGATGGTAAAAAGATCGTTTATGTTACTTCAAATTTCGCAAATCCTTTAAAAGAGAAACTAGAGACGAACGATTTATCCACATTAGAAACCGTCTATGAAACGCTAAATAAATTAATCTTCAGCTTAAATAAAAGCGGTGTAATTAGTGTTCAACGAACATGTTATGCTTGTAAATTTTATGAACGCAGGGATGGTTCAAACTTTTGCAATTATTTAAATACACCTCTTTACAAAAAAGATATTAGATTAGATTGTCCCGAATTTTCTGAAGTAAATACTTAGACCGTACAGATTTATATCAATTCGATCCCGTCTTCTTTTAAAATGATCTGCTTATCCTTATAAAGTGTTCCCACAGCTTTTTTAAAGCTTTTTTTACTCATCCCCAATTCATTTTTAATAGTATCTGGTTCGCTCTTATCATGCAATGGTAAAAAGCCTCCGGCAGCTTTTAACTCTTCAAGGATATAGTTGGCATTGGGTTCGATACTTCGATATCCGGGTTGTTGCAGGACAATATCAATTTTATTGTCTTCCCTTATTTTACTTACATAAGCTTTTAATCTATCGCCGGTTCTAATATCCTCAAAAATATCTTCTAAATAAATGAGTCCTTTGTGGATACCATTAACTATAACATTTGCCCCCTTATCTGTTAAATGAGTCACTAAAATATTTACTTCATCATATTTATCTACCGTAAGGTTTTCGTTTTGCAGAAATCTATTGGTCTTACTCGATCCTACTAACCTATTGGTCAATTCGTCCAGATAAAGGTAAACGATATACCAGTTTCCGGCTTTCATGGGTCTAGCTTGTTCTTTAAAAGGTACGAATAACTGTTTTTCTAACCCCCAATCCATGAATGCACCGTACTTAGTCACATCACTGCAGTGTAAATAACCAAAAGTATTGAGTTTTAGAAACGGTTCCAGAGTCGTAGCGATAGGTCGCTCTTCATTATCGAGATATACAAAAACCGATATCTCATCTCCAATTTCGAAATTCTCCGGCTTATATTTATGTGGCAGAAGTACTACATTTTCTTCCGAATCTCCCAGATAAAGGCCCGGTTCGGTATCTCTTAAAATCGTAAGTACGTTGTTTTCACCTAGTTTGATCATAGTTACAAAGGTAGTATTTTATTGAGCAATTTATGTTTATCTTTGAGTTAATCGAGCTTCAAATTTATAAAGGATATCATATTTTTATGAATACAACCCAGCCTCATAACTTACCTGAACCTTTTACTTTAACTGATAGTTTTAAAACCGAAATTGGTATTGTTTATTTTTATGGGAACTTTGTAGTTGTTGAAATGAATGAAGGTGTAAATGTGTCATTTGCAACCGGATTTTCGATCTTACTTAAAGGCCTAAGCATCCTTGGAGGAAAACCATGGATATATGTAGCGAACCGCATTCATTCATATTCTGTAACTCCTACAGATTACAAATATTTAAACAAGGTACCTTCATTAAAAGGAGTTGCTATTGTTAACCATTTGGAAAGCACAGCCGCTAATACCCAACTTGAGGCAAGCTTCTGTAAAAAACCTTTTGAAGTATTTAATAGTCTGGAGGAAGCATTTCAATGGGGGGAAAAAACGTTGAAATCTTCTATGAGATAACACCATAAAGCCGTCCAATCTCAACTTGCTTTGTTTTACTTAAATTAGATTATTTAATATACTTAAAATAGTTTATTAAAATACTGTCATTTTCTTCGGAAGGGGTAAAGATTTCCAGTAATTGTGGTGTATCCGAAATTTTATAAAAGTCCGCAAGTGCCTCACCCAGTTCATTTTCGGTTGAAGCCTTATGGTAACCAACATTATACATGTCGCACAATGGTTTTGCGGTTAGATCGTGTTTTGTCTCAAAAAAAGTTCTAAACTGTTCTGTTTTTTTCGCACCGGGAAGTATTCTGAAAATTCCTCCTCCCCTATTATTTATTACAATAATCCGGAAACCGGAAGGAATATAATTATTCCATAAAGCATTACTGTCGTAAATGAAACTGAGGTCGCCGGTTATGAAAACCGTAGGCCTTTCCGAAGCAAAAGCCGCACCAATTGCAGTACTTGTACTTCCATCAATACCACTGGTTCCTCTATTACAGAAAACCTGAATAGATGCATCAATGGTAAAGAGTTGTGCATATCGTACGGTTGCACTATTACTAAGTTGTAAGTTTATTTCCTTAGGAAGGGTCTTAAAAATTAAATCGAATACTTTTAAATCTGAAAAAGGAATCTTCTCCAGATACTCACTATGCAGACGTAAGCGTCTTTCTTTGATCAACAGCCATTGAGACCTGTAATTATTAGATTCAATATCATTTGACGAAAGTAGTTCTTCAATAAAAACGTTCGGACTGGCTTTATAATGTCGTTCTAATACAAAAAATGAATCGTTCGCAGATTTTTCATCGATGTGCCAATGAAGCTTGGGTGGGTATTTTCTTAAAAAAGCTTTCACTTTCTTAGAAATTACCATCCCGCCAAACGTAATGAGTATCTCCGGCTGTAGTTCTTTAAATTCAGATTCTGTTAGCGGAGCAATTAGTTGGTCTATAGAGGGAAAACAATGTTCTAAGTGTAAATTTGACGTGGTTTCGGTCAATACAATTAAGTTCTCATCCTTGGACAACTTCATCAACAAATCACCTCTAATCGCTTCAGGAGTAAGGACTCCCACAAGTATCATTTTCTTTTTGCTTTTATTCCATTTCCTTCTGAAAAGATCCAGGTCCGATAAATTGTTTTCAGAAAGAATAGATATTCTAGCCGGAACATTCTGGGCAGTTACTGTAACTTTTTCTGAAGTTTCATACAAAGGTTCGGAAAAAGGAACATTTATATGAACTGGACCGTTTAGCTCTATCGCTGTATTTAAGGCAATGTTTATCTCTGTTTCATTATGCTTTCTATGCGCCTCGCCTTCTTCACAATTAGCGCTGTATAAAATATGATTCGCATATACATTTTCCTGTCTAATTGTTTGTCCGTCACCAACATCAATTAAATGTTTGGGACGATCTGCCGAAATTACTACCAATGGTATATCGCTGTAAAACGCCTCTGCAATTGCCGGGTAATAATTTAAAAGAGCAGATCCCGACGTACACACCAGGGCTACAGGTGCTTTGAATTGTTGTGCCATCCCCAATGCGAAAAACGCTGCACATCGTTCATCAACGATACTAAAATTGCTAAAGTCCGGATTTCCGGTAAAACCTATTGTGAGAGGTGCATTGCGTGAGCCGGGTGAAATTACGATATGATCGATTCCTTTATCCAGACAAAGTTGCGTAACGGTTTGCGAGAGAATTTTATTAGAATATGTCATCCTTTACAAAAGTACGAAGACCATTAAGATTATTAAAGTAAAGGCTCAAGTACCTGAAGCATGGTTTGCAATTTATTATGAGTCTCCAGCCATTCGTCTTCAGCAACAGATTGATTTGTGATACCGCCACCCACATAAAGACTGGCTATCCCTTCCTCCAGTTTCATACATCTTAAGTTCACATATAATTCCGATTCCTGGTTTTTGGTATTTATCTTCCCAATAAAACCGGTATAAAACTCTCGGTTATAGCCTTCATTTTCTAGAATGAATTTTTTCGCCTCTTTTTGAGGGGTACCGCAAACGGCGGGTGTAGGGTGCAATGCTTTGGCCACACTATTTACGGTGGCTTTATTTCGTTTTAATATTCCCGAAATATCGGTTCTAAGATGCACGAGCGCCCCGGCTTTATGATCGTACGTTTTAGAGATCTTGACAACTGATGTCACTTTCTGAAGATTAGACGTTATGGCATCAGTAACGATTTGTTGCTCCTCTCTTTCCTTATCTGTCCAGATAGCAGCCCTCTTCGGATTGTACACCTGAGTTCCTGCCAGCGCCATGGTCTCGAAAGAGGTATTTTCAGTTTTTAGCAAAATCTCGGGAGAAGCACCACACCAAACTCCTGTTTCCGGGTGGTACCAGATATAACGGTAGGCATTAGGGTATAAATTGAAGAGTCGGATAAATATTACGGATAGATCCAGATTTGTGATTGGAACATCCTTTCGTCTGGAGACTACAATTTTATTGGCTTTACGACTACCAATTACTTTTTTAGACAACCTAATAATGTCTAAGTGTTGTTGTTGATCTTCTTTATTTTCCGCAAGCGGAATTTTTACTTCGGAAATACTCTTTTTTTCAATTTCATATTCTATTACTTCCGACTCTACTTTTGGAATACAAAAAAGTGCGTTTTCGAAATTAAAAGGTGCTAACACGACCTTATCATTTTCAAACTCATCTGAAGCATAGTTTTTTCCGTCCTTCTGAAAATATCCGGTAACCTTACTGTTGTGCGGGTTTGAAAATACTACGAATGGAAATTTGTTTTGGTAATTTTTGTTAAGTTCTGTCAGCATTAATTTGGGGTCTTACATTACTGTTTTCGCAAAGTAAGAGTCGTTAGTTTTACCATAGATATTAACTCATCATTTTCATTGGTTATCGGGATCTGCCACAGCTGAGTTGTTCTACCTTTATGGAGAATCTTAGCCTTTGCATACACAAATCCATCACGAACGCTCTTTACGTGATTCGCAGATATTTCGATGCCGCGAATCGCTGCATCGTTTTCTCCCAGAAATATAAATGCTCCTGCACTTCCAACACTTTCTGCCAAAACCACAGAGGCACCTCCGTGTAGAATACCATCCGGCTGATGAACTTTAGCATTTACAGGCATACGTGCAACTACTGTATCATCGGTCACTTCTATGAATTCGATATCAAGAGTTTCCAAAAGAGTATTCGCACACATACTTTTGCATCTCGCTAACGCTTCTTCTTTAGTATACTTCATTATATTGATTTACTTTTGTAAAAATACAAAACCGGCACATATTATGGTTGTTGAAAAACAAGTTTCTTACACTACAGTTAATACCTATTCTACCCTAAATTCTTTTACCGAAAAAACCAAAAATATCTGGTTGGTTTTTCATGGTATGGGATATCTAAGCAAGTATTTTACCAAGTATTTCGCGGGTCTGAACATTGATGAAAACTTTATAATTGTCCCTCAGGCCCCTTCTAAATATTATCAAGGAAAAAACTTTAAGCATGTTGGAGCATCCTGGTTAACCCGGGAAAATACTATTTTAGAAACAAAAAATGTTTTAAACTATATAGACGAAGTATTTAAAACCGAATGTACCTCCCCAATGCCAAACTTTATTGTGATGGGATATTCTCAAGGAGTTTCAATAGCTACAAGGTGGTTGGCAAGCAGACAGATCCAGTGTAATCATTTAATATTACATTCGGGAGGCATACCAAATGAGTTGCTTCCGGAAGATTTTTCATATTTGAAATCGACCAGCAAGGTCACCTATATTTATGGCGATAAAGACCAATATATCACAGAGGCACGTAAAACTGAAGAATCATTAAAGGGAACAAATCTCTTTGGGGATAGATTGCAAATAGAAGTTTTCAATGGCATTCATGAAGTTAATACTCAATTTATAGAAAAAACATCGAAGGAAAAGTAGTACATTTTTGTGCATTTCATCGAATATATTTGCATAATAGCTTGATAAGTTTTTAATTTACAGTGTAATGTAGGAAAAAACTTAGCCCCTAATATGAAAAAACAACTACTAACCTTCGGACTTTTATTACTTTCATCTGTTTTATTTGCGCAAGTAAGTGCCAAAGAAAAACAAGCACTTATCGACTTTTATTTAGCTACTAATGGTGAAAACTGGGTGAATACCTGGGATTTAAATACACCCGTAGATCAATGGCACGGAATTACCGTGAAAGAAAACAAAGTAACTGCAATTAGCATGTTATTTAACAATGTAGAAGGATCACTTCCAAACTCCATTGGCTCTCTGGAGAATCTTAAAATATTAGAATTACCGTTTAATAAACTATCCGGTGAAATACCAAATAGCATTGGTAACCTTAAAAACCTTGAAATATTAGTTTTTAATGGAAACAGTCTAACGGGATCTATCCCTTCCACTATTGGAAATATGGAGTCTCTAAAAAAGATTCATTTAAGTAGTAACATTTTAAGCGGAGAAGTACCGGTTGAAATCAGTAATTTGACCGAATTGGAACTACTTAATGTTTTCGATAATAACCTGACGGGGACACTACCCATGGGACTTGCTCAATCAAAAAATTTAAAGAAATTAGTCGTTGCAGAAAACGAACTTATCACTACACAGGCATTTTCGTCTCTCTTATTATTTCTAGACGATGCCAACCTCGAATTTAGCAATAGCCTAACGCCAAGTGCGAAAACGGTAATCGCTATTGAAACAAGTGAGGATGAAAATTAAATTATTACTTTATAAATAATTGAATTGATTAATTGATTAAATTGAAAAAGGCGGCTCCAAATGGAGCCGCCTTTTTCAATTTAATCTAACTATTAACCACAATTGTTATGAACTTGTATTACAGAATTATAAATGTTTCTTTTTAGTGATTTCAAATTCGAAATTTACTTTATGTTTCATTCTTCATTCTATACCACTATATACACCTAACTTATTTATTGTTACCCCTCATCACGTTTTAAATTAAATGATAGATGTAAAATAATTCTGTAACTTTATAGAAATCAATTATTCTAAATTATGAAAACACAACTACTTTACTTGTTCCTTTTCCTGTTTGCGACTACAGGCATAAGTCAGATCTCTTTCTCACCAAACCTTATTGATAACGATCAAGCCACATCTAATGCGGCAAATAGTGTGACCGCTGCCGATTTCGACAATGATGGCGATATCGATATCGTAGGCGCCGCTTTTCAGAGTGATATATTTTCGTTATACAGAAATGATGGATCGGGGAATTTTACACAAGAAACGATAGACAACTCACCCACCTTCTCTGATGGTGCTAGATTTGTTACCTCATTCGATCTGGATGAGGATGGTGACATGGATGTTTTAGCAACTGCCTCAACAGCAGATGTTTACCTTTGGTTCGAAAATGATGGTACCGGCTTGTTTACCCCGCATATTATTGATAGTTCTGCCTTGGCGAACGAAGCATATGCAATAGATGCTGCAGATTTTAATAATGACGGAACCATGGATATTGTTGGGGGAGCAAATGCAGGAGATGCTCTTGCAGTCTTTAATAATGATGGAAATGAAAACTTTACGCTATTAACTAATCTTAGTGCAAATGCCAACCTTACCGATGGTGTACGTGTGGTGAAGGCAGCTGACTTAAATGAGGATGGTTTTATGGATATAGTTGTAGCTGCCTTTAGCGGAGATACTTTTTCCTGGTTTGAAGGAGATGGTCAAGGGTCTTTTACACCACATCCAATTGATAGCTCGGTAAATGCCGACGGAGCCACGGGGATTCAAATAGCCGATTTTGACAATGATGGGGATCTCGATATCGCAGCTGCGAGTAATAGCGCGAATCAATTTTTATGGTACGAAAACGATGGGGATGAAAACTTCACAACTAATATTATCGATAATACATCACCCTTTACCGTTGGTCCGAGAGGTGTGGCCATCGTGGACCTTGAACAAGACGGGGATATGGATATTCTAGGTGCGGCAATCACCGGAGACGCGTTTACATGGTATGAAAATGACGGAAACGGAAATTTTACTTTGGCCCTAATTAGTGATGACGTCACGTATGCAAACGGTGCTTTTGCAATTACCGCTGCAGATGTAGATGGAGATCAAGTGGACGACATTATTACGGCTGCCAATATTAGTGATGCGTTCTCATGGTTTAAAACGGAAGGAGTAATTCTCGCTAATCTGGAAAATTTCCTTTCAGGAGTAGCAGTTTTTCCCAATCCAACAACTCATAAAATAACCGTCCAAGTTCCCGCTGACACTCATCTTCAATCAATGCAAATTATCGACATGCAGGGGAAGATAGTGTTTCTTGACAATTCGGAACATTCAGAATATGTAAATATCAATTTAGAAGAGCTGGCATCTGGTGTTTATTATCTTTCCGCAGAAACCAATAAAGGAAATTTCACTAAAAAAGTAATCAAACTCTAAATACTTAATACATGAAAAAAGCCTCTGATATTTAAACAGAGGCTTTTTTTTATAAACCAAATATGAACTACCTTATACTTTATCCTTTTCCCTATTTAGTTTACGCTTTATCTTGTTAATAGCAGATTCAATAGATTTTTCAGGTTCAATTAAATTATACGGTCCCCAAAAATCCGGGTCTGTAAATCCCGAAACCGCATCGACCATCACCACAGTAGGCTTTAATCTGTTTTCCGGTTGCCCCATAAAGCCGGTAGTATTCTGTTGCCAATCTGTAACCGCCATTTCTGCCGATAGGGTATACACCTGATTAAAGAGTTTGCCTCTTTTCGCAACTTTAAAACTTAACTCTACACTTCCGTAATTATATTGCCACTTGTTATCCTTCTCGCTATAGTCAACCCTGTAGGAAGCGACTGTGGGAGTTACCGTGACATCACGTGGTTTCTTTTTGACAAAGATGTTTTCAATGTCACGGGTTTTGCTCAAATTCAAACTGTAATACGCATTTGTAAGCGCTAAGGTTTCTGCGTCTATGTATAAAGTCCCTTTGTAAAGTGGCTCTAAAATAGTTTCTAGTTGAGTGAAATTCACCACATACACCGGACGCCCGTTTATGGCTGAAGGCGCGATAAAATTAAACTTATAATCTCCTATACTCGCAGGAGTAAAGATATATTCTGGATATTTCATGATATCCAGATAAAGTGTAGAATACGGTCCGCCCTGAAGCTTTACAGTTACAGTATCCAATCTTCTGTAGTCTGTACTTTTTCTTGCTTTATTGAGTGCGACGATATCTTTAGATTTATTGGTGTATGGCTGCTTATATAAGTTTACCACTGCCTCGGTTAATGAAACATTTCTGTTTCTTCTTTTAATGGTCTCCCTATAGAAGGCTGTCATTACAGTAGGTTCACTAGGGTTGTTTGCCTTTTTTCTATCGAATACGGCACGAACCAGAGCTTCGGGATCTGTATAGCTTAACAAGCTTATTGCCGAAAGATCTGTAATCTTGGTTGTAAGCTCGATCTTGTTGTTTTCTTCGGAAAGATCTTCGATCCTGATCTCCTTAGACCTATAACCTAAATGACTAATTAAAACGGAACTGTTTAAATACTCTGAAGGTATCTTTAGAACAAAGTCTCCTTCCGAATTAGTTATTGTACTTATATTGGAATTCTGAACCATAATGGTTACCGATTCCAGTGCGTCGTTAGTTACCAAATTTACTACTTCCCCCCTGTAAGTGACATACTCTTCCATGTCTTGTGCGTACATTTCCGAAGGGATAAAGAAAAATAAAACTATTAATGATACCCCTAAGAACTTGTAATTTAAATTAGATCTCATAATTTGAAATTTTAAATTAATACTGGTTTAGGATGGTTCGAAAGGCCATGATGCTGCCATATCTAAAAATACGATATAACTCTTTAATATCCAGTTTTTTAAGCCATTATTTAATAAAGAATAATTATGCTTATGTTAAACATTTGGAATATGACCGAATATATAAGCGATAGAAGCCATCATTAAAAAACGTTTTATAAACACATCTTCAAGTTGATTTTTGATATTAGTACCATTAATTAGTACATTACACCTTTTAAGAAACCAAATATTATGAAATTAATCTACGCGACACTATCATTCATTCTCTCCATATCCGCAATTGCGCAAACCCCATTTTTAGGAGAAAGCTTACAAAACCCAATAAACAACAGAAGTGTTGTTACACCTATCGTTGCTTCTATTGATTATCAGGGATATGATGAAACACAGGCTTATTTTGGGGAAGGGGAATACGAAATTTTCGTTGATAATATAGACGGTGTTCTTGATAAACCAATAATCATCCTTGACGGATTTGACCCCGGTGACGGAAGAGACATTACAGGTCTCTATAATAGTTTAAACTTTGGAGGTCAGAATATGGCAGACATACTTCGTGATGAAGGTTTTGATATTGTTATTTTAAATGCACCGCAATACACCACAAACGGTAAGTTCATTGATGGAGGTTCAGATTACATTCAAAGAAATGCGATGGTGACCATTGAAATGATCAATTTTTTAAACGCAGAAAAAGTTGGAGATGAAGAGCTTGTCATTCTTGGACCGAGTATGGGAGGATTAATTGCGCGATATGCGCTTGCCTTTATGGAACAAAATAGTATGGATGCCGAAACACGATTGTATATATCGTTTGACGCTCCACATCGTGGCGCTAATATTCCGGTGAGTTTACAGTACTTAATTAACTATTTGGCAGAAGTGTTGGGTGATCCCACTTCGCAAACGGTGGTAGATCAGCTACTAAATTCACCTGCAGCCAAGGAGATGTTATACGACCATCTTAGTGGACATCTACTAAACGGTTCCACCTATGAGCAAGACCCAACTAAGCTTTTACCTGTGGGCGCACCAAATTTTAGAGATGCTTTTCAAAACGAATTAGATGCGCTTGGGTTTCCGCAACAAGTTAGAAACATAGCAATGGTGAACGGAAGTTCGCAAGGTCTTACCACCGGAACTGCCGGAATGCAAATAATAGACACTAATCTGGATCTTGGATCGGGGGTTAACGCCGATATTAATCTACATTTTACTCCTACAGCAAATACAACGATAAATGTAACCGATTTTCAAAGTTTTATATCAATTATCCCGTTAGATTCATTTGAAGCCGATGCACAATCTTTTGCTTTCACAGACGGCGTTGATAGTTCACCCGGAGGCACCGGAAATATTTCTGCGGCACTTGGTGGTGGCGGAAGCTCTAATCCGGTAATTGTAGCATTTATTGCAGCTTTAGACCAGGATGAATACTCCTTTATTCCCTTGATAAGTGCTTTAGCCATCACAAATGAAGACGATTGGTTTGCAGTTCCGGATATTGGCGGAACGCACAATTCTGCTTTTGTCAATACCTATATTCCTTCCGTTAATGAACCCCATGTTACAGTAACACAAGCCAGCGCACAGTTTGCTTTAGACGAAATAAGAAACCCTGTTCTTGATGTAAATTCAATTAGTTCTTCTGAAAAATACCACTTAGTAATAAATCCGGTGGCTGAAGAAATAAAACTGAAGTTGAATCCGTCATTTAACTATTCCGGAGTTAATTTAACAGTAGTTAATATAGCCGGACAGCAAGTGATGCAGAAGAATTTTGATGATCCTTCTAATGAAATCACTTTACATCACGACTTGAGATCGGGAATGTATCTTCTAAATATTTCAGACAGAGAGAGCTTCTCTACTATCAAAATCATAGTCGAATAACTAGTAATTTTTTTTCTGAAATATCACGTTAATAGTACATTAATCTTAGCTGCGATTTTGTATTAAATCGCTTCAAGTTATTTTTTTCGTATCTTTCTGATAACTAACTAATTAAATTATTTATCATGAAAAGATCAACTTATATACTGCTTTTTTGTTTCTGTGTATTCATAACTAAAAGTTTGGCACAAAATGAAATTAATTTACAGGAGCTACTAAATAGATTATCACAAAATCATATGGGAAGTATTAATGATGTATTTTCTTCGGAAGAATTACTCATGCTACAGGCTCATTTTTCAGAAGTAAATAAAACTGCCACTACTCAAAACTCAGATCTGCTGCTAAACCGCCGTATTTCGAGCACCAAGGGGAATACTCCTGTTATCGTTACAAGTATTGATGCCGAAGAATTAACTATAGATAATCATGGCCCGTCTCCCATTAGCACATTTGAAGGTGCCGGAGTAGCCCGTTTTGATGCCACAAACAATGTCTATGTGATCGACAATAATAACACAATTTACATAAGGGGTGTAGAAAATAACAACTATAACACCCTGGGAGTTATAATGAATATCCCCTCGGGAGAATCAGTGACCGGAGCAGAACAATTAAGTAACGGCGATATTATGATTATCTCCACAAATGGAATGGATAGTAGTCATTTGTTTATGCTAAATCCCGGTCCTGGTATGCCAGCAGCAACTCCTATTGGGGGAAATAACGGACTGGTCGTGCCGATAAATCTTGTTCGAGACAGTGCCGATAATTTATTCACACTGGATATAGATGACGATAATGTATATGAAATGGATAAAACCACGGGAGTGGCTACACTAGTCGGGCCCGCCGGTTTCGATGCGAATTTTGGTCAGGGAGCCGGTTATGATGTAGATGCCGATTTATTATTGTTGGCAGCATTTAATGCGACAATTGGAGATTCGGAATTACGTTCATTGAATTCTACGACAGGTTTAACAACATCTCTAGGCACGATTACACCGGGTATTGTTGACCAATTTGGCTGGTCAGGTTCTTATGACGCCGATGTACTGAATACCAATGATAACAACTTTTACGACTTTACCTTTTTCCCTAATCCTGCCAATGATTACCTGCATTTTGAAGCGTCGGAGATAATCGATAGTGTTGTGATTCGTAACCTTATGGGCCAAGAATTGATTAAACATTCGGTCCTATCTTTTAGCGACAACTTGAATATTTCTGAGCTCCCAACGGGAATCTATCTACTTTCGGCATCGGTGAATAATAAAGTTAGCATATATCAATTCTTAAAAAGTTAGAAATTAAGTGTTTGTACTTAGTTGATAATAAGCAACCTGTGCGTAAATTTGAATTACCAGATCCTCTTCCGGAAGTCAAATTAAGGGACCAAGGCAGAATATCGATCAATTCACAAATCTAAATTGAAATGAAAAAAATAATTCTGAGTATCGCTATGGTCATCTTTATCGGTACTTCCTTAAGGGCACAAGATGTATTCCGAATAAAAAATACTGCCACTAATACCTATTTGCAGCACAACGACGGTCGTTTATACCTGTCTGAAGTGAGTGAAGGTACACAAGAAGCATTCTGGGAATTTTTAGCAATGGAGTCGGGACACGTTAGGATCCGTAATATCGCAGACGGTACTTTTCTCAATATTGAAACAGAAATACCGCAAAGTACAGCCATTGAACATCACTGGTGGAGCCCAATGTGGGCAATTCAAAATGTTGAAGGCACGAATCGGATAAGAATTCAAAATCGTTGGAAAAACAACCGTTACCTAAATACTCAAAATGGTTTGGGTTGCACCGAAATTGAAAACGCTTGGCAAAGTGCTTTATGGGAAACTGAAGTTGTAGATCAGTCACTTATACCAGTTCTTCCGTACGCCAATTTACTCAATGCTCAAAAAGCATTGGACGCACATAATCAATTACGTGCAGAAGTAGGCGTACCACCGTTGCAGTGGTCTATAGATTTAGCGTTTCAGGCGCAGCTATGGGCAGACAAATTAATTAAGAAGAACGACGGTGACTTCGTTTTGTTACACTCGGGATACCCAGGTGAAAATATTGTAGGAGGATGGGTAGAAGGCGTGCCGCCCGGACAAGGAATAATTAATGCTTGGGGCACCAATGAAAAACCTAATTTTAATCCTGCTACTAGAAAATGCTACGAAGGAAAAATTTGTGGTCATTATACTCAAGTAGTCTGGAGAGCTACTGCTAAAGTGGGTTGTGGTATCGGAATTAACGCAAATGGCAAGTATGTTTTAGTGTGTAATTACGATCCCCCAGGGAATAAGAATAACGGTGCCGCTTTTTGAGCTTCGCTGTCGAGATAAGCGACCTCTAAGGATTTACGATGTAAATCCAAGAGTCTGAAAAACTAAAAAAGTGCCCCACTTACGGCAGGGCACTCATAATTTCTATTTCTCATCGTTAAGATCCCGACGAGCTTCGTTGTCGGGATAAGCGACCTCTAAGGATTTACGATGTAAATCCAAGAGTCTGAAAAACTAAAA
>CAXBES010000011.1:0-137938 GCA_963974915.1 uncultured Ulvibacter sp. | reverse complement strand
ACAAACGCAAAGGACCACCAGGAGGTACGACCATAGGAGTGTCACGAACTTCGAGATTTACTGTTACAAAAGCCTGGCAACTACTATTTGCATCAACAACTCTAGCAAAAACAACGTCATTATAAGGATCATCATTATTGTATAAATTAGGAAGCACATTTAAATCATTCTGAGCATCAGATAAGGTTGGATGATAAGTAACAGATTGATTAGGATCACCTCCCGTTATATCGATGTCGGCATCACTTAATGTAAAAGTACCGAAGCCATCATTATCTATATCACATAAAACCAAAGCATCCGGCATAGTATTAACAACAGGTGGAATATCAAACTCGATATAGACCATTCCTGAAGAAGTACAAACCCCTGCAAAATCTACTGTTAACTGGTAAGTTCCTGTTGCGGTAACATCTAAGGTTGAACCGGTTTCAGGTGGAGTAAAAGGAACAAAAGTTCCAGATCCAACCGGATCTTCATATGTCCATTCATAAGTTGTACCTGGAGGTACCGTTAAAGATGGAGCAATTGTATATGTTTCACCAAGACATCTTGCATTTCCTGTGGCAACAGTAAGATCTACTCCTAGATCAACATTTCCGATAACAAAACTACCTGCTTCAAGAAAAACCGCAGTATCCAAAATACTATCCTGAAAATCTGCAACCACCAATTCTATCGTATATGTTTGACCAGGCACTACATCGGCTTCCGCAGTTAGCACTACAGTTCTTCCGTTAAAACCGGTATCGCCCATACCACTTCCTACCGAATCATAATACTGTGGATAAGCCACCGAACCTAAGCTACCCGCACTACATGGACCTTCGTCATGAATATTTGTAATCGTTGCCGGTATATTAGTCCCCGGTAAAACAGCAATATTTCTACCACCAAGATCAATGTTAATATCCGGAGTTGCCGGATCGCCATCGTGATTATAAGGATTCACATTTGGAATTCCCGGTCCTCTAAGTATAAATGCAAAGACATCGGCAAAAGTACATGGGTATTGAAACCCGGTTTCATATTCTTCGGAAGCTAATAAATAATTAAAGCTAATATGATCCACTACAGGGGTAAACTCAAATATAACAGAAGTCGCATTGTTGGTATTTCCACCCGATGTTAAATCCAGATCCCCATCACCCATCCACGGAGGGTTACTCCCGGCACTTACCGGACCTAAGGGAATGTCGTTAACATCACCACTGTGAAGCACAATTCCCTCTTCAAATGGAAAATTAGAAGTTCCCCTTTGAAAGTAACCAAAACTATTAAAACCTTCACCTGCAAGATTTGCATTGTTGGGCGAGTTAATATTCTGCGCCTCACTACAACTACCTTGAATTAATACATCGTTAATTAATTGATCTAAGGAATAGGTGGTGTCATCAACAAGCACCGTTTGTGAAAATCCGAAGAAAGAAAAAAACAAAAATATTAATAGTATAAATTTCTTCATTTACAGCTTATTAAGTTGCCAAATATATTGAATACATTGATTTTCTTTTTATATTTTTGCAAAAAAAAAGCAAGCAATGTCCCAATTTAACATTAATGTAGAACCAACAAATAACGAAAATATTGTAAAGTTTGTTGCAAATTCCTTTCTAACTCAGGCAAATAGTTATGAATTTAAGAATATTGATGACGCTAAACCCAGCCCAATTGCACAACAACTTTTTTATCTTCCATTTGTAAAAACAGTCTATATTTCTCAAAATTTTATTGCGATCGAAAAATACAATATCGTTAATTGGGAGGATGTTCAGGAAGAAGTAGCTACGTCTATTTTAGACTATTTAAACAGTGGCGCTCCTGTAATTGCTGAAAATGAAAACACCAAAAAAGTCCCTGTAACGGTTTATGCCGAAAGCACTCCGAACCCTTCGGTATTGAAATTTGTGGCTAATAAACCTTTAGCCGATGGAACTTTTGAGTTTAAAAATATCGACGATGCTATAGATGCTCCGTTGGCTTCAGCTTTATTCAAATTTCCTTTTATCAAAGAAGTATTTATTAGCGCCAACTATGTTTCAGTAATGAAATACAACGTAGCCGAATGGCAAGAAATTTCTATGGAAATTCGTGATTACATCCGAACATATATTGAAGCAGGGAAACCGATCTTAAATGACGCTATACTTCAGAAGAAAAAAGAAAAAGAAGCAGTTTTAGAATCTGACAAATCAAGTGAAACTAAAACACATTCGGAAATTGACAAGGAAATTATCTCAATACTCGATGAGTATGTAAAGCCTGCGGTAGCTAGTGATGGCGGGCATATTGCATTCGAGTCTTTTGACAGCGAAACCAAGACCGTTAGAGTTATTCTTCAAGGTGCTTGTAGTGGGTGTCCTTCATCCACAGTCACTCTAAAAAACGGAATAGAAACAATGCTTAAAGAAATGCTTAATGGACGTGTGGCAAATGTGGAGGCTATAAACGGCTAAATTTATAAGTTGGTTTTAACACACCTGCAACCGCTAAGGTTTAACGCAATTTTAGAAAAAATTACCTCAATAAATCGTAACTTATGAGTTCTAATTAAAAAACTAAAAATTATGGCAGTATTGAAAGTAATTGAAGTAATGGCAAATTCTAACGAAAGTTGGGAAGATGCAACACGAAATGCGGTAAAACATGCCGGTAAAAGTGTAAAAAATATTCGTTCTGTGTATATTAACGAACAGAGCGCAATCGTAAATGGGGACGATGTAACCGAGTTTAGAGTGAATGTTAAAATAACCTTCGAAGTAAACTAATCTCCCAATATCTATGGCAAAGTACGTTTTTGGAATACCAGAAACGTACTTTTATTTTTTATAGTTTTCTCACGATCCCTGTAAGGTTTATTATAATTCACGGGATCTTATTGTACTTCAAATAAACAGACTTTGGAAAATCAACATTTCTCAAATGCCCTCATAAATGAAAGCAGTCCATATTTACTGCAACATGCCTATAATCCGGTAGATTGGCATGCTTGGAATACTGATACTCTGGCAGAAGCCAAAAATTCGAATAAACTCATGATCGTAAGTATTGGTTACGCTGCATGTCATTGGTGCCATGTAATGGAGCATGAGAGTTTTGAAGACGAGACAGTAGCTGCTGTTATGAACAAAAGCTATATTTCTGTAAAAATTGATCGCGAAGAACGTCCGGATATTGACCAAATTTATATAAATGCGGTCCAACTCATGACCGGAAATGCCGGCTGGCCCTTAAATGTAGTTACACTTCCCGATGGGAGGCCTGTTTGGGGTGGCACTTATTTCAGAAAAAATCAATGGATAGAGGCGTTAGAACAAATTCAGGAAGTATATAAGAAACAACCCAATAAACTTGTCGAGTATGCCAACAGACTCGAAGCAGGAATTAAAAACATGGATCTTGTTTCACTTAATGAAACAAAAATAGATCTCTCTAACTTTCCTATTGAATCTATAATTGATACTTGGTCTAAAAACTTTGACTATAGGTTTGGTGGTACTAAAGGGGCTCCTAAGTTTATGATGCCGAACAATTATCAATTTTTGCTGCGCTATGCGTGGCAAAATAAGCAATCGGAACTATTAAACCACGTTCTTTTTACCTTAGAACAAATGGCATACGGTGGAATTTACGATCACATTGGCGGAGGATTTGCCAGATACAGCGTAGATGAGAAGTGGCACGTACCACATTTTGAGAAAATGTTATACGACAATGCCCAACTAGTGAGTCTTTATTCACAGGCTTATGCGATATCAAAGAAATCATTGTTTAAGAGTGTTGTCGAAGAAACATTGGAGTTTATAGACAGGGAAATGACAGGACCAAATGGCGAATTCTATTCCTCTCTTGATGCAGACAGCCTTAATAATTTTAACGTTTTAGAAGAAGGCGCGTACTATATCTACACAAAGGAAGAACTTACAAAGTTACTTCAGGATGATTTTAAAATCTTTCAATACTATTACAATGTTAATAGCTTCGGAAAGTGGGAAAACGATAAATATGTTTTAATTAGACATACCGACGATGACGAAATCTTAACCGAATTCTCAATAACCTCTGAAGCCTTTCAGAAGAAAAAGAAAAAATGGAAGAAGTTATTATTAGAGTACAGAAACCGGAGACCTAAACCAAGACTCGATGATAAGACGCTTACTTCATGGAATGCGTTAACATTAAAAGCATATGTTGATGCGTATAAATTTCTTGGCAACGCCACGTATAAGCTTACAGCCATAAAAAACGCGACCTTTATAGCGTCATCTCAAATACAAAAGACCGGAGAATTATATCACAATTACAAGGACGGAAAAAGTAATATTAATGGATTTTTAGAAGATTATGCTACTGTAATTGAGGCTTATCTCTCACTTTATGAGGTCACGTTAGATGTAAAATGGCTTCAAATTTCTCGAAAACTCACCGAAATCACTTTCACAGACTTTTATGACGATAAAACCGGAATGTTCTTTTTTACATCGAAAAAGGATCCCGAACTAATTACACGAAACTTTGAATACCGGGATAATGTGATCCCGGCTTCTAGCTCGATAATGGCTAACAATTTAATGAAATTATCTCATTACTATAGTAACAAAAAATATGACGACATAGCACAACAAATGCTTCAGAACATACTTCCCGAAATAGAAAAGTATCCCGGCGGATTCTCAAATTGGCTCGATTTATTGGAAAACTATCGGACCAACTTCTATGAAATTGTTGTTGTTGGAGCAGAGGTATTAGAAAAAATTGAAGAAATAAATACATTATACATTCCAAATAAGATCATTGCAGGTACGCGTGAAATTAACGACTTCAATCTTTTTAAAAACAGGGGTATAAAAAATAAAACCCCAATTTATGTTTGTGTCAATAATAGCTGTAAAACCCCTGTCAATAGTGTTGCCGAAGTGATTAAGTCTATAGAATAAATAGGGTATTGTCGTATATGAAATAAATCATCTTTTCATGCCTTTTTTAAAATAAGTTTAACATAAATAAGTTTAAACTTTGGCTATATTCGCAGCTCTTAAAAATTAATCTCATGAAAAAACTACAGTTCTCTTTACTACTAATCCTTTGTTTTAGCGTTGGTTTTAATTCAATTGCTCAGAACGCTACCGATTTAGACCAAACGAACAACGAATATTTATCTACAAAAACAGTTCCTATCTATACAGGAGTAGATAAATATGCTGGATCACCTTATTCTAAAGAGAATTTTGAGAGAGGAAATGTTTTTAAGAATGGCAAGCTAGTTGCAAATAACGTAGGCTTGAGATATAATGTTAAACAAGAACATATAGAATTAAAGCAGGATCTTAATTCCACGAAGATCGTAGCGAATGTGGTAAAACCTTCAGAAGAAATTTATGTGAAGATCGCAAACAACGTTTATATTTTCTTTGCATCTCAGTCTGAAGAAATGCAAGATGGTTATTATTTAGTACTACATGAAGGAGATAAGCTTAATTTTTACAAAAAAGAGATTAAAGAATTTATTGAAGGGAAAAAATCTATAAACTCTATTACACGTGATATTGCTCCTAGTTATAAAGATAAAGAAGCGTATTATGTTGCCGACAATAGCGGAACACTAATCAAATTAGCGAACTCTAGAAATAACAGATTAAATGTTTTTCCAGATTCGAAAAAGGAACTTAAAAGATACATCAAGGATAAAAGATTAAATATTAGTAAAGAAGCTGATTTTCTAAAACTTATTCGTTATTATAATACGATATAACCTCTAGCATTAAAGCTTTTCAAATTTATCTTAATTGTACCTTAAGAAGGTATCAGAATTTACTATACTTAGAAAAAATTAAATTTTCTTATGAAAAGAATAACGCTATTAATCGTCATCTGTATTTTATCATTTAATGATGTTGTCGCTCAGTTCAATGGGAAGCAATTTACAAGTGATCTGTTTATCTTAGATGAATACATTAAAAGACAAAACAAAGGGATAGACTTTACCGAAACAGATACTTATACGGGAACTCCTTATAACCATCCCTCTTACCTGCTCGGGAATGTGTACCGCGGAAATGAACTTTTAGCAACAGATGTCGCACTTAGATACAATGCAATTGCTGATGAGATGGAAATTAAAGAATCTATCACATCGAGCGATGATGACGCTAAAGTTCTAACTAAATCTCCGGATATCTTCGTAAAGATCATGGATGACATTTATGTCTTCGTTCCCTATCAAGGTGGTGTAGAAGGCGGAGGTTACTTTCAGGTCATGTTTGAAGGAAAAAAAGTAGATTTCTTTAAAAAGATAGTCAAAGATTTTACCGAAGCAAAAAAAGCTACTTCTTCAATTACCCGTGATATTCCTGCCCGCTTTGTTGATAAACCGGTTTACTATTTAGTTACCAAGGAAGGTAAGTTCTACGAATTTCCTAACTCAAGAAGTAAAAAGATGAAAGTCTTTGGAGAACGAAAAGATGAGATGAAAAAATATATCAACGAAAAAAGGTTAGATTTAAATGATGAAAAGGATTTGAAAAAAGCAATCCTATACTTCGATACGTTATAAGATCAATAAGTATTCAAACAAAAAAGGCTGCCTTGTTAAGGCAGCCTTTTTTGTTTACTATAACACAGAGATAACAATAACAACATTGTATTTCCTTGTATACCTACAACCTATACATAAATACACCATCAGTCTGAAAAGTCTGAATTTATAAATTCAGACCTCAAATTGATAAATGAAGAGTACTATAGTTTGAAAAAGAGCAAAGTCGTTTCTACTTTTACCCTAGCAATTGGTAGCCGAATACGGTGGCTTCCAAAATTAACCTGAATATAATTTAATTCTGAATCGCTTCGCGTAAACCGATATCAGAATTTTCTTAAAAACAATTACAAATGAAAAAGTTAATAATAATTTCAATTTTCGCATTTCTTGGTGCGAATCAAGTATTTGCCCAGGGATACTATCAGAAACAATTTACAAGTGATCTGTTTATTTTAGACGAATACATTAAAAGACAGAACAAAGGGATAGATTTCAAAGATACCAAGAGCTACACAGGCACCCCGTACAATCATCCTTCTTACCTAACCGGAAATGTTTATCGAAATAATGAACTGCTCGCGACTAACGTTGCCCTTAGATACAATGCGATTGCCGATGAAATGGAGATTAAAGAATCTATCACCTCAAGCGATGATGACGCCAAAGTACTTACAAAATCCCCCGACATCTTTGTAAAAATAATGGATGACATCTTTGTTTTCGTTCCATATCAAGGTGGTGTAGAAGGCGGTGGTTACTTCGAAGTTCTCTATGAAGGAAAAAAGGTTGATCTATTTAAAAAACACGTGAAATCCTTTAGTAAAGGTAAAAAAGCGACCTCCTCCATTACAAGAGATGTTCCTGCAAAATTTGTTGATAAACCTGTTTACTATCTAGTGATGAAAAATGGGAAATTCTATGAATTACCATCAAGCAGAAACAAGAAGATAAAAGTGTTTGGAGAACACCAGGATTTGATGAAAGATTATGTTAAGGATAATGATCTTGATCTCAACGATGAAGAAGATCTTAGAAAAGCCGTACTATTTTTCGATGGGAATTAATTTGCTATGAAGAAGAAATAAAATCCTTTAAATAAAACGGTTCAAAATAGGCGACATTCTCTATGTCGTCTATTTTAGTTTTAAGATATGCCAAAGGGGCCATTTCGCGTGAAGAGGGTAATTTATCTTCAATAAAAACAGCGTTGTTATGATTACATAAAGGTTTAAATTTTGAAACTCCGTTTCCTATAAAAGCAACTTTACCTTTTTCTAAATATTCTGAAAAAGAATTCTCATCTAAGATTTCCGCTTTCGTTTCTCTTATTTCTTCTCCTTCGGAAGAAAACACAGCCGAATAAACTTCCATTCTACGGGCATCCAACATAGAAACAATATAATCTGAATTATCATTTACCTGAAACGCAAGTGATGTAAGAGTTGCAACAGAAATTAACGGAATGTTTAAAGCATAACACAATCCTTTAGCTGCCGAAACCCCAATCCGCAAGCCTGTGTATGATCCGGGACCTTTACTTACTGCAATATAGTCTAATTGAGTTTTCTCTATTGATGCTTGTTGTAAAACCTCTTCTATGTATAGATGAAGTCGCTCTGCATGTGAGTACTTATTACTATTATCTTCTTTAAATGCAATAACGCTTCCGTTTTCCGAAAGCGCTACAGAGCAATTAGTTGTTGCTGTTTCTATACAGAGGATTCTCGTCATTAGTTGTCTGTTTCACTGTTTTCCTCCTTCGAAGTTTTAACTTCTATCAAGTCACCACTCTTAAGCGATTTTGTCACGGTGTTATACGGACCGGTAATTACCACATCCCCTTCAGATAAACCTGAAGAAATTTCGATATTCGTATCATCCTGAATACCCGTGGTCACTACACGAAGTTTTGCCTTATCGCCATCCTTGACAAAAACACATTCAAATTTTTCATCATTTGCTGAGATAGTTTCCGGTACCAGGGATTTTCGTGTGCTCGAGGTATCACTTTTTATTACTATCGAACTTATTGGCACTCCAATCACATTATTTTTCTTTTCAGTAATAATATCAACTGTTGCTGTCATCCCGGGTCTAAAGGGTGAAAAATACTCCGGTTGACCCACAGTGAGGTCCTTGTACGATTCGGGCAAGATCCTAACCTTCACTTTGAAATTAGTCACTTGATCTGCAGATAAAGTGCTCTCAGCAGAATTTGCAATTTCGGTTACAATTCCCTTAAACTCCCTTTTTAAATAGGCATCAACTTCCACTACGGTCGAATCACCCACGGTAACTTTTACAATGTCATTTTCGTTTACATCAACTTCGACCTCCATATTATTTAAATTAGCAACACGAACAATTTCTGTTCCCGCCATTTGCGCCGTTCCAACCACACGTTCTCCTAACTCTACAGACAATTTTGATATAGTACCACTCATAGGAGCATAGATCGTAGTTCTCGATAAATTATCACGGGATTGCTTTACATTAGCCGCAGCACTTTGTACGCTGTAGTAAGCCGACTGTACGTTTGCCTGTGCCACCTCATAATCTGCGACAGACCTGTCCCAGTCTGCTTTAGAAATTACTCCTTTTTCAAACAGAGATTTATTCCGGTCATAATTCGCTTTTGCATTTTTTAAACTCGCTTCAGCTTGAGATAACTGAGCACGCACATTAGATAATCCGGCTTGCGACTGACTCACAGCTGCCTGTATCAGGTCGGGATTTATTCTTACCAGAAGATCACCTTTCTCTACCTGTTGCCCCTCTTTTATAGGAAGCTCAATTATTTCACCGGATACTTCCGAAGAAAGTTTTACCTCAACCTCAGGTTGAATTTTCCCAGTTGCGGCCACCGTTTCAGTGATATTAAGGGTTTCGATCTTGGTAACTTCAACTTCTTTCCCGCTTCCACTTTTTCCAAACCATCCGGATTTTTTACCAACAACCAAAAGCATTAACAATAGAATGGTAGCTGCAATAATCCAATAAAGTGTTTTTTTCTTCATAAGTAATAAGATTGTTCCGTTAAAATCGGGCTCTAATTCAAGTTCAAGCCGGCATATAAAAACTTTTACAATTTAATTAAAACTTTAATTCAGTTGCAGGAATTCCAAAATACAATTCCAACACCTTAAGTTTAAAAATATAATCGTATTTAGATCTATTTAGTTCAATATTGGCGTTGTCGTATCTCAATTTTGACTGACTAAAATCAAAGGCATTGGTTAACCCCACATCATATCGGTCTTTAGCATATTGGTAAGCCAACTCCTGAGATTCCAAGGCAGCCTGTGCTGCTTCATAGGCTCTCAAGGCTCCTTTTGCATCGACATAGGCCTGATACACATTAGACTCAAGATCCAATTTAGCCTGTTCTAACAGAAACTCATTATTCTTTAGACTAATTTTATTGCGTTTCACATTGTTCCTAACTGAAAACCCATTCAGAATAGGGATCGATAAACTTAAACCGTAATTGATACCATCGTTCTCGTAAAGCTGCTGATTAAAACTTCTCTCTAAAAAATCTTTGTTGGTATAATTCGTACTATATCCTAAAAATGCAGTTAAGGTAGGAAGATAAGCTCCTTTAATTATTTGAAGGTCCTTCTTTGCCAATTCCACATTTTGTTCCGCTATCTTTACTTCCGATCTGTTTTCTTTAGCCGATTCTATAATTTCTGAAACCGGTTTTGAAGAAATCCCTTCATCCACTACTTCAAAATCTTCATCGGCAATATCAAAATTCTCATAGTCTTTAATTAAAAGCAATTGGGCTAAACTGATCTTCGATATTTGAACCGCGTTTTCGGCTACGGCAATTCGCTGCATTTCACTTGCATTAGTTGCCTGTATCTCTAAAAGGTCACCCCGGGGCAACACCCCTGCGTCAACAAGATCATTAGTTCTGTCAATTTGAGCTTTGGTAACGTCATTCTGAGATCTAATAACCTCCAGGTTCGCTTTATTCTGCAAAATCTGCAAATACCCATTGGCAACGAAAAGAGAAATATCATCCTGCATTTTCGAAAGTCTGTACTCACTGGAAAGCTTAGAAATTTTCGCTCTTTGAACTTGCCTAAAATTTCTTAACCCATCAAAAATTGTATATCCAAAATTTATACCTCCGGATGCCGAAAGGATCGTCGTTGTTTCGGGCTGAAATGTTACGGGGTTCTGACTCAACCCTGTTCTTTCTGAAACTCCCGCATTTGCATTAATGGAAGGTAAAAAATTTCCATTTGCATCGCTCATTTCAATATCTGCTAACTCCACATCAAGCGCGCTCTGTCTTACGGAAATATTATTTTCTAAGGCATACCTTACACACTCCTGAAGGGTCCATTTTTTGCTCTGTGCATTTATCTGAATTCCTGTAAAGAGGCATAAAAGTATAATTACTAATTTCTTCATAGTTGATAGTAGTTGATGAATTTGTCTTGAGATTCTCAAATCTGTTACACTTTAGAATGAAAAAAACCAATTTTAATTATTCCCAAATTGAGGAGCCGCCTTTATTTGATTCCAAACTTTAATGTTATCATCCTTTGAAATTCCGTTTTTCACTTCAACGTTAATTCCGTCACTTATTCCTAACTCTACATCCTTTCGTTCAAATTCCTGATCCCCGGTCTCAATTTCAACATACGGTTTAAACGTTTTTGGATCGTATTGAACCAAGCCCTCTTTAATCGTCAAAACACTATCGGCTCTAGCAAGAATAATAGAAGCATTTGCGCTTAAACCCGCTCTAATAAATGTAGTATCTCCTTTTTTAAGAGTTCCTTTTATTTCAAACTGAATAGCGCCATTCTCACTTACACCCTTGGGGGCGATATAGTCTAAAACCGCATCAAATTTTTTATTTTCAATGGCACCAACAGTGATTTCTAAGGGAAGATTTTCGGTAATTTTTCCAACCTCACTTTCGTCAACTTTTCCTTCAAAGATCATCTTATCCACATCGGCTAAGGTAGCAATTGTAGTACCGTCGTTAAAATTATTTGCTTCAATTACCTGGTTTCCGGTTTTGACCGGGACGTCTAATACCATACCCGAGACAGTTGCTCTAATTTCAGTATTAGCAGATGCTCCAAGCCCTCGACTGGTTCCGGTTTTTACAATATCATAGGTTTGCTGTGCACCCGACAAGGTTACCTTTTCCTGATTAAAACGCTGTTGAGCCTGATTAAACTCTAATTGTGCCGTATCAAATTCGTTGGCAGAAATTACTCCTTTCTCAAACAACTCTTTTTGTCGGTTGTAGATACTACGCTGGCTCTCTAAAGCAAGTCTTGCCGTTTCCAACTGTGTTTTCGCGCTATTGATGCTATTTTGTGCAGAGCTTAAAGAGTTTACATTTGGCACAACTTTTACCTTGGCAATAAGATCACCACTTTTTATAACATCACCCGCTTCTACGAATATCTCATCAATAATTCCCGAAATATTAGGCTTTATTAAAATTTCTTCCTTCGGAACAATACTGCCCGTAGCCACGGTTTTTTTCACAATAGATTCTACCGAAGGCTTTTCGGTGGTATAAACTATTGGGTCTTCGGCATTTTTTGACCATAACCAGAACATAGCTGTTCCAAAGAGCAATACAATAGCAACGAGAATTACGATGGTTCCTGTTTTTTTCATTTTATTAAATTCAATTTAGTTCTTTATTATTTTATTCTGTTCGTAATGCATCAACGGGCTTTACCTTAATAGCCGTTTGTGCAGGTATTAATCCCGCCAATAACCCTGAAACAATTAATATTATAAGTGCAATAACAACTACTCCTATGTTTACAGATGGATTTAAAAACATCATTTCGCTGGTATCCATTCCTTCCATTGCAAAATTGACGAGAGCTAAAACTCCTGAGGCTAAAACTATTCCAGCCATTCCCGAAATGATCGTTAAAAAAATAGACTCAAGGAGAATCTGAGATCTAATTTCCCACGGAGTTGCACCTAAAGCTCTTCTAATTCCAATCTCTTTGGTACGCTCCTTTACAACAATGAGCATAATATTACTAATACCGATAATTCCTGAAAGCAATACCAGAATTCCAACAAAATACGCGACAAAGTTAAGAGCCACAAACAATCCGGTAATCTTACTATATTCCTGAAAAAGGTCGAAATTACCAACCGCTCTATCATCTTCGGGATGAATTGAATGTCTGGTTTTAATTACATCGAATACCTGACTCTTTAAATCTGTAATCGATGACCCATCGTTTGCAGTGACCGCCATCCATCCTACTCGATCTCCTCTGTTAAAGGCCTGAGAGAATGCCGTGAAGGGTACAAAAATTTCTTTTTGGGCTTCTTCCGCATCACCTCCATTCTGAGATTTCTTTTTATAAGTTCCAATCACCATGAAGTTAACACCGTTAATCTTGATATAACTTCCTATCACCTCTTCCCCAACTTCATAAAGACCGGTTCTAACAGACTCTCCTATAACGGCCACTTTACGCTTATCATTAATATCGGAGTAGTTTAAAAAGCGCCCTTTCGTAATATCCATAGGTTGCTGTTGAATGATCTCGGGGTAATCTCCATAGACATTATATGCACCGGTTTTAAGGCCTCTCACCACATTATTCGCACCTCTAAAACCTCCTAACTGATTTCTTGGAGAAACGAACCTTAAATTGGGAACAGATTGCTTAATTGCTTCAACATCGCTTATCTTAAAGTTATATCTTCTACCTTTCGGAAGACCCTTATAAGGTTTAGATGGTGTTTGTGCCCACATAAACATCGAATTAGTCGCCATACCGTCAAATCCTTGTTTCACTCCATTTTCCAACCCATTTCCGGCAGCGAGCAAAATTACCAGAATAAAAATACCCCATAACACGCCAAAAGCGGTTAATAATGTTCGAAACCAGTTGGAACTCAATGCCTCAATAATCTCAGCCCAACTATCTTTGCTAAATAATTTACTCATCTCGTAAGGCGACTATTGGTTTAATATTGGCGGCTCGTCTAGCAGGGAAGAATCCGGCTAGAGCGCCCGCAATCATTAAAATCAATACGGTAGTGATAGCAACACCAAAATCCACCGAAGGATTTAGAAGGTATTCACTCTCAATTAACGGACCTATAAATTCAAGGAGAAGCAGACTAAAGATTAAACCCACGAAACCCGCAATTGCAGTAACAAAAATTGATTCGTGAAGGATCATTCCAATTATAGACATAGGCTGTGCACCTATTGCTTTTCTAATCCCGATCTCTTTAGTACGCTCTTTTACGATGATAAGCATAATATTACTTACCCCCACGACTCCTGCTATAATAGTGCAAATACCAACACCCCAGAAAAACGCTCTTATCATGGCATTAAGATCATAAAACCTTTTTGCATTCTCCAGTGAATTATTAATATTTATTGCTCTTTTATCTGTGGGTGAAATAATATGTTTTTGCTTTAGATCACGCTCCAATTCCAGCGTAAATGCTTCCGAAGCAGCCAAAGCATCTTCAAACTTATCTTGTTTTTGCAATGTAAATACCAACGACCTTAATTTATCTCCAGCATTGTAAACTCTTTGCGAAGTAGTTAATGGAATAAAAATTCGGTTCTCTTCCCGCTCACCACCCGGATCTGTATACACACCAATAACTTTAAACTTAATACCGGTAATTTCTATATATTCTCCTATTGCCTGCTTGCCTTTAAAAAGATCCAGAAAGACGCGATGCCCCAGAACAGCAACTTTTTCATAATTATTTAGATCCTGTTCATTTACAAATCTACCGGCTGTTAGAGTGGCATTTTCCAAAAACTGATAATCGCCACGCACTCCTTCAATACGATAGCTACCTGATTCACTTTTATAGGAGGCCATACCGCCCCATATACTGTAAACTCCCGATTTGTATTCTAGTGCATCAAGATTCTTAGCTTCGGCTCGCTCGTAGTCCTTATTGTCCATCTCTATTCTCCTACCCGGATTAAGGCCTTTGTAGCTTTCCGAAGTAACACCCGTCCAAACGCTAATACGGTTGGCGGCATCCTGTTCAAATTGCTTTTGAATTCCATTTTCCATCCCCTGGCCTATAGCCAATAGTATCACTAATATAAAGATTCCGGAAGCCACAGAAAGTCCTGTGAGGAAAGTGCGCAATTTATTTTTGCGTATTGTTTCAAATATTTCCTGCCAGCGCTCAATATTAAACATTGGTAATCATATTTTCAGAATTACTTTTTACACGAACCTGTTCAACCTTAGAATCATCAATAATAACACCATCTTTAAGGTTAACAATTCTCTTGGTCATATGAGCGATATCATCTTCATGGGTCACTATTAATATGGTTTTCCCTTCGTCATTAATACCCTGTATGAGCTCCATGACTTCGTACGAAGTTTTACTGTCCAAAGCTCCGGTAGGTTCATCTGCCAACAATACTTTTGGGTCACTTGCCAAAGCCCTTGCAATAGCAACACGCTGTTTTTGTCCTCCCGAAAGTTCGTTGGGATGATGTTCGGCCCAATCTGCCAAACCAACTTTTTCCAAATAATGCATAGCTTTTTCCAACCTAACATTTCGCTTTACACCTTGATAATACAATGGCATTGCAACGTTATCTAATGCCGTCTTATAATTGATCAAATTAAAGGATTGGAAAATAAAACCTAAAAACTTGTTGCGATATCGTGCCGCGATCTTTTCATTCAGGTTCTTAATAAGGGTTCCATCGAGGGTATAGCTACCTTCATCTGCTTCGTCCAACATCCCCAGAATATTAAGCAATGTAGATTTGCCGGATCCGGAAGAACCCATTATTGAGACTAGTTCCCCTTCGGCGACATCGAAATTAATTCCTTTTAAAACGTGGAGCGAATTGCTCCCCATATGGTAAGATTTGTGTAAGTCTTTTATCTCAATCATTGGAAAATAATATTCTTCAAATTACAGGAATTGATACCCAAAATTTGTGAAATTAATGTTAAGAATTACGCATTGTGGTTAGTGAAAGTCTTTTATATAAGACTGTTTACCGATGCGAATGTTACAATAGCGCTCTAAAGATTGTGTTAATTTTCTAACTGTTTCGCCTTTTGACGGTTTCGGTAGACAACGTAACCAATACCTCCCACTAATAAATAAGGAAAGATCATGAGGTACATGATTCCGTTATTTACCCCTTTTGCCATTTCACTACCTTCCTCACTCTCTAATACCGCACGGCACATTGCGCATTGCGCTTCCGAAGAAAAACTAATAAATAATAACAGTAGTATAATTAAAATTCCTTTTGCTTTCATATTAATAATATGGTGAGATCATTAAATAAACTATTACTCCGGTTACTGCCACGTATAGCCATAATGGAAAGGTAATTCGCGCAATTTTTCTATGCCTTGCAAAATCGCCGGAAATCGCTCTTACATAAGTGATCAAGACGAACGGTATTACTGTTATAGACAACAGAATATGGGTAATTAAAATAAAGAAATAAACATACCTTAAAGCACCTTCACCACCATAGGAAGTAGAATCGGACGTCATATGATAAATTACATACATCACTAAAAATAGCACAGAGAGCACTATGGAAGTCTTCATTAACCGCTCATGTGTAAGTCTATTCCCCTTTCTAATTTGTATTACCGCTAAAATTAATAACAGTGCTGTTATTCCATTAATAGTTGCGTAAATTGGCGGTAAAAATCCCATACGTTCTACACCCGGAATCCGGACTGTAAATAGTACCGCCACCGCAAGGGGGATAGCAATAGACAAAATCCATATCCAAATAGTATATTTTTTCGAATTGTTTGAAGCTACTTCGGTCATTTATAACAATTTTTTTATATCCGCAATAAGCATTTTTACTCCCTCGTCCTCCAAACCGTTGTAATAGATTATAGGGTTGCCATTTTCGTCTTTTCTACTTCTAATTTTACCGTTCTTATCTATAAGCGCGAAGAGACCGGAATGCTCAAATCCTCCCTCCACTTCTTCATTCTCGGCTGCGTAGAGTTTAAATCCTTCGTTAGATAATTTCATAATATCTCCTTTATCACCTGTTAAGAAATTCCAATGTGGATGATTTGCCTCATATGCATTTGCATACTCTTTTAATACCTCCGGTGTGTCATGTTCAGGATCAATTGTAAAAGAGGCAATACCAAAATCTTCTCTCGTTTTAAATGCCTCCTGGACTTTCAACATATTAGTATTCATTATCGGGCAAATACTAGGGCAGGTTGAAAAAAAGAACTCAACCACATACACTTTGTCGTTATAATAATTGTTATCGACCTCATCCCCATTCTGATTTATAAAATTAAAATCGGGCACCTCATTAAAAGCTACAAGTTCTTCTTCGGAAGAAACCGTAGTTTCAAAATTGTTCGTATTGTTACTCATTCTATCCAGATCTACGATATCATCATTCTGCACTCTATCTACGATCTTAGGAATGAAAATTATTCCAAAGACAAGAATGATAAATGTAATTCCGATGTACGAATTTTTCTTCATCTTAAATTTCTCTTTTTGCTTTGTACTTTTTTAATGCAAGTCTATATTCTGCCAGCACCACTTTAATATCATCACTCATTTTATTATTAATTTCGGCGATATCGGCAGAATTAAATCCGTATAACATACCAAAATCTTCATCATCATTACGTCCGCGTAAGTTCTTGTCTTTGTCAATAATAAATACATAAGGTGACGCAAGATTATCATCGAGTTTGTAGCCCGACTTCAGGGAGTTAAATACACCGCTTATTGCTTCCGGAGTTCCAAACACGAACTTCCAGTTTTTAGTATCGGCGATATTATTCAGGCTTTCTTTTAATTCTTCGGAAGTACTCTCGGTGCCTTCAGGAAGCACAATCACTAATTGAAAATCCTGAAACCCATGATTCTTTTTATAGATCTTATGCGCAAGATTATAGGCATTCACCTTGTTAGACATAATATCTTTTCCGAAGAAACCCAAAACCGTTATATGATCTTGTAAAACAACTGTTTCACCATCTGCGGTTTTAAATTGATTCAATTCTGAAACAGCATTAGTCAACACCGGAAGCTTAACAAAGTTATCCTTTCCTGAGGCAAAGAAGATATAAATTGTAATAGGTAAAATGAAGAGGATACCAAGAACTAGAAATTTTTTCATCAGGATAAAATAAAGGATTTCAGTAACGTACGAAATGCTTTTGCAAAAATAAGCCCTAATCGCCGTGTTCGCAATCTTAAGTTGTTAATTTTTCCCTAGTTCGGGGAAACGATTTCAGAATAAAAACAAGGCATAAAAAAAGCTCTGAAAAACAGAGCTTTAAGATATATTGTTAGATTGTTTAGAAATCAAATTTTACGAAGCCGCTTTTATAGACTTCATAAATATAATCTCCTTCAATCAATAGAATTAATACCAAATAACAAATAAGAAAGATCGCAGTCCAAACTACCGCTCGTCTCAAAGCCATTTTTTCATCACGCATGTGCATGAAGTCCCAGGTAATGTAGTATGCTTTTACTATAGTTAAGATTATGAATATCCAGTTTAACAATTTCATTGCTAAAAAAGTATTTCCTGTTAACACCTCGGGCTTTACAATACCAAGTGCTACTTCTATAATAGTAACTATAGAAAGAAATACGAATACTCCCCATATTTTACCAACATTAGACTTAAACTTAACGAGTCCTCTAAAGATTTCTAATTTATGATCGTGTGCCATTTTATAAAATTATTCTGCTTAAACAAGGTAAAAGAAGGTAAATACAAAAACCCAAACTAAATCTACGAAGTGCCAGTACAATCCAACTTTCTCAACCATTTCATAACTCCCTCTTCTTTCGTATGTGCCAATAACCACATTAAAAAATATGATAATATTGATTACAATTCCTGAAAATACGTGGAATCCGTGGAATCCTGTAATAAAGAAAAAGAAATCGGCAAAAAGTGGGGTTCCGTATTCATTATGACGAAGATTAGCCCCTTCAACTACGAGTTTACCATCGTTTTTAATTTTGTCTATTGAAGCTTCTCGTGATAATACAATATGGTGACCATTTTCAT
Organism: uncultured Ulvibacter sp.; assembly: GCA_963974915.1. Lineage (GTDB taxonomy): Bacteria > Bacteroidota > Bacteroidia > Flavobacteriales > Flavobacteriaceae > CAXBES01. The sequence continues at coordinate 119,330 of CAXBES010000011.1, read as the reverse complement.
CTTTATACTGAACTCTTACTAAAAGATCATCATTTGCTAAAAAACCGGCTTTTACTTCTTCAAAAGTATAAGAGGTTTGCGTAGGTTCGGCTTCGTACCAAACCCCATTTTTTTCCAAATGAACGTCACGGGTAGTTGGAAGGTCTTGCGCAAATGAACCTATGGCAACCCTATTCCCGTCGGTATCCAGAAACTGAAGTATTTTTCCACCTTTAGTTTCTACAGCACCATAATCCCCTTTAATGAAAGTTGCCCATTCCCAGGCTTGTGAACCAACGAAAATTGCACCCCCAATAATGGTTAAGAACATATAAATTATCACTTTATTCTTTTGCATTTTGTGCCCTGCATCAACGGCCAAAACCATAGTCACAGAGGAGAAAATAAGAATAAAGGTCATAAATGCCACATAGTACATGGGAGCATCTACCCCGTGTAAGAACGGAAAGTGAGTAAATACCTCATCGGCTATAGGCCAGGCATCTACAAATTTAAATCTCGAAAAGCCATAAGAGGCTAGAAATCCTGAAAAGGTTAAGGCATCGGAAACGATGAAAAACCACATCATCATTTTTCCGTAGCTGGCGTTTAATGGTCGGTTTCCACCACCCCAGGTTTTTCCTTCGGTACCTGTTTTAACAACAGTAGCTTCCATAAAAAGAATTTGGTTTTAAATAGGTTTCAAAAATACATATTATTTTCATCTGACGAAATAGAAAAATAAAAACAGGTAAATCCACAGTACATCTACAAAGTGCCAAAAAGTCGCAGCGAGTTCAATACCAAGGGTTTTACCATTTCGATACTTTTGTTTATAATGATTATAAATTACGACTAAAACTGATATTAACGCCACAAAAATATGGGCTAAGTGCATTAACACCACTAAATAGACAAAAGAAGTAGTGATCGTACTTTCACTTCCGGTGAAATAATAGCCGCTTTCTATTATTTCTGAAAAACCTCTAAACTGAAACAAAACGAATAAAACTCCGAGGATCAAAGTTGTAACTAAAAACAGCATCCCCAATTTGTTGTCTTCCTTCTGAACGCTCTTTTTGGCAAAATGAAATGTTACACTACTTAATAGAATTAACACCAAACTAATATAAAATGCTTGTGGGATTTGGAAATCGGTTAACCAATCCGGACGTTCTTTACTTATTACGTAAGCGCTCGTCAATCCGGCAAAACTCATCGACAGACTAATCATCCCGAACCACAACATGTTCTTCTTAGCTCTACTTATCTTCTCAACTTCGGTACCTTCAGTATAATCCATTTTTATCGTATAAATTTATCAAGGACATAAATAACCTGTAAAAGCGTAATATAACTTACACTAGCCAGCATCAGTTGTTTGGCTGCCTTTGCTGTTTGCTCCTTGTACAGTCGCAAGGCATAATATATCAGGCCAATTCCTAATAACCCGATCAAGACTCCCGAAACGGGTGTTAAGTATAACTTTCCGGTCACTCCCGCTACAGGGATCAAAGAGGCCAGAACCGTCCAAATAGTATATAGCACAATCTGTATAGCGGTACCTTTATCACGCTTTCCGTTAGGCAACATAAAGAAACCTCCCTTTTTGTAATCTTCGAATAAAAACCACCCAATTGCCCAAAAATGCGGGAACTGCCAGAAAAACTGAATCATAAATAATGTTCCGGGTTCAATACCAAAATCGTTAGTAGCAGCAACCCATCCTAACATAAAAGGGATGGCTCCGGGAAAGGCACCTACAAAAACAGACAGAGGTGACTTTGTTTTTAATGGGGTATATAAACTAACGTACATAAAGATACAGATCGCTCCAAACATCGCTGTTTTTGGATTGATGATGTATAGAACTATAAGTCCGATGACAGTTAGAACACTGGCTAAAATAAAAGCGCTCTGAATACCCATCCTTCCCGCCGGAATTGGCCGGTCTTTGGTTCGATCCATAAGTGCATCCAAATCACGCTCAATGATTTGATTGTAAACATTAGACGCGCCCACCATACAGTAGCCACCAACACAAAGTAATAGCAGGATGTAAAAATCAACAGTGTCTGCACCTAAAAGATACCCGGCAACAGATGAAAAGACAACACTCACCGAAAGACGAAATTTAGTAATTTCGATGAAATTCTTTACAAGAGAATTTTGAACAGAATGTGTTTGTGTAACAGACAATCTTTTGCTTTTTTTAAATCCCCTTGGGGCGAATTTACTGGACATATTATCCGCAACCACGGTGCCCGATAATTTGGGTGCAAAGATACATTACATCCCCAATTTTTACAATATATATCGAACATTCTTACCGCTATTATGTTAGTTTTTTAGTATTTTCATCCCCAAAATTAATTCTTACTGTATGTATCGTTTACTTATTACCCTTAATTGTATTTTTCTTTTCACTTTTTCTATTCAAGCTCAAACAATTAGCGACTCCAATTTAACTAAGGTGCAAGGAAACGTCTATATATATCAAGGCAAGGGTGGAAACATTGGTCTTAATATTGGAACTGATGGTATTTTTATGATAGATGATCAGTTTGCGACCGAAACAGAACAACTTTTATCAGAAGTTAAAAAAGTAAGCACAAAACCTATAGAGTTCTTGGTAAACACCCATCACCATGGTGACCATACAGGCGGAAATGCTAATATGAACAGTAACGGCACCTTAATTTTTTCACACGACAATGTTAGAAGTAGGTTAGAATCGATGAAAAATGAGGAAGGCTTCGATGCTAAAACATTACCAATTATCACTTTTTCTTCTGAAATGAACTTTCATTACAACGGCGAAAAAATTCGTGTTTTTCACATGCATAATGCCCATACAGACGGGGATGCCATGGTGTATTTCCCGAAAAGCAACGTACTTCATACGGGAGACATCTTTTTTAATGGCAAGTATCCCTACATTGATATTGAAAATGGCGGCACCGTTGACGGAACGTTGAATGCTCTTAAAAGAGTACTTGAGGAAGTTATAAATGAAGATACTAAGATTATTCCCGGACACGGACCGGTAGGTTCAAAAAAAGATGTGGACCTTGCTGCAGAAATGCTTAGTTTTATTGAGGGTAGAATTAATTATCATTATTTAGACAAAAAAACTATCGAAGAAGTTCTATCAATGACAGATATTACTTCACAATTCGACGATTTGGGTTACGGCAATGGCTATATCACAAGAGAGAAATTTATTAGGATGCTATACGCTGAGGCAGAAAAAAAACATAACAAACAAAAGTTTTAGAAATCATTGTACCAATTAAACAGATCTGTTCTAACTCCAAAATTTAACCAGGTCGTCTGGTTGTCAAAAGTTGTTTCTGTATTCTCCATTGGATTAAAGTCTCTGTAGATCAAACTTGCATAAATCTTTAAATTGGTAGCGGGATTAATTAAATATCCTCCTTGCAGCTCCATATGAAAAAAGTTGGTAGTATTTCCTTGAGCTAGATCGTTGCCATTATCTGACACCCTATTATCTTCGGTCCCGTAAATACTACTTCCGTAGAAAAAATTATCTTCCTCGGTGTTAAACTCAAAGCCCCGTTTTGCAATAATAAATTTCGCATCTGTAAAAATCCTTCCTCTGTCGTAACGGCCAATGGCAATAAATTCAGAAAAATTTGCCCCTAAGGTATGTGCCATCGATTGATTGTTGTGTCCGTAGTTTAAAACCACAGTATTGTGTGAGTAGGTGTATGGACGAACACGATTATATTCTCCTTGTAGGGTTAAATTATCTATTCCGAAGGCATTGTAATACTTCAAACCTAATTGGTAGCCTGTTTTATTCTTATAACTACCGTTGCCACCCGAAATATCACTGGTCGAAAATTCATCCAGAATTAACTGTCCGTACGCATTTAACCGATCAGTAAATTTATATTTCGCGCTCAACCCAATTAATGCGTTCCCACCTCTTGAACCGGTTGAAAATTCGATTGCACGATAAAAAATAACCGGATTTATATAATTAAAATCGAACCCACGGTCATTATCATTTTGCCATATCACAGATTCGAACAGCCCAATATTCAGACGTTTTGTAATGTTATAGCTTAAATAATGGTTAGCCATATATTTAGTTCTAAATGATCCATCTTCGGTCACTTCACTGCGCACATCCCTTAACGACATCCAAGTATTGGTATATTTCAGTTTCCAAAAAGTAGTATTGATCTTAAAAAACGGATAGGGACTGGCATTATCGCTTAAAAGCAACGACCTGTAACCATCACCTATAAAATTCTTTCCATGACCTAATTGCACATTAAACCATTTAGATGGACTATAAGAAACATGTCCCGTTGCCACAGGATAATCGTAAGAATCGGTTTTAAACTCTTTTGCAATACCTCTTCCTGGAATAATCGCAGGATTCCCCCCATCGGGTCGACGGGCTTCAGCAAATCGATTAAAATAATCTGCAAATCGCCCTTGACTCTCATAAATTACAGCAAAAAAACTTATGTCTTTTCCAATCCCACCTTGTGTATAGACAAGACGCGTATTATTATAAGTATCAATATCGGCATCAAAATCCTTTCCTACCTGCAGATCGACCCCGGGATCTAATGTGAGCCAATAATCTTTCCCTTTTAAAGTAATGAAATGTTCGTTCCACCATTTTCTGCCAAACCATGATGTTTTATTCTTAAGCAATTTCTGATTTTCGGCCTCAAAATCGTAATATTTATTGACTTCGCTATAGATATACGGTTTTTGCGAAGTATGATTATTCTGTCCCACCCTGTTTAATGCGGGATCAAATTTGCTATAATTGTGATGTGATAATGGGATATTTATTCCGCTTACATATTCTTCGTTCGCATAAGGAAACTTTTCAATGGCGTCATATTCGTTCTTTAATGTTTCTATTTTCTTTTCTTCGGAAATGTTAGCAGGTATATTGTTTGTTTCATTTGAAGTATTTGACTCGGCAACGGGAGTTAAAGGAATTGAAATAGGCATTGTAAATTGCACATATGCCGGATTGCCATTATAAGTAGCCGGCATTATCTGCGGAAGCTCTCCAAATACTCGCTTTGCTTCATCCTTTAATTCGTTATAAACAGCATCTACATACAGCACTTTAAAATTCCCTTCTTTATCTACTTCAAAAAAGATCTGAATATTTCCCTTATAATTTTCAGAAAAAACAATTTCGGGAACCTGAAAATTTGAATGAACAAACTCCTGAAGTGTGCGATTAAAACAATTTTCTAAGCTACCAATACTGCTTTCTGAACATTCAGGAAATACCGGGTACTTCTCAAAACTATTGGAGGTTATCTGACTAAAAACTGAAAAGGAAAGTGACAGGAGTAGAAAAGAGGCATACTTCTTCATCGAACTGTGGCTTTGGTTTTAAAACCGAAAGATACAGCTTTTTTATAATGCCAAACATAAAAATCCCGCAGGCAAAATAGATGGCTGCGGGATAAACATTTTAAATATTGATATTAATTCACCTGAAATACTATAGGTAAACTATACAAAACTGCAACATTAGTAGACCCTTGTTTACCGGGTTGCATTTGAGGCAAATCACTAATTACTCGTGTTGCCTCATTCTCTAATTCAACATGAGGACCTCTCGCGATCACATCAACGATACTTCCGTTCGCATCAATCTTAAATTGAACATAGATCTTCTGTTTTCCTGCATCTACCAGATCCTCGAATTTATCGGTCCTAAATTTCTTTTGCACAAAACCACTAATTTTATCAGACATACATGCCTTTCTCTCCTCATTGCTGGTTAAAGACTCACATCCCGGAAAGACAGGTACAAATTCTACAGTAGTCATATTTTTAGGAGTTTCGTGGATAACAGGTTGCTTCACAGGTTCATCCACAATTTGAGGAACAATATCAGGTACATCTGTACTAGCTGTTTTCGTTTCAGTAATTACGGTGTTATCTGGTACCTCGTTCACAACATCTGCAATCGTTTTCTTAGCAACTGTTTGTTTTTTTGGCTTCGGAACTTCGGGAGTCGGCTCAGTATATAGCGTATAAACGGTCATCGCGGGTTCTACGAGAAAAAAATCATCCTGTGTATCCGCCTTGGCTGTTTTATATTCAATATTCATTTCCATAACAAAGAATACGGTAAGGAGACTTACCACAAGACCGAGTTGGAAATAAAGTTGGTGATTCCATTGAATATTGACATTCTTTTTATCCTCTCTTTTTGAAAGCGTTTTTGGTTGGTTGCTATTCAAGTTGTTTACAGATGGTTCCATAACATTTGTATTTAAGGATTAATAATACCTTATGAATACAAGTGTTGTGCCATAAAAAAATCCCATCGAATTATCATCGATGGGATTTCAAATAAAAATTATAATATTCTAATTCTCTACCTGGAATAGAATTGGTAGTGCATATAAAACTCCTACAGATTTTCCTCGTTGTTTTCCGGGAGTCATCTTAGGCAGTGAACTCACTACATCTTTTGCTTCTTGTTCTAATTTCGGGTGTGGTGCTCTAGCTCGCACATCAACTACGTTTCCGTTCTTATCAATTTTAAATTGAACTGAAATACGTTGTCTTCCTTCTAACCCAAGATCGTTCGCTAAATCTGTATCAAATTTTTTCTGAACGAATTTCTGAATTTTCTCAGACATACATTTCTTTTTCGCATCATTATTTCCTGCACTTTCACAACCCGGATAGATTGGAACATTTTCAATAACTGCAAAAGGTACATCTGCGATTTCTTCTTCTACGGCCTCCTCAATTTCTTCAATTTCAACAATCTCTTCCTCCTGATTTGTTTCAGTAGATTCAATAATTGTTTCCTCTACTTCTTCATCATCTTCAACAACTTCTATCACTTCCGGTGCCGGTGGCGGTGGTGGAGGTGGAGGTGGAGGAGTAATGGTTTGTGTGATTGGAATTTCTTCTTCCAAATCGTCTCCAACATCTAAGATATCCCTAGCTAAGGATCTATCATATGTTTTCCATTCAATGGCTTGCCAAGCTACAAAAAGCATTAATATCATTCCTAATTGGAAGAATAACATGCTTCTTTTATTTAAATCAGCCTTAGGATTTTTCTTAGGTTCCATAATTGATAATTTAATGAGTTGCTAAAATATAGAAAAAGAATTGTAAAATAAAACTAAATACAATTTTAAGTTTTCCAAAATTAATGTAATGATTATGGTAAGATCACCTTCGAAAAAATTAAATTATTGACAATACAATTCCCTAAACACGCATCAATTACTATGCCATGGAAAAAAATACGCTAGAGCAGTTTATAATTTTGTAATTATATCTCTACCTGAAAAATAATTGGAAGCGAGTATGCTACACCAACAGGCACTCCCCGTTGTTTACCCGGAGTCATTTTAGGAAGACCTCTAACCACCATAATTGCTTCTTCTTCTAATTTAGGATGTGGTGCCCTCGCTTGTACATCGACCACATCACCATTCTTGTTTATTCTAAATTTCACATAAATTCGTTGCCTGCCTTCCAGTCCTAGTTCTCCGGCTAGATTAGTGTTAAAAGTGCTAATCACATATTTTTCTACTTTATCTGATAAACACTTTTTCTTGGCGTCGTTCCCTGCAAGATCTTCACAACCGGGATAAATAGGAACATTTTCAATCACTGCGAAAGGAACATCGGCAATAATTTCTTCTTCGGCTTCTACCTCAATAATCTCTTCTACTTCTAAGATCTCTTGATTTTGATCAGTTTCGGTTGATTGAATAATAGTTTCTTCTACTTCGGCCTCATTTTCTACCTCAATAATTACGGTAGGTGTTACTGCTGGAGGAGGCGGTGGTGGCGGTGGGGTGAATAGTTGTTCTGTGATAGGGATAATTTCTTCGAGTTCCTTACTAATTTCTAACTGACTGCTATTGTTGTAAATGCTTTCAGTTGTCTTCCATTCCAGGGCTCTCCAAGTGATAAACAGCATAAAAATCATCCCAATCTGGAAAAAAATAACACTATTTCTACCTAAGTCAAATTTTGGGTTCTTTTTAATTTCCATGATGCAGAGTTTATGGCTCTACACCTTTAAAGAATATTCAATCTTCTGAAGATCCAAAAAAATAGTAGGCCAATTAAACTACCTACAGTGTTTGCTAAAATATCCAGCAAATCAAACTGTCTTGATAGGGTAAACCAATGTTGCGATACTTCTATGACAAGGCCATAAAGAAAGCACACTATCAAAACTACGACAACAATCTTATTTGAAATATGATATTTGTCAGCTGAATATGAATATGTTAACCAAATAAATGCAAGCAATCCGTGGATAAGAATATGAACTATTTTATCTGAAGCGGGAATTGTTACTTTTGGCAATCCTTCAGTAGGATAAAGAAATGCAATGGTAATTAATGATGTATATATAATCCCTATAAGGAGAAGATATCTAGCCTCCGATAACTTCTTTATAAGCTGCGTCATCTAATAAATTATCTGCTTCTTCAGGTTTAGACATCTTAATCTTTATCATCCAACCTTCTCCGTAGGGATCAGAATTAACTTTTTCCGGCTCAGATTCCAGGCTGTCGTTGAATTCGATGATCTCCCCCGAAAGTGGTAGAAACAGGTCTGAAACAGTTTTAACCGCTTCTACTGTACCAAAAACCTCTTCAATATCCATCGTTTCGTCTACTGTTTCTACTTCAACGTAAACGATGTCACCTAATTCTCCCTGAGCAAAATCTGTGATACCAACAGTTGCAATATCGCCATCAATTTTAACCCATTCGTGGTCTTTAGTGTATTTTAAGTTAGAAGGAATATTCATAGTAATAGTAATTATATAAGGTTGTTTTTTTAATTTCCGAAATTATATCGCAGTGTTATCCCACTTCTAATTGTGGTTTGTGGAAAGGCCGTTGATATAGCGTATTCTGAGAATGTATGATCGTAATAGAATAAAGCTGTGAGATTTTTACTTAAAGCATAATCTGTAGTAAACTGAATACCATAAATTGTTTGTCCTGCAGTAGTCTGGTTGTTATTTATATCCAGATATCTAATTATAGTCTTGTTATCTCTTCGAGAAAGATCAAGTTTGAAGTTCAGATCACTTTTAAGGATAGTCTTTTTACCCCCAAAATTAGTTCCTATTCGTAGATCTTTCACTCGGTATCCTAAACCAATAATGATCTCATTTCCTTTAATTTCTGTAAGTAGGTTATTTGCAAAACTAAGAGATAATGCCCTGTCCTTTCTGTATTCTGCCAGAATCTTGATAGAATTTTTCATTTCAAAGTCAAGTCGGACAAGTGGTGAAAACTGCTCGGTTAGGTTAACGTTTGTTAGAAGAGTTCTGCTCTTAAAGTTACCTGACTGATCGATTTCTTCCGGCGCCAATGGATTGTAATCGAGGTTACTTTGAAACTGATTTACAGTATATCCGGCACGATATCCATGTTGAATTGAAAACCTCTTAAACATTTTCTTAAACCACTTAATTCTCATTAAACCGGTATACTTGATATCCCAGTTTGGTAATGGTACATCTCGAAATATTCCTGTTTTTTCTTTAGACGCGTCACTCCCTTTATAGGCCGCTAAAAATGATGGAAGCAACACATCCTGACTCGTTTTACCAAAACCAACCGGATAACCATCTTCGTCTGTTGGGAAGTTAGAGCTTCCGTAAAAATCTGTTGCCAATCTGTTCGCAATTATCAATCGGTTACTTCTGAAATCTTCAAAGGCAGCCGATGTTTCATCTGAACTACTACTAAACGCCGTTTTAATTAGGTTTGTGGAAATATTAAAGTTTCCGAAGGTATTAGGTGTCAAAGACCTATACAAGCCATCTTCAACTATATAGTTCTCGGCATAGTTTTCAGAATATATTCTGCTTCCGTTAATATCAATTTTTAGATCCGGAAGTAATTCAATATTCGCCAGAATATCCAGTTGTCTACTTTCAACTTCAGTATACTGCTCATTAAACTCAGGGTAAAGAGTAAGCCAGCCTTTTCTTGCAGCTAACTCCCGTATTTCGGCCTGACTTCCGAAGGTAAATCCGGTAGTAGGCTTCAATGTTCCTATAAAGCCTATTGATGGAGTATACCCGGGTAAGTAAATTCCATTATTCTCTTGATAATTAACCTGAATTTTTCTTAATGAAGTTGCCAATCCAATTAAAGTATTGATGGCTTTATCACCACCCGTCAATGAGCTACTTGCTGCCGCAGCCGAAGCTGCCGCACCTTCATTACGTGCTCCCGATCGAGAACGATTATTGGTTAGTGATGGAGTTTTTTCTTCACCAGAATTATTTAATTCAGATTCCCTGCTTCCTTTCAACCCTTCACCTTCACTTCCGCCTTCATTACCTTCACCACGATTTCTTCTAGCTCTGTCGCTAGGCTTAATTTTGGTTAAGCCAATATAACGATAGAAATTATTCATATCGAAATTCGAATTAATTCTATGGGTACTGGCATTCTGAATTGAATTTCCAAGATTGTACGTTTGGGTAGTACCATCTCTCAACGTAATAGGGAGGTTCGCAAACAAATCACTTCCCGCCTGCCATTGGTAATCTCCGGTGTACGAATAGGTTGCCCTAATCCATTTTAAAAATGGAAATTTGCTAAACGGAAGATCATAATTTAATTGTAACGATTGGAAATGTTGATTAGGATCTCCAAGTTCAAAGAAACCATCCCATACACCCACCGAATTATCTACAAAACCAACATCATCTATATAGTTAGAAACGACTCTGTTATTAGATGAAGTAAAATTAAATCGCAAGGATTTTGTTAGATTGTAATTGATAGTATATTGCCAATCGAAGAGATAATTTCTTTGGTACAATGTTGGAATACCAATATTTCCAGGTAATAAATTCAACTCTCTAAACTTTTGTTCGTTGTATTGTCTAATAATATTAGAACTCACAGAAACATTAGTCGGTAGGTAATTGAAATTAAGATCTTTTAAGAATTGCCAGTACTTCCCGGTAAATAAGGAATCATTCTTTTTAAACGGTTCTACACTTTTTGGTGTGAAGTTGTAATTATAAGTTCCTCCAACTCTCACACTTTGTTCCAGGGCTTCCTCGATTTCAAAATCGTGGTGATCTACCTGATTATAGGAATATGAGAAGGTAAAGTTTTCAACGTCGTAGATCTGCGGTTTAGACTCACCTGTTCTTTCCTTTCGAACACCGATGAAGTTAATACTCTGTCGCTTGGTATAATCTACAGATTGTTCTTTTATTCTGTCGCGCTCTGCAGCATCGTCTGTATTGTCTAAGCGGGAATCCAATTCTATATCCTGAAATTCGGGATCGTATTGCGGGGTGATCAACTCTTCAGACCGACCGTAATTAAATGGTAATTTTATTCCCCATTTATTTGGTAATAACTGACCTAAATTAATGTTGGTTACAACATCATACTGCTGAACATCTTCTCTACTTCTTTGATTAGGTCCTTGTTCAATAGATCCAAAACCAACAGTACTTCTTCTACCCGTAGCGCTCACGGTCGCAAAATCTGCCAAATTCACATCCATATTTGCAACGGCTGCCCATCCCCCTTCATTCTTTAATTCGGAAAGGCGTAATTCATTAAACCAAACTTCTCCACAAATATCGTTAGAAGAAACATTACGCATTCCTAGCATGATAACACGTACGTTTCCGAAGCTAGGGTTACCTTTAATACCAATTCGCAGGTCATTCTCTCCTCCGCCGGTTGTACTTTCGTCCAAATCTGCCTGATCAAAGAATGTTACTTCGCTTGTGTTAATATTTGGATCTCCAAGAACTCTGGTCTTTACTTCTTGTAATAATCTTAAAGGAAGGTTTAATCTATTTTCGATAGGCCAAACATCTTCGGGCGTAAGAACACCAGGAGGCGATACATTTAAAGGAATTTGAACCTCGTAATAGTTTTCATCTAAATCATTACCAATTCGCATAAAAGCAACCATTTCTCCATCGCTTAATGCCGTCTCACCCTCGGTAGATTGAGCATGAATAAACATCTCCAGATTTTCATACTGGCGCATATCGATGTTATAATTTTTATAGACCGAACGTCCATCTTGTGAGTCTAACCCACACACTCTAAGTGCTAATGACTGCTCATTCTGACGAATAATATTATTATTGTTATTCAATTCTTCTCGTTCTACTCCCGGAGGTAACACATAGATTCCGGAATTTTGCTCAATACTTACGGCTTGTGCCTCGAAAACGGTATCGTCTAATGAAGGATCCTGACCCGGATTAGCAAGATCTAAGGATTGCAAGAATCTTCTGTAATCTCCTCTTACTAATTCTAATGTTCCAAAACGCAGGGTAGTTTGCTGTGCGAAATCTGAAAGATACATTCTCATGAATCGAATAGATCTAAAGTCGGAAATCCCCCCAATTGCCTCGTCATATTCACTTACCGGTATCTTAAATTGCACCCATCTTACCGGAATTACTTCATTGTTTTGAAGCGTAACATCCTGTTCAATAACATCTGTAATGAAATCACTGTTTTCGGCATCCATTCCCGGGAAAATTGGAACATCATACTCAAAATAACTATCTACTGTATTCATAGAGTTATCCCGGTTTATATCCTCAACATCGGGCAAAGTTGTAGAACCTCTATTTGTATTTGTTACCTCTACGGGCGAATTTCCCTGAGTTCCGTTGTATTGCTTATAACGTGTGATAATATCTCCTTCTGCTTGTAAAAAGTACTGATAGTTATCCCCGGCAGGATCGGGTAATGCACTAAAATCCGGAAACATACTAGCCTCATTCGCATCGTCTAATCCGTCGTAACCAATATCCTGGTTTGTTCTTTCCTGTCCTTCGGTATCGAAGGTATATATTAATGATTGGTTGGTTGGTACTTTACCCCAAACGGTTGGTGTCGTATTATCACCAAGGCCGTCTTCCGGTAATCCATTCTCGTACTGTTTCCTTCCGTCTTTTAAAACGTCTTCGGAAATATTCCCGAGGTTAAAACTAATGGTACCACCGTTATTCGTAGCATTTTCGTCGTAAATAAATGGGTCCATTAGCCAAAACTGAATGGTCTCTACATTAGAACGCTCAAAATCTGTAGTACTTAATTGTCTGGAGATACTTCCGAAGTTATTCTCCGGATTTGGAATTGTATTTCCACCGGCTGCTGCCGGATTGTAGTTGTATTCTCCTCTTTCGGAAGGATAAAATGATAGATCTAATGTAAATAATGCCTGAGTTTGCCCCTGGATAATATCCTGATTCGGAAAAATCTCATCTCTGAAAACTCTACGTGTGAATGGCGAAGAAAGATCGGCATCAGTTATTCCGTCGGGACGCTGACTACTAAAAAATATAGGATCAATAGTGTACCAGTTCAATTTACCACGCCTGTAATTATACTCCAGCATACTATTCCCTAACTCTCCACCAAAACCTCTTGGTGTACTTCCTAAAAACCATGTGGTAGGAGCACTAATATCCAATTCGGTTTGAGAGCCTTCAAAATCATCAACATACACCGTAGTTTTTCCATTAAAATCTGAAACTTTTGGTGCTCCCGGCATTAAATAAGCGAATTCACCCCGCACCGATAGATTAGACTCTACATCGGTGTCTATGTTAGGTAACTTATTCACTAATCTGGTTAAGAACGGAACCTCTGTAGAATAATTTGCATTTATTCCGAAGATGGTATTGTTAATAGGCTCAACATTATAAGTTGATTTTTGTGTCAACGGACGCTCATTTAGGTTTAAATAAGTCGCTCCAATAAGGAATTTCTCACTAAACTGATGCTCGACGTTTAATCCCGTAAAACGTTTTGTTTGCTGTCCGAATAATGTATTATTCTCGGTGGTTATTTCAATTGGTGTATTAGAATTTAACAATGCAGGATCTAAGATCTGAACCCTTCCCAATTGATAATTAACTGTATAATCTACCCCTTCTGCCAGCACTCTTCCTCCGGCGGTAACAGTAACCGAACCTTGAGGAATATTGAATGCTCCAATTGGAATACCATCGGCTCCGGTTGATTTGTACGTACCTTTTAACTGAAACTTGTTCTTATCACTTTGTAGTTGCTCTGCCTGCGTTTTAGTAGAAGAATAAAGCTTATCGAATACGTATCTTTTCTGGTTTTCGTTATAGGTATCACGGTTCGAATACATCTCCGGACCACTATTTGGAGTATTGTCTAATTCTTTAAATAAATACTCCCCAAAAGGTTCAACACTGGTAAATATAATTCGCCCGTTTTGTGTATCTACCGTAACCCCCGGCAAAAAATCGAAAAATCCGTCTCCTCCTTGTTGGGGATCATTGTTAAAATTCAGCCTGTCTAAATTAAAGACCCGGAGTAAGGTTGCATCGGCAATATCCACATCGTTTGGATCTGATGGATCCGGATCGGGAAACGGCTGACCCTCTACTGGTGAAATGTAGTTTAACGGCGATGGATCTGTATATAAAATATTTAATCTGAAATCTTCTTGTTCAAGCTGGAAAGCCCCCAAAGGATAGATATTCTTCATCATAAGGTCCCATACCGGCTCTTCAACACTTGTAATATTACTTTTAAGAAGTTTTACAACTAGATTTTGTGCTAATCCTTGTTGTGGTGGTTCGTTAGGGTCCGGATTAGGAATTTCTCCTCCCGAAGCTTCTACCCCATCTGTTGAAAATTCTCCCACTTGGTACACCTGACCATTTACCGTAAACTGAAATGCAACCCCAAGTACTTCATCGTTACTTAGACGTTGATTCAATGAAATATAACCCAATTGAGAATTTAGTTGATATTCATTTGGTTGTAGTTTCCGCGCGTTTTCCAACGTTACAAAATCGGTTCCATCGTTTACCTGCACACCACCAAAACCTGCTTGCACAGTCGCAACATCCCGAATCGCTTCGTTTAAAATAGAAGGTTCCCCACCGTTTATTCCGAAGGGATTGAAATCGTTGTTTGAATTGTCCGGGAATGAAGATCTCGGCTTGTTTATAAAACCTCCCGGAGGGAAATCCAGCCCTATGTTCGTAGGATCAGATTCACCAATATCCTGAATAGCTACAATATTTCGAACATTGTCGGTTCTATTGCTGGTGTTTGTGATCCAAACCTCCATTCTAGTAACCTGTACGTTCGAATTTATAAATGGGTACCTCTCTATCACCCTGTCGTAATTATCTCTAAAGTAATGGGCCAAAAAGAAGTGGCGGTTATCGTCGTACTCTAAAGCAAAAAGCTCATAATCTGTAACGGTTGCTCCACCTTCGGCAACGACAGTACGGGTTTCCGATTTTTGTTCAGAAAAAACTCCTGTAATAGTCGTTTTACCAAACTGTAGTTGTGTTTTTACACCAAATAAACTCTGAGCTCCCTGAATAAGCGAACTATTTAATGGCATACTCACATTACCTACTTCGATCTTTCTAATTATATCATCTTCGGTAGGAGTGTATTCTAATTTGATCTGGTTCTGAAAATCGAAAGTTGATTGTGTATCGTAATTCGCCGTGACCTGTAGTCTTTCTCCCACTTTACCAAGCAGGCTCAAACTAATTCGCTGATCGAAATCGAATGACGTATTACTTCTGTTTCTGGGTGAAAACGACGGATTGTCCTGTTTTGTGTATAAAACACCTAGATCCATTTCAACGCTACCCTGTGGGATAACTTCTATTGTATTTCCTCCAAAAACAGTTTCAAAAAAACTGGAATTAACGTAGAACGTAGGCAATAAATTCTTTTGCTTTTCTTCTGAACCTTCCTTACGGCCATCTGCCGCATCGATCTTGTCCTTGAAGTATTCCTTCATTTGTTCTTTCAGAATCAAATTCTGGTACTCTTCCGGAGTTAAAATTACAGGGTATGTAATATTGAAATTCCCTAAAGCCTTGGTGTAAATATATCTATCGGTAACAGGATCGTAAGTATAGAGGTCTGTAATACTAGTTGGTTCCGGGAGGTCTATACGTCCCATTGAAGAACCTGTCGCTGTAGAATCCTGCGCCTGTACCGAAGTGAGGCTTCCAAAAACAATACTTAAAATGAATATAAACCTAAAAAGGCTGTTGTTATAAACGTAATTTTTTGCACCCAATTTTTACAAATTTTTTAAAGCTTGTTTAATGATCGTTTCAACCGAAGCTTGCGGATCCTCTTTCACAATTTTATCGCAAACTTTTTCTGCTTGTTTACGAGCAAAGCCCAATGTCTCCAAAGCAGATAACGCTTCATTTTTATTCGTATTGCTTGAAGAGGCAGAAACATCCTCCAAACCATACACTTTTAAAATTTTATCTTTTAAATCTAAAAGCACTCGTTGTGCCGTTTTAGAGCCAATTCCCTTAACCGATTGTATCGTAGCAACATCGTCTGAAGCAATTGCTTCGGTAACCTGTTGCGGTGTAAGAGATGATAACATAGTTCTCGCTGTACTTGCACCAACACCGGAAACAGAAAGCAACAGTCTAAATATTTCACGTTCTGCAAGCCCCGAAAATCCGTATAAAGTATGAGAATCTTCCTTTATTTGCAAATGTGTAAACAACTTCACATTTTCGCCATCCGGTAACTTTGAAAATGTATGCAGAGATATATTAATGAAATAACCTATTCCATTACAATCTATCACTACATCGGTTGGATTTTTTTCTACTAGTCTGCCCTGTATATGGGTTATCATTCGCTCCTTAAAAGTTAAAGGCTCAAATATAGCATAATTATTTCGAGCGACCATTGTAGAAAATATGAAAATAGCATGCTAAAGCCTACCTTTTAGATTGTTCTCTTTCTCGTTTTTCTTTTTGTTGTGCATCTACAACGGCAACTGCCGCCATATTCACTATTTCCTCAACACTAGCACCCAACTGTAATATGTGTACCGGCTTTTTCATTCCCAACATTATTGGACCAATAGATTCAACGTTGTTAAGCTCTTTTAATAATTTGTAATTACTATTTGCCGAATCTAGATTTGGAAAAATTAAAGCATTCACTTTTCTCCCGGCAAGCTTCGAAAACGGGAACTTCTCTTTTAGCATATCCGGATTTAATGCAAAGTCTGTTTGTATCTCTCCATCGACGATCATATCGGGATTACTCTTATGCAATAATTCTACCGCCTCCTGTACTTTAGTCGCATGTGGATCTTTTGAAGATCCAAAATTCGCATAAGAAATCATCGCGATTATTGGCTCTAAACCAAACATCTTCATGGTGTAATTGGTCATCTGCGCAATCTTTGCCAACTCCTTAGCTGATGGGTCAATATTTATGGATGTATCGGAAAGAAACAACGGTCCCCGCTTTGTTAACATTAAGTTGGTTGTAGCCACCTTACTAACACCTTCAAATCGCCCAATTGTTTCGAGAACCGGTCTTACCACCGAAGGATATGATCTGGAATATCCGGAGATCATCGCATCGGCATCCCCGCCCATTACCATCATAGCAGCAAAGTAATTGCGTTCGCGCATAACTTTTTGAGCAGAGTACAAGGTTATTCCATGACGTCTTCTGCTTTTCCAAAATGTTTCAGCATAGGAATTCAGTTTTTCAGTTTGCTCATCACTCTTTGGATCAATTATCTCAAGATCTGAATCGAAATCTATCTGATTCATCAGTTCTAAAATAATATCCTTACGCCCTAATAAAATAGGGATTCCAATACCTTCCTCATAAACTATCTGCGCAGCTTTCAATACATCTAAATGATCTGCTTCGGCAAAAACGATCTTCTTCGGATTGGTCTTAGCACGGTTTACGAGGAGTCTTATAATCTTGTTGTCGCTACCCATTCGCTCATACAGCTCATCCTTATATTTTTCCCAATCGGTAATTTCTTCGGTAGCAACACCACTTTCCATAGCAGCCTTCGCAACTGCCGGAGGAACTGTAGCGATCAATCTCGGGTCAAAAGGTTTAGGTATGATATATTCCTTTCCAAAGTTCAACTTTGTCTCACCATAGGCTATATTTACCTGTTCCGGAACCGGTTCTTTTGCAAGAGCAGCCAGCGCATTAACAGCTGCCATCTTCATAGCTTCATTAATCTTTGTTGCCCTAACATCTAATGCTCCACGAAAAATGAATGGGAAGCCGAGAACATTATTTACCTGATTAGGATGATCACTGCGACCAGTAGCCATAATTATATCCTTTCTGGTTTTTATGGCAAGATCGTATTCTATCTCCGGATTAGGATTGGCCATAGCAAACACAATGGGTTGATTTGCCATGCTAAGTAACATATTAGGAGTGACGATATCTGCAATAGAAAGACCTACAAAAACATCTGCATCCTGCATAGCCTCATCCAAAGTATTAATCGTTCTATGAGTAGCAAATTCCTTTTTTTCTTCGGAAAGTCCGTCGCGATCAACTCTAATTACGCCGGTACTATCTAACATCACAATGTTTTCAGCTTTTGCGCCAAATGCCTTATACAAACGTGTACAAGATACTGCTGCTGCACCTGCACCACTAATAACGATCGAGACCTCTTCTATTTTTTTATTTACAATTTCTAAGGCATTAAGTAAAGCCGCTGCCGAAATAATCGCAGTACCGTGTTGATCATCGTGCATGACCGGAATATTAAGTTCGTCCTTAAGGCGTCGTTCTATTTCGAACGCCTCGGGTGCCTTAATATCTTCAAGATTGATTCCTCCGAAAGTAGGGGCGATATTCTTTACGGTTTCAACAAATTTATCGACATCTTCAGTGTCAACTTCAATATCAAACACATCGATATCGGCAAATATTTTAAAAAGCAGTCCCTTACCTTCCATTACCGGCTTTGAGGCTTCCGGACCAATATTTCCCAGACCCAGAACCGCCGTACCATTCGATATTACGGCAACCAAGTTACCTTTGGCGGTATACTTATAAACATTTTTTACGTCTTTTTCTATTTCCAGACATGGCTCTGCAACTCCCGGAGAATACGCTAACGAAAGATCTCTTTGTGTTGCATATTTTTTAGTTGGCACAACCTGAATCTTTCCGGGTTTTGGTTTTGCATGATATAATAAGGCCTCGCGACGTTTGCTTTGTTTGCTCATAGAGAATAAATAATCTACTTACAAAGATAGAAGGATAGCGATAATGAAGAAATATTAGGCGTTAATCTTTTAAGAAGTTTATGTTCCTTTTAAGTCCGGAAAACTTAGTCCGTTTCACGGCACTATTCTTAAATAGGTCCTTAAAAACAGATTCTGTGATCTCTTCCCAATCTTTTTTGGTCATTGACAGTAATTCGGGATGTGGATCAAAGAGTGGCTCACTATGTGCTTTACTAAATCGGTTCCACGGACAAACATCCTGACAAACATCACAGCCAAACATCCATTCGTCCATTTTTCCTTTAAAACTCTCGGGAATCGCATCTTTTAACTCAATTGTAAAATAAGAAATACATTTACTTCCATCCACAACATAAGGCTCTACGATGGCTTGTGTTGGGCAGGCATCTATACATGCTGTACACGAGCCACAGTGATCGGTCACCGGAGTGTCGTATTCCAGTTCGAGATCAATAATCAATTCGGCTATAAAATAGAATGAGCCGGTTTGCTTTGTGAGGAGATTTGAGTGTTTTCCCATCCACCCCAAACCACTTTTGGCCGCCCAGGCCTTATCTAAAACAGGAGCAGAATCTACGAAAGCTCGTCCGTGCACATCACCTATCTCTTCAGAAATAAACGCCAACAATTGCTTCAGTTTGTCCTTGATCACAAAATGATAATCTGTTCCGAAGGCATATTTAGACAATTTGTAGGCGTCTTCGGTTTGCGTTTCCGAAGGATAATAATTAAGTAACAATGAAACAACACTTTTAGAACCGGGCACTAATTTGGTTGGATCAAGACGCTTGTCGAAGTAATTTTCCATATAGCCCATCTCCCCGTGCATGTCGTTTTTTAGCCATTTTTCCAGACGGGGTGCTTCCTCTTCTAAGAATCCGGCTTTGCTAATTCCGCATGACATAAACCCCAAGCGTTTGGCTTCGTTTTTAATTAGATTGGTGTATTTACTTGGCGAGCTTTTCATTATTAGCTTCTATACTATATTTTGAATTATCTCTTCTGAAAGGTTAAAATTGCATTTTTTGGTTTTAATGTAATCAAGGGCAGTATCTCAATTGGGGTGTTTTTAGGTTCTATTTTAAAACGAAGTACCAGATCCGCAATTGTTAGAATCATTTCGTACATGGCAAAATTGTTTCCAATACACATTCTTGGTCCTGCACCAAAAGGATAATAATACGCTGAGTATTTAAGGGTATTTTCGGCAAAACGCTCTGGTTTAAAAGAGGTAGGGTCTTCCCAAAAAGCGGTATGTTTATGTATTTCATGAATGGAGAACAGCAGGTTAGAGCCTTTTGGAATTCTCATCTGTTTAAAAAAGTCTTCTTCTAAATTCAACCTGTCTATAAAGTAGGCAGGGGGATAGAGCCTCATGGATTCTTCAATGACCTGTTTTGTGTATTCACAAGCAGAGATAAATTCCATGGGAGTAGACGTTTGGTTTGACGCCTTTAATACTTCAGCGTATATCTTTTCCTGATCATTGGGGTGGCGTGCCAATAATTCGCAGGTAAAAGTTAATGCATTAGAAGTAGTTTCATGACCTGCGGTAAAAAGAATTAGAATCTCATCTATCAATTGCTGTTCGGTCATACTGCTTCCGTCTTCATATTTTGCATCCAGTAACATATCTAAAAGGTCATCCTGTCTTTCTTTACTGTTTTGGCGTGTATGAATTAGATGACGTAAGATGTCTCGGGCTTCTATCGTAAGGTCTATATGCTTTTTTAAAGTTCCGCTTATACGAAACCACCAGTGAAAGTAGGGTTGCCTTAACTCCCTGACCAACATTTTTTGAGCTGCTTCAGTAATATACTGAAGACGTTGGATTTTTTCTTCACTAACTGCATTACTGAAAAGAGATTTAACAACTGTCTTAAATGCAAGATCGTTAAAGATGGGAAATATATCGATGGGAGTTTCGGTGGTGATTTTGTCCAGCTCGGTAGAAATTGCATCCTGAACCTTATCGAGTAAGGTCACCAACTGTTTTTTATGGAATGCAGGCTGGATCATCTTGCGTTGCCTTTGCCAATGCGCACCTTCGGCGGTAAGCAATCCATAACCTACATATTTGGCAAGATCTTTTGTCTGGATCTTCGATTTTGTGTAGTTTTTTTGGTTCTTCTGAAGTGCATACTGCGCAAGTTCCGCATCGCGTGAGAAGTAAACATAAGAGCCGAAACCTAAGTGCAATCTGAAGGTATCACCCAGGGTTTCAAAATTTTGATGGTGAAAAGGAAGTGGATTCTTTAAGATTCGTATGGAGTTCCCAATAAATCGGAAAACGGAGACAGTAGGAATTTTAATTTCTTCCATCTTAAAACAAGCCCCCTTGGCTAGGTCCTTTGAGTCTGCCCAGATGTTTATACGCAGCTTCGGTCACTTCACGGCCTCTGGGTGTTCTCATAATAAATCCCTGTTGAATAAGGAAAGGCTCGTAAACCTCTTCAATTGTCTCAGTACTTTCAGAAACCGCCGTTGCAATAGTAGTTATTCCAACCGGGCCTCCTTTAAATTTATCGATAATAGTGATAAGAATTTTATTATCCATTTCATCAAGGCCATGCGCATCTACATTAAGTGCTTTTAATCCAAACCTTGCAATATCGATATTAATATTACCATCGCCTTTAATCTGAGCGAAATCACGAACCCGTCTTAGAAGTGCATTGGCGATTCGTGGTGTACCTCTACTTCTTCCTGCTATTTCTATTGCGGCTTCCATAGATATAGGGACATTAAGAATCCCTGCACTTCGCTGCACTATGGTTGTAAGCAGCTCGGTTGAATAATATTGTAATCGAGAGGAAATTCCAAAACGGGCTCTCATTGGAGCCGTTAAGAGTCCGGACCTAGTTGTTGCACCAACCAAGGTGAAAGGTGCCAGGTTAATTTGAACCGAACGTGCATTGGGACCGGATTCGATCATTATATCGATCTTATAGTCTTCCATTGCAGAGTAGAGGTATTCTTCGACTATCGGACTTAAACGATGAATTTCATCAATAAAAAGGACATCTCTCTCATCGAGGTTCGTTAATAACCCTGCAAGGTCACCCGGTTTATCCAGAACGGGACCGGATGTTACTTTAATTCCTACTTCTAATTCATTCGCCAGGATATGAGCCAGCGTGGTTTTACCCAAACCCGGAGGACCGTGAAATAATGTGTGATCTAAAGCCTCGTCGCGTAGATTCGCCGCCTGAACAAATATTTGGAGATTTTCCAAAGCCTGATCCTGCCCTGTGAAATCGTCGAAAGTTAACGGTCGTAGTTTTTTTTCAAGGTCGAGGTCTTGGGGTGTCAATTGTTCCCCGGTAGGATCCAAATTTTCGTTCATATCACAAATATACAAATCGTAGGCTTATGATTTACGCATAAAAAAAGCTGTTCTAAATACTATCTAGAACAGCTTTCTACTTCAACATACTCCTCAATTCCTGTTGAAATTTTTTATAACCAAGTCAAATATATAAAAGCTTATCCTAATACAAAATACGTACTACTACGTAATTACTATGTATGCATAAAAAAAAGCCCGTTCATAAGAACGAGCTTTTTTTATCGTGATCATATAACTTAGTGATTCAATTCTTCTTCATTGTCCTGAAGCGGAATATGTTGCGGCACATAATCCTGTCCCGGAATCACATAATCTGTTTCATCTTTATTCAGTTTACTATAATCATAAGACCATCTGTACACATGTGGAATTGGTCCATCCCAGTTTCCGTGAATATGCTTCATTTCGGCAGTCCATTCTAATGTTGTTGAATTCCATGGATTCTTTGGTCCCTTCTTTCCGTAGAACATAGAAGAAATAAAGTTATAAAGGAAAACTAACTGAGCAGCTGCAGTAATTATTGCAAAGATTGTAATCACCACATTAACATCTGCCAGATCGTCGAAATACGGGAAATTCGTGTTTGTATAGTAACGTCTTGGCAATCCTGCCATTCCAATAAAGTGCATTGGGAAGAATACACCATAAGCACCTATTACTGTAACCCAGAAGTGAATATAGCCCAAGTTCTTATTCAGCATTTTACCTTCAAACATCTTTGGGAACCAATGATACACACCAGCGAAAAGTCCGTATAGTGCCGAAACTCCCATTACCAAGTGGAAGTGAGCCACTACAAAGTAGGTATCGTGAACATTTATATCTAACGCACTATCTCCAAGAATGATCCCGGTTAATCCACCTGTGATAAAAGTAGAAACAAAACCGATAGAAAATAACATTGCCGTATTCATTTGGAGATTA
Organism: uncultured Ulvibacter sp.; assembly: GCA_963974915.1. GTDB lineage: Bacteria > Bacteroidota > Bacteroidia > Flavobacteriales > Flavobacteriaceae > CAXBES01. The sequence continues at coordinate 95,973 of CAXBES010000011.1, read as the reverse complement.
CCCCTCCAGAGGGTAGTGATCCAGTTAAAGGATTTTACTGCTGAAGGAATTGCGATCAATAATGTTGTGAAAGTAAAGACCGATCCTAAGAATGGGTTCATACCGGAAATAAACATATGGTGTCCCCAAACAATAGTTGAAAGGAAAGCGATCGCTAATATTGAGGCGACCATCGCGCGGTATCCAAAAATTGGTTTTCGTGCATTTGTTGCCATAATTTCGGAAACCAATCCCATCGCCGGGAGAATTACAATGTATACTTCAGGGTGACCTAAGAACCAGAACAAGTGTTCGTAGAGTACCGGAGAACCTCCTTGATTATGTAAAACTTCTCCAGCAATATAAATGTCTGAAAGGAAGAACGAAGTTCCAAAACTTCTGTCCATTATAAGCATTAACGCTGCAGATAATAATACCGGGAAGGAAACTACTCCAATTACCGCAGTAATAAAAAATGCCCAGATAGTTAATGGCAAGCGGGTCATTGACATACCCTTTGTTCGTAAATTAAGTACGGTAACTATATAGTTTAATGACCCCAATAGAGATGATGCAATAAATATTGCCATTGAAACCAACCATAGTGTCATTCCGGTTCCCGATCCGGGTATTGCTTGTGGAAGTGCACTTAACGGTGGATAAACTGTCCATCCGGCAGAAGCCGGTCCGGCTTCAACGAAAAGGGATAGCACCATAATTACACTGGAAATAAAGAATAACCAGTATGAGATCATATTCAAAAATCCTGAAGCCATATCTCGTGCTCCAATTTGAAGTGGAATAAGCAGGTTACTAAATGTACCACTTAAACCAGCGGTAAGTACAAAGAAAACCATTATCGTTCCGTGAATAGTTACAAGAGCCAAATAAACACTAGGATCCATTACTCCTCCTTCACCCCATTTTCCTAATAATACTTCGTATATAGTGAATTGGTGATCTGGCCATGCCAATTGCATTCTAAATAGAATAGACATTGCAATACCAATAATTCCCATAAACAAACCTGTTATCAGATATTGTTTAGAGATCATTTTATGATCTTGGCTAAAGATATATTTTGTAACAAATGTTTCTTTATGATGATGTCCATGATCATCGTGGTGATCTTCTGCGTGGTCGTGTGCGTGTGCTGACATATCTTTCTTAGCTATTTTATTATTGTTTTAGAGTTTCTGCGATGGTAGGTTGAGTAGCCAGCCATTCTTCATACTCTTCTTGAGACTCTACTACTATCTTCATCTGCATGTTATAGTGGTTTGTCCCGCATATTTTATTACAAAGCAATAGGTAATCAAACTCATAAGGTTCAAGGGCTTCTTCGCCTTTAGCTACAAGTTTCTTACTATTCTCTCTTCTAATTTCATTAATTCTATCAACTTTACCACTTAACTCTTCATCCTGACGCATTTCGGCGGTAGTAATAGTTGGTGTAAATGCAAACTGAGTGATCATACCCGGTACACAGTTCATTTGAGCTCTAAAGTGTGGCATATACGCCGAGTGTAAAACATCCTGAGACCTCATTTTAAAAATTACCTTTCTACCAACCGGTAAGTGCAATTCGTTTACAACTATATCGTCTTGAGCATTAGGGTCTGAACCATCCACACCTAATTGATTCACACCTTCAATTAAACGCACGTTGGCTTCTCCAAGTGTATTATCTTCACCGCTGTATCTCGCTCTCCAATCAAACTGATAAGCGTATAACTCAACGATCATGGGATCATCCTCATTATCCACATTCATAATATCTGTCCATGTAAACAATCCGTAAATGATAAGCCCGGCCAGAACTACAACAGGAATAATTGTCCAGATAAATTCAAGTTTATCATTGTCTGCAAAGAAAACAGCTCTCTGTCCTTTTCTTCCTCTGTATTTGAACGAGAAGTAACTTAACAGCCATAGTGTAAAGAACCCAACGACAAAAATAAGTGCCATAGAGATAAACATAAGATTGTCTATTTTCCCTCCATGAGCCGATGCGGCTTTTGGTAAGAGAACATCTCCCCATTTCCAAAAACAAATTATAAGTAGCACATAAACAAAAATTACAAAGAATAACATTAAATAACCATTAATGTTATTGTCTTTATCTGAAGCTACTTCAGAAGTATTGTCGCTTGCCTTGATTTTTGACATTTGAAATATCTTATCCATTTGCCAAACAGCAACTCCAAAAAGAATGATTACTAATACAACTAAAAATGCGGTCATCGTTATCTGTCTTCTAAATAATTAATTAATAATGATACTGCTTACTTTCCTTAATAAAAGGATTTCTTTTCGCAAGCAATGGTTGTTTGGATAATGCTGTGAACACAACAAAAACGAATAATCCAAAAAAGAGGAGTATTGCGCCAATTTCAGGTAATCCAATGAACCATGAAGTACCTACTGTTGCCGGCATTACCATCACAAAAACATCTACGTAGTGTCCGGCGAGAATTACAATTCCCGTAAGTACTATAAACCAGTTTATTCTCTTATAATCACTATTCATTAGCAATAGTACCGGGAATACAAAGTTCATAGCCAGCATTCCGAAGAAAGGAAGCTTATATTCTTCGATTCTCGTAACGAAGTAAGTTACCTCTTCCGGGATGTTCGCATACCAGATCAACATAAATTGTGAAAACCACAGGTATGTCCAAAAGATACTAAACCCAAACATGTACTTACCTAAATCATGTATATGACTGTCATTAACATATTCTAAGTACCCTTGTCCTTTTAAAACGATCGTAACCAATGCTATTACTGTTATTGCACAAACCATCATTCCTGCAAACACATACCAACCAAATAATGTACTAAACCAGTGTGGATCAAAACTCATAATCCAATCCCAAGACATCATAGATTCGGTTACAATAAAGAATACCAAGAATCCTGCAGACATTTTGAAGTTCTTTTTGAAATAGCGGTTGTCCTCGGCAGTATCATCGGCAAGAGAGTTCTTTCTTGAAAAGTGACGATATAAATTCCAACCAATTAAATAGATAGCCGCACGAATTAAGAAGAATGGTACATTTAACCAACCACTTTTACCGGCTATTAATTTATCGTAATTTGGACTTTCAGGATTCACCAAGTCCGGGTCCATCCAATGAAAGATATGATTTATATGAAACGCAGACAATAACAACAATCCAAATATGATAATTGAAGCTATTGGAAGATACGCAGTGATCCCCTCCATAACTCTAAACAGAACGGGAGACCATCCTGCCTGAGCAGCGTACTGTATTGCGTAGAACGCAAGTGTTCCAAGTGCGATCATAAAGAAAAAGAACGCTGCAATATACAGGGCAGACCATGGTCTATTCTGTAGTTGGTGCAAGGTATGCTCTAAATGAGCTTCTTCATCGCCATGGGCATTTTCACCATGTTCGCCACTAGCCGAATGAGATCCTGTTGCATCATGAGTTTCGCCATGTGAATTGGCAGCTTCTGTGTGCACTGATTCGGCTCCGTGACCATCGCCATGAGAAGCCATCATTTCCTTAACATCAGCGGTTGTGCTTGGTGCTGTTACAAAACCAGCAACCAACAATAAGGCTCCAACCACCATAAAAATGATAGAAAACAGTTTTAATTTACTTGGTACCGTATACATATCTTTAGCTATTCTCTTTTATTCTCTAGTTTGTATGTTCTTCTTCTGAAGCATCATTATCTTCAGATAAATTTTCATTTGCAACTTCAATCATAGATGTTGCCAATGTATCTTTTGCCGGTTCTAATAAAGGTTCACCCTTAAGAGCCGCTTTTAAATTCATAACATGTTGTGTTATCTGCCAACGTTCCAATTCATTCGTTTGTGAAGCGTATGATCCCATGGCATTCAATCCATACATCTGGACATGATAGGTTGATCCCGGTGTAACGTTTCTTCCCGGATCTGCATAACTTGGTATTCCCAAGAATTTTTCTCTTTCGGTTAAAATACCTTTTCCATCACCTTTATCTCCATGACAAACCGCACAAAACACAGTATATAATTGTGCCCCGGCTGCCAAATTTTCATCGGTTACCGGAAGTGGATTTTGTAATTCGGCCCTCGCAAGCTCCAGACCTGCTGTTGTATTAGGATAATCGTAAGGTTGCCAACCACGTGGAATAGAACCTTCAGCCGGAAGCATTGCTTCCTGTTCACCCGGAAAAACTTCATATTCTCCGTAAGTTTCGTAACCAACGGGTTCATACATATTAGGCATATACTGATAGTTAGGTTTATTGTCGTTAAAACAAGAAACCAAAATCAATGAAGCCACAATAGCCAAACTTATGTTTAGTATTCTTTTCATATTAATGATCTTCATCCTTTTCAATTAAACTAATTTCCAAAGCACCTGTATCGTACAAAAACTTTGAAAGTTCTTCGATATCGTGATTTCCTGCATCAATGGCCATAAGAAAATGGTCGTCTGTAGTTCTCACATCAGGGTTCTCTGCTTTTTTGAACGGCCAAAGCTTACTTCGCATGTAAAACGTTATCACCATCAAGTGAGCCGCAAAGAAAACAGTAAGCTCAAACATAATTGGCACAAATGCCGGCATATTTTCGATATAGCTGAAACTTGGCTTTCCTCCAATATTCTGTGGCCAATCCTCGATCATAATGAAATTCATCATAACAATTGCCACCGCAAGGCCTACTAAACCATACATAAAAGATGTTATTGCAATACGGGTGGGTGCCAGTCCCATTACCTTGTCTAAACCGTGAACCGGAAAAGGAGTATAAACTTCTTCTATATGATAATGCTCACCACGGACTTGCTTAACGGCTTGCATTAAGATATCGTCATCGTTATAAATAGCGTGAATCACTTTTGATGCCATACTAGTTATTTTTAAGTTTTGAAGCTTGTCCTGCCCAATCATCGCGTTTCGCTCTTCCGGGGAACTCACCTATAATTTCATCTAACAGATCGTAATCTGCATCGTTCATTTTACTTACCTGATCAAATGTGTAAAGACCTAATTGATGAAGCTTTTGCTCCATTACCGGACCAACACCACTAATCTTCTTAAGATCATCTGCCGTCTGAGTCTCAGGATCAAAAGTTCCTAATCGACTTAACATACTATCCAATTGATCTCTTTGTAACTCTGAAGTAATCAAGGCATCAGCATTTACAGTTGGATTGTGATCTTCAGATGTGTTCGCTGTATCTACATGCGATGTATTCGCCGCAGGCTCTCTAACTACAGGCGAATAATGTTTTACGTCATCACCATGCTCTGCGCGCAGTTTTTTGTACTTCTCTCCTGAGCCTTTCAGAATAGATTTAACTTCTGCCTGAGCAATTACAGGGAATGTTCTTGCATATAGTAAAAACAACACGAAGAAAAACCCGATGGTTCCTATAAATATTCCAATATCAACAAATGTTGGTGAGAACATCGTCCATGAAGAAGGTAAATAATCTCGGTGTAAGGAAGTAACAATAATTACAAATCGCTCAAACCACATACCAATATTCACTACGATCGAAATAAAAAATGAAAACATAATACTTGTTCGTAGCTTCTTAAACCACATAAACTGTGGCGAGAACACATTACACGTCATCATTGCCCAATAAGCCCACCAGTAAGGTCCTGTAGCCCTGTTTAAGAAAGCGTACTGCTCGTATTCTACTCCGGAATACCATGCTATAAATAACTCAGTAATATATGCTACCCCAACAATAGAACCTGTAATCATAATTACAATGTTCATTAATTCTATATGCTGAATAGTGATATAATTCTCCAGGTTAGAAACCTTCCTCATTATTATAAGAAGGGTATTTACCATTGCAAACCCCGAAAAGATCGCTCCGGCAACAAAATAGGGCGGGAAGATCGTTGTATGCCATCCGGGAATAACTGAAGTAGCAAAGTCAAAAGATACAATTGTGTGTACCGAAAGTACAAGGGGTGTAGCTAAACCGGCCAATACCAATGAAACCTCTTCAAATCTTTGCCAGTCTTTTGCACGACCGCTCCATCCAAAGGAAAGTATACTGTAAATTCTTTTTGTAAATGGTGTTACTGCTCTATCACGAATCATCGCGAAATCCGGAAGCAAACCTGTCCACCAAAACACTAACGAAACCGAAAGATAGGTTGAAATCGCAAATACATCCCAAAGTAGTGGCGAGTTAAAGTTAACCCATAACGAACCAAACTGGTTAGGAATAGGCAATACCCAATAAGCCAACCAGGGACGACCCATGTGAATAATTGGAAATAACCCTGCCTGAATAACCGAAAATATCGTCATCGCCTCGGCAGAACGGTTAATTGCCATTCTCCATTTTTGTCGGAAAAGCAAAAGTACCGCCGAAATAAGTGTTCCTGCGTGACCAATACCTACCCACCAAACGAAGTTGGTAATATCCCAGGCCCAGCCCACAGTTTTGTTAAGTCCCCATACTCCAATTCCGGTAGAAACGGTGTAAATAATACATCCAATTCCCCATAAAAAGGCTACTAAGGCTATGGTAAAAACAATCCACCAGGATTTGTTGGCTTTACCTTCCACAGGAGCAGCTACATCCACAGTAATATCGTGGTAACTCTTGTCTCCTATAACTAAGGGTCTTCTAATAGGTGCTTCGTAATGCGACGCCATATCTTTATATACTATTTCTTAGTTAGTTTAAACTTCTTTTGTATTTCTTATCTTAGTCTGGTAGAACACATTAGGTTTTGTACCTACAGCTTCTAATAAGTGATACATTCTATTATTGTTTTTCTCTTTGTATATGTCACTATCGTGATCATTGATGTCACCAAATACCATTGCTCCGGTATCACAAGCACTTGAACACGCAGTTTTAAATTCATTCTTACCAACAGGTCTTCCATCCCGCTTCGCGTCTAAAATCGTCTTCTGCGTCATTTGAATACACATAGAACATTTCTCCATTACTCCTCTTGATCTAACAACAACATCGGGATTCAATACCATTCTTCCAAGATCGTTATTCATGTGGTAATCGAATTCGTCGTTCTCGTTGTACAGGAACCAGTTAAATCGACGCACTTTATACGGACAGTTGTTTGCACAGTATCTCGTACCTACACAACGGTTGTAAGCCATATGGTTCTGACCCTGACGTCCGTGTGATGTTGCCGCTACCGGACAAACAGTTTCACAAGGTGCATGGTTACAGTGCTGACACATTACCGGTTGGAAAGCGACTTGCGGATTTTCGGAAGCCATTTCCATTTCTCCGTATTCAGAAAGCGAGCTTCCTAATCCGGAGATATTATCTTTTTTATCACCATCTCCTTCGAAAGATTCTTCAGAAGAGTAATATCTATCAATACGCAACCAGTGCATATCACGACTCTTACGCATTTCATCTTTCCCTACCACAGGAACATTGTTCTCTGCATGACAAGCAATAACACAGGCACCACAACCGGTACAAGCATTTAAGTCGATTGAAAGATTAAAGTGATGTCCTATCGAGCGATCAAAACTATCCCAAAGATCTGCATCGGGAGAAGTTACAGGAATTTCCTGATGATCTTTCGATACCATAGGAACTTCATTCCACTCGTGAACATCTTTTGTATTAAATATTTCGAGGGAAGTTTCACGGATAATATCTCTTCCCATCATTGTATTATGAAGCTGTACACAAGCAAATTCGTGCATACCACCTACCTTTTCCAGGGAAACACTCTGCACCGAACTAAAATTGTTATACAAGCGATATGCATTCACTCCAGTTTGCATTTCTTCCTGAACTGCATGAGTTTTTCCATATCCTAAAGCCAAACCTACCGATCCTTTTGCCTGACCCGGCTGAATTAAAACAGGAACACGCTCTATTGTAACGTCTCCCATTTTCACATTAACATAGCTCCCGTTAAGACCGCCATTTGCAACATGTGTATTTTCCAGACCCATATCGGCGGCATCTGCAGCAGAAACCGTCACATAATTGTCCCAGGATGCTCTCGTAATAGGATCCGGCATCTCCTGCAACCATGGGTTATTAGCCTGCTGGCCGTCACCCATTGAAGTTTTTGTATATAAAGTAAGTTCAAGACCTCCATTCTGACTAGCTGCCGAAAGAGCTCCGTTACTAGTATGACTTTCCATCATAGTATCGCCCTCTGCAGTGGTAGCCGGCTCCATAGCCACTTCTGAAGTGCTAACAAAAACCCCGGCTTCTAAAGCCTTATTCCATGAACTTCCGGCTAACACGTCTGTCCAAGATTCCTTTATATAATCGTAGTATTTTTTTGAATTCCCCGTCCACTGCAACAAACTGTCCTGAAATTGTCTCGTATCGAATAACGGACGAATTGTAGGTTGCATTAAACTGAAGGTACCTTTTTTAAGTTGTGCATCACCCCAAGACTCTAAATAATGCGGAGTGGCAGCTACTAATTGTGAAGCGGCAGCAGTTGCATTCTCCTTCATTGCAAATGCCAATGACATTTCAAGATTCTTATAGGCTTCTGTAAATGCTTCATTATTTGGGAATGAATACACCGGATCTACTCCAACCGTGATCATACCTTTAATACTTCCCGAAATAACACCATTTAAAACAGACATTACTTCGGAAGTACTTCCCATACGGGTCATTTTCGGCTTAGCGGTATCCATTACAACGCTATTCGCATTTGCGTTTAGCACCATAGTTTGAGCTGAAACATCCGGCAATCCGGTTACAATAACACCTCTATTTCCCGCTTTCGCAAGCTGTGCTTTTGCATTGTTTACCGCTTCCTGCACTTTTTCTGAAAGACCTGAAGCACTTCCTCCTGTTAACGCTTTTAAAACCTCTAATTGTTGAGATGGCTTAACCGGAACCCGCTTATCTGCATTTGCTCCCGAAAGTGACATATTTGCCTCAAACTGAATATGACGTGACATTTTTCCGTTCTTCGGAATACGACTTTTCGCATATCCGGCTTCATAACCTCCACCTTGCCAGTCTCCCAAGAAATCTGCACCCACTGAAACGATAACTTCAGCTTTCGAAAAATCGTAATCTGCTAATGCTCTTGTCCCATATTTATTCTGAAAAGCATCTAATGCTTCCGAAGAAGAGACCGTATCGTAAACAACATGGCGAACATTAGGATACTTGGCAGTAAATTCTTTGATTAATTTTGAAGTTGACGGACTAGCAAAAGTTTGTGTTAACAACACAACATCCTTCCCGGTCATCTCATTCATCTTTTGAGCTACCTTGGTATCAAAATCTTCCCAGGATACCTCTGCACCATCTACTAATGGCGCCATCAATCTCTTGCTATCATAAAGTGACAAAACCGAAGCCTGTACACGCGCATTGACAGATCCGCCATTTTTGGCAAGATCGTTACGCTCTAATTTAATAGGACGGCCTTCTCTGGTTTTTACCAACACGTTGGCAAAATCAAAACCATCTGCTATTGTTGATGCGTAATAATTTGCAACTCCCGGTACAATTTCGTCTGGCGCTACCACATAAGGTATCGATTTAATTACCGGACCTTCACAAGCAGCCAAAGAAGCTGCCGCAGTTGTAAATCCAACGTACTTTAAGAAATCACGACGTGTGGTTGAAGAAGCCTCTAATGTTTCCTTATCGCCCAAAAAATCGTCTGTAGGAATTGCTTCCACAAATTCATTTTGTTGTAGCGTCTCAACAATAGAGCTGTTTTCGTTTAGCTCCTCAACACTTTTCCAGTATTTCTTGTTTGATGCCATATTGTTACTTGTAATTAACTTTATTTTCTTAATAGTGACACTTTCCACATTCCAATCCACCCATTTGAGCGATCGTTAATTGGTCAACTCCATATTTCTTAGAAAGCTCTTCGTGAATCTTTTCATAATACTCATTTCCACCAATATTTACATTGGTCTCACGGTGACAGCTTATACACCATCCCATAGTAAGCGGAGAAAACTGTTCAACGATCTCCATTTCTTCAACCGGACCGTGACACTTCTGACAAGCAATTCCGGCAACCGTTACGTGTTGTGAGTGATTAAAGTATGCGAAATCGGGAAGGTTGTGAATACGTGTCCATTTTACAGGTTTAGTGTCACCTGTATATGCTTGTGTAGCTTCATCCCATCCCACAGCGTCGTATAATTTCTTAATCTCTCCCGTGTAGAATTCCTGGGTGTATCCATTCTCCGGATCTGCTTCTCCCGCGTATTCTGAAATGTTTTTATGACAGTTCATACATACGTTTAAAGAAGGAATCCCTGATGTTTTACTCTTTCTCGCTGAGGAGTGACAATAATTACAATCTATTTGATTATCGCCAGCGTGGATCTTGTGAGAGAAATGAATAGGCTGAACCGGAGCATAGCCCTGATCAACACCTACCTGCATCATCCAACCATATGCAAAGTAACCGGCACCTAACAACAAGAAAATACTCGTTACCAGCACTAAGAATTGATTTTGAACGAACGCTTTCCAAATTGGAAGGCTTTTTTCTTTTTCGGGGTATTCAACACCATTTGCAGCAGCGATCTTTTTTAGAGTTCCTGTTACCAGAAACAACATTACTACCAACAAAAGAAAAACAAGAACTAAAGCTCCTAGAATAATATTATTTGAAGCTCCACCACCTTCACCACCACCGTTTGTATCTGTGGTTGCTGTGGCAACGGGAGGCTCTGGTTTTGGCTCACTGGTATAAGCTAAAATATTATCAATATCGGTATTCGATAATGCAGGAAAAGACTGCATAACCGATTTATTATTCTCTTCAAATAGTGTAATTGCCAATGCATCTCCGGACTTAATAAGCCCTTGGCTATCTTTGATCCAGGAGTACAACCACTCGCGATCGTATTTATCTGCAACTCCTCTAAGTGCAGGTCCCGTCGCCTTTTTGTCTAATTTATGACAAGCCGCACAATTCGCATTAAACAATGCTTTTCCCGCCGCAGCATCACCAACACCATCAGCAGCCGGAGCTTCAATGGGATTTTGATCAGCTTCATCTGCAGAATCTGCTTGAGCGAATGTGGTAGTTGAAAACGTTAGCACTAAAGCCAACAGTACAAGTGACAATTGAGAGGGTAGATTTAATAACTTCACCTTTTGCATACTAATGGTTATATTATTGTCAATAGTTTGGCACGTAATTGGTTACTATATTTGAAGCAACTTGAATGTACTTATGCGCCATAAATAACGGCACAAAAGTACATTATAAAGTCGATTTTAGAAATCCAAATAAAGTGTTAATTGATAATTTATATTTATTCTAAATAATATTTTTGCAGTAGTTAAAGTTATTATCTTTTACATTTGCATTAAAGCATTAAATCTATGAAAATTATCCCAATTTATAAACTATTTACTATCAGTATATTAGTATTGCTTTTTTCTGAAACGACTTTTGCCCAGCAGGCAACTGTAAAGGTAAATGAAGACGCAAAGATCCATAAGCTTTTAGAATTGAAAAAGGGGTTGGAAAAGGAGAATAAACTGACAGATGGTTATACCATTCAGCTGTATTACGGAGAATTGAATCAGGCGAATTCGACCATTCGAAAGTACCGAAGCAGTTACGGAGCATGGCCTGCTTCAATAGAATATGAAACCCCCAATTATAAGGTGTGGGTCGGGAATTTTAGCTCCCGTCTTGATGCCGATCGTGCTTTAATCGAAATTCAGAGAACTTTTTCGTCTGCTTTTATTTTGAAACCGAAGTAGGCTATAGGTTATAGGCGAAAATAAAAAAGGCCTATCGCTCTTCAATTTTAATTAGTCTATACCCACAAAATTCAATGCAATTATTGTCTTGAACAATCAAGGTAAGCACCATTGAATCTGAGATACTATATCCGAATTTGGAGTCGTTACACTGACCTCCGGCGGGGTAAAGGAAGAGGATCCCCTCATCTGTACTAAAACTTCCTGAATTACAGGAAATCATATCATTCTGTGATAGATAAGTCAAATCTTTGTTGAAATGAATTAAAAATTGATCTTCAACGGGAACATGAGACCAATCCCCGGAAGAACCTCCATCACTAAAAGAAGTCTCTGTTAGTTTCCATGAACCAATAAGATCCACACTTAACTGTTCATTGCTTTTATCCTTTTCACAGCTAAAAACAATGAAAGCAAAAAGTATATAAATAATTTTAAATCTCTTCATATTACTAGTGTTTAATTATCAACTGTTTAATTTCAATATTATTATTTACTTATTATTCTAAACACACGTTACACGATTGAAAGGATTTCTGCGTGAGGGATTGAGGTATTGTGGGAGCTCTCCAGACGCTCACTAAGGTTCGGTCCAGTCGAGGGTCCAACGCTCACTAAAGTTCGGTCCGGACGAGGGTCCAACGCTCACTAAGGTTCGGTCTGGACAAGAGTCCAACGCTCACTAAGGTTCGGTCTGGACAAGAGTCCAACGCTCACGAAGTTCGGTCTGGACGAGGGTCCAACGCTCACTAAGGTTCGGTCTGGAAGCGACTACCGAAAGCCCGACCAAGACCTGTCTTTCTACCGAGAGGTAGGTTTGGGGCACGCCCAAAAAACAAAAACGACCCTCAAAAAAATGAGAGTCGTTATATGAATTAGTTGTGTTTAAAAATATTTATTTCAACTTTTTCTTTACGGCTACTTCCTGGAAGGCTTCAACGATGTCACCTTCTTTGATGTCGTTGTAATTCTTGATCTGCATTCCACAGTCGTACCCTTTAGAAACTTCTTTTACATCATCCTTAAATCGCTTTAATGACTCAAGTTCTCCGGTAAAGACAACTACACCTTCGCGTATCAATCTAATACCTGAGTTTCGGAATATTTTTCCACTCAATACCATACAACCGGCAATTGTTCCCACTTTCGATATTTTGAAAGTTTCGCGAATTTCTGCCGTACCAGTGATCTCTTCTTTCATTTCCGGTGACAACATTCCTTCCATTGCATCTTTCAGGTCGTTAATCGCATCGTAGATAATAGAGTATGTTCTGATATCGATTTCTTCTTTATCGGCTATCTGTCGCGCATTCCCCATAGGTCGGACGTTAAATCCAATAATGATCGCATCGGAAGCTGACGCCAACAACACATCACTTTCGGTAATTGGACCAACGGCTTTATGAATAATATTCACCTGAATTTCTTCTGTAGAAAGTTTTTGGAACGAATCTGTCAAGGCTTCTACCGAACCATCCACATCTCCTTTTAGGATAATGTTCAATTCTTTAAAGTCACCAAGAGCAATACGTCTTCCAATTTCATCAAGTGTAATATGACGTTGCGTTCTAACAGATTGTTCACGTTGTAATTGAGTACGTTTGGTTGCAATAGTTTTTGCTTCCCGTTCGTCTTCAAATACATTAAACTTATCACCTGCCTGTGGTGCTCCATCCAATCCTAAGATAGAAACCGGTGTTGAAGGACCTGCCTGTGTTATATTTTTACCACGCTCATCGTGCATGGCTTTTACTTTTCCACTATTTTGACCGGCCAATACATAATCCCCTATCTTCAATGTTCCACCCTGAACGAGTATAGTAGATACATATCCACGACCTTTGTCAAGGAATGCTTCAACTACAGTACCGTTGGCTAAACGATTCGGATTTGCTTGTAGCTCTAATAATTCGGCTTCCAGTAATACTTTTTCAAGTAATTCGGGAACACCTTCACCAGTTTTAGCCGAAATATCATGAGATTGGATCTTTCCACCCCAGTCTTCAACTAATAAGTTCATTTGTGCTAAGCCTTCTTTGATCTTATCAGGATTAGCATCGGGTTTATCAATTTTGTTAATTGCGAATACAATAGGAACTCCCGCAGCTTGTGCGTGACTAATTGCCTCTTTGGTTTGTGGCATGATATCGTCATCTGCCGCCACTACAATAATCGCAAGGTCTGTTACCTGCGCTCCTCTGGCACGCATCGCGGTAAACGCTTCGTGACCCGGAGTATCTAAGAAAGCAATTTTTTGTCCGTCTTTTAACTCAACTCCATAAGCACCAATATGCTGTGTAATTCCACCGGATTCTCCGGCAATTACATTTTCTTCACGAATATAATCCAGAAGCGATGTTTTACCATGGTCAACGTGTCCCATTACCGTCACAATTGGAGCTCTTGAAACCATATCTTCGGGAGCGTCTTGTTCTTCCTGAACTGCTTCTTCAATATCGGCGGTTACAAATTCTACTTCAAAGCCAAATTCGTCTGCAACGATAGAAAGTGTTTCGGCATCTAGACGTTGATTCATCGTTACCATCATTCCTAACGACATACAAGCCGAAATTACTTTGGTAACCGGAACATCCATCATGGTTGCAACTTCACTTACTGTTACAAACTCGGTAAGTTTTAACAGCTTGTTTGCTGCTTCTTGTTGTGCCAGTTCGTCCTCTGTTTTCTGACGGTGACTATCTCTTTTCTCTCTTCTGTATTTTGCCCCTTTTCCTTTAGAAGACTTCCCTTGAAGTTTCTCTAAAGTTTCACGAACTTGTTTTTGTACTTCTTCTTCACTCGGCTCCTCTTTAGGGACATTGGTTCTTCCGCCGCCTTTTCTCGAGCCACCTCTGTTATCTCTGAAATTTCCGCTTCCCTTAGAAGGTTCTTTACTTATTCTACGTCTTCTACCTTTCTTCTCGTTTTTATCATCCTTCTTCTCAACCTTCTTCTTCTCCGGTTTCTTAAATTGAGTAAGGTCAATTTTTTGACCGGTGAAATTTGGTCCGTCAAGTTTTTTATACTTGGTAGTAACCGTTTGACCTTCTGAAGATTTTTCGGTTTCTTCGGCAATCCCTTTACTTTCTTTCTTTACTTCGGAAACTTTCGCCTCGGCGACAGGCTCTTTCTTAACTTCTTCTTTTTCTGAAGCTTTTACCGGCGCCTCTTTTTTAGGTTTTTCAACCGAAACTTCTTCGGTTTTTGGTGCCGCTTTCTCAGTTTTTTCAGCTTTTACAGGTTCGGCAGGTTTTTCAACCTTCTCCGGTTTGGCTTCTGCTTTCTTCTTACCGGCATCAAGATCGATCTTGCCAACCTGTTTTGGTGCGTTTAATTTAGCTTCAGCTTTAATGACCCTTGAAGACTCTTTCTTCTGCTTTTCTTCGATCTCTCGTTCGCGTTCCAAACGTAGCTCTTCTTTCTCTTTACGTTTCTCTTCACCAACCTCTTTTGAAGCTACCTTTTTACTTTTATCTGTTTGAAATTCATCAAACAGAACCTGGTATTCTTCATTTGAAATTTTGGTAGTAGGACGAGCTTCAACCTCGTGTCCCTTAGAGCTTAAGAACTCTACGGCACGATCTAACGAGATGTTAAATTCACGTAGTACTTTGTTGAGTCGTATGGATTTTACTTCAGCCATAAATGCTTTCTCCTGTTTCTGTAATTATAAAATATGCATAAAAATAGTCAAACTTTCAACTATTCTTCAAATTCTTCTTTTAATATATTGATAACATCTTGTATCGTCTCTTCTTCTAAGTCTGTTCTCGAAACAAGATCCTTAAGGTCGTATTCTAATACGCTCTTAGCAGTATCTAAACCAATTTTATGGAATTCCTGAATAATCCAGCTTTCTATTTCATCAGAAAATTCGCTTAATTCCACATCTTCCTCTGCACCTTCACGAAGCACATCGATCTCGTATCCTGTTAATTGACCTGCCAATCTAATGTTGTGTCCGCCACGTCCAATCGCTTTACTAACTTCTTCCGGACGTAATATAACTTCGGCTCTTTTGGTTTCTTCGTTAATTTTAATGGAAGTAACCTTCGCCGGACTTAAAGCTCTGGTAATATACAGGTTTAAGTTATTGGTGTAATTTATAACATCGATATTTTCATTTCCAAGTTCCCGAACGATACCGTGAATACGGGATCCTTTCATTCCTACACAGGCTCCCACAGGATCAATACGATCGTCGTAAGAATCTACTGCAACTTTGGCCTTCTCACCCGGAATTCGAACCACTTTTTTAACTGTAATTAAACCGTCAAATACTTCAGGAATTTCCTGTTCAAACAATTTCTCCAGGAAGATCGGTGCCGCTCTGGACATTAAAATTGTTGGCTTGTTACCTTTTAACTCAACACTTTCAATTATTCCACGAACGTTATCTCCCTTTCTGAAAAAATCTGAAGGAATTTGTTTTTCCTTCGGAAGTATTATTTCGTTTCCTTCATCATCTAATAAAATAACTGCACGGTGACGAATATGGTGAACCTCAGCGGTATAGATCTCTCCTTCCAGTTCTTTAAACTGCTTGTATATATTAGTATTATCGTGTTCGTGGATCTTAGAGATCAAGTTTTGACGTAGTGCTAAAATAGAACGACGTCCAAGGTCTATAAGTTTCACTTCTTCCGATACATCTTCCCCAATTTCAAAATCGGCTTCGATCTTACGTGCTTCAGATAACGAAATCTCTTCATTAGGTTCTTCAACTTCACCATCGGCAACCACGACCCTATTTCTCCAAATCTCTAAATCTCCTTTATCGGGGTTGATAATGATATCGAAGTTATCATCACTTCCATATTTCTTCTTCAAGGCGTTTCTAAAAACGTCCTCTAGTATCGCCATAAGCGTTACTCTGTCAATAAGTTTATCGTCTTTAAATTCTGAAAACGAATCAATTAACGCTAAATTTTCCATATCATCCTAATTAAATGTTATCATAACTTTTGCTTCCGCGATATCCGTATAAGGCAGTACCGCTTCTTTTTCTACTGTAATTTTACCTTTTCCAATGGGTTTAGGCTCGCGAGCCTTCCATTTTAATTTGATAGAGCTATCGTCAACGTTGGTTAGTTCTCCTTCAATGGTTTGGTCTTCTTTGGTCCTAACTTTGAGTTTTCTGCCAATATTCTTTCTATACTGACGAGGAATTGTGAGTCCTTCAGATACTCCCGCCGACATTACTTCTAGTGCAAAGTCTACTTCTTCACGATCTAAATTATGCTCGATCGCTCGGCTAACGGTAATACAATCTTCTACAGAAACACCATTATCGCCATCCAGGATCACAGTTATCCTGTTGTCTTCAGAAATTAATAAATCGATTAAAAATAAAGATTGATTCTCCTCTAAGGCCTGTTCCAGAAGCTCTGTTACTCTTTCCCGCATCATTTTTTGTTATAAAAAGAGGGGACTTTATGTCCCCTCGTCTTGTTACGTATCAAATTCGCTGCAAATATACCAAATTTTTTAATATTAAAAAAACGATGTGCTCCCGTTTTATTTTTGTAATTTAATGCATACAAAACACTTAACTTATGAAAAGAATTTTAGTTCCGACAGATTTTTCCTCACAAGCCGAAAATGCGCTTAAAGTTGCCGCTCAATTAGCAATAAAACACAAAAGTGAGATTTATCTATTACACTCCTTAGAAATGCCATTAAGCATTAGTGGAAACAGCGATAACAGTAAACTACCTGAATCATTGTACTTTATAAAACTAGCCGAAAAGAACTTTACTGACATCCTTACAAGACCTTACTTAAAAAACATTGATGTTCATGAAGCGATAGGACATAATGAAATTTACAACGACATTAGTTCTACGGTAGAGAGAAGTAAGATTGATCTTGTTGTAATGGGTTCTCATGGTGCGAGTGGATTTAAAGAAATGTTTATTGGTAGTAATACCGAAAAGGTGGTTCGAACTTCAAAAATTCCTGTTCTGGTAATAAAAAACAATCATGAAGTTTTCGAAATTAAAGATTTTGTTTTCGCAACAGACTTCTCTGAAGAATGCCGTTGGAGCTTTAACGAAGCTATGAGGTTCGCCAAAAATGTGGGTGCCAAAATACATTTGCTTTTCGTAAACACTCCCGGTGGTTTTAAAACTACGGCACAGGCAAATGTTATCATGAATAATTTTGTAAAAGGCATGGGTGCCGAAAATTATACGTTAAATATTTATAATGATAATTCGGTTGAAAAAGGAATTCTTCAATTTGCAAAGGATAAGAAGGCACAACTCATAGGTATGAGTACGCATGGAAGAAAAGGAATCTCTCATTTCTTTAATGGAAGTATTAGTGAAGACCTGGTAAACCATGCAAATATGCCTGTGATCACTTTTAAGATCCAATAGATTATTGACAATCACGCTCCAAATTTATTTGGGATATAATACATAGTACAATCATTCGTTATTTTATGAGAGTAACCTATACTAACATTTACTTCCGTAAAATATCCCCATTTATGATCAAGATCTTTGTGTATTCTGTAATAACGGCATCATTGAGCTGCGGTGCTCCCTCAAAAAAACCTACAAATATCATTGGGGGTGATGAGTCTAATACAACAAATATTCCAACTAAAACCGATCCAGTGACAAATCCTGTTATTATTGAACCTGTAATCCCGAAAGGAGCAGTGACAGGGGATTTCAATGGAGATCTAAAAAAGTTCTATGCGCAAATTTCACGGGTTGACACAAGACATGAAAAAACCTATATTTCCTTTGAAGGCAAAAGATATCCAGACCTTGTGATTCCAAAGACCCTTGGTGGATCATTGTCAGCCATTGTTTTAGAAGGCTTTGACCGGGATTTACTACTTGTAACTTCAAAGATAAAAGACCCTAATTTCAACAAATATCATCTTTATATTCTACGCAATAAAAAGTGGAAGCCTGTGGTTAACGGATTTGCCATCCATAAAAGTAATCTTAGGCAAGTAGATACACCCATTAAATTAGACCCCAATAACCTAAATAATGTTTTGCGTTATTATTCTGTATTTAATTTAGATAAAGGCAGCCCCACTGGTTATAGCTGGTTACTTCAAACAGAAAGTATTCCAATAGATAACCGATAAGGCATAATGAAGAACGGCAAAATTAAGATTCCCTCCTATCTATCAATTCCACAGGTTTTCTACTCATCTTCGGAAAGCGCAACAGGTTAAGTTCTTTTTTATCACAGAATTCGATCCTCGGAAGTACTCTCAACTTAGCTCTAAAGTGATCTTTTATTTCGTTCAATAATACTTCCGAAACATTTTTTGAAGCGATCTTAACCAAGATCTCATCGGTACCCAAGTCGTTATGAAATATTTCGATCACAAAAGCTTCTACTTCGCTAAAGTGATTCAAAACGTTATACATTGCCGGCGGATAAAGCGTAGTTCCCTTGTACTTGATCATTTGTTTTTTACGTCCAACGACGGGTCCCAATCGCATGGTACTTCGTCCACAATCGCATTTATCCGTATGTGCCTGAACCATGTCCCCCGTTTTAAATCTGAGTAAAGGCATTGCTTCTACACCCAAAGTGGTAATCACCAATTCTCCAACTTCTCCACTTTTCACCGGCTTACTTTCATCATCTAATATTTCGGCAATGATCAACTCAGGATGGTGGTGTCCGCCACGATGCGCTTCACACTCGTTAAAAGCAGTACTCATTTCGGTAGAGGCATAGGTAGAATACAATTCTATATCCCATGATGATTTGATCTTTGCTGCTAATACGTTTAGCGAAAAATCTTCATTTCGTATAGATTCGCCTATACAAATGGCTCCTTTTACACCTGTTTCCTTTAAATCGATATGATGCTGATTGGCAAACTCAATGAGTTTCAGAAGAAAAGAAGGAACACAAATTAAAAAGGTGGGTCTAAATTTTTGAATGGAATCCCACTGCAATTCGGGAATCCCCGAGCCCACTCTAATAATACCCGCACCTAACTTTCTCGCTCCTAAAAAATAAGCCAGACCTGCCATAAAACGACGATCCATCGTTGTCATTAATTGCATTACATCATCACTTCCCACTCCCGCACAGGCAAAGGATATCGCCTCATTATAAGCAAGTCTATCCAGATCGGCATCGCTTAAAGCAAAGGTAACCGGCTCTCCTAAAGTTCCCGAAGTGGTAACAAAATCGACTATTTTGCTTCGTTCTACACAAATAAAATCGTCGTTGTATTTTTGAAGGTCGTCTTTTGTTGTCAACGGAATTTTACCAAGGTCTTCTAAGGTTTCTATACTGTTAATATCGATGTTTTTCTCTTTAAAAACCCGCTGGTAATACACAGAATGTTCACTTAGGTATGCTAAGACCTCTTTCAGTTTTTTCTCCTGAAAGGCTTTAATTTCTTCGACCGACTGTAATTCAATTTCAGGAATCATTTCTTTAATTTGAATTTTGTTTTCTTTAGGTATTTACTCAAACTTTCCTGATCGGGAACGGTGGTAATCTCCATTTTGCTGGCTTCAGTAAACGCTTCAAACGCTTGCCAATAGTCTTTATTTTGATAGAAATATCTCCCTGCAAGATAGTGTGCTTTCCAATACGTTGCATTTTTTTCTCGCAAAGCGGAAAGGACCTCAGCTTCAATTTCCGTTTTGTCATCCAGAGCGGCTTCTACCTGTCGTTCTAACTTTCGGTATTCTTCATAATTTCTGAAAGCTTCGGTTCGAGCAAAGGGATCTTCAGAAACAGTTAAACTGTCTATAGCCAAAGATACCTCTGATGCCTTTCCGAAGCGATCCTTAAAAACCTCATCAAGATCGTATGCCACAAATTCGCCCAACTGATACGGATTGGTGGAGATCCATACCCGCAATTTTTCCGGCTGAAATACGATGCCGTGATGTGCCAATAATTGATTCAACGCTTTTTCGTTTCCGTAGCCAATGGCTTTATCATTTAATCCTTTCTTATTCCGAAGGATTGCAACAGCTTCATCGGGATTTAATTTATCTTCTTCCGAAATTAGTTCTTCCATTCTATCATAGCGATACTGAGAGTGACTTTCGGCTATCTGCTTAAGATTCCTTTTATCTTCTGAAAAAGCCTCACTTTGAAAATGGTTGGAACAAATTAATTGATCTGCAGAATTTGGCACGGCGTACACCCCGAAATTTTTAGGAGAAACTTCTATTACCGCAGCTCTCCCATCTTTTGCGCTACCTACAAAAATAGCTTCCGACACGAATACTTCCCGTTTTTGTGCAATTGCGATCGCTTCTTCTATGGTGGAGGCATATTGTAAGATCTCTCGTGTTACGATTGAAATTGGAGTTTTAGCGATTAACGGGATCTTCGATTTCCCGGCGTTGATGGTCACTGTAAGTCCTTGATCGTTCATTCCGGAGACTACCCCTATCATTCCGCCCCAGGTTACCGACATGAATTTATAACCTTCGGAAGGATTTATAAAGGCTATTATTTTTTCTTCTGCGAATTCATCACCCGCATAAAAATCGAAGTTACGCCCAATAAGTAATCCGCCGTCTTCAGACTTATCATCCCAAACGGCAAAAGAAGAGCACCCCACCAAAGCCAGATCCTGTAGTGCATGTCCAATATCATGCGCACTATGTAGGTACAGCGCCCTTAAGTACGGAGGTGCAATGCTATTAAATTTATCGGATGAATATTGCGATACTCCGTAAATTTCAGCTTTGAACTCGGGGGTAATATGTTTATACATTTTACGATTGTACCACTTTAGAAAACCTCGTAAAAAAGATTGTTGCGTTTTGGAAGGTACCAATTCGTTGACTTTAGACAGAAACACATCTTCTTGATGTTGTAGCAATTCTTCAGTTAAACTACCAATGAGCAAGCCTCGTTGGTAAGGATCACCTTCAACGTACATTTCCCAGAGTCCGTGTTTGTTCTTCGTTAGAAAATTATTTCCTGCAATAAAGGTCGAATCGGAAATCTTTACTCTATTTGGTATTTCATTATTGTATGCACTGAGGTCGGGTAGGTCTTTCAACGACTTCGAAACCCCACAAGATGATGCGAAAATTAATAAGAGCACAAGAAGTGAGAATGCACTAAGGTTCTTCATTTTAAACATTCTTCCGTGCTCTTTTGACAAATTTCCTATTTGTTTTATTCAAGATCTTAGCTTCTTTATAATCAACCCATTTTTGTCCAAAGGATTTACGCATAATGTTTTCGAAGGGGCGCATGGCAAAAACATTGCCGAGCATTTTGGCTAAGCGAACCGGGTGTCTTGGAAACGCCCGAAGGGTTATTGAAAAACCACCATCCAGATATTTTATATAATGCCAATACCCACTTGGCATATATAGCGCATCACCGTGTTTCATATGCACCTGAATGCCTTCTACATCTTGCAACGCCGGGTACTTCTTAAAATCGGGAGCATCCATGTTTATAGATTCCAAATTATGCACAGCAAAGGGCACTTTATACAGGTATTTTGTTTGTTCGGGAGAGAAAAGGGTCACGCTTTTGTTTCCGTGGAAATGAAAATGAACCAGATCTGCCAGATCCATATCGTAATGCGGCAACACCCTTGAGCCTTCCCCTCCAAAAAACATAACCGGCAAACGCTTAAAGAATTTAAGTCCGATGTCCGGATAAGCAAAGTCATTTAACAATACCGGCATACTGTCCAAAATATTATAGAAGAAAATACGAAGATCTGTAGGGGAAGTCTTCAGTATGTCGATATAATCGCGAAGTTTCATTTGCTTTACCGGGGCAGCCGAATTTTGCTTTCCTTTA
This sequence comes from uncultured Ulvibacter sp., assembly GCA_963974915.1. Classification (GTDB taxonomy): domain Bacteria; phylum Bacteroidota; class Bacteroidia; order Flavobacteriales; family Flavobacteriaceae; genus CAXBES01. The sequence goes on along the minus strand of CAXBES010000011.1, from coordinate 73,489 downwards.
GTGGGTTCACTATTGTACAATGGTACTTCCTGATCTCCTGCGAGTTCTTTAATATAATCCAAGTTCCACTTTTGATACGCCGGCCAATCTTTTGTGAGGTTTTCGATTAAAACAGGACGTTGTGGCTTGTAGTATTTTTCTATAAATTCTTCTTTTGAAATATTCTCAACCCTGGTAACAGGGGTAGTTCTAATTTGCCCCATAGGTATTAACTTTTAATTACTTCTTCTGAATTGGCTGCGTGTATTTTTTCGACCAGATGTTCCCCACCCAGAATTACCGAACAAGTCACCACTCCACTTATGGTAACGCCTAAAATGCCGTGCATGTTTAAACTCTGACCAGTAAAATATAAATTTTTGATCTTCGTTCTGGCCGAAACAAACGATTTTAACGAGTTGTTCGCGTCCTTAACATAGCCATACATAGAGCCTCTGTTACTTCCAATATAGTCCCGATAGGACAAGGGCGTGGAGGAATATACAGCTAAGATACACTCTCTGATGTTTGGAAATTTTTTTTCAAGTTCTGTGATAATTTTTTCTTCTTTTTCAGCTTTAAATTGTTCGTAAGTTTGACCGCGATCGTTCTTATTTGCAGCTGTATTAAATGTCCCTTCCCAGGGTTTCATTTCGTCAAAATTCATATAGGTCATTACAGTTAAATTATCTGCATAACCATTAGAGTTCTTTTTGATCCCCATAGAGATCATATAAGACTTTGGCCAGTTTTCCTGTGTATAATTATGCGCATCCCACACATCATCCGGCGACTTATGATGGTAATAATTTTTATTGATGTAAGGAAATGTTCCCGGCTTCAATACCAAATAAAGTGTAAATGCAGCTATGGTACTTTCAATATTTTCTATGCGAGAGACATACGATTTTCTAAAATTCTTCTCCCCTACCATTTTTAAGGTAAGTTTTGGTTCAATATTAGAAATAAAGAGATCGCCATGTATGGTGTTACCCTCTTCCGTTTCAACCGAAGCCACTAAACCATTCTCCACATTTATTCCAGTAACTTCCTGACGTTTGTACGCTTCGCCTCCGGCTTCTCGTAATCGTTTTAATAATGCTTTTGTGATCTGGCTTCCGCCATTTACACATCTATAGGCGCTTTCAATGTAGCTGTTAACCGAAAGTGCATGCACATAAAAGGGTGTTTTATCTGCTTCTCCGGCATAGAGAAGATTACTCCCGCTTAGTACTGCACGTAGTTTTTTATTGGTAGTCAGGGAATCGATATAATCTTTTGCAAAGAGATCGAATACATCTGTATTGTCGTAATAGGGTTTTCCAAGTTGAACATTATACAATGGAAACTTATCACATGTCTCCCTTAGCTTTTTACAGTACTGTTGAATTGCCTCTTCCTCCTCGGGGAATTGTTCAACCAGATTTCTAATAAAACCTATGTAGCCTTGCCCGTGACGGTATTCGGTTTCATCGCCGTCGAACGTTATAATATCGAAACCCTCTTCATCGAGTTTTTTAAGTTCAATATCATCAATGATTCCCAAATATTTAAAATACTGGTATAAGTTTTGTCCTTCCGAAAGTCCTCCGATGTAGTGAACCCCGGTGTCGAAAATAGTTTTGTTCCTAACAAAAGTTTGAAGATTTCCTCCGTATTGATTGTTTTTCTCAAGTACACAAACGCTTCTACCTTCTTTAGCCAAAATAATTGCTGAAACTAAGCCGCCTAGGCCGCTTCCAATAATTACAACATCATATTTTTGTTTTATTTTCAACTAATCCCCTTTTTTTTAAAGATAATAAGATTCTCGTTTTCACAAACTATTTCGAGTCCGAAATAATCAGATTCGGTTTTAATGGTACTATTCGTTGTTTTTACCACTAACCAATCTGCAGGGAGTTCTAAAGCTTCCTTTTTACTTTTTGCAAAAATTATTCGGTTATAGTGATTTGTAATAAAGCTGTTTTCAACGATTTCACGAGTTTTTTCAGAAGAAATAAAAGCGTTAATTCTACGGTCTGCACTATCTAACAACAGTAAAAACTCTAACTCGCCATGACCAATATCGATCGTAGTAATGCTTCCGTTTTTTGCGACCGTATCCAGCGCCATCTTATAATCCTCACGATACTGTTTTAGGTTAGCTCTAACCTTTCCGAAGAGATCATTCCCTTTAAACTTAAAATCGTTCTTTACCAGCGAGTGAAAATAGGTAGCACCTTCAATTTCCGATCGTAATAAAGCGAATTCATCTCTGAATTTCCGGCCAATCTTCTTTGTTCTATCTTTATAGGTATTTCCAAATTTTTGATCGGTATTAGTTATTCTATTGAGGATCTTTAGGGTTATACTTCCATCCCGTATCACAAAACTACCTTTTGGCAGTACTTCCGAATTACCGTGAATCAATACAGGAATTATGTCTAAATTGAGTTGTTCGGCAAGAAAAAACGCTCCTTTATGAAATCTCCTTATTTTATTGGTGGTAGATCGGGTCCCTTCGGGAAACGCCATCAACGAATATCCCTGGGCGACTTTTACTTTTAAATGCTCTACCCCCTTTTCTATCCCTCCCGAAACCGGATAAAAACCTGCTAGCTGTACTGCTTTTCCGAAGACAGGAGAATTATAAACCCAATCATTTACTAAGAATATAATTTTAGGATGCAACATTCCAATCGCGAGAATATCGAGGAATGAAGTATGATTAGCAATGATGATCCCCGGTTTCTCAAAGGTTTCATTTCCCGCATTTATAATCCGCTTTTTTACAAATGGGTTGGAATAGAGAACCGACTTCATAAATTTTGAGATCACCCTGTGAAAACCGCGCATCTTTACCTTCTTACTCAAAGGGATAAGTGGCATTATCACAACACTAAAGATTGAAAGTCCGAAGCCCCCTAAGCCGTAATAACTAAACGATAAGGCCGAATGAATTAACAGTCGTAATGAAATTGGACGCTTGGATCTACTTCCAATAAATAATTTAAAAAGTAAGGGTTGAACGGTGAAAGCAACCAACATTGCGGATAATATCCCAATAATTGATACCACCGAAATGGAGTACAACGCCGGATGTTTCGCAAAAATTAGTACGCCAACGCCGAGAATTGTTGTAATAACCGATAAGATAATCGAAGTTTTATGGGTTGCGATATCCTGTTCCCCCGTTCGATAGGTTTTTAGTAAACCATTTGTCATGAAAATACTATAATCGATCCCCAATCCGAAGATAAAGGTTGAAATAATGATATTAAAAATATTAAACTGGATCTGCAACAATCCCATGATCCCTATAGTGATAAACCAAGTAAGAAAAATAGGCAATGCCGTAACAATAGTGAGAGATAAACTTCTGTAAAAAACCAGGAGAATAACGAGAACAACTAAAAGGGAATACCCAATTAGATTATTGAAATCTGTTTTAAGATGTCCCAAAAGAGTTTCGTTCATTTGCTGCCGATCTATGACCAGCGTATTTGGAAATGAATTGAAAACATCTTTAACTTCTTGAACGTTTTCGGCATCTGTTTTAACCAGAGAGCTAACCGTAGTATAATCTGGCCGGGAAGTAATGTGATCATCGATAGTGAAAGTAGAAATATCCTTATAATCCTCAATTTTTAATGGAGTAAAATCGGTTTCCAAATAACTGTAAAACGACTCGAATGTTTTTGGTTTAAATCCAAGTGCAGCACCACTTTCTATAAGGTTGTTTTTTGTATTCTGAAGTGTTTCCGGATCCCAATAGTTGTTCCAGGTGTTTATTTTTTCTTTCTGAATTTCTTCGGAAGAAACCAATGCTCCGATTGAACTGAAACTAATTACTGTGGCTTTTTTTTCCAGTTCCTGAAGTTTTCTATAAATATTATCGTTCTTCCGAAGCGCAGCTTCTACTGTTTCATCATATACAGCGATGTAAACCGATTTGGATGAAATATTTGTTAATGCATCCAGATTCTCTTTAGCTTTTGTGGCTGCGGGAGGTTCATAATTCAATTTTGAAATATCTTTATCAAAGCCAACATAACCATATGTGAAGAAACTTAAGAGAATAAGAGCCGTAATGCCGCCAATTGCAATTTTATTCTTATGAAAATTGAACGCTGCCAAGCGATCTAAAATTGTAGACCTTACCTGTTTCTGATTACCTCCTTTATAAACCAATGGAATAAACAACAAAGCAAAAACCGAAGCCCCCAAAACGCTTATTGCAGCAAAAATACCCAAGTCTTGTAATGCTTGTGAATTTAAAAACAACAAACATAAGAATGCCAGGGCCGTTGTTAAACTACTCATTAGAATTGGCTTTGCGATATCCCGGTAGAGAGCTTCAACGCCGTGATTATTACGAATATGAGTGAGAATATGTAGGGAATAATCAAGAGTAACTCCTAATAATACCGATCCAATCCCCAAGGAAATGGCAGAAATTTGTGTACGGATCAAGAATAAACAAGCCACAGAAAGGAGTCCGCCAAATACCGTTGGAGTAAAAAGTATGAGCGGAACAGAGATCTTACGATAGAAGAAAATAAAGATCAGAATTAGTATTGTAAGCGCGATCCCTACCGTAAATTGAATATCGCGTTTTATCTGCTGCGCATTTGCGACCGCAATGAGGGCTGCACCAAAATACTCGCTTTCCACTTTAGAGCTGTACTCCTCATTCAATTGCTGTTGAATTGAATATAACATGGCAGCAAATGCTTCATTTTGGGCAGTTTCGCTCGAGCCATACTTAGGGGTAATAAAAAGCAGAACATTGTTTTCATCTTTACTTAACAAGAATCCGTCTTTTAAGATAAAATCATCTCCAACTCCCAGTTGTTGCAGTTTCTTGAGGCCAATAAATGAAATTCCCAAAGGATCCTTTAGAATAGTTTTCTTTGCAATAATGCCTGTTGGAGAGAGTAAAGTTCTATAATTTGTTTGAGTAATAGCATCAATACTATCTTTCTTCAGTTTCTCAGAAATTGTTTTATAATCACTCTCATCCAGAAAAACCGGTATATTTTCATAGACAAAATCTAAGGTTGCGCCAATATCGTCATCGTCTACTTTACCCTGGATACTGCTAATATAATTAGCGGCAACAGAATTAATACTATCCAAAAATGTAGCAGCATATTGAGTAAGGTCACTTACATTTCCATTAGGTTGTCTTTTAATATTAACTATGATCTTATCTGTGAAATTAACAGATTTGAGCACTCTTTGCATTTCTACATTACTATCGTTTGAAGGAATAAGCTTAGAAATATCCTCTTCAAACTGAATTTTAGAGGCGACAAAAAGTAATGAAAAAAGCAAAAGTATGATCGCTATGATGCTTCCTGCTTTATATTTTGAAAGAAATAAATATGTTCTATAAAATAGATTACTCATGCTCTAACACTACTTTTCTACGGTCAAAAATGCTGAGTATAAGATAACCTAAAATACCTAAAACCAAAGCCGATAAAACAGCAAGACTAAAACTCCCTACAATATATGTCTTTAGGTGTTTTACAAGTTCGAAATTTTCGGTCATTTCTTCCATTGTGTACGAATATTCAATGCCTAAAACAAACTGACCCATCTTAGAACTGGCATAAAGAACAAATGGAATAAAAGGGGGTAAACTAACGTTCGAAAAAGCGAATGCAATTGCTTTATTCAGTTTTAACACAATTGCTAAGAACAACACGATGATAGTGTGAAACCCCCAAAACGGAGACAAGCCTATAAATACTCCTAATGCAATGGACAGGGCTTTTTTTTGTGGCGAATCCATGCTGCCAAAAAGATCTTCCATAACAAAGCGTTTAAAACCTTTTTTACGTAGTTTCCTTAGAAGATCTCTTGGTTTTATTATTAGAAAAGTGACGATTACCAACCATGTATTTAAAATACTAATACGTGTAAAATCTTTAAAAGGTCTAAAGTGAGAAACCCGTTCATTTTCATCATAGAGCACACTTACCGGAACGTTCTGTACAGCGGTTCCTCTCCAGGCTGCTTTTACAATGGCTTCAATTTCGAATTCAAATTTTTTCGTATAGTATTTGGTATGCTTGGTATATTTTATTGGATATAAACGGAAACCCGATTGGGTATCTTCAAGCCATATCCCGGTTTCCACCCAAAACCAAAAATTCGAAAATTTATTCCCAAAACTACTCTTTTTTGGCACCCCTTCCTGAGTCATGTTCCGAGACCCGATAAGGAGGAGGTTCTTCTCATCCGAATTTTCCAGAGCATCAACAAACACCTCAATATCTTCCGGAAAATGCTGTCCGTCACTATCAATAGTGATTGCATAATCGAACCCAAGCTCGTCTGCATATTTAAAACCTAAGCGCAGGGCATTTCCTTTACCCTTATTTTTAGGAACATGAATTTGTTTAAGATGTGGGTAAGCACTTAAAATTTGGGAAGTTGTGTCTGTGGAGCCATCATTTATAAGAATTACATCATCTGCATAATCCAATACACCATCAATTACCCTTTTCAATGTTTTATGATTGTTATACGTAGGTATAATCACACAACATCGTAAATTCTTTAAGCGATCTTTAGTATTATAGGCATCCATTAAAAATCTCTTCAGCAATATAAGAACAGCCTCAGAAGTTACAAGTTAGTTGATAGCGAGCAAAAATATGCATTCCCTATCTAAGTATCAAAAAATAGATGTTAATGGTGAGTACAAAAATTCATCGAATAATTACCTCTAATAAACAACGAAACACCCTACAAACAGAGCTCTAAAACAGATCTTTCTCTGCCGTTGTAAATCCGTCACTCTGCAACACATAGCCTTTTACGAAGTTCTTAAGAGATTTAGAGGTTACTAACTGATAGTTTTTTATGATAAATTCTTTATCTTCGGAAATACTTGAATGATACCTCAATATCTTCGGGACATTCTCCTGAATACTTAACCGGACAACTCTAATCTCAATATTATCACTATCTGAAGCTACTGCAAATTCAATTAGTCCTGCTCCCTCTTTAAAAAGTTCTTTTCGTTCCTTCCCCTTTGTATATTTGGCTTTCATCGCGAGAACTGCTCCTTTATAAGCAACATAAATATTCTTGTCACCTTTTGAAACAGACATTAAGTCTTGAGATAAAGATTCTATCAATTCTATATTCCCTGAAGCCTCAATATAATCCTGCCGCAACTGAGTTAACTCCGGCGGTGGCACCATTAAAGTGGTGATACATATTATGAAGAGGAATAATTTCATTTATCCAATTTGTTTAAATGTCGCACTAAGTTTTAATGCAACAGTATCTTCAAAGGAAGAAGTGTTTTTTATTTTAATCAACTCTCCTTCTTCAGAAACTGAGATTGAAAGTTTTAATATAGCATTGACCTCTGGATTTATCAAGGCCATAAATTTGATATTAGACGAAACCGAAAGAAAAAGTTTTTTAGCAGTTGCCTTTTCTGTGAGCTCCTTAATAATTTGAATCATACAAACTCCAGGCATTACGGGATTTCCCGGAAAATGCCCTTTAAAAATGTCGTGATCTTTGTTTAATTGGATGGTAGCATTCACTTTCTGCTCGTCGTAATGAAACTCCACAATGGTATATAATCCTTCTATTAACATTCAGTCTTTCTTTAAATATGCTAGATCAATATTCAGTTTAATGTTTTGGTGTGCAATTGTTATCATTTCGGCGATAGAATCGATTGCTTCAAAATTTATTTCTAATTTTTCTTTCGTTTTGGAAGTATACACGATCTTTTCTAAAACTTCAGAATTTTGCTTAAAGAAATAAAAACCGAACCTCCTGCCATAATCAGATCTATAAACCTCCCATTTATTAGAAGTAAACTGCTCAACAACTTCGATTTTTTCAGTAATTAACAACTTAAAATCGTTTCGAAGCGTATTCACTACTAATTCCCTGTCCAGATCCTCTAAAATATAATTCTTCGTAAAGGTATCACCTTCATAGAGAAAATCAAATAACTTACTGCCAAACTCGGTGGTAAATACAACTCTGTGAGCATCTTTGCCAATCTTCTTTATGATAAGAATCCCACCAAAGTATTTCCCATACACGTCGATCTTTGCTTTATATACATAATCGGTTTGCTGATTCGAAAAATAAGGATTCGTAATTTCTGAAGTTTTCACCCCAACAGACCTAAGTCCCTCCGTAGTTTTTAATGAACACGAACTGCAAAAAAGTAGCAGGATCAAATTAATTACTAAAAACCGCATCGTCTATGGGTGTATTTAATTCACGATTTTTAAAAACGATACGTGTATAATCTTCAGAAGGTTCGATCATTTTAACTTCTTCCACCGTAGCATCTTTATTATTAAAAAGTAGCTCGAATGAAGCGATATACGCTATTAATTTTTTGTCCTTCGGAATAAATATCGCTTTGTTTGAAGTTGGGGTTTTTAAATATGTGATATCAAAGTCGGCATCGTCGAACATATTTCCCTTGACGCTATTGATAATTAACTGGTTCAGTTTTTTGAACATTTTACTACTCCCAATATCTACCTTACTTTTCGTACCGCTGTCGTTAATCAACAATTCGTCTCCTTTAAAAATCACACTATATATATACGGATCTGTATATTCCCATTTCACTAGACCCGGCGCTTTAAATACTAATTTCCCGGATGTTTTTATATCGTTATCTAAAAAGTCGAGATGCTTATACTGTACAAAATCACTTTTAATAGTTTCGGTACTCCGTGAAGATGCTTCAACCTGAGTTTTAAAAGCGGCAATTTCGGTAGCACTCATTTTTACCTGCTGTGCAAAAATGGTGTGAGCAGAAATTATTAAGACTGAAAATAATAAAAAGTTACGCATAAGCTTCAATTTCAAACAATCGATCTATTGTTACCGATCGCATTTCATTTTTACTCAAAAATAGCAATAAGCGTTCCAAAACAGCAACCGACTTCTCACTGGTGTCGTGTAGGAGGATCACATCTCCTTTTTGTAAGTTACCGGTAATACGTTTAAATATTCTTTCTTCGGAAAGTTTAGTAGTATCGAACGACCTTTTACTCCATCCTACCGACTGTAAGCCGGTTTTTATCAATGCCTTTTTTATATTCGGATTGGTTATTCCGAAAGCAGGGCGATATAAATTTACTTCCTTATCTGTAATTTCCTTCAAAACAGCCGTGGTTTTGTTTAATTCTTCCACTACTGTTTCCGAAGAGAAAAACCCGAAACCACCGGCATGGGAATACGTATGATTAGCAATGACATGACCGTTAGCAACAAGCTCCTTTACCAGATTCGGGTATGCTTCGGCATTTTCACCAATGCAGAAAAAAGTTGCTTTTGCGTTGTATTGATTCAGAAGAGATAAGACTTTTGGAGTAAACTCGGGGTTAGGACCGTCATCAAAAGTTATCGCAACCCAATTTTCCCGTATAGTGTTGTTCTTATGTAGTGACTTTAGGTGATAATTCCAGCGAATAAACCAGGAACCCAGACCGGTTATTAAAAACCAGATAATAAAAATAATAAGGTACCATGAAATGGGTGGGTTTCCTTCAATTTCATTAATCAGTAAAGCAATAATTCCGGCTCCCGCCAGCGCATTTATAAAATTAAACCTTAGCATTTCTGAAGTAAAATAAAACTATGATTTTCCCCTCGGTATTGATTGTAAAGCAGAATTCTTTCCATTTTAGAGGGTTCAATATCATTTAGTTTAGCAATTCCGGGAATGCTCCCATGTTTCAGTATTTTCGACCCCATCCAAACTCCAAATGATGAGACTGTATTAAACTCTCCGCTCAAATGTTTATAATAGGCTTGAGGTTTTTCGGCAAACAACCCATCCCGCAAAATAGTGTAGTAATCATCAAAATTGTGGTCTCCGTTATTACCCATGATCACGAGATCGACGTCTCCAGCGGTCAGATTCTGATCTCCCAGAAACCTTTTTGCGACAGTAGTAAGACCTTCTTTTTCTATCGAATTAAAAGTTTCAATCTCCAACACTTCGGCAATACATTGATCACTAACTGCATTAGAAAGTACGAAGAAATTTGCTCCTTCACTAAAGACAGCACCTTCTGAATTAGATGAAAGCACAGAATTTACAGAAACCGGCTCCCGTTTTATGTGGTTAATGAGTCGGTGGATCTTCACCGTATGATCCCCCAATTCGTCAACACCTCCAACTAAAATTGTATTTGCCTCATCATTCTGAAGTTGGAGAGAAGCATCCAACAGGGCAGATTCGAATGAGACACTCGAATGCACATAAGTAAAATTATAGCCTTTACATTCTAAACCGAGGGCGATCTGACCCGCAACTGTATTATGAGTTGATTGAATAAAAGAAGTGGGAGTTAAAAATTCTTCATTGTTATCGATGATCGCGCTTACAAACTTTTCAGAATCGCGAACACACCCCATTCCGGTTCCTGTTATTATCGCGTCTACTGTTTCTAAGCCAGCCTCCGTTAGAGCTAGTTTGGACGCAACCACACCCATTTTAATGCCCTTTGCCATTCTTCTGGCTGCGGCAGGCGGAATAAAATCCTTATAGACAGGGTCATGAGCAGGAATAACATTATCATTATAATCTATAATTTCTTCTAAAAACTCATTTGAGTTGAAAGTCTTTTGAGCAGAAATTGCACCTATACCTGTTATAAAGACTTTTCTCATCACGCTCGTTTTGAAAATATTACGGTAGAACAATTTCCTCCAAAGCCAAGTGAATTTGAAAGAACCGTTTGTAATTCTTTTTGCTTCAAGGTGGTTTGAGGAGTAATTGTAAACTCCTTCATTTGCGTTTCAAAATTTAGGTTAGGGAAGATGATATTATTTTGCAAAGCGAGAATTGAATAAACTGCTTCAACAGCTCCTGCAGCCGCCAATGTATGTCCGGTGTACGCTTTTGTCGAACTAAAGTCGGTTACATTTTGACCAAAAACTCTGATTATTGCTCTTCCTTCCGAAAGGTCATTATTCCCGGTGGCTGTACCATGTGCATTGATATAATCTATATCACTGGCCTTTAATCCTCCTACTTCCAATGCTTTTTCCATTGCCAAAGTGGCACCATCACCATTCTCTGAAGATGCAGTTTGATGGTATGCGTCATTAGCATTTCCGTAGCCCTTTACATACGCCAAAACCTTTTTGTTTTCGGCCTTGACCACGGTATCACTTTCCAGTACTAAATAAGCCGCCGCTTCTCCGAGGTTGAGTCCTTTTCTATGCTCATCGAAAGGGGTGTTATAGGTGTCGCTTAAGATCATGAGTGTTTTAAAACCATTGATCGTAAACTTAGAAAGACAGTCACTCCCGCCCACTATTACTCTTTCAAGTCTTCCAGATTTTATAAGTCGGGCGCCAAACATAATAGCATTTGCTGCCGAAGAACACGCTGTGCTAATGGTTGTGACCAGACTTTCATCAATTCCTAGTTGCTCGGCTATTTTTTGGGTAGAATGTCCGGCGTGATGTCCGTCTATATATTTTTGGGTCGCTTCATTCTCGAGATAATCGTAAAAATACTTCTCTGTTTTGTCCATTCCACCTACACTTGTAGCCGAAATGAGTCCGGTTTTGTACTTCTTTATATCAGTGATCTTAGCATCTTTTACAGCCTCTTTAGCGGCGATCGCCCCGAGTAATGCAGTACGCGAATAATTGTTATCAGCATTTAAACCAAGTTGCTTTTCGAGTTCCTCATTAGTAAAATCGATCTCTCCCACCATGATCTCGTTTCTATGGATGGTATCAATTTTAGAAACTCTGGAAATACCTTTTTGTAGATTAACAAGCGCATCATAATTTTCTGAAACATTGTTTCCAATGGCAGAAATGATTCCCATACCGGTAATTGCTACGCCTTTAGACATTTATTCTTGGTTTATTCTCGCGCTAATTTCTAATGCTATTATCGTAATGACGAACAGGATTATTTAGTTCGGTGTTCGGCAATATAATTTGCCATCACCTCAATAGATTCGAAGATCTTTCTGCCTTCTTTGGGGTCAGAAAGTTTAATCCCATAATCTTTATCAAGCATCACGATTAGTTCCAGCGCATCGATTGAGTCCAGTCCCAAACCATCACCAAAAAGTGAATCGTCGTCTGCAATTTCTTCAACGGCAATGTCTTCAAGGTTTAATTGCTCAATAATCTTTGCTTTAAGTTCTTCTTTTAAATTACTCATAATGTGTTGTATAATCTTGTTATCTCTTCGGTATTATGTATTGTTGGTCCATTTTCAGAAACCAGATATAAAAAAGCCTTATAGTTTTCTTCGTCAAAATCTACCCAGCCACATAGCACTTTATCAGCCTTCTTTGTTTTCAGTAAATTCTCTGCGTATGCATGTAAGTGCTTCGCATTAAAGTGGTCAAAGATAAAAAAACTATTTTCGGAAAACAGCTTATGTTTTATACTAATCTCACCAATACAAATATTGGGTAAAGTATATACGAAAACCGCCGGACTAGGATAATATTCGTCAGGGCTGGCGATGGCTTCCTGATGTTTTCTATCGGTATCTAAGCTTGAAGCTCTATTTGAAAGAACGATCGCAATATTGCTTTCTTGTAATTCGTCTAACTCTGCTTCACCATTGTCTGCTGACATACTCGATGATCGCTGTTCTTGCTTCAGAAGCACATCTGCTGCTAAAAAAGCGAGCTTACTTAAATTGTCCATTTTAAAGAACTTCGGATATTTCGTCTCCAAAGTCTTATAGGCAATATTAATAAATTCTGAAAAACCTGTCGCCTTATTCTCTTCGTATAATATCCTGCCATTCAACGAAACGGTGTTTTCGTTAATCGCACTATAACTCTGTATGTAATATTGGGACTTCAATCTATGTTCTAAATTTTAGCATTTATTTCTTCTCACAAACCAGCATTGTATGGTATTCCCCAATTGCAATATCTTCCTTGACCTTTAATCCGGCCTCATCAATGAGTCTTAAGAACACTTCGGCGGGATACATTTTACTATTTCCATTTGCCAGCACTGTGAAGTATAAGGAAGTTGCTTCCAAAATAAATTTGGCGTTATCAAACTTCTGTCTATCGGTAAAGGTTTCGACGATAACTAAATTAGTGGTGCTATCCATTGAAGATGCGCAGACTGAGAGCACTTTTACGATCTCTTCTTCCGAAAAACAATCTAAAAACTGACACATCCAGATCACATCGGCACCTTTAGGGATTGATGGATCTTCCGAAAGCCAATCGATCTCGTGACCGCTAATTCTATTTTCAAAGCCATTGTTCCGGGCATTTGTCAAAGCCTTCTTCAACTGTCCGGGAAGATCAACTATCTTCACCGAAATATCCGGTGTTGTATTACAACAATGTATCGCGAATTTACCTGTATTTCCACCTATATCTAGAATGCTTTTAGGCGATTTATCTAAGACTTTTTCCAAAGCAATGTCAAAAATATCATCCGAATAATGATGATCAAAATCGAACCAGGATTTTTGAACTTCGGGAGTGAGTTGTGAAAGTCCTTCATAAATGGTACTCCAGTCGCCCAATTCTTTTAACCCTTCAGGCTTTCCACTTAAAATAGCATCATTTAAGTGAAATAATCCTTTGTAGCAAACATCGTGAGTAAAATTAATATTTGCGCTCGCGGTAGTGTTATAGTTTAAAAAATAACCCACCTTAGTCAATTCGTATTTCCCTTGCTCGTTTTTTGAAACAATATTCGAACTCTCTGCGATCTCCAATAAAACACCAACACCGTAATTACTCACAGACAACTTTTTCGAAATGTCGTTTACCGTAACACCTCCCTCATCTCTCAAGTCGAAGATTAGGTCAAAGATGCCTAACTTCCTCAGCGAAACAGTTGCTTGAAACACAAAAGGAGCAAATGCGATCTTTTGTGCTTCTTCCAGGGCTTCGATTGCTCTCATTGGTTTCTGTGGCATCGGTTTGGTTGTTTAAGATACGTCTAATTTGGTATCGGGTTATGTTTTTAATTTCTGAAAGATCATCGCGGTATTACAACCACCAAATCCTGAGGCAGTTTTTAAAAATACACTAAGGTCCTTACGTTTGGTCTCGGTAATAATATTTAAGGGTTTTGAAACGCCTAATTCTGAAAAACCCAAAGATCTAAATAATCTGTTTTGCTGAAGCGAATGCATTCCCACAATAGTTTCTAACAATCCTGAAGCCCCTAAGGTATGACCAAAATATCCTTTTAAACTATTGAGCGGAGTTTTTTCTAAACCCAGTCTATTGAATGCGATAGCTTCCATTTCATCATTAAAAGTAGTTGCTGTACCATGAGCCGAAATATAATCTATTGCTTCGGCCGAGACCTCAGCTTCATTCATGGCAGATCGAACACTTCGGTATAACCCTTCTCCCGTACGCGACGGACCCGAGATATGGTTGGCATCATTGCAGGAAGCTTCACCAAGGATCTCTACAGCTTCACCCGGAAGATTATTTCTTTCCGAAGTAACCAAAACACTAGCGGCAACTTCTCCAATATTAATTCCATCCCTATCATTACTATAGGGTCTGCAAGGTTTTTCGCTCATCGCTTGAAACGAACTAAATCCGGATAATATAAATTTTGAAACCAGATCGCCACTCACTACGAACACATGATCGTATAAACCCTGATTAATAAATCTTTTGGCAGCAGCAACTGCTAAGACCCCGGAAACACAGGCATTAGACAAAATTATGGCCTCATGCTTAAAACCAAAAAAACTCTTTATTACTCGCCCTAATTCACTGAGATAGGCGCGCTTCTTTTCAAATTTACTATCTAATTCTAAGGTGTCAATATTTCCTTTTGTAGTAGAAATGATCAGTCCAACTCGCTCATTTAGTTCGATCCCGGAACTTCCAATGATCTTCGCCATTGACATGATCATCATCTTCTCCAATTTGGTGTAATTTTCAACTTGAGGAGTTAGATCTTGAAATGAATTATCTAAGTTTTCCGAAGAAATCAAGGATGAATAAAAAGCTTCGGGCAGCATTTGTAAATCCGAAATTCTATGTAAACCAGTAATTTCATTCGCAATATTTTCAACCACAGTTTCGCTATCGAAGCCCAAAGCCGAGATAATATTGTTATATGAAAGATATACCTTACTCATTAAGCAGACCTTCCTTCTTTTTCCATTCGATAAAAAAATCGGGGATGGTGAGTGAGAGCTCTCCGGTTTCCAGCGATACAAAAACCTGTATGGTTTCTCCAGTGCATACCAACGCCCCATCGGGATTGTAAATTTCGTATCTAAATACCATTTTTGCGGCAGGCGAATCTACATAAATGGTCTTTACTGTTGCAACGTCTCCATAGCGTAGCGGGAGTTTGTGCTCGCTGGTAGATTTTACAATGGGAGAAGCGAAACCGTTGTCTTTTTGATCTAAGTAGGAAATCCCATGGTGTCGTCCAAATGCCTCTCTCCCATCTTCAAAATACTGAATGTAGTTACCGTGCCAAACGATGCCAAGAGGATCTGTCTCCACAAACCTCACTCTTATTTGGTTGGTAAAAGTAATTTCTTTAGACTGCATTTTTTCTTTTATCATAAGCAATGGAGATGAGTGTTGTGATCACAAAGAACAAAAATAGCAAAGTGATTTCGGGAACCACATCCATAATACCCGAATTTCTTAAAAATACATCGTAAAAAGCATTTAACCCCCAATTCATTGGCGAAATTTGAGATAGCATTTGCATAAATTTTGGCATGACGAATACCGGAACCCAAACTCCTCCTAATGCCGCAAGAATTACAACTAATGTAGCACCAAAGGGAGCAGATTGTTCTTGAGTCTTCGCTATAGTCCCCAGAAGTAAGCCCAGCCCCACCGCAGCTAATCCTGCAAATAACGCAACTAAAAATAGCATTCCAATCCGACCGGAAATGTCTAACTCCGGCAACCCGATCTTAGGAAAGAGGAATACCCCTATTAAAAGCATAAGTGCAAATTGTAAAATACAAACACCGGTATAAACGATGGCTTTTCCACTAAGTACGGTGGCATAAGAAATAGGACTAGTACGTAATCTCACAAAAGTTCCCTGATTCTTTTCCTTAACCATATTAATAGATAATGGTACGATGATAAAGAAAATGGCAAAAAGGGTCCAGGCAGGAATATTGTGTTGGGTAGAGTTAGGAATTACAGCTTTTTCTCCTTTTACAGGAACAATCTCTTTAAAAGTTATAAAAGATTCTGTTTCGAAGATCGCTTCCTCTTCCCCTAATTCTTCCTGAAAAGCCTTGTAAATTGATTGAGTTTCAATCTCTGCGATCATTTTATCGATCCCGTTTTTTACAGCTGTTTTAAATGTGGTTTGTGTGGCGGGATCAAAGTACAATTTCACCTCTTTTTTAGTGACTTGTTTATCAACTTTCACATCATTTTCTTCGGAAGTGCTTTCCTCTTCGATTCCAAATTTTGATAAGATTCCTTCAACATTATCATTCACTTTATTCTGAAGAGATTCCGAAAGATCTACCGGAATCACGATCGCCAATTGGAAATCCCCTTTTAATACCGAAGCGACTGCGTCCTCTTCCGAAGCGCTATCAATGATCACAAAAGAACTGGAAGATGTGAGTCCGTCGCGAATACTTGTTGACACCTCACCCCGATCATTATCCACTAACAAAACCTCAATTTTGGTATCATTAATTGTTTTGAAGGTGCTGTTTTGTATTAAAGTAATAGTGATCACCAGAAGTATTGGCATGATAAAGAGTATGGCAATACCTCCCAAGTCTCGTGAAAGCAGTAGCACTTCTTTTTTTACAGATGCCCAAATTTTATGCATAGTCACGAAGGGCTTTTCCGGTTAATGCTAAGAATACTTCTTCTAAACTTCTCGCTTCGGGTTGTTCTGCGATCAGTTTTTTTGGCTCACCCTTGATTATGATTTGTCCTTGATCAATGATCGCAACACGAGTACAGAATTCTTCGGCTTCATTTAGGTGATGTGAAGTATAGATAATTGTGGTTCCGTTTAGATTGAGTTCTTTAAGGTGTTCTATTATCACATTCTTGGATTGAACATCCACCCCAACCGTTGGTTCATCCAGAAAAAGTACTTTTGGATCATGTAAGATGCCGGCAATGAGATTAACTCTTCTCTTCATTCCGCCGGAAAAAGTACCCACCTTTTTATTACTAAAACGTGTAAGGCCCAATTTTTCGAGATGTTCCTCTATTTTTAATCTTAAGCCTTTTCCTTTTAACCCATAGGTTGAGCCAAAATAAGCAAGATTTTCGTAGGCGGTAAGAGAGGGGTACAAGGCATATTCCTGTGGCACTATACCAATAAATTGCTTTAATTCACTAAGGTGATCCCGATAGTTAAGTCCGTTGATAGTAAAACTTCCCGATGTGGGTTTTAGCAGGGAGCTCAGCATCGAAATAAGTGTAGTCTTTCCGGCCCCATTAGGACCCAGGAGTCCGAAGATCTCTTTTTCTTCAACGTTCAGATTAAGGTTTAATACCGAAAAGGAATCGGCAGACTTATACTTTTTTGAAAGTTGATTAATTTCGATCATAAGTTATATCGATTTCTTCAGCTTTTTAAAAAATACTTTCTCCTTGTTGGCAATAGTTTCTAATTGAGTTGCAACATCGTCGTAGAGGTTTGTTGCCACCTTTGCACTCCGATTTTTATAGATTCTTGAAGCATCTACAGCAAAATCCCTCCACAAGTCACCAATTTGGGTCATTTCTTTAGATAATTCGGCTAGTGAGGGGTTATTTAATACTTTAGATGACTCCTGCAAGAATGCTGCGTAAATATATCTAAAACCACCGCCACCGGTACCAATTTCCTCTTGCATTCGTACCACTTGACCAAGATAGTGATTAGCTGTTTTCGTTCCTTTTTTTTCCGGCCATTTTCGAATTAATTTCGCGATAGTTTTTACCCCATTCACACCTACGTAAGGCACGGGAGCCATCATATCGCGACAGGTTTGTTTGATGCCTTTAACAATTGCCTTTTCAAGGTCTAGTTCCTTTGGAAAGGCTGTTGGGTAATACATATGTCCTTTTGGAGCAAAAGCTCCTTTGGCAAAACGTACTTTTTCCAGTTGCGAATGAGTAAGCGTTGTAACCTCCTCCATTACCGGGTCACTAATTAAATAGGTGTCGTCTTGCTTTCCGTAAACAACAAGATTATGCGCATTGAAATGAAACCTGTATTCGTCCGGAAAATAAACCAGGTTGTAAACTCCCACCTGAAGTCCTACAGGATTGTCGTTCTTGATATTTTCGTCTAATTTAGCTTTTGCCGACTTCGGATTCTTAAATTTTTCTCGTTTTATTTTAATTCCAACGCGCTTTGCAAATTTGTTAAATATTTGTCCCGGCATTGCTCTATAAGTTACTACCGGAGCGTAATTAACTTTCAGAAAAGGAATGTAGCAAAACAGCAATCCGGAGCCGATACCAAAAACCATTGGTTCACTTATGTCGAAGCCATTGTGACGCATTAAATTTGATACTACTCCATTCTCACAATGAGCAGACTGCTTATGTGCAAAATCTATTTTCATGAAATTTTATTGGACATGCTTAAGTTCTTCGACAGTTACGCCAAAAATGTCTGCATATTTTTGTAATGTTTTTGAATTTAATTTTTTAAAAACCGAAGGTTTAAAATGTCTTTTCACCTTCCATTTCCAGATGCCAGCGTAACTAGCTAATACCGAAAGATCCATCTTGTGAAGCTCCATATAGTATTCAATAGGACTGGTCTCATTGTTCAGCACTCGTTGTTTAGCCTCAGCAATTCGCTCTTCAATTTCTCTGATAGCGTTATCAAGTGCTATTGTTTTAGGGTCCCATCCCGTACTATGAGCAGTAGTATATTCTCCGTTTTCATCTACGGCGTAGCATAGCTCTTTAAAATTAGCCGACTCTAAATTACTCTTATCCTGTGGTACTTCCTCCTTTTTCATCAGACTTCATGGATTAAAAAGTTTAAGGTACAAGCTACAATTAATTCATCATTATTAAAAGTAGAACATTCCATACTACAAATAGTCACAGAACCCGTATCAAAACGAGAGATCAAAGATGCTTTAGTCGTTATTGTGGAACCTGATTTTGGGAGACTAAATATCTCTACTTTCTTAATTGCACTTATATAACCAACTAGTTTATTGCCTTCCCCTTCAAGATCATCCTTCTCAAAATAGCTCTGTCCAACAATGGCAGAACAAGCCTGAGCTGCATTTTCAATGAGTCCGCTCTCGGAAAGCACATTGTCTTTAACAAAAACACAATCTGTAGTAATATGAAACTCGGTATGAACTGACGTCTGGTCTATATAGAGCAGATCATGGACCATTAACATAGGAGCTCTATGCGGTAAAAATTTCTTAATGTCTATATTTTGTTCCCACGAAGCTTTCACCTTAGGCTAAAACGGTTTTCATTTCACTTGTTGCGATCACATTACCTTCGCATTCCGTTTGAATTGTGACAAGTGTAACTCCCATAATTTCATGGAGAATAGTTACGGTTGTGATCAGTTCTTCAGAAGTTGGGGGTAAATTATGAATTTCAACTTTTTTAATAGCACCTATATATCCTGTTGGAGCAGGTTCATTCTTCAAAAAATATTGATATCCTGTATAGAGAGCCACGGTTTGAGCCATATGTTCAATAATACCGGGTTCAGTAAAAATTTGATGTTTGGAAAAAATGTTTTCTTCGGAAACTAACAAACCGGAAACCACTTTGTTTTCAGAAAAAAAAAGCAACTTATCCACCATTACGAATGGATCTTTCTGCGGAATCAGGTTTTGAATAAAACCCTTATCTGTTATTTGGCTTTCTAACAAATTCATTTAGCATACAGTTAAATATGCATAAGTATATGAAAATCTAGCACTTTCAGGAACGTGAAGTAATATTTTCTCTCCTTTTTTTAGTTTGCCTGAAGATGTTAACTCTTCCAACATGATATAAATAGAAGCCGCACCAACATTTCCAACTTTGTCCAAGTTTAAGAACCATTTATCCCAGGAAATTTCAATGCCTTGTCGTTTGATTTCTTCGTAGAGATTTTCTTTAAAATAGTAGGAAGAAATATGTGGTAAGTAATAATCAATATCGTCCGGCGTGATGTTGTGTTTCTGCATAGCTAATTTCAAGCTATCCACACCCTTTTCCAAAATATTCTCACCAAGCAAACGCACATCTTGTTTCATTGCGAACAAAGACATTTTGCTCCATTCGTTGGTTGGATACTCACTCCAGGGTTTCAGATTTCCATCTTCCAGTTTGTCACCGCCGGCGTACATACAGGTTTCCAGTTCGTGAGCATATGAATAGCCATCCATCCATTCAATTTTTAAAGGATACTCACCATTAGGCTTACTTTCTAACAAAAACGCACCCGCACCGTCTGATAACATCCATCGAAGAAACTCTTTATTGAAAGCCAGAATAGGTTGATCTTCTAATTCTTTAAGGTGTTCTACCTCATTTTCGAATACATCAGATTTCATCCAGCTTGATGTTCGTTCCGATCCTGTTGAAACAGCATTTTCAACTTGTCCGGCCTTGATGGCCATATAACAATATTTTAATGCGTTCATCCCACTACAACAAGCTCCGGAAGGAGAATTGATCTCAAGATTTCCATTTTTCAGAAAACCATGTACCATAGCAGCATGTGAAGGAAGGATTTGATCCGGACTAGAAGTTCCACACGACAAAAGCTCAATGCTATCTTTGCTAAATCCGTTACTACACAATTGATTTATTGCTTCGGCGGTTAACTGCGCATTATTATGGGTAATGTTTCCTTCATCATCTATAGCGTAATAACGTGTCGTTATCTGATTATTTCGCAACACAATACGTCTGGCTTTAGAGGCTTTTCCATTAATAACCCCTAATTTAGCCTCCATTTGGTCATTATCAATGGGGCTATTAGGTAAAAATTTGGCAATCTTAGTAATGTAAACGTCTTTCATTAATCCTACTTTGAGTCGACAGATGCAAAATACTTTTTGTTTCTGTCTATATTACTTTTCATGGGGATATAAGTGAGTAAAAATACAACAAAAACAATTGGTGCTATTACCCAGATTGCAAATAACAAATAATATTTAAAAAAACCGAGCCATTTCTTACGTTTTGGATCTCCGGGACCCCCTTTTTTTATAATTGCGTTAGCCCATTTTGAAAAAACTACGTTACCTCTTTTGTCTGTCGCTATTAAAAGAGGTTTTACTTTCACCGCTTTTAATTCCAGTAACTGCTTTTGTAAATTATTGAAATTGTTCGATAAGAGTGCATTTTGTATGGGTTTCCCAAATCGTGAAGCAGCTTGAATGTCTTTCTCGGATACTCCGGGTTTTGGAAAAACACCCAGAAATTTTGTCTTTTTCCCATTAAACATCCAATGCATTATGGTAATCACACTTACATGATTAATATTTTTATCTACAAGCGCAATGTTTCCCACTAATTTAGCATCACAATCGTGTAAGAGCTTCTTCATCTTCTCTTGTGCCATAAGCCACATATTTCTACAGGCAATAACGGTAACAACCGGAGTATCTTTGAGAAGCTTTTTAGCCCATTCAGACTTCATAAACGAATTGACCGGAATGGACGGTGTAAGGTACCACACCGTATAACCCAATAAGACGAGATCATATTTTTTACCCAATATTTCTTCATTCGGCGATTTAAAAGCCTGTGGAATTTGAAGAAAGGATTCAGGAAACACATCGTAAAAATTGTCTGTTTTCCAGGGAAACTCGTATTCGTTATCGGGAACTATCTCGTAATAAGTGATATTCACATCCTGATGAGAAAGCGTTGAAACAATCTTTTCCAGAATATTGAATAATTGTCCCGTTTGAGAATAATAAACTACAAGTACTTCTTTCATAATTTCACTGCTCTAAGTAAATAGATTCTAAATATAAAAAAGTTACCATGATCTATTGTTTCGTTTTATTCTCACCCCAAAAATCGAAATAATTAAACCATTGTAAAGGATATTTACCTAAGATCCATTCTACACTTTTTGTATATTTTACGAGTAAGTCCCGTGCATCTCGATGCTTAACTTTAACTGTTCGCGCATATAAATGATAGTGCTTAGATGTTTCTTTCATCACATACACAAATACTACCGGGACTTTTAACCTGGAAGCTAACAGAAAAGGTCCGGCAGGGAATTTAGCCTCTTTCCCCATTAGTTCTCCTGAAAGATACTTCGTTCCTTCGAAAAAACGATCTCCCGTAAAACAAACTAACTCACCATTGCTAAGTGCGCCGTTTATTTGAAAGATATGTGAAAGATCTTCCTGAATAAGAATAAACTTGATATTCGATCTGGTGGTAACGCTTTCAAGGTATTCTTTTATATTTTGGTGCTCGGCATCGGTAGTCACAAGATTGATTTGAGATCTTGAGTCAATTTCTTCAAGGAAAAACTCAGCAATTTCGAAATTCCCTACATGAGCGCTAATTAATATCCCGCCCTTTCCTTCATCTAATAGTTTTACAATATTCTCTACACCATCAAATTCGTAGGTAAATTTATCTTTTAAACCCGACGAAATCGCAGCTTTGTCTATAATAGTCTGTCCAAACTTAAAATAGCTTCTGTAAATGTTGAGCACACTTTTTAACTTAGAATAACCCAGGCGGCGGTTTAGGTAATAAAATATCGCCTTTGTGCTCTTTCCTGCGAAAAAACAAAAGTAAAAAGCTACAAAATACAGAAGTGAATATGCTGCACGAACCCCCAGATTTCGGATAAAGAAAATAAAAATTCGATACCCTAAAACAGTACCTCTGGATTTACCTTCCCATTCCGTGGTCATTCGTCTATCTTGGAAATATTAACTTATTTTATTTTCGATTAAGTCATAAAAATCTTGAAGCGTAACCACATTGAGGAAATCTTCACCAACTAGCTTAACACCAAAATTAGCTTCAATTGAAACTACTAAATCCACAAAGTCTAAACTATCTAACTCAAGGGTTTCCTTAAGATTTGCTTGCGGTGCAATCTCTTCTTGTTCAACTTCAAATTCGTCTACAAGAAAATAGTTTATCTTTTCTACAATTACCTCTTTTGTCATTTTAATTAGGGCACTTTTTTATTATTAATGCTGAATTTGTTCCACCAAATCCGAAAGAATTGGACAAAAATACATCAATTTTTTTATTTAACGTTTTGTTAACAAGGTTTAATTTTGAAGCAGCCTCATCGGGGTTTTCTAAATTTATATTTGGTGCTACGAACGAATGCTCCATCATTAACATCGAATAAACAACCTCACTTGCACCCGCCATCCAGCACTCATGGCCTGTCATAGATTTAGTTGAGCTTACATACGGCCCCTTCTCTCCGAAAACCTCAAAAATAGCCTTAGCTTCATTCGCGTCTCCCACAGGCGTAGAAGTAGCATGTGCATTTACATAATCAACATCTGAAGGTTTTATATTGGCCTGTTCTAAGGCTTTTTTCATCGCAATAGCAGGACCATCTACATTAGGTGTAGAAATATGTTCTCCATTTGAAGAAAACCCATAGCCAATGATCTCTCCTAAAATAGGTGCTCCTCTTTTAACTGCAGATTCATAGCTTTCTATAATAAGGCTGGCACCACCACCACTGGGAACCAGTCCGTCCCGATCTCTATCAAATGGTCTGGACGCTTTGGCAGGATCTTCTAAATTCATGGCGAAAACCCCCAAACCGTCAAAACTCCCCATCGCCATCTTATTTATTTCCTGTGCTCCACCGGCAATAATACAATCTTGCAATCCACTTTTTATAAGTTGATACGCCATTCCTATTGCATGCGAGCCACTCGCGCAGGCCGCGCTAATTGTAAAATTAACCCCTTTCAGTTTAAAGATCGTAGAAAGATTCATTGTCACCGTAGAGTTCATAGCTTTAAAAATCGCCCCGGAACCCACTAATGTAGTGTCTTTTTTCTCTCTAATCTTATCAACCGATTCTATAACAGCTTTTGCCGTACTATCGTTTCCGTAGAGAATACCCACTTCATTGGTATCGAGATACTCCTGACTTATTCCTGCATTTTTTAAGGCTTCCAGAGTTGCAACATAAGCATAACAAGCTTCCTCACCCATGCTAATTCGCTCCCTTCGAGATAAAAAGCTTTTAAGATCAGGCTCCTCGACCATTCCCGTGAGAGGTGATCGATAGCCAAAATCTTTTCGATCCTCATCGTAGATTATTCCTGAGGTACCATTATATAGTGACTCTTTTACTTCGGAAAGATTCTTACCGATACAAGAATATATCCCCATTCCTGTAATAACTACTCGCCTCATCTGTCCCTCCTGATTTTAAGAATAAATTCCTCCATTAATATTTATAACTTCGCCCGTAATATATGATGATTTTTCTGAAGCTAAAAATGATACTACGTGTGCAACCTCTTCGGCTTCTCCAAATCTGTTCGCCGGAATCATTTTCTTTAATTCTTTTTCATCCAGGTCTGCAGTCATATCACTTCTAATGAAACCGGGAGCCACAGCATTCACTGTTATATTTCGTTTTGCAACTTCTTGAGCCAACGCCTTGGTTGCTGCAACTACAGCTCCTTTTGCCGCAGAATAGTTAGTTTGACCGGGAGTACCCTTCAAACCTGAAACCGAGACCATATTTATTATTCTTCCGTAGCGATTTACTAAAAGCTTCTGAATTACATAGTTAGTTACATTGAAAAATCCATTAAGACTTGTATCTATTACACTTCGCCAGTCCTCTGGTTTCATCCACATAAACAATCCGTCTTTCGTGATCCCGGCGTTATTTACCACTATCTCAATAATGGAATCTTTATGAGATTCGTGCCAAGCATCCAATTTGGAAGTAACACTCTCAGCATCTACAACATCGAACTGGATAATTTCTCCGGAACCGCCAGCTTCTTCGACCAGCTTTAAGGTATTTCTCGCAGCTTCTTCGTTGCGGTTGTAATTAATTAATATTTCATAGTCGTGATCTTTGGCTAGTTGAATACATACTGCACTCCCTATTCCTCTTGATCCACCGGTAACTAAAGCGTATTTCTTTGGGGTAATTTTCTCTGTCATTCCGTTCTTTTATTTGGCTTAAGCGCTACCTATTTTGAAAAATTCTCAACATTTTGGTACCATTTTCCGCCAATTGGATTTCCGGAGGTATCGATAAAACCCCATTCCTTGCCTTTTCTAACCCGCGCAACTCCGTCTTTAAAACCTTTTAAATTATTCTTACTAAAGATCGAAAATCCGCCGGCCGTTATTACGTACTCTGCAGGGATAACCATTTTTCCGCTAGAATCGATAAAGCCCCATAATTTTTTCTCCTTGACCGGAGCAAGTTTATCATCAGAAAATGTTTCGGCGTCTCTATAGTTAAAAGGAATAATTTCTTCTCCTTTTTCATTGATGTATCCCCATTCTTTTCCTTTAGCTACAGGAGCCAATCCGTTATTAAAGGCTCTGGCCTTATTGAAAGTAGGCTGAATTACCCATTCCCCTTTTGTATTGATAAAACCAACTTTTTTGTCACTTCTTGCGTAGGTTAGATTAGAATCACTTGTGAAATCCCATATTTTATCGGCATTTGCTACTGCAGTGAAATTGCCATTATTAATTACTCCAAAAGTTTCTCCTTTACTCGCCCAAATTGCTGTTTTACTATAATCACCCAGTTCGGAATATTCAATAGGTAAAAAAACTTTTCCTGATGTGTCTATCATTCCCCACATATCTCCATTTCGAACTCTTGCATATCCATCTACAAAAGGTTTGATCACATCGTAGGTAGGCTCTAAAAATACCTTCCCGTCTGTTCCCATAAGACCTAATTTCTTGTCAACTCGATAAAAAGCGATACCATTTTCATCAAAATCGTAATATTTTTCCTTAACAGGGGTGGTTAATACTGTTCCCGACGGACTAATATAATTCCATTGGTCATCCTTTAGTACCAGTGCGTAACCCGAACTAAAAGCCTTTACTTTGTCATAAGTTGGCTGAATTACCCAACTACCCGAAGTATCGATATAACCCCACTTATCATCTTTAAATGCCGCAGCATACCCCTCAGAAAAGTCACCTGCCTTTTCAAATTGAGGCTGAATGATCATAGCGCCGGATTTATCGATGTAACCAAACTTATCGTCTGTTCTAACCAGAGCAAGCTCTTGCGCAAAAATGAAGCTCAAATTCAACAATAGCGCAAATACTAAAAAGGTATTTTTTTTCATCGTATTAAATTTTAGTGTTACTAATATATTCTTTTACTTTATTAACATAAGGATACATAATGACATCATCAGAAAACACAGGAACTATTTGTCTGATATCTTCATATAATTTTTTAGTTTTTGAAGAAACGCTGTTCTGCAGTTTTAAATATTCTATTGCCTGTACAACTGTAATAAGCTCAATAGCAACAACTTCGAAGGCATTTTCTATTACCTTTTTGGTTATCAGTGCGGCGTTAGTTCCCATACTTACAATATCCTGATTGTCATTATTATTGGGGATACTATGGATATACATTGGGTTAGAGAGCATTTGGTTTTCGGCAGTTGTAGAAGTAGCGGTAAATTGCACTCCCTGCATCCCAAAATTGAGACCTAAAGTTCCTAAATTAACAAATGGGGGAAGAATATCGTTTAATTTAGAATTCAGTAAATAGTTCAATTGTCTCTCAGCCAACATACTCATTTTGGCGACAACCAATTTGAGCTTATCCATTTCTAAAGATACATAATCTCCATGAAAATTACCACCGTGATATACATGCTTCTTTTCAACATTCACTATCGGGTTATCGTTAGCCGAGTTTACTTCTTCAATTAGTATTCGCTCTACATTATTTAATGTATCTAACACCGGACCAAGAATTTGAGGAACACATCGAAGCGAGTAATACTCCTGCACTTTTTCTTCAAAAACTGCGACTTCATTATTACCATTATATAGGTGATGCTCTCTCTTTCTGGTGAGTGAACTATCTTTTAAATGTTCACGCATTTGCGCTGCGATCTCACGTTGGCCGGCATGCCTTTTTGTTTGATTGAGATCATGAGATAAATGGTCGTCGTATGCCTGAACAATTTCATTTATCGCCGAAGAACATGATACCATCCAATTTAATAATCTCCTTGTATAAATAGTATTTACAACTCCAATTCCGGTCATTACTGAGGTTCCATTCATTATGGCCAGCCCTTCTCGCAACTCGACCTTAATGGGTTCTAGGTTTTCAAGTTCAAAAACATCTTTAGTGTTTCGCCTTTCTCCTTTGTAGAATACTTCACCTTCTCCAATTAAAACCAACGCCATATGTGCTAGTTGAACCAAATCTCCACTTGCGCCTACTCCACCGTGTTCATAAATTAAGGGAGTTATGTCTTTATTGATTAAGGAAGTCATAAGTTCGATAACAGAAACATGAACACCGGAATTCCCCAGGCTTAGTGTATTCAATCGAGCCAACATGGCCGCTTTTACATACATAGGCGAAATAGGGTTACCTGTCCCGGAGGCATGGCTTCTAATAAGATTATACTGAAGCTGAATACGTTGAGAATCCTTAATTTTATATTGAGCCATCGGCCCAAAACCAGTGTTAACACCGTAAATGATCTTATTTTCTGAAAAATCTTTTAAAAAATCAAAACTTTTTTGAACAGTATTTATAACTTCGCTATCAATTGCTATGGACTGATTTTCAAAAATAACACTGTAAAATTCGTCAGTACCTAACTCTCCCTTTATTGTTAACATTAAATATGGAATAAACTTTTAAAGAATAAAAATAGTTAATTTCGAATGCAAATTTATAATAATAAACCTATCTATATAATAAATTGTAACTCAATCTATTCTCAATACATATGAATGATACACATATAGACGTTTTGATAATTGGTGCAGGGCCCTCGGGATGTGTTGCTGCTTCGTATTTAAACAAGCAAGGATTTAAGATCAAAGTAGTTGAAAAGAATACCTTTCCAAGGTTTGTAATTGGGGAAAGCTTACTTCCAAGATGTATGGATCATTTTGAGGAAGTTGGTTTGCTAGACTGCCTAAAAGCTCAGAATTTCGAAATAAAGGCGGGCGCAAGGTTCCTAAAAAATGATGTCGTTTGTGATTTCGATTTTAGTAAAAAGCATACTCCGGGATGGGATTGGACCTGGCAGGTACCTCGTGCCGATTTCGATCATACCTTAACCCGGGAGCTGGAAAAAATGGGCGTAGATGTAGCATTCGAACAAGAAGTTGTAGATGTTATTTTTTCTGAAGATGGATCTTCCGTAACAACGATCAAGGACGGAACCGGCAAGAACTCAAAAGTTCAAGCGAAGTATATCATTGATTCTAGTGGCTTCGGAAGGGTTCTGCCCAGACTGTTAGATCTCGATAAACCTTCAGCTTTACCTAAGCATTCGTCCATTTTTACGCACGTTCGTGAAACAGATCGCCCTGTAGGAAGAGAGGGCACTCTTATTACCTTCGATGTTGTAACCGATGATGTTTGGCTTTGGGTGATACCGTTTTCGAACGGTGTTACCAGTATTGGTTTTGTGGGTCCCAGCGAACTACTCGAATCTTATCAGGGAAGCTCTTCAGAAAAACTAAAAGAAATGATGAAGATGTCCACCTATTATTATGACCGTTTTGACGGACTAGATTATATGTTCAATCCCATAGAAATTAAAAATTACTCTAAATCGGTTAAACAGCTCTACGGAAAGGGATATACACTAACGGGTAATAGTGCAGAGTTTTTAGACCCTGTGTTTTCTTCGGGAGTGACCTTCGCAACAGAATCGGGACTGCTCTCGGCAAAGTTGATCACAAAAGAACTGAAGGGTGAAAAAGTTGACTGGGAAAAGGAATATTCGGGTTATATTAAGGAAGGTGTAAATGTTTTTTCAACATATGTAAAAGAATGGTACACCGGTAACCTTCAGAAGATATTCTTCCACAGGCCCGAAAATCCTGAGATTAAGAAGCAAATTTGTGCTGTTCTGGCGGGGTATGTTTGGGACAAAACCAATCCGTTTGTCAAGAACCACAATCGTTTGGTTAAAACTGTGGCGCGGGTTATAGATATGGAAAGAGAGAGTGCCGCTAAATAAAAAAAGCCGAATCAACATTCGGCTTTTTTTTATTATCCTAATTGCGATAGATTATTTTATTTTCTTCTTGATCATTCCCGCTAGGGTTTTACCTGTTTTAGCATATCCTTCTCCTAAACGATCTTCATTACTAAATGTACCACCATATCGATTTCCAGGGGCATTTTTTCCGGTTATTTCCAATAACACATTGTCACGGTTTGCGGTTTCAACAAATCTCATAGTAGTAGAAAGTTTTGCCGGCTGACGCATAACTCCCACGTTATATCCCGGATACATCCAAGTAGCATCAACGATTAAAGTATATTTTGCATCTGTTAAACCTTGTTCGAAATACATATTATAATCCTCCTGAAGATATCGATTCATCAATTCTAAAAATTTAGGAGCATAAATTAATTCCTTACTTGCTTCCCATTTTTTTGCCCAGGCTTTTCCTTTTCCTTTGGTCTTTTCTTCTAATTCGGCTGTTCTTTCAGAAACATAAGCTTCTTCAGAACGATTATCCTTATAAAGTTTTAGATTATCATAATTAAACTCCACATTAATCTCTGTTTGTCCCTTCAGAAAATCGAAATCTCCTTGCTTAACTTTCATTTTTTGTCCGAAAGCCGAAATAGCGATGAACATGGATAGCATTAGTAATGTTTGTTTTCTCATCATTTAAATTTATGGTTTTACGTTCTACAAACATAAGTATTATAATTCGTTAACGAATTTCCAGATATCTACTGAACTACGTAAAACACGAATAAACTAGAGTTTTTACTAAAAAAAGAATGAATTTAAATATATGAGAGTACATAATCCAGTTTTGAAAAACACCTGAGAGTTTACTTCGTGTGTCAACTCTTTTACTAATCTTAAAAAACCTTTAGTAAAGAGAAGCTTTAATGCTCATTACAAATGACAGGATGCTATAATGCTCAATACAATTGACAGGTTATAATGCTCAATACAATTGACAGGTTATAATGCTCATAACAAATGACTGGATGTTAAAATGCTCAATATAATTGACTGGTTAGAATGCTCAAAACAAATGACAGGATGTTAAAATGCTCAATACAATTGACTGGTTATAATACTCAATACAATTGACAGGTTATAATACTCAATACAATTGACAGGTTATATAATGCTTAAAACAAATGACGGGTTATAATGCTCATAACAAATGTCAGGATGCTATAATGCTTAGAACAGCAAAAGTTCAGAATTTGTATCGTTTAAATTACAAATTCTGAACTTTTGCTACCACAACTTTAATTTTAAAGCTCGCTAAAATCAAAAAGCTCCTAGCAAATGCTAGGAGCTTTTCTTGTTGGCCCACAAGGACTCGAACCTTGAATGACGGCACCAAAAACCGGAGTGTTACCAATTACACCATGGGCCAATACCATAATGAGGACGCAAATTTAATACAAACTTTGTTTTGTGCAAACATTTTCATACAAAAAAACATCTCGTCCCATAATTAATTATAAAATAACGACTCCCTATCTACGTTAGGACTATTTAATAGAACAAACTATTTTTATTATTAGTAAATTCGCACCAATTAAAATTGTAAGCATATATGGATTCCTTTAACTTCAAAAAATGGAATAACATTCTAGGGTGGACAGCCTTTGCTATTGCTCTTCTCACTTACTGGTTAACAGTAGAGCCCACGGCAAGTTTTTGGGATGCCGGAGAGTATATTACGACTGCAAGTAATCTGGAAGTAGGTCATCCTCCTGGAGCTCCACTATATCAAATATTAGGAGCATTTTTCTCAATTTTCGCTATAGAAGCCTCCAATATTGCATTAACAATTAATTTAATGTCGGTTTTCGCCAGTGCCTTTACCATTTTGTTTATGTTCTGGTCGCTTACCATCCTTCTAACCAATATCACAGCCAGACATCAAGAAGTTTCTAAAACCAATGCGATTGCCATCTTAGGAAGTGCTTTTATCGGATCTCTGGCGTTCACATTTTCCGATAGTTTCTGGTTTAATGCCGTTGAAGCCGAAGTGTACGCAATGGCTGCTACCATTATGGCTATTTTGTTCTATCTGGCACTGCGCTGGGAACGCGAAATGAATACCCCCAGAGGAGATCGATGGGTGATTCTTATTTCACTGGTCATCGGACTCTCATTCGGAGTTCACTTTATGGGATTACTAACGATCCCTGCCATGGGATTCCTGTATTTCTTTAAAAATTATAAAACGATCACGGTAAAGAACTTTATCATCGCAAATATTGTCGTTGTTGCTATTCTCCTCTTTATTTTCAAGCTTTTATTGCCAATGACAATGAAGTTTTTTAGTGCGTCCGAATTGTTCTTCGTTAACAGTATTGGTCTACCATTTAATTCTGGAACCATAATCGCCGGCATACTTTTTATTGCACTTTCATATTATTTATTGCGCTATACACGGAAGAAAAACTATTACCAACTAAATACACTTCTGCTTTGTATCCTCTTTATTTTTATCGGTTTTTCGAGCTGGCTAATGCTTCCTATTCGCGCCAATGCCGGGACGGTGATTAACGAAAATAACCCTAACAATGCGCGCGAACTTCTGGCGTATTACAACCGTGAACAGTATCCTGAAACTCACCTTTTCTACGGACCGCTGTTTACAGAGGCCTATTCCGGACTTGACCGTGATAATCCCTATAAAGACGATAAGCCAAAATACGAAAAGGACGAAAAAACAGGCAAATACATTATCGTAAACGAATATAAAAATGCCAGTCAGAATTTCGATGACGATCACAAAGCAATACTCCCCAGAATGTGGAGTATTGAAAACAATGCAAACTACCTCGAATTTATTGATGGTTTAGATTTTACCGTAAAAAGAGAGTATGCGCAAGAAGCTCGGCTTTTAGAAGAGGTAAAGAGGTTTAAGGAAGCGCATCAGCAAGGCCTAGTAGACGGTGAGGATTATGACGCCTTTCTAAAGGACTTCGGACCCTTCCTCGATATCGAAAAACCCTCTTTTGCTGAAAATATGAAATTTATGTTTCAGTTTCAATTTGGATATATGTACTGGCGCTATTTTATGTGGAACTTTGTTGGAAGACAAGACGACGTTCAAGGCCAATACAACATGCATGGGAACTGGATTAGTGGTATCAAATTCATCGATGAACTCAGGTTGGGATCTCAGGACAACCTTCCCAGCGATATGCTCGATAATCGCGGTAGGAACACTTATTTCTTTTTACCTCTTATCCTCGGAATCTTAGGCCTGGTATTTCATGCTAAAAACGACCTGAAGAGCTTTTGGGTGCTTCTGGTGTTCTTTTTATTTACCGGTTTAGCTCTGAAAGTTTATCTGAATGAACGCGCTTTCGAACCTCGAGAGCGGGATTACGCACTGGTAGGATCGTTCTATGTATTTGCACTTTGGATAGGATTTGGCGTTTACGCTTTGTTCGAGGTGGTCAAGGATTATCTGAAACCTAAAATGGCGCTGCCCATTGTTCTGGTGGTAACAGCTCTAGCGGTACCGGTATTGATGGTTTCACAAAACTGGGACGATCACGATCGTAGTAATAGATATACCGCTCAGTCTATGGCAAAAATGTACTTAGATTCGGTCGATGAAAACGGAATTCTCTTTACTATTGGAGATAACGATACTTTTGCACTTTGGTATGCCCAAAATATTGAAAAATACCGTCAGGATGTACGTATCATAAATACCAGCCTTTTTGCTACAGATTGGTATATTGATGATATGAAAAAGAAAGCCTTTACCAGCGATCCAATTCCGTCACAACTTACTCACGATAAGTATAAATGGGGAACTAGAGATTTCTTAGCTTATCAAGAGACAAAACAAGATACTATCGACATAAAAACATGGATGAAATGGGTGGCAGACGATAGTCCGGTGACAAAAGTTGAATTGGGTAGCGGATTATTTGCAAATTCATTTCCTTCTAAAACCATTCGAATCCCTGTTGATAAAGAAACGGTACTTGAAAATGGTATTGTCGCTCAAAAAGATGCCGATAAGATCGTGCCTTATATCGATATTACACTAAAAGGAGACTTTATCTATAAAAATAGAATGATGATGCTCGATATCATTGCCAATAACGACTGGAAGCGCCCTATCTATTTTAGCGGCGGAAGCTTTGGTGATGACGACTATCTTTGGATGAAGGACTATCTGCAATTGGAAGGTGTTGTATATAAATTAGTGCCTATTCGCACCCCTGTAAACCCAAGAAATCCATTCGATATGGGACGTATTGACAGCGATAAAATGTATGATATCGTAATGGATTGGGATTGGGGAAATAGTGGAAGTCCGGACATTTACCACGATACTGAGACCAGACGTAATGGAATTACATATAGAAGTAACCTTGCCAGACTTGCCGAAATCTTAATTAACGAAGGTAAGACTGAAAAAGCAGAAAAAATATTAGACCTGGCGATGGAAAAAATGCCAGTGAAATATTTCGAGTATTATTCCTTACTCGAACCTTTCGTATTGGGGTACTATGAAGTTGATAAGACTGAAAAAGCTCGCAAACTCTATGAAGAAGTCGCTACAAAATATCAGGAAAAACTTAGATATTATAGCGGGATGCAGGTAAATGCACAATTTCAGATCGCCGATGAAATTATTAGCGATATGGAACGCTACCGTGGTTTAGTGGATATTTTAATTGTTAAAGATTCGGAAGAATTTGCCAGAAAGGAAGCCGAAAAATTCAATGATTATTTAAGACTATTCCGTCATTTCTATTCTGAGGATGAAGGAATGGACCTGGATAGAGAACTGGAGGAGCAGCAAGATACAACTATAGAGATCCCTCTGGATTCAACAATTCTGGAAGCCTTAGATCTGGAATCAACAAATTAAATCGTGAAACCATATTTGGTCAAAATGCCCAAACTAGTGCAACGGATCTTTCCGAAGCGGGTTTGGACATTTTCTAATGCAAACAATTCGGTATATCTTACCCTCGATGACGGACCCATTCCTAATGTAACACCATGGGTTCTGAAACAACTTGAGACACACCGGGCGAAAGCGACTTTTTTTTGCATTGGTGATAACGTGAGAAAACACCCTGAAATTTTCAAAAGAATTATTTCTGAAGAACACACCATTGGGAACCATACCTTTAATCACTTAAACGGCTCTTTAACCAGATCGGAAGATTATATAGAAAACGTGATAAAAGCTGAAAACGCTATGGCTAAAATACAGGCTTCGGATGATACAAGTGCACTAAAACTCTTTCGTCCGCCCTATGGAAAACTGAGTTCCAAAAAATCTAAAATGCTTCAGAAATTAGGCTACAAAATTATAATGTGGGACGTGCTTAGCGCAGATTTCGACGCAAATCTTTCCGAAGAAAAAGTACTTCAAAATGTGATTAAAAATATAAAACCGGGAAGCATTGTTATTTTTCACGATAGCTTAAAAGCCGAAAAAAACCTAAGATTTGTACTGCCTAAAGTATTGGAATTTATCTCAGAAAAAGGCTGGAAATGCGAGGCTATACAGAAAAAAGACTTTTCTAAACAAACTCTTTTACCAACCCAATAAGTGTATTGGCATCCTGCTCTCCACTTTGACGCCATTTCATCTCGCCATTCTTGTAGATCATTAACGTAGGAAGCCCTTTTACACGAAGTGCATCGGCAAGTTCCTTATTCTTTTCTACATCAATTTTAATAACGCGGGCCTTATCGCCCAAAGCCGCAGCAACGTCCCTTAAAACAGGGTGCATCCCTTTACAGGCTTCGTCCCAGTCTGCATAAAAATCTAACAGCACTGGAACACGAGTTTCAATTAATTCTCCAAATTTTGACATCTATCTAAAGTGTTACTTGAACAATTGTATTACAAATATAGCATTTCCCGAACATTATACAGTATCGGGACGTTTTTTAAGTCTAATTACGGTGATCTCGGGCCAAATTCCAACTCGTCCGGGATACGCATGAAAACCAAAACCACGATTCACATTCACATAACGACCAAACTCTTCGTAAACACCTGCCCATTGTTTATATACATACTGTACCGGACTCCATTTAAAGAAACCGGGTATTTCTATCCCGAACTGAAAACCATGTGTATGACCGCTTAATGTTAAATGGAAGTGATCGTCATGCGTTTTAACCTCCTGTTCCCAATGACTTGGATCGTGGCTCATCAAGATCTTAAAATCTTTTTTATCTATTCCTTCGGAAGCCTTTGAGAGATCCCCGGCTTTTTTGAAATTATGCCCCCAGTTCTCAACACCTACTAAAGCTATACGGGAGTTGTCTTTTTCAATAAATACATTTTCATTTAATAGTAACTGAAAGTTTATTTTTGAATGGATTTGTTTTATCGCATTAAAATTGGCTTCTTTTTCTTCTTCGGAAGCCCAGGATACATACTCTCCATAATCATGGTTCCCGAGAATGGAAAATTTACCAAATCTAGGTTCACGCAATCTATTGAAGGTATCGATCCAGGGATCCATTTCGGTCGCCTTGGTGTTTACTATATCCCCCGTAAATAAGAGCAGATCTGTTTCCTGCTCATTTATAAGGTCGATCGCATATTCTATTTTCTCTCTATCGTCAAAACTTCCCGAATGAATATCACTAATTTGAGTAAGCGAAAAACCGTCGAAAGCATCAGGGAGGTCATCAAAATACAAAGTATGAGTTAACACTTTATAATTGTACTTACCTTTGTACATTCCGTATAAAAGAGAAGCAAAAGGAATCGCGGCAACACCAAATGCCAACTGACTCACAAACTTTCTTCTCGAAGGCATATTCGGACTCGTACTATCATCTACAACCGAGTTGGTAATATAATTATAACCCCCAACGATAACACGCACTATATCCTCTCCAAACATAAAAAGAAATAGCACTAATTTAGGTACGAAAAAGAGTAAAAATATCCCTGCGACTCGTAAGCTTTCTTTATTTGGTCCCACACTGCGATCATAATTGACAACAGTATATACTAAATAACCCAGAATAGACAGTGATATTAGGAAATACAGCCCCTGGATCCAATAATTTTTGGTTAAAGTCTTGATCGCCTGAAAGGCATAAAAATCTAAAGCGAGAAGAATTGCAATAAAAATATAGAAGCGTATGCCCATGGAAAATTAGATATTTTTTAAAGATACTACCATTTAAAAGCTCTAAATTAACATTCACTTTTTTTTAACGGTTTTTAGTATCTTTTCACCTTTCAAACCTCGTATGCCGAAAATTTCCCTCCTTCTCTGCCTGTTCTTGATCCTCACCGGTTGTTCTCAGAATAAAGAAGTTGATCCTGCCAACAAAGTTGACCCTCTGGTATCTTTTGTATATCCATTTATTGGCACGGGAGGTCATGGTCATACCTATCCCGGTGCTACCCTACCCTTTGGAATGATGCAGTTAAGTCCGGATACACGTTTAGAAGGATGGGACGGCTGCAGTGGTTATCATTACAGCGATAGTTATATTTACGGTTTTTCGCACACCCACCTAAGTGGAACGGGTGTTAGCGACTATGGGGATGTATTGCTTATGCCAACTAATAAAATAAACTTCAATAACGGAGCAGATGGAAATCCGGGATACCGGGCACATTTTTCTCATGACAATGAAATCGCAACACCTGGATTTTATAAGGTTCATCTAGACAGCACCAAGATAGATGTTGAACTTACCGTAACACAAAGGGCAGGAATGCATAAGTATTCTTTTCCTTCTTCTGAAAAACAGATCGTTATCCTTGATTTGGAACATCGGGATAAATTGCTCGATTTTAAGATTGAAAAAGTTTCAGATACCGAAATAAGCGGATATCGCTTTTCTGAAGTGTGGGCAACAGATCAACGTCTCTATTTTTACATGCGTTTTTCACATCCCTTTGGAACTAATCCTGAGGAAAGTGATTTTCGATTTGGAAAATCTGATACCGGAAGCAAGTGTTTTGTCAAGTTCAGAAACCCGAATAATGAACCTGTGTATGTTTCCGTAGGAATTTCGGCGGTTGATGAAGCAGGTGCTAAAAACAATCTTGAAACCGAAATTGGCTCAAGACCTTTCGAACAATTAAAGTTAGAAGCCACACAAATGTGGGAACAACAACTAGAAAAAATTGTTATTGAAACTACTTCCGAAGACAACAAAACCAATTTCTATACAGCACTTTATCATTCCATGTTAGCTCCAAACCTCTATCAGGATATTGATGGCAGATATCGCGGAATGGATCTTGAAATTCATCAAACTTCCAATTTTAACTATTACACCGTGTTCTCACTTTGGGATACATATAGAGCGGCGCATCCATTATACACTATTATAGAACAGAAACGAACCAACGATTTCATAAACACTTTTCTTGCTAAATACGATGAAGGTGGAATTATGCCAATATGGGATCTTTCGGCAAATTATACGGGCTGTATGATAGGGTATCACGCGGTTCCGGTTATCGCAGATGCATACCTTAAGGGTATACGGGGTTATCATGCCGAAAAAGCTATAACGGCAATGAAACACAGTGCCCAACAGGACAAAATTGGTTTAAAGGCATATAAAGAATACGGATTTATTCCCGTAGAAGAAGAAAGTGAGTCGGTTTCAAAAACTCTAGAATATGCTTACGACGATTGGACGATCGCTGAAATGGCAAAAGCCATGGGCAAAATCGAAGATTATAGGATTTTTTCTGAACGTGCGCAATACTATAAGAACATCTTCAATCCCGAAACCAATTTCATGCAAGGGCGTTTTAGAAATACCTGGTTCTCACCTTTCGATCCCTACGAAGTGAACTTCAATTATACCGAAGCCAATGCCTGGCAATACAGTCTGTACGCTCCTCAGGACATAAGTGGTTTAATGAAATTGATGGGTGGAAAATCGCAACTCGAAAAACACCTTGATGCACTTTTTACAGCAAAAAATGAAACCTCAGGGAGGGATCAAGCCGATATTACAGGACTCATTGGACAGTATGCACATGGAAACGAACCCAGTCACCATATGGCATATCTTTACAATTTTGTAAATAAACCATACAAAACACAAGAAAAAGTCCATGAAATTCTTACCACGTTATATAAAAATGAGCCCGATGGGATTAGTGGTAATGAGGACTGCGGTCAAATGAGCGCCTGGTATGTATTGAGCAGCTTAGGTTTCTATCCGGTTACCCCCGGAACTAATCAATATATAATTGGGTCTCCACTCTTCGAAAAAGCGACTATAAATCTTGAAAGCGGAAAAGAATTTACAATAATTGCTAAGCGCATTTCTTCGGAAAATAAGTACATAGCATCAGCTTCCTTAAATGGCAAATCGTTAAACAGAAGCTATCTTTTACACGAAGAAATAATGAACGGAGGTAACTTAGTTTTTGAAATGACCAACAAACCTTCAAATTGGGCCACAAAAGACACCGATATTCCAAAAACAGAGATCACGGAACACCAAATCATCCCGGTACCTTTTATTGCTTCTGGCGATGTGGCTTTTAAAAATCAAACTGAAGTAACTCTCGGCGTTGCCATTTCTAACAGTGAAATATTTTATAGCCTTAACGATTCAAAATATAAGATCTACAAAAACCCATTTGTGATATCTGAAGCAACCCAATTAAAGGTTTATGCCACCAATGGATACGGAGAAAAAAGTGCAACGCTAAGCACACAGTTCTATAAAATAAACCCAAATCTCAGTATTTCACTCGAAACTGAATATGCCAACCAATACAATGGTGGTGGAAACAATGCACTAATCGACGGAATTCATGGTGCAAAAGATTTCAGAACCGGTGCCTGGCAGGGATATCAGGACACCGATGTAGTTGCGATAGTTGATCTGGGTGCAGTTAAACCTATAGAAACCATAAGTGTCAATTTTTTACAAGACCAGCGAAGCTGGATCTTTTTTCCAACTCAAGTTGAGTGCTATGTAAGCGATAGTAAGAATTTTTATAAAAATTTACCTCCTCAAAGAATAAAAGCGGAAACTCCTTCCGAAGAAACCGAAATTAAAAAGATCACCTTTAATATGAAAGGTTATAGTGCGCGATACATTAAGATCGTCGCAAAAAATCTAGGCGATCTTCCAAAATGGCACCTTGGGGCACCCTATAACGGGAAGACATGGATCTTTGTAGATGAAATTGAAATAGAATGAAAGTTTGAAGAAAATACAATTATGAAACGTAGAGAATTTATTCAGAATGCATCACTTACAGGTTTAGGGGTTGTAGCCGGTGCAACAGCTATTGGCTGTAAAAACGGAGATGAATCGAAAAAGAACAATGTCCTAAATTCAGAAGAAACAAAAACAACTTTTCCTGTAGTTGTTGCTACCTGGGATGTGAAAAAAGCTACGACAAAAGCGTGGGAGGTAATCGAAGATGGAGGAACCGCTCTAGATGCGATTGAACAAGGTTGTATGATAGAAGAAGCCAACGCCGAAGGGCAATCGGTTGGAATTGGCGGCTTACCGGACCAGGATGGAAATGTAACGCTGGATGCCTGCATCATGAATAAAAAGGGCGATTACGGTGCTGTAGTTTATTTGCAGAATATCATGCACCCTATCTCAGTAGCCAGAAAGGTTATGGAGGATACCCCACACGTGATACTCGCGGGTAAAGGTGCCGAAAAATTCGCAGTCTCGAAAGGTTTCAAAAAAGAGAATCTATTAACCCCGAAGTCTAAAAAAGCATGGGAAGAATGGAAAAAGACTTCAGAATATAAACCTATCATCAACATTGAAAACCACGATACCATTGGGATGCTTGCAATCGATAAAAATGGTGATATTTCAGGGGGTTGTACTACCAGCGGATTGGCCTTCAAAATGGCAGGACGAGTAGGAGATTCGCCAATAATTGGCTCCGGACTATTTATCGATAATGAGGTTGGCGGAGCCACTGCAACGGGTTTAGGTGAAGAGGTACTTAAAACAGTTGGCAGTTTTCTAATAGTGGAGTTAATGAGACAAGGTAAAAATCCGCAACAGGCCTGTGAAGAAGCTATTGAACGTATTATTAAGAAAAGCGGTAATTATAAAGATTTTCAGGTTGGATATATAGCAGTAAATAAAAAAGGTGAGGTAGGAGCTTACAGTATTCACGAACACTTTAGTTATACTGTTTTTCAAAAAGGGCAAAATACGACTATAAAGACAGATTTTTACAATAAAGCGTAATCAATGACAGGTTCTAAAAACTATCGTTCGGCATTTATCACAATAACAGTACTTTTCTTTTTATGGGGTTTTATTACGGTTTTGGTAGATAGTTTAATTCCGAGATTAAGAGATGTTTTTGAGCTATCATATTTTCAGGCAGGTTTAGTGCAATTCGCATTTTTTGGCGCCTATTTTATATTTTCTGTACCTGCTGGCTGGCTACTTTCAAAAATAGGGTATCAAAAGGGTATCGTACTGGGATTAATTACCATGGCTCTGGGTTGTGTCCTCTTCTCACCTGCTGCTTCCGAACGTATCTTCGCGATCTTTTTGTCAGGCTATTTTATATTGGCAGCCGGAATCACGATTTTACAGGTGGCGGCTAATCCATATGTGGCAGTGTTAGGTAATGAAGAAGGAGCTTCAAGTAGGTTAAATTTGTCTCAGGCTTTTAATTCCTTCGGAACCGCTATCGCTCCCATTGTGGGTTCTTTGTTTCTTTTAAGTGATACGATCATGTCTTCGGAAGAGATCTCGGGCTTGTCTGAAGCAGATCAACAAGCCTATTATTTTTCCGAAGCAGCAGCTGTACAAACACCTTTCCTTGTACTCGCAACATTTATTGGAGCTCTCGCCATTCTCTTCGTGTTTATTAAACTTCCGAAGATTCTAGAGAAAAACACAAAAGGGGGTTACAAAAAACTCCTCACTAACAAATACGTGCTTATGGGGGTCTTCGGAATATTTTTATACGTGGGTGCCGAAGTTACTATTGGAAGTTATTTGGTCAACTATTTTTTGGATATGAATTTAGCAGCTGTTGTTAGCGAAAACAGCACTATGATGAGTATCGCTAATGGGATCGCTATCATGTTTAGCAAATCTTTTAGTGGTTCCGACCCAAAGGCAATTCTTGGCATATTTGTGTTATTCTACTGGAGTGGGGCTATGATAGGCAGATTTATTGGTGCCTATTTAACCAAAGTGATGAAACCGGCTTTGGTACTAGCCATATTCGCATCTATAGCTATAATAATGATCTTGATCTCTATAAATACAATAGGCTTACTTGCAATGTGGTCTATCTTATTTGTTGGATTGTTCAATTCGATCATGTTTCCAACAATATTTACTTTAACACTAGAAGGCTTAGGAGATCTAAAGCCACAGGCTTCAGGTTTACTGTGTATGGCGATCGTTGGTGGCGCTATCGTGCCTCCGACTTATGGATTTTTAACCGACCAATTCGGATTTAAACTTGCACTTCTTCTAATAGTCGCCTGCTATGGTTACATTCTCTTTTTTGGTTATAAAAAACTGAAGAAGAAAAGGTTACCTCAGACTTTTTAACTTAAATGTTAGTGGGTATATTCTTACATTCCCTTGTAAAATCAATAAATTTTGTAAATTTACTAGACATAAGTAGGTTGATAACCCTTGAGTTATCGATCAAATTTGGGGCGAAAAGTCATCACATCTGTGATGGCTTTTCTATTTACATACTTTTATATCGGCAATTCTAACTCTTAAAAGCAGCACTCTTTTTCAATCCTTTTTTTATACCCTACTGAATTCATAGATTTTAAAATCTATATGATTTCATATAGATCTAAAAAGATTATCCGGCTTATATTTATAACGTATTCTAATTCAGCAAAAAGTTAATTTTAAAGTAAGCTTAAATTAACTTCGGAATTAAAAAACGATGCTATTTTTGGTGTGAATTAGTACAACTAGCCAAGGTTGGAAATCAATTTTGGTATTATTGAGGGAAAAAAGCCGCTTGGGGAAGCGGCTTTTTATTTTTATTACGTGGCACGCCATTTTAAGTAGCGAAAACTTTTTCACCACTGGCCTCCTGTTCTTTAAATTTCATTACAAGGTCTAAAGCATCTGGAATAACATCACTACATAATATAATTAGAGAACCCTTTTTAGCATTATTAACGGCAAAGGTTATCGCTTCCTTTTCGGAAGGTATAATCGTAGTCTTTTTGTTCGGATCCGTCGCCTTTATACCGTCGTTCAACATTTTAATGAGTTCTTCTTCCGTCTTTCCGCGTAGGCGTTTATCCTGACGTATGATCACCTCATCGAACATTTCGGCCGCGATCTTACCCATTTCATTATTATCTTCTACACGGCGATCCCCAATTCCGGCTATTATTCCAACCTTTAGAGTACAATCCAGCTTGTCTGTGAATTTTTTAAGTGCCCTCATTCCCGCAGGGTTGTGCGCATAATCAAGCAATATTTGAAAGTTTTCAAACTGAAATAAGTTTAATCTTCCCGGTGTTTGCGATGCCGAAGGGATAAATGTTTCGAGAGCAGCTTTCATATCTTCTATACTAATTCCGCGTACATGAGCAGCTAGAATAGCGGCGAGCACGTTTTGAATCATAAATGTAGCCTTTCCACCATACGTAAGTGGAATATTTTCAGCTTTCATGATACGCATTTTCCAGGCTCCTCTGCAAATAGTAACATAGCCATTTTCATATATTGCCGTAATTCCGCCAATTCGCTGTAATGCCTGAATTCTAGGATTATTCTCATCCATTGAAAACAATGCCAAATTACAATTTATACCTCGTTTCATTTCATAAACAAGATCATCGTCGGCATTGAGAATCGCGTATCCGTCGGGCAAAACAGTTTCAGGAACAACTCCTTTAACCCTTGCTAATTGGTCTATTGTATGAATTCCCTTTAAACCTAAGTGATCTGCTGCAACATTTGTAACAACAGCAACATCACATTTACCAAATCCTAAGCCTGCACGAAGTAATCCGCCACGGGCACATTCGAGTACTGCGAAA
This sequence comes from uncultured Ulvibacter sp., assembly GCA_963974915.1. Classification (GTDB taxonomy): domain Bacteria; phylum Bacteroidota; class Bacteroidia; order Flavobacteriales; family Flavobacteriaceae; genus CAXBES01. The sequence continues at coordinate 30,343 of CAXBES010000011.1, read as the reverse complement.
TTCACTGTTGGATCCTTTAAAACGAACTCGGCGCTTGCGGGTCCTGTACAATCCCCTTTCATTAATAATCTGTTTTGGATATACACCCCATCGCTGGTGGTGTAACCAACACGATAACCTTTCATTTTCGCAATATGTGCAATTAACCTACTTGTGGTAGTTTTCCCATTGGTACCGGTAATCGCGATAATTGGGATTCTTCCGGTATCACCTTGTTGTGGAAACAATTTATCTACAACCGGAGCCGCTACATTACGTGGTAGCCCGGTCGTAGGCGCCAAATGCATTCTAAAGCCAGGTCCGGCATTGACCTCTAAAATAGCTCCCCCTGTTTCAGAAAGAGGTTTGCTAATATCGTTGGTCATTATATCTATACCGCAGATATCAAGATCAATTATTTTAGAGATTCTCTCTGCCATTGAAACATTAGAAGGGTGCACAATATCTGTTACATCCTCAGCAGTTCCTCCTGTGCTTAAATTGGCAGTATCTTTTAATATTAATCGTTCTCCTTCTGGTAGAACAGAGTCTAAATTATAGCCCGCATCTTGAATGATCGTCTTTGTAAGATCATTAACTGTGATCATTGTAAGCACGTTTTCATGACCATAACCTCGTCTGGGGTCTTTATTCACTTCATCAATCAATTCTTGAACAGTAGATTTCCCATCACCGATAACATGAGCGGGCGTGCGCTTTGCGGCGGCAACCAATATGTTATTAATTACGAGTAACCGATGATCTTCTCCTGTGATGAACTTCTCCACGATTACACGGCGAGACACCTCTTTTGCTGCATGAAATGCCACAACTGCATCTTCATAATTCTGTATATCAACTGTGATCCCTCTTCCGTGATTTCCGTCAATAGGCTTAATAACCAAGGGATAACCCACATATCTACAGGCTTCTTCCAGGCTACTTTCTCTACTAATTATATCACCGCGAGGCACTTCCACCTCAGCCTGCTCTAAAAGATATTTGGTATCTTCTTTGTCGCATGCCAATTCTACACCAATACTACTGGTTTCACTAGTTACAGTGGCCTGAATTCGTTTTTGGTTTGCACCATACCCAAGTTGGCAAAGAGAATATTTGTTTAATCTTATCCAGGGAATTCCTCTGCTTGCAGCTTCTTCAACGATTGATCCCGTGCTAGGACCCAAACGTTCTGCTTCTCGCAGTTCTCTCATTCGTTGTATATCTCGTTCCAAATCATAGTCTTCTCCGGCGATAATTGCTTCACAAATGCGTACCGATGCTTCCGCTGCGAACCTACCCACATTTTCTTCCATATAAGAAAAAACCACATTGTAAACCCCCGATTCACCGTAATCACGTGTTCTTCCGAAGCCGGTATCCATACCAGCCAAGGTCTGAATTTCTAATGCGATGTGCTCAATGATATGACCCATCCATGTACCCTCTTCAACTCTTTGAAAAAAACCTCCGGGCTCTCCAACAGAACATCGATGTGAATACATCGTTGGAAACATTGCCTTTAACCGATCAAAGAATCCATCAATCTTATTAGATGGCAGCTCTTCCATTTCTTCAAGATCTAACACCATCACAATAAGTTTATGACGTCTTACCGACCAATAGTTTGGGCCTCTCATTGCATTTATCTCACGTATTTTCATATTTGGATGGTTGTTAAGTGTTGAAAATTAATTTCTTAGCTGTCTCTACGGAAACTTCCGGACATTTTTGGAAGTCGAAAGATTATAAATATATAATATTTTTTCAGAACAAAACACGTATTTTTGCGAGCATTAAAATAAACCGCATGACTGTAAAAGGAACTCTAATTCCTATTGGTGGAAATGAAGATAAAGGAATTGAAACCAGTGAAATATATCATTTAGAATTTATTCAGGAGGGAATTCTGTCACGAGTTGTTAAAGAAAGTGGAGGCAATGACGCCCTTATAATTATTATCCCAACGGCATCGAGTATACCAGTAGAAGTGGGTGATAGTTATTTACAAGCTTTTAAGAAATTAGGTTGTACAAATCTCCATGTTATGGATATTAGGAAGCGTAAAGAGTCTGAAGACCTTGAAAACATCGCCCTCATGAAAAAGGCGAATTGTGTGATGTTTTCAGGTGGAAACCAGTCTAAGATCACCGAGAAAATGAGTGGCTCCACTCTACACAAAATCATGCTGAATCGTTATAAGAACGAAGAATTCGTGATTGCCGGAACCAGTGCAGGTGCAATGTGCATGTCTGAAGAAATGATCACCGGGGGTGGGATAAAAGAAGCTTTTACTAAAGGAGCGACCAATATGGGTAAAGGAATGGGGTTTATTCCTGAACTTATTGTCGATTCTCACTTTATTCGCAGAGGAAGATTTGGCCGCTTAGCCGAAGCTGTGGCTAAATTTCCAAAACTCATCGGAATTGGTCTTGCAGAAGATACAGGATTGGTAATTAAAAATTGTAACACTTTCGAAGTAATTGGATCAGGAATGGTCATAGTTTTTAACGCTCGTAAAGCAAAACACAACAATAGAAAAATTGTTGAAGATGGCGCTCCCATGTCCTTAACAAACCTTAAAACACATATTTTAGCCAATGGGGATCGTTTCAATATTAAAAAGAAGAAGGTAAAGGTCTCTCCATTGGGTCTTTCTGTAACTGATGCTGAATCTCTTTAAAGCAATTCTCTTCTTCTGAAGGGATCTTTCTTTTTAAGTTCAAAAATGGATGACAAGTTTTAAAATATTTGTCGAATCTCAAAAAATACAATTTTTAATATGTGGGAAAAGAAATTAGAGATCTACGATGCAATTGTGAGTAAATGTCCCCATATTAAAAGGTTAGGTAAAACCATGCCTTATACAGCCACAAACGGCTATATGTTCTCTCTTCTAAACAAAGCAGGTGAAATTGGGATTCGTTTTTCTACTGAGGTCCAAAAGAAATTTATAGAGGAACACGGAACCACAATCTATAGATCGTACGGAGCCGTGATGAAAGATTATGCTTTAATTCCTGAGAAAATGCTGGAAAATCAGGAAGCAGTAGCGAGTTTGTTGAACCAGAGCTATGATTATTTTAACTCTATTGCACCAAATAAACACAAGAGGTAAATCGCGTTTCTATTCCTTATAAATAGAAATGGTTTTTTCTCCTTCTGAAGTGATGCAAGCCCTGTACATCCCTTCGGTATTAAATGGCATAGTTATATTAGCTTTCGCATCTACAGCGATAAGTCCACCATCTCCGTTTAAAGCTACTATTCTTTTTTGAATTACTTCGGAAGCAGCCTTTTCTAATGACCATCCTTTAAACTCCATTAAACAGGACACGTCGTATGCAACAACACCACGTATAAAATATTCCCCGCTACCTGTGCAACTTACTGCGCAGGTTTTATTATTGGCATAGTTACCGGCACCAATCATAGGGCTATCACCTACGCGACCCCATTTTTTATTGGTCATTCCACCGGTGGAGGTAGCTGCTGCTACATTCCCAAACTTATCACAGGCAACGGCACCTACCGTACCAAATTTGCCATCCTTTTTAACACTGTGATCCAGCTGAAACCCCTCTGTATCTTTTATTCCCTGCCATTGATTGTAACGTAGCTCATCGTAGAAATAATCTTCATTCTCCAGGCTATAACCATGGCTTTTCGCGAATTCCATGGCGCCATCTCCTGCAAGAAATACGTGATAACTCTTTTCCATTACGTCTCGGGCAAGCGATACTGGATTCTTGATTCCTGAAATTAAAGAAACTGCCCCCGCATCCAAATTCTTACCTTCCATAATGGCTGCATCCATTTCGTGAGTACCCTGAGCAGTGAAAACACTACCTTTACCGGCATTAAACAATGGAGAATCCTCCAACAGTTTTACTGAGGCTTCAACAGCGTCTAATGAACTCCCACCTTGCTTTAATACAGCATAACCCGATTCTAAGGCTAGATCTAAAGCTTCCTTGTACCTGTTTTCCAATTTAGGGGTCATAAGTCCTTTAACAAGAGTTCCGGCACCACCGTGAATCGCAATAGAAAAATTATTGTTCATAGTTATTCCCCAATTGGCGGGAGGTATTAAATTTATATCCAGTAAGCCGACAAAAATACGTTTTGTGTAATTAAGAGTTTTTATTTTTTCTGAAAATTCTTTTTTCTGAAGGGTTCTTTTTACATTTGAAGCATAAGCCTTCCTAATAATGTCAGACAAAAAAAGACTCTTTCTCGTTGATGCCTATGCCCTTATTTTTCGTGGCTATTATGCACTTATAAAAAATCCACGTATAAACTCTAAAGGAATGGACACCTCTGCGATTATGGGGTTTATGAATTCCTTTATTGATGTTATTAAACGTGAGCGACCGGATCATCTAGCCGTTTGTTTCGACCGGGGCGGAAGCGAAGCGAGAAACGAAATGTTCGCAGAATACAAGGCGAATAGAGATGAAACTCCCGATGCTATTAGACTTGCCATACCTTATATTGAAAAGATCCTTACCGCAATGCATGTCCCAATAATGGTGAAAGAAGGTTTTGAAGCCGATGATGTAATTGGTACGCTTGCAAAAAAAGCTGAAAAAGAAGGTTACCAAACATTTATGGTGACTCCCGACAAAGATTTTGCTCAATTAGTCTCAGAAAATATTTTTATGTATCGTCCTGTATTTGGTGGAGGCTACGAAACGTGGGGGATTCCTGAAGTTCAAAAGAAGTTTGAAGTTGACGATCCCTTACAGGTTATAGATTACCTCGGAATGATGGGAGACGCGAGTGACAATATTCCGGGCTTACCGGGAGTGGGCGATAAAACCGCCAAAAAATTTATTAAGGAATTCGGTTCAATGGAAGGTCTTTTAGCTAACACCGATAAACTGAAAGGTAAGATGAAAGAAAAGGTAGTGGATAATGGGGAGCTAGGTTTGCTCTCTAAAAAATTAGCTACTATCATGCTCGATGTACCCGTAGAATTTAATGAAAAGGACTTCGAGATGTCTGAACCGGACACGATGGCCGTTACCGAAATATTCGAAGAGCTGGAATTTAGACGATTAAAAGATAATTTCTTGAAGGCTTTTTCGATAGAAGCAATGGCTGCGCCCGGCACTTCCCGACAAACTTCAGAAAAAAAGGAGACTAAAGAGGTTCCCCTGTCAAAAACTGCTAAATCTGCAGCTGCCGGCCAAGGTCAATTTTCATTATTTGGTGGAGACAACGAACCAACTTCCGATGCAGAAATTTATAGTTCACGAAAAAATATTACCTCTACAGAACATTTCTATCAAACAGTTCAACCCGGAATGGGTACCAAACTGTTTATTCAAAACTTAATGAAACAAACCAGTGTTTGTTTTGACACCGAAACGACCGGACTTAATCCTCTCACGGCAGAACTTGTGGGAATAGCTTTTTCATGGGAACCCCGGAAAGGTTTTTATCTTCCATTCCCCGAAAATAAAGAGGAAGCTCAGAAGATCATCGAAGAACTTAGACCCTTCTTTGAAAATAAAAACATCGAGAAAATTGGGCAAAATTTAAAGTACGATATCAAAGTGCTGGCTAAATACAATGTCGCAGTAAGTGGGAAGCTGTTCGATACCATGTTGGCACATTACCTAATAAATCCCGATATGCGTCACAATATGGACGTATTAGCAGAAACTTATCTCAACTATACCCCTGTATCCATCACCGAACTCATTGGAAAAAAAGGTAAGAATCAATTATCGATGCGTGATGTGCCGTTAGAGAAACAAACAGAGTACGCAGTAGAAGATGCCGATATAACGCTTCAACTTAAAGAACATTTTCAGAATGAGTTGGGAGAAGCGAATACTCAATCTTTATTCGATGACATTGAGATCCCGTTGCTCCGGGTTTTAGCAGATATGGAATTGGAAGGTATTAATCTCGATGAAGAGTTTTTAAAAGGTCTTTCTTCAGAATTAGATAAAGACATCCTTGATCTTGAACAGAATATTTACCTCGCTGCGGGAGAAGAATTTAACATAGCCTCGCCTAAACAACTGGGAGAAATATTATTCAATAAGTTAAAGCTCGTAGATAAACCAAAAAAAACCAAAACCGGACAGTTTTCAACTTCCGAAGACGTACTTTCCTATCTTGCGAAAGATCATAAAATAATTCGTGATGTCTTAGAATATCGCGGACTGGCAAAATTGAAAAGCACCTATGTTGATGCCTTGCCAACACAGGTGGAACCTACAACAGGACGTGTACATACGGATTATATGCAAACGGTCGCAGCTACGGGAAGATTAAGTAGTAACAATCCGAACCTACAAAATATTCCTATTAGGACCGAACGCGGTCGTGAAGTGCGTAAGGCTTTTGTACCACGAGATAAAGATCATATTTTGCTGGCAGCAGATTATTCACAAATAGAACTTCGAATCATCGCCGCTCTTAGTGAGGAGGAAACAATGATAAAGGCTTTTAAAGAAGGAGAAGATATTCATGCTTCAACCGCTGCTAAAGTTTTTAATGTTCCAATTAAAGAAGTAACCAGAGAGCAACGTAGCAATGCTAAAACTGTCAATTTCGGTATTATTTACGGGGTTTCGGCCTTTGGATTGAGCAATCAAACAGATCTAAGTAGGACTGAAGCCAAGGATTTGATTGAAACCTATTACAAAACCTATCCAAAACTTCGTAACTATATGAGCGAACAGGTAGATTTTGCGAGAGAAAATGGTTATGTACAAACAGTTTTGGGACGTCGACGCTATTTAAATGCAATTAACGGAAGTAATGCGATTGTTCGCGGTGCGGCTGAACGGAACGCCGTAAACGCGCCTATTCAGGGAAGCGCTGCAGACATTATAAAGATCGCCATGATCAATATTCACAATAAGCTTTCCGAAGGAAAATACAGAAGCAAAATGCTTCTACAGGTACATGATGAATTGGTTTTCGACATTTATAAACCTGAGTTAGAAACACTTCAGAAATTAATAAAGTCGGAGATGGAAAATGCTTACCAATTAGCAGTTCCTTTAGATGTGGAAATTGGTCTTGGAGAAAACTGGTTAGAAGCGCATTAATTTTTATAGTACAAATCGATAGGTCGCCTTTATCAAAAAGGTATTTTGTGGCTTTTGGTCTAATAACTGGGTGTCGACGATCGTATTAAATCGGTTTTCAGCATTTTCACGAAAACTTGTAATTCCTTGAGACCACACTAAAAATATTTCGGAGCCCGGGATGTATTCCCAGCGAACTACTAAATTAGATCTGTACTGTGCAAAAGTGAAATCGGGATTTCCAAAGGAGTAATCTACATCTCCGTCATTATTTTCATCGATTAAATAGTTATTACTATCTGCTTCATACATCACCTGACCGGAATCATACCATTGAACACGGTCATTCAAATCTCCCGCAATACCATCTTTCACAAAATTAAAGTTTGAATACTTCGCCTTAAATATAAAGGGTTGACCGTAATACTGAATAGTAAGATTAGGATTAATATTATAGTTCACCCTAAGCGTGGCGCTATAAGTCTTATTATCTATTGCACCTAAAATATAACGCGGAGTTCCATCAAAATTACTTTCTCCTACATACTGAGTCTTACTGGGATTTTCCTCAAAATTAAAATCGAGAGACATACTCAAACTGTTTAAAGGCTGATATCTCGCACCAATTTCATATTGGTAATAAGAAAAATTGTCTTGCTTTGCCTGCGAATTTACATGCCCGGCACGAAAACTCAGCTTCTTTCTTTGATCAGTCCCTGAGTATAAGAACCAGTAGTTTTCTTCATTATATCGATATCTTGGGCCACCCCGTAAAAATGTATTAATAAAAATTCTCGGTTTATGCGCTCCGCCTAGTTCTGTCCACCAGTTGTTTTTCCAATTTACGAAACCCACCAACTCGTATTGCACCCTATTGTAATTGCCTTCAAAATCGAATGCAGTCGAAAAGTAACTACTTATATTGGCACGACGAAACCAGCTGGTAGGCTTATTCCACAATCTGCGTAAGCCCATATATTGTCTAATCTCATCTGCCTGTCTTAAAAATCCGATATCGTTTAGTTCGTATTCGGGTGACTTCCAACTTCCACCAAACCAATATCGCCAGTCACCTGCTCCATTTTTACCTATTTCAAAATTTCCTCCCGTACCTGTTAAAGTAGTTTTATTAGGGTCTACTTCAACGTGACTCGCATCAACTCTTTGAAACAGATGTGTAAGCGAGGTTTGTGTTTCGGTAATGGCCTCCACGCTTCCACGAACATGACTAAAAGTGGCTTTCCCGTTAAAATAAAAGGTACGTTCCTTCCAGTTGTGTTGTAAATCCAAACCGCCCGAATAAGCGTGCGAATGCAAAAATGAGACGTTTGGATCCATATTTCGATGAGTAGCAGTAAAAATTCCACCTATATTGCTATTTCGATCGTTAAAGTCTTTTTGGATCCTGCCCACGAAATAATTCGTTAGTGGTTCTACTAACGATTTATCCTTACTTCCATCTTCATTGATAATATCTGCATACTCCTTGCTCGTCACACTCTCTAACACGCCAATAGTCCATCCATTTTTAGTCTTTCCACTAAATTTAGCGGCTCCCAGGATGGTTGTATTAATGGGCTGATCAACATAGGCAATACTGTTTCCTATAGCAAATCCCTGCGGACTCCTTCCAATGCGTCGTGAAAAAAACAAATTGTCAGACCCGTTAACACCAAAACTGTATACACTCTTATTTTCAACAAAAAAAGGTCGTCTTTCCTGAAAGAAAATTTCGAACCCATCTAACGCAATAGCTCCGGGATCTGCATCTACCTGTCCAAAATCCGGGTTTACGGTAAGGTCTAGCGTAAGGTCGTTTGTAATTCCGATCTTGGCGTCTAAGCCGGGAGAAAACTGTGTGTCGCTCCCATCTCGAAATGGATTACCGGGTTCCTCTTCATAAGTGTCTAATTTTGTTACCACATACGGCTGTATCTCTAGTTGCTTCTGAGGCTTTATCCCTTTAATTCCTCTTAATTCCCCAAATTCACTTACCCAACCCGGCGGATTAGGAGGTAAGGGCTGCCAGGTAGATCGTTCTTCATTGGCAAAATAACGCCTTGTAGATTGTATCCCCCATATTTGCTCCTCTGCAGCACTAAAGCGCAACTGACTTAAAGGTATACGCATTTCTGCCGTCCAGCCATCTGCATCGATCTTGGTTTGGAGAAACCAAATAGGATTCCAACTTCCATCAAAATTTCCATTATTCGATATAAACTCATCACCTTTCACACCCGATGCCGAAGCAGTAAAAGAAAACCCGGTACGATCGTCCCCATAACTGTCAATATTGATCTCCACCCAATCTCCGGGAAAATCATCACGACGTCCCATTCTTCGCTCTATTGTTCTTGGATCTTTTTGATAACATTTAAATGCGACGTATAAGTTGTTAGCATCGTAAACGATCTTCATCTTAGTTTGCTCTGTAGGCGCAGTTCCATTGTCCGGTTCAAATTCTATATAATCATTAGCCCATTCAACCTCATTCCATGCAGCATCATCTAGTACGCCATCTATAGTAATTGCGCCAAGATCATCAACAGACTTTGTTGTATAAACTCTTTTGTCGTATGTTTTTTTGGTTTCTTCGGAAGAGATTTCGGTCTGGGAAAAGGCAAGCGTAAAAAATCCTAAACAGGCGACAGTAGTTAATTGTTTGAAGGCGAGCATATGGGTTAGTTTCTTAAAAAGACGTTGTGTGAAAGTCTATGTGACACTAAAGGGATGGCTTTAAGATAATTTTAACATTTTAAAAAAGCACGTTATTTGGCAAACCATAATTATCCTATCTTTATAAAATGAGAAAATTAATGTCGAAAAAGAAACCTGCGTATAAAATTTCTGAACTCCTTTCAGAGTATTTAACACGTCACGGTAGAAATATAAAAATCCCTATTTACTACGACGATCTGCTCCGTTTTCAAGGGTCAGTTTCAATTTACGACAAGCACGATAAAGATACGCTTTGGGTAAGCACCTATTATTCAGAATCTGAACGTGACGAAATTGAATTGAGTCTGAAGAAAATGTATACGATCTTACATGCAGATGGTAGCGATATTGTACTACCCTATTTAAATATTGACAGTATAGACTATTGTACCTTCGGAAACACTAAACCTTTCAGGGTAAAAGTCAGGAATATTTTAAACGACAACTATATCTTTCTTTATATAAAAAAGGCAGACGCTTCCCGAATATATGGCTTAGAATTGGAACATCTGCTTTCACCAAATCATATCAATTTTTTGGTTCATGGGAATACACTTATAGAAGAACATATATCGGGCATACCGGGTGACGATTTTATAGCAAATAATTTAGATCAGTGCTCCGTTCAGGATAAAAAGGAAATCGCGAAAGAGTTTGTGAAGTTTAATGAACGTTGTTTTGTGCGTCTCCTTGGCGATATGCGTTCCTACAATTATGTAATGGTTCTCACCCACGATTTCGACAGAATCCAATATAGGATAAGAGCGATCGATTTTGACCAACAAAGCTATGAAGGTAATGCGAAAGTTTATAAACCACAGTTTTTAAAGGAGAACAGCGAGCTTGTAGCGATGACATTAAATTCACTTCAGGAAGAATCTATCGAACAATACAAGCGCGAAGAAAGATCCCTTCTGGCAAAACGAGCAACCAGTGAAAAGGAACGTTTAAAGGAATTAATGACATGTATGACGGCAGATAAAATTTCTACTAAAGAAAAAATCGCCGAACTCCGTAAAGAGCTTTTCAGTCTTACGGGAGACGTAAATTTTAAAAAATCTGCTAATATGGGTGAAATCCTAAAAAGTGCATTAGACTATGTGATTCGCAACTATAAAAATGAAAACCCGTATATAATTAAGTAATATTTCTTCGGAAAAAAAACATAAATATTTACTATGCATGCATAGTAAATTGTATCTTTATAAAAAATTATATTTTACGCTATGAACATCAAGAAAGTTTTAGTTGCCAACCGTGGAGAAATTGCAATTCGGGTATTGCGGGCATGCACCGAAATTAATTTGAAAACGGTTGCCATTTTTACCTATGAGGATCGTTATTCTCAACATAGATATAAAGCCGATGAGGCATATCAGATCGGGGAAAACAACGAGCCGCTAAAACCGTATTTAGACAGCGACAAAATAATTACACTTGCAAAGCAAAAAGGAGTAGATGCCATTCATCCGGGGTATGGGTTTTTATCTGAAAATTCGGATTTCGCGAGGAAATGTGCAGCAAGCGGCATTATTTTTATAGGACCCGATCCCGAAGTAATGGATGCGTTAGGTGACAAGATTACAGCGAAAAAGATTGCACTAAAATGTAAGGTTCCGGTAATACAAAGTAACAAGAAGAAACTCACCTCGCTGCAGGTGGCTCTCGCTGAAGCTTCCCATATAGGCTATCCGGTGATGTTAAAAGCGGCTTCCGGCGGTGGCGGAAGAGGAATGCGAATTGTTCGAAACCCCGAGCACTTAGAACTGTATTTTGACTCGGCCAAAAATGAAGCATTAAATGCCTTTGGAGACGATACGATGTTTCTGGAAAAATATGTAGAAGATCCAAAACACTTAGAAGTCCAGATCGTAGCCGATAACCATGGAAATGTTCGCCATTTATACGAAAGAGATTGCTCTGTTCAGCGGCGTCACCAAAAAGTTGTTGAAGTTGCACCTTCGTTTAACGTTTCAGAAAATGTTAAGCAACAATTATATAGCTATGCATTAGCTATTGCTAATGAGGTAAACTACAACAATGTGGGTACGGTCGAATTTCTAGTGGACAAAGAAGATCATGTATATTTTATAGAAGTTAATCCACGTATACAAGTAGAACATACGGTCACAGAAATGGTTACCGGAATCGATCTTATTAAAACCCAAATATTCATAGCGGGTGGCTATAAATTAAATGACAAACAAATTAAGATCTATGATCAGGATTCACTAGCTACCTACGGATTTGCCCTACAATGCCGACTTACAACCGAAGATCCTGAAAATGATTTTACCCCGGATTATGGCACGATAACCACTTACAGAAGTGCTTCCGGTATGGGAATAAGATTGGACGCAGGGAGTATATATCAATCGTATAGTGTTAGTCCGTTCTTCGATTCAATGCTTGTAAAAGTTTCGGCACATGGAAGAACCCTTGATGGAGCCGTGAGAAAAATGACGCGTGCTTTGAAGGAATTTCGGATTCGAGGGGTAAAAACAAATATCCATTTCCTTCAAAATGTAATTCAGCATGAGACCTTTAAAGAAGGAAAAGCCTCCGTTAATTTTATTCAGAATACACCCTCGCTTTTCAACATAAAATTATCACAAGACAGAACTACAAAGATCACCAATTATTTAGGTGAGGTTATCGTAAATGGAAATCCGGATGTGAAATTCAAGGATGAAAATAAGGTGTTTAGAAATCCGAAAGTCCCAAAATTCGATACACTCGCTGCCTATCCAAAAGGAACAAAAGATCTGCTTACAAAACTTGGACCCGAAAAATTCTGTGCCTGGTTAAAAGACGAGAAAAAAATACATTATACAGACACTACTTTTCGGGATGCGCATCAATCCTTGCTTGCCACCCGAATGCGAACTCAGGATATGCTAAAAGTCGCCGAGAGTTTTGCGAAAAATCACCCAAATACTTTCAGTATTGAAATGTGGGGTGGTGCAACTTTCGATGTGTGTTATAGGTTTTTAAATGAGAGTCCGTGGACACGCCTGCGAGAGCTTCGGAAACTAATTCCGAATATTTTGTTTCAAATGTTATTAAGAGGGTCTAATGGCGTTGGATACAAAGCTTATCCCGATAATTTAATTGAAAAGTTTATTGAAAGATCCTGGGAGAACGGAGTAGATGTTTTTAGAATTTTTGATTCTTTAAATTGGGTAAAAGCGATGGAGCCAAGTATTAATTTTGTTCGAAATAGCACCGGTGGGATCGCTGAAGCAGCTATAAGTTATACAGGAGACATTCTGGATACTAAAAACACCAAGTACAATTTAAAATATTACACACAATTGGCAAAAGACCTGGAAAATGCCGGCGCTCATATGATCGCCATAAAGGATATGGCAGGACTCTTGAAACCTTATGCTGCCACCGAACTGGTAGGTGCTTTAAAAGATACCTTACATATTCCTATCCACTTACACACTCATGATACTTCGTCAATACAGTCTGCTACATATTTAAAAGCAATTGAAGCAGGTGTAGATGTGGTAGACGTTGCTTTGGGAGGTCTCTCCGGACTTACCTCACAACCAAACTTTAACTCGGTGGTTGAGATGATGAAACAACAGGAGCGGTCGCACGAATTCGATATCGATAAATTGAATCAGTTTTCTAATTACTGGGAAGATGTGCGGGAAATGTATTATCCTTTCGAGTCAGGTTTGAAAGCCGGTACAGCAGAAGTGTATAAACATGAGATCCCGGGGGGTCAATACTCAAATTTAAGACCACAGGCAGAAGCTCTTGGTTTGGGGGATCGATTTGATGAGGTAAAGAAAATGTACGGCCTTGTTAATGAGATGTTCGGAAATTTAGTGAAAGTTACACCCAGTTCGAAAGTGGTGGGTGATATGGCGATATTTATGGTAACTAATGATCTGTATCCGGAAGATGTGATGGAACGAGGGATGGAGATCTCCTTTCCCGAATCGGTGATCAATTTCTTTAAAGGAGATCTGGGTCAGCCATTAGGCGGTTTCCCGAAAGAACTTCAGAAGATCGTCCTGAAAAATAACAAGGCATATACAGACAGGCCAAATGCGCATTTAGCGCCAATAGATTTTGAAGTAGAGTTTAAGGCCTTTCAGAAGAAATTTCAAAAAGGATTTTCACGAGCCATCGAATTTGAGGATTTTCTATCCTATTGTTTATATCCCAGAGTTTTTGAGCAAGCTCATGAAAAATACAAGTTATATGGTAATGTAGCCATTTTACCCACTCCCAATTTTTTCTACGGAATGAAACTGCGGGAAGAAATAATAATTGAACTGGAACCGGGTAAAACGATCACGGTGAAATTACTCTCGGTAGGTATTCCGAATGATATAGGAGTTAGAATAGTATTCTTTTCGGTTAATGGTGAAAACAGGTTTGTAGAAATCAAGGATTCTTCTTTGAAGATCACGAAGGAAGAAAATGTAAAAGCCGATCCTGAAAATACTAACCAAATTGGAGCTCCGCTGCAAGGATCGCTATACAAGGTATTGGTGAAAAAGGGTCAGGAAGTAAAGAAGAACGACCATCTCTTTATAATTGAAGCCATGAAAATGGAAACATCGGTCACTGCGACGAAAACAGGCAAAGTGAAGTCGGTGAGTTTAAAGCCCGGAACGATGGTGATGAAAGGAGACTTGGTGGTTACTTTGGAGTAGAATTTCCTGAACAATCGAGTGCTTCATTCTGTTTGAGATGATTTTGATAGAAATTAAATCCTCACTCCTTGTTATTCAAATAAATAATAGTACATTTGCACCCCTCTTAAGCGAATTATTTATGCTTTTGAGGCTCCCTACTAGGGAAAACAATGAATTATTAACGATTGACAAAAAACGAAATGGACACATTGAGTTACAAAACAGTATCTGCTAACAAAAGCACTGTAAACAAAGAGTGGCTTTTAGTAGATGCGGACGGGCAAACATTGGGTCGTCTTGCTAGCGAAGTAGCAATTTTACTACGCGGAAAGCACAAACCAAGTTTTACACCGCATGTTGATTGCGGAGACAACGTAATTATTACGAATGCCGAAAAGATCAACTTATCAGGAAACAAGTGGGAAGCAAAGACGTACATTCGTCACACTGGCTACCCCGGTGGACAAAGAAGCTTAACTGCTAAAGAATTATTTGGAAAAGACCCTTCAAGACTGGTTGAAAAAGCAGTAAAAGGAATGCTTCCGAAGAATAAATTAGGAGCCGAACTTTTTAGAAACCTTAAAGTGTACTCTGGTGCAGAGCACGATCAGGAAGCACAAAAACCTAGAACCATTAACCTAAACTATACTAAGTAATGGAAGTGATACACAAAATTGGAAGAAGAAAAACTGCAGTTGCACGTGTATATCTTTCCGAAGGAAAAGGTAATATCACTATCAATAAGCGTGAATTAAACAATTATTTCACGACTCCTACTTTGCAGTATAAAGTTAAACAACCTCTAGCACTTACTGAGAACGAAACATCGTTCGATATTAACGTAAATGTTTTTGGTGGAGGAATTACAGGACAAGCTGAAGCTATTCGTTTGGCATTGTCTCGCGCAATGTGCGAACTAAATGAAGAAAACAGAGGAATTCTTAAACCGGAAGGTTTACTAACGAGAGATCCCAGAATGGTTGAACGTAAGAAATTCGGTCAGAAGAAAGCTCGTAAGAAATTCCAGTTCTCTAAACGTTAAAATTACAAATGTATGTTGTGCCGCACTTGTTGCGGCACTGCATCATTTTTTTCAAGCATATTTGAAAACCAAGTTCATATATTTAATTAAATAAGCTGTTATCAATATACTCCGTAGTTTAACGGAGGAGTTAGTTCTGGTAGATTATATCAGTCGTCCTCCTTCAACAAGGCTTCAGAGAATTGAGATTAGTTTAGCATCTAAATCAAGCCAATATTTCTTCGTTAAAGCTACGGAGTAAAATGGAAGATTGACATCTAAACATTACAGAACGTAAACTAAAACAAAATGGCAAACAACAATGCGGAGGTAAAAGACCTCTTAAAAGCAGGTGTACACTTTGGTCACCTAACAAGAAAATGGAATCCTAACATGGCACCATATATTTATATGGAGCGTAATGGAATTCACATTATCAATCTTTACAAAACTGCTGCTAAGATCGAAGAAGCTAATGAAGCTTTAAAGAAAATTGCGGCTAGCGGACGAAAAATTCTTTTCGTAGCTACAAAAAAACAAGCAAAAGACATCGTTGCTGAAAAAGCAAAGAACGCTAACATGCCTTACATCACTGAGAGATGGCCTGGTGGGATGCTAACAAATTTTGTTACGATTAGAAAAGCCGTTAAGAAGATGGCATCTATCGACAGAATGAAACAAGACGGAACATTTAACACACTTTCTAAGAAAGAGCGTTTACAAGTAGATCGTCTTCGTGCAAAGTTAGAAAAGAACTTAGGTTCTATTAGCGACATGAGTCGTCTTCCTGCAGCGCTGTTTATCGTAGATACTACCAGAGAGCATATTGCAGTGGCAGAAGCACAAAAACTGAACATTCCAATTTTTGCGATGGTAGATACAAATAGTGATCCACGTGTAATCGACTATGTAATTCCATCTAACGATGATGCTTCTAAGTCTATTGACAAGATCATGTCTTCAGTTTCAGAAGCAATTATCGAAGGACTTTCTGAAAGAAAATCCGGTAAAGATAAAGACAATGACAACGATACTGATGCACCTAAAAAGGAAAAGAAAGCTAAAAAGGCTACTGTAACAGCCGAAGTTCCTTCGACTGACGCAGAAGACAAGAAAGCAATGAAAGAGGCTAAACAGCCTACAAAGCTTGAATCTAAGAGTGAGACTATGGAAAAAGCAGGTCTTACTAAAGAGGAAGAATAAAATAAACTTTAGTTAACACATAAAGGTCGTTTGATTCTTTTCTTTACATAAGAAAAACATTAAACGACCTTTTATACAAATACATTAAAAAATTATAACGATGGTAAAAGTAACTGCCGCAGAAGTAAATATCTTAAGAAAAAAAACCGGAGCCGGAATGATGGACTGTAAAAAGGCATTAGTTGAGGCAGAAGGAAATATGGACAAGGCAATCGAAATCCTAAGAAAAAAAGGACAAAAAATTGCCGAAAAAAGAGCCGATAGAGATTCTAGTGAAGGAGCTGTTATCGCAACAGTAAACGATGACAACACCAAAGGTGTGATAGTGTCGTTAAACTGTGAAACAGATTTCGTTGCAAAGAATGATACCTTCGTTGAAATGGCTCGTAAAATGGCCGACATCGCATTAAACACATCTTCAAAAGAGGAATTTTTAAAAGCAGATTTCGACGGAATTACTGTTGAGGAAAAACTGATCGAACAAACCGGAGTGATTGGTGAAAAAATTGAAATCGGTGGTTTCGAAATTCTGGAAGCTCCTTTTGTAGGTTCTTATATCCACGGAAATAAAATTGGTGCTTTAACAGGACTTTCTGCAAAGACAGATAATGCTGCCGAAGTTGCTAAGAATGTTTCCATGCAAGTAGCATCAATGGGTGCAACTACCTTATCTTATAAAGATTTTTCACCAGAATACGTTGCTTCGGAAACTGAAGCAAGAATAGCTGTAATTGAAAAAGATAATATTGAGCTTGGTAGATTAGGAAAAACTCTAAAGAATGTACCTCAGTACATTTCAAGATCTCAATTAACTGACGAGGTACTTGCAAAAGCTGAAGAAGATGCAAAAGCAGATTTAAAAGCTGAAGGTAAGCCGGAACAGATCTGGGACAGAATACTTCCTGGTAAAATGGAGCGTTTTATCGCAGATAATACTACGCTTGATCATGAGCAGGCTTTATTGGATCAAAACTTTATTATGGACGACAAGCAAAATGTTGCTGAGTACGTTGCAAGCAAAGGTGATGCAAAAGTTGTTGGTTTTAAAAGAGTTTCTTTGGCCTAAACAGTAAGCATTGTATAAATTAAAACCGCTCTCAAATGTTTTTGAGAGCGGTTTTTTATTTTCACTACATCGTACATAATTTTTCTTTATTTTTGTGCCACCTTTAAACTACCACAATGCAATACAAGAGAATACTTCTTAAGCTTTCGGGCGAAGCCTTAATGGGAAAGCGTCAATATGGAATCGACCCGGAACGTCTCAAGGAATACGCCGAAGAAATAAAACAAATTATCAATAAAGGAGTAGAAGTTGCCATTGTAATTGGCGGTGGAAACATTTTTAGAGGTGTTGCCGGAGCAAGTAAAGGTATGGATCGGGTTCAAGCTGACCATATGGGAATGCTAGCTACAGTGATTAATGGTCTTGCCTTACAAAGTGCACTGGAAGATGAAGAAATCCCAACTCGACTTCAAAGTGCTATAAAAATTAATGAAGTCGCAGAGCCATTTATTAGACGAAAAGCAATAAGACACCTCGAAAAAGGTAGAGTTGTAATTTTTGGAGGAGGAACAGGAAATCCTTATTTCACAACAGATTCTGCTGCGGTTTTACGTGCAATCGAAATAAGTGCCGATGTGATCTTAAAAGGCACACGTGTTGATGGAATTTATTCCAGCGATCCGGAAAAAGATACCAGTGCAACAAAATTCGATTTTATCAGTTTTGATGATGTACTTCGGAAAGGCCTTAAGGTAATGGATTCAACCGCCTTTACTTTGAGTCAGGAAAACCAATTACCTATCATCGTTTTCGATATGAATACAAAAGGTAATTTAATGAAAGTAGTTTCGGGAGAAAAAATTGGAACAAAAGTAAATCTTTAACTTGTCGGTAAATTTGGCAAGAAACTTGTTAAGTCAATAAAAAATTATATTTTTAAATAGTGTTCAATCACTGAGATACTTCAACTTATTGAAGATTTGAAAGACGCTTTATTATGGAAGAAGAGATTAAATTTATACTGGATAGTACAAAAGAAGCAATGGATAATGCGCTTCGTCATCTTGAAAAAAAATTAGTAAATATTCGTGCCGGTAAAGCTTCGCCTTCAATGGTAGCGGGTGTAATGGTAGATTACTACGGAAGTCCAACGCCTTTAGGTCAGGTTGCCAATGTAAGTACTCCCGATGGGATGACCATCTCTATTCAGCCATGGGAAAAAAATTTAATTCCTGAAATTGAGAAAGGAATTCATTTGGCAAATATTGGATTCAACCCAATGAATAACGGAGAAAGTGTAATTATCAATGTCCCCCCATTAACTGAAGAAAGAAGAAAAGAACTTGCAAAACAAGCCAAACATGAGGCGGAGGAATCTAAAATTGGAGTACGAAATGATCGTAAAAATGCCAATAATGATATTAAGGATCTTGATATTTCCGAAGACTTGAAGAAAAATTTAGAAATTGACATTCAGAAAATGACCGATAATCACATTTCGAAAATCGATGAGATTTTGGCAAAGAAGGAGAAAGAAATAATGACTGTGTAAATATCGATTTCGTTAAACATTCCACAATAAAGCGGCAATCAAGCCGCTTTATTTATACATTTGATTTATAAAATTTTTCCGTAACGGGTATGCGCAACCTTCTTAGTATTCTACTTTTACTTATTACTTCTACCATACTAGCGCAAACTCCGGCAATCGAGGTTTCACCCGACAGCACTTCAGTAAAAACCCAAAAAAAGCAGAGTCCGTTCAGCACCGGATTTTACCCTGTCGGATTTTTTGATGTAGACCTAAAGTATATTATCAAATACAATAACTATGAAGGTCTACGCCTCGGTATTGGTGGCGTCACCAACAATCGCCTTTCAGAAAAAATAAAGGTCGGAGGATACTTCGCTTATGGTTTTAAAGATAAAGATGCGAAATTCAGTCTTGGGGGAAGCGTTAGACTCAATGAGAAAAGAAACACCTGGTTAAACTTATATTATATTGACGATATAAGTGAGATAGGATCTTTTCAATATTTAACCGATTCCAGGGTTTACTCGGTTTTTGAACCGCGATTGGTAAATGTTACTCAATTTTACAAACACCGCACTTGGCAAACCAACATTCAACACGAGTTTTCCCGAAAGTTTCTCGCTGAAGCCAGAATTGCCAGAAGCAGAATAGATCAAATAGAGGATTATCAGTTTGTCGTAGATAATGAAGTTTTTAACACTAGTTACGAGGTCGCCGAAGTTACTGCCTCGGTACGTATCAGTCCGAAGACCAATTTCTTCACCACCGATGATGGAAGAGTTGAGTATTTTGATGGCTTTCCGAAAATAAGTGCTCAGGTAACTCAAGGAGTAAAAGGTATCGTTAGCAGTGATTTTAATTATACAAAATTTGGTCTTAAGCTTGATTATTATATTAAACGAACCAACTTATCATCCACTAATTTTCTTTTGGAAGGACTTTATGCGACCGGGGATGTTCCGTTAACTCATTTATTTCATGCCTACCCTAATAATCCAACTAAAGATGAAATTTTACAGCGATTTTCGGTTGCAGGGAGGCGCAGTTTTGAAACTATGTACTTTGGAGAGTTTTTTTCAGATAGATTAACTAGCCTTCAGGTAAGACATAGTTTGAGAAGATTTAATATTTCTAAACGATTTCAACCGGAGCTTGTATTTGTAACACGTCATGCCATAGGTGATTTCAGTAACAGAGACCAACACCTTGGTATTCCATTTAACACTTTAGAACATTTTTACTCGGAGTCGGGTTTCGAAATAAATAAATTGTTATTTGGCTTCGGACTTAGTTTTGCATATCGTTACGGTTATTATAATCTTCCGGATTTTGAAGACAATCTGTCTTTCAAATTTACCTTCTATTTAAAAGTATAACAGGCCAAAATATGTATAAAAAAGGGAACTCCCTGCTTTGGAATTCATACCTTTGTCGCGATTTTTAAGGCTCAACTGTTGAACAAACTATTTAGTATTGGTTTTTGGAGCGCAATCGCTCGCTTTATTCTTCGGAATCGCACTTTTATTCTCATTGTAATAGCAGCAATTACTGTGCTTCTTGCTATGCAGTGGAAGCATATGCGGTTCACTTATACCGAAGCAAACTTACTGCCGGATGATCACGAAATTAACCTTGAATACAATAAATTTCTCGATCAATTTGGTGAAGAAGGGAATTTAATTGTAATAGGTGTAAAGGACTCGACACTTTTCACTCCAAAAAATTTCTCCGCATGGGATAAACTATCTAAAGATCTCAATAAAGCTTCAGAAGTAGAACACACATTGTCAATTGGGGATCTTCAGAAACTTCAAAAAAAGAAGGACGTTGAAGAGTTTCAAATGGTTCCTTTCATTCAGGATTCAGTATTAACGAAAGAAAAACTTGACAGGTATAAGTACGAACTTTTTTCAAAACTCCCATTTTACAACGGTTTAGTTTATAGTCCTAATAAACAATCTGTACGTACTGCTATTTACCTGAAAAAAGACATTGTAAATACGCAAGCCCGGAAAGCTTTTATAGACGAGCAACTTATACCACTCATTGATGCCTTTGAAGCCGACACCGGTATAAAAGTATATACATCGGGAATGCCGTACATACGTACACTCAACTCTCAAAATATAATTGATGAGATTGGGATGTTTATCGCGGCTGCCTTAACCGTTACATCACTTATTTTCTTCTTCTTCTTTAGATCTGTTCGCGCAACTTTGATCTCCATGGTAACTGTGATCATTGGTGTTATGTGGGCATTTGGAATCTTAGGGTTGTTACATTACGAAATAACCGTGTTAACCGCGCTTATTCCTCCTCTAATTATAGTTATCGGTATTCCTAATTGCATCTTTCTAATTAATAAATATCAGCAAGAAATAAAACAACACGGGAATCAGGCCAAATCTCTTCAGCGGGTAATTGCCAAGGTAGGTAATGCCACTTTAATGACCAACGTCACCACAGCCTCAGGATTCGCAACGTTTATCCTAACCAACAGCAAATTATTGAAAGAATTTGGTACGGTAGCCTCCATCTGTATTATCGCTATATTCTTGCTTAGTCTATTTATTATTCCCATTGTGTATAGTTATATGTCTATACCCAAGTACAAGCATTTAAAGCACCTAAATAAGGGATGGATAAACACTTTTGTAAATTGGATGGAACGAATGGTAAAAGAGCATCGAATTGCCATTTATATTTGTTCAACAGTACTTCTCTGCCTTAGTATCATTGGCATTTACAGTATAAAAATTTCAGGCAGTCTAATAGAAGATATGCCAAAGAAGACCGAATTTTTTAAAGATATTAAATTCTTTGAGAAAGAATATGAAGGAATTATGCCTCTGGAAATTCTCGTAGATACTAAGCGGAAAAAAGGTGTGATGAAATTGGCAACGCTTAAGAGAATTGACGAGCTGCAGGAATATATAAAAGAAGTGCCCGAGTTCTCTAAGCCTCTCTCTGTAGTTGAATTGGTTAAATATTCTAAACAGGCCTATTACAACAACAATCCCGAATATTACCAACTTCCTAATAGTCAGGAACGAACTTTTCTTTTATCGTATGCGAAAAGCAGTGCTAACAGCTCAGATCTATTGTCGAGCTATGTTGATACCACTGGGCAATTTGCTCGTATCACAACTTACATGAAAGATACGGAAACCGAACGTTTCGACAGAATAGAAGAAGATCTTAGAGCCGAAATTATAAAGATTTTCCCCCCGGAACGGTATGACGTAACCGTGACAGGGAAAGCCCTCGTTTTTCAAAAGGGTACGAAATATCTGGTCAATAATCTAGTGATCTCACTTTCCCTGGCCATTTTGTTGATAGCCTTATTTATGGCCTGGATGTTTAGGAGTTTAAGGATGATCTTAGTCTCACTGATCCCTAATCTTTTGCCGTTAATAATTACCGCAGGGTTGATGGGTTTTTTGGGCGTTCCAATTAAACCTTCTACGATTTTGGTGTTTAGTATTGCTTTTGGTATTTCGGTAGATGACACCATACATTTTTTGGCAAAGTATCGTCAGGAATTAATAGCGAACAACTGGAAGATAAAAAAATCTGTTTATGCCGCCCTTCGTGAAACCGGTGTAAGTATGTTTTATACATCGATTGTCTTGTTCTTCGGATTCTCGGTATTTACCATCTCCAGTTTTGGCGGTACCGTAGCATTAGGAGCCCTGGTATCTGCAACCCTTTTGTTTGCGATGTTAGCAAACCTTTTGTTACTTCCTTCCCTCCTGCTTTCTTTGGAAAAAAGTATTGCCAACAAAGAAACTTTGAAAAAACCTGCACTTAAAATTATCCCTGATAATGAGGAAGATGAGGTTGAGGAAATAAGCAGGAAATAAGCACAAATTCCAAGATTTTGAATTTGCCCTTTAGCGCTAATAAATTATCTTTACGCCTTCAAAATAGAAACCATGCAGCATACAGAAATTAAAAAGCTATTGCAAAGTGAACCGTCATTAGTAGAAGTTACCACCATTGGTTGGGTTCGTTCTTTTAGAAGTAATCGTTTTATATCATTGAACGACGGCTCAACAATTAAGAATCTGCAATGTGTGGTTAATTATGAAGAATTTGAAGAAGATGTCTTAAAGAAGATAACTGTTGGAGCTGCAGTAAAAGTTAAGGGGTTATTAGTAGAAAGTCAGGGACAAGGTCAGGCGGTCGAAATTCAAGTCAATGACGTTGAAGTTCTGGGCGAGGCAGATCCTGAAGATGTTAAGTTAACCATACTTTCACCTAAAAGACACTCCCTGGAAACACTAAGGGAACAGGCTCATTTAAGAGTAAGAACCAACACATTTAGTGCCGTAATGCGAACGCGCTCTAAATTGGCATTTGCAATTCACGAATACTTTCAGAAAAACGGGTTTAATTATATGCACACCCCAATTATTACCGGAAGTGATGCCGAGGGAGCCGGAGAAATGTTTCGTGTAAGCTCATTAGATCAAAAGAACCCACCGCTAAATGAAGACGGTAGCATTAATTATAAGGAAGATTTCTTCGGAAAGGAAACCAACCTAACTGTAAGCGGTCAATTGGAAGCCGAAACTTACGCAATGGGATTGGGGAAAGTGTATACCTTCGGACCAACTTTTAGAGCCGAAAATTCGAACACTTCGCGCCATTTGGCCGAATTTTGGATGATAGAACCGGAAGTAGCGTTCAATGATCTTGATGCCAATATGGATCTAGCCGAGGACTTTATCAAATATGTCGTAAAATATGCGTTAGACAACTGTGCAGACGATCTTGAATTCTTAGAACAACGTCTGCTTCAGGACGAGAAGAGCAAGCCTCAGGCCGAGAGAAGTGATATGACCCTTAGAGAGAAACTTCAGTTTATTATTGACAATAACTTTAAGCGGGTTACTTATACCGAAGCCATCGAGATCTTAAAGCGCTCTAAACCAAATCAGAAGAAAAAATTTAAATATTTAATCGAAGAGTGGGGAGCCGATCTACAGAGTGAACACGAACGGTTTTTAGTTGAAAAACACTTTAAATGCCCGGTAATCCTGTTTGACTATCCTGCTACGATTAAAGCCTTTTACATGCGTTTAAACGACGATGGAAAAACTGTTCGAGCAATGGATGTTCTGTTTCCTGGAATTGGTGAAATTGTGGGTGGATCGCAGCGAGAAGAACGATATGATGTATTGAAAGAAAAAATGGCTACAATGGGTATTGAAGAAGCCGAACTATGGTGGTATCTAGAATTACGTAAGTTTGGTACAGCTGTTCATAGTGGTTTTGGATTAGGTTTTGAACGTCTTGTGCAGTTTGTTACCGGAATGGGTAATATTAGAGATGTGATTCCTTATCCACGTACCCCCGGAAATGCCGAGTTCTAAGCTCAATTTATATTTTTCACAACTTTGTATTAAAACTAGCCACTTCAACCATAAAGTAGTTAGTTTTTTTTAACTTTATATGTAAGTATAAATAACGATGTTAAAGCAGCAGTTAAACTTTAAACTTTCACAGAAATTATCTCCTCAGCAAATCCAGTTGATGAAGTTGATACAACTTCCTACGCAGGCATTCGAGCAACGTATTTCTCAAGAAATGGAAGAAAACCCTGCGCTTGAAGGAGGAAAGGATGATTCAGATTCGTATGATGATGAATTCGATAACGAGTATGAAGATGATTACGACGAGGGAAACGAAATAATTGAAACTGAAATAAATGTAGATGATTACCTGAGCGATGACGAAACGCCTAGCTATAAGTTATCTGCAAATAATTATAGTGCCGATGATGAGGAGAAACAAATGCCTTACGCATCGGGTACATCGTTTAATCAAAGGTTATTACAACAATTAAGCACCTACCGTTTAGATGAGGAGGAGGAAGAAATAGCTAAATTCTTAGTTGGTAGCGTGGATGAAAGTGGTTATATAAGAAGGGAATTACAAGATATTGTTGACGATCTGGCTTTTACTCAAAATGTTTATACCACCGAAGATAAAATTGAAAAGGTTCTTGATATTGTTCAGGGTTTAGATCCGGCAGGAGTAGGTGCGAGAAGTCTTCAGGAATGTCTGTTACTTCAGCTTGAAAGAAAAGAGCCGAAACCTTCAGTTGCTTTGGCTATATTGATTCTGGAAGAAGCGTTCGATCATTTTTCGAAGAAACATTACAAAAAATTACTTCAGAAGTTTGATATTTCCGAAGATCAACTAAGAGAAGCCATTCACGAAATAGAAGGTTTAAATCCGAAGCCCGGAGGAACTTATTCAGGAAATACAAGAATGGTAGAACATGTGGTCCCCGATTTTGCTATAAAAATTGTCGACGGAAAATTAGATCTTACCTTAAATGGCAGGAATGCCCCCGAACTGCATGTATCCAGAGAGTACACCAATATGCTTAAAGGATATAAAGAATCGAAAGATAAATCGAAATCGCAAAAAGATGCGGTAATGTTTATCAAACAGAAACTGGATGCAGCTAAATGGTTTATAGACGCGATTAAACAGCGACAACAGACTCTTTACGTTACTATGAATGCTATCATGCATCAACAGGAAGAGTATTTTCTTACTGGAGATGAGCGAAAGCTAAAACCAATGATCTTAAAAGATATAGCCGACAAGATTAAAATGGACATTTCCACTGTTTCGCGGGTAGCAAATAGTAAATATGTAGATACTCCTTACGGCACGAAATTGATCAAGGATTTCTTCAGTGAGTCGATGAAAAATGATCAGGGAGAAGATGTTTCTACTAAGGAAATTAAGAAGATTTTGGAGATGACAATAGCCGATGAGGATAAACGCAAGCCTCTAACCGATGATAAACTGGCTAAAGTTCTTAAAGAAAAAGGATATCCCATTGCTCGTAGAACGGTAGCGAAATACAGAGAGTTACTCGATCTGCCTGTCGCCAGACTTAGAAAAGAAATCTAATGAATTGGTTCTTACGTAGCGCGGCATATCTTTTTCACCCACTCTTCATGCCTTTGTTGGGAACTATAACCTATTATTTGATCACGCCACGTTTTATTGAACCGGAATTTATTCAGGCTCGAATACTGGCAGTTGCCATTGTAACATTATTTATTCCACTTATTACTTTTTTCCTTCTGAAAAATCTTTCAATAGTATCATCCATAAACTTAACCGAGGTCAAAGAACGGAAGTTTCCTTTAATGATTCAATCTGTCTTATTATTACTTATCATAAAAATGGTATTTGGTCCATTTGACAGTCCGGAGCTGTATTATTTTTTCGTTGGGATACTGTTCTCTACCATAACCGCCTTACTGATGGTTTTCTTTAGGTTTAAGATCAGTTTGCATCAAATGGGAATTGCGGGAGTGACGATGTTTCTAATTGCCCTAAGTGTCCATTTTAAAGTAAATGCGCTCTTGGGTATAGGAGTATTCTTTATCATTAATGGATGGGTTGCATCATCAAGATTGCACACAAAATCCCATATTTACCCAGAATTGATAGTTGGTTTCTTTATTGGCTTATTACCACAGCTAATATTACTTAATTTTTGGTTATAAAATATAGAACATTAGACCAATTTTTATCGTTTTGAATTCAACATTTTGCCCATCGGTTGTTACGGCATCCTTAAAGAACGGATTGATAGAGTAATAGGCAAAGAAGTTAAATGTATTGTAGCCGAAACTAAGGGTGGCACCTAATCGAACAGGATCGAATTCAGGGATTTTCGTTTGATTTACATTGTTATTGGGCTGTTTGAAAACCGATTTGTAACGAAACGCATACCCTACTCTCAATCCGGCGTAGATTCTCCAGAACTTATATGTTTCTCGTGTAGAAGTCCGCCATCGAAATTCAATTGGAGCCTCAATGACCGACATACCAAAGCGGTTTCGATCATAATTCACCTCTTCATCTAGAAGAACGGTAAAAATCGTTTCCTCATTTTCAGTTTCACCTATAAATAGATTCTGTCCAAAATCATCGAACGAGAAGCCAGCGCCAACTGCTACTGCCAGATTTCTACGTTTATTAATAGGCATATCCCTCATATAACCAAATTGAATCCCTCCCGAGAGTCCACGTATATTTACATCATCAGGAGCATTTAGAATCAAATTATAAGTCGCGCCTATATAGAACTGATCTTCTCGGTATAAAGAATCGCCTTCAACCTCAGAGGAAGGTTCCTGTCCATAATTAAGTTGAGGCAACAACAGAATTATAAAAGTGAAAATTAGAAAATTAGATTTTATATTCATCACATAAATATAACGGTATTTAAAATGATTTAAAATAAATACGCCTTGTTCAAAAATAAAGAACAAGGCGTATAAAAATCATTTAGAAAGAAGTTTAATTACCAACTTCGTTTCCAGGTGCTGTTATGTATATAAGTTTCAACATATTCAGGTCTCGTAATTCTTGTTTAATATCTGTAACCAGACCTGTATTGGTTTCTTCATCTACTTTTAAGGCAACCATAACTTTATCCTGTAGTTCAGGTCGTAATTTCTGTCTTGCTTCGGTAAGGGCAAATTTTAAATTTGACACATCGGTATACTTGTCACCTATTTGAATTTTCCCCTCTTTACCATACTTATCTTGATATCTAGCACTTGGTTTACCGGCAAAAATAAACACAGAACGATCTTTCTTCAGCTTTTCAACCTGATCTGCTTTTGGTAAGGTATTTTTCACCAAAAGGTCATTATCTCTTAACACAGTTACAACCATAAAAAAGAATAATAACATAAATACGATATCAGGTAACGATGCAGTGTTAACCGCAGGTAATTCGCCTCCTTTTTTCTTTGTGAACTTTGACATAATTTATTCTTAATTTACGATCCTTTACTTTTCGGTTCTGCTTCAGATAATTTTAAAGGAAATAATTTCTGAATAGTCTCTAGCTTTTCCTGAGCGGCTTCTTCGTTACCCTGATAATTACCTTCATCCATAGCTTTTTTAACCTCTGTAAATTTAAACCCGTACAAACGTTGAGATTCTCTATCTCTCAAAAAGTTATATGCCGCAACCAATTCATTTTGTACTGCGATATACATTTTGTAAGAGGTTAATCTATCGTTCTGAACAGAAATAACAGCTTTATCAGGGTTATCTGAAGATTCCGGATCTCTTTTTCCTTTACAATAATTACAATACTCAGGACTTCCGGCTGCAGCACCACCATTATCAAGGAAATCTATTGCAGCTTGTCTCAAGTTTTTAAGTTCCATCAATTCTTCCTCAACCAACAATTGGTCATTCTTATTCACGTTAACCACAAATAAGTTTCTTTGTCTTATAATTGGTGGATCTTCTATTTCTTCATTAGGTGGCAATTGTCTAGCAATCCCCTTATCCTTCTCAATGGTTGTAGTAACCAGGAAAAAGATAAGCAACAGGAATGCGATGTCTGCCATAGACCCTGCATTAACTTCTGGTGTTGCTCTTCTTGCCATTATCTTCTAATTTTTGTTATTCCGCTAAATACCATCGATGCTATTGCAAGGAACGCCATTATGTAAAATACATATAGACCGGTACTTACCCATTTCGAGCCACTTGCTGAAAGAATTTCTCCATCTCGCATTGTAACCTCTGTTCCATCTGCCAGTACATATGATATCACCACAATTGCTAAGAACAAACCAACAGATAACAATGTTTTCTTTATATCTCCTGAAAAGATCCCTTTTAATACAAATATTACGACCATCAAGATTATTAAAGCAAAGATGATATACGCAACATATAGAAATCCATCTAGACCTTCTCCGGTTGCTCTAACAGCATCATCTCCCTTTGAAAGTAGTAAGGCAAAAAAGACAACTCCTACTAGGCTCAGGATTAACGCTATTATTTTAAATATTTTATGTAAACCCATTACTTGGTATGTTTTAAATTATCTTTTGTTTTTGTAGTCCACTAACATGTCTATTAGTGTAATGGAAGCATCTTCCATGCTGTTAACGATACTATCGATTTTCGCAATAATATAGTTGTAAAAAATCTGAAGTATAATCGCTACAATAAGTCCAAAAACCGTTGTTAAAAGTGCTACTTTAATACCACCCGCAACAAGTGAAGGGTTCATATCTCCCGCTGCTTCAATTTTATCGAATGCAAGAATCATACCTATTACTGTTCCCATGAAACCAAGCATAGGAGCCAGAGCGATAAATAAGGAAATCCACGAAACATTCTTTTCTAACTGACCCATTTGAACTCCACCATATGCTACAACTGCTTTTTCAGCAGCTTCGATACTCTCATCGGCACGATCTAAGCCTTGGTAATAAATAGATGCAACAGGACCTTTTGTATTTCTACAAACTTCTTTTGCTGCTTCAATACCACCACTATTTAAGGCATCTTCAACATTTTCAGCTAATTTTTGAGTATTAGTAGTAGAAAGATTAAGGTAGATAATTCTTTCGATAGCAATTGCTAGCCCAAGAATTAAACATAGTAGAACTATCCCCATAAATCCAGGACCACCCTCGATAAAACGTTGTTTCAATGCCTGATGCCATCCTAGTTCTTCTTCGGCTGTTGCCGCTGCTTCATCCTGAATAAATGAAACTGTAGCTGAAGTTGCTAAATTTTGAACGCTTGCAGGCGTAGATTGAGCTACTGCTGCATTTGCAGTTAGTGTTCCCGCAAAAACTAGTGCGGCAATTGCCATAATAGAAAATAATTTTTTCATTGCTATCGACTTAAAGTTTGTTTTTAGTTTAAGGTTTAAAGATATAAAATAATTTAGTTAATCTGCAAGAATAAATAAGTTGTAAGCCTGTATTTGCTATAATTGAGGGCGTTACATTCAAATTTTAGTTAAAAAGTAATTTAACGGGATAAACTGCATCTCGACTGGTCCAAAACTATCATAATTTCCTGAATTATTTTGCATTTAACAATTCAATTTTTAAAGGAAATTTAGTTTTACAAAATATAAGTCCCCAACATATATTCTAACACTTTAATTTTAAAGTATTTAAAATTAAATACATCCGATTTCAAATTATTATATAAAATATGTATTTACGTATAGCACTTTAGATGAAAGTAAAGTTACACCTTATAATATATTGTATTCCAAAATCATGAAAGCAACAACACAGTATCGCACCTATAAGTTACTCGCGCTAAAATTTACTGAAGCAAGCTTCGATAAATTAA
>CAXBES010000010.1:0-142651 GCA_963974915.1 uncultured Ulvibacter sp. | reverse complement strand
CCCGTACATGGGGAGTTGAAACGGCGCAAAGCCATGGGATCTGTACTCAAGGCGGAAACCTGCCTGCCGGCAGGCAGGTCGAACCCTTAAATAAGCGCATCCTTAATTATTTTTAAGCGCTCTTTCCCAATACCCGATTTCCAATACTTTTCACGCAATCTGGCCGCTGTTCTGGTTGAACATTCTTCAATGTAAATCAGCTGAAACGGCACATACGGACGGGTCGTTCTCTCTTTTCCTAAATTATGATCCTTAATTCTTCGCTCATACGAATTGGACATCCCAACATAAATATAGTTGCGATGAAGACTTGATATAGCATAAACATAGAACATAAAAAACTCCCCGTACATGGGGAGTTGAAACGGCGCAAAGCCATGGGATCTGTACTCAAGGCGGGAATCGAACCCGCACTCTCGAAAGAACTGGATTTTGAATCCAGCGCGTCTACCAATTCCGCCACTTGAGCAATTGGAGGGCAAAAATAAGTAATAAATGCGAATTATTGTAATCCTTATTATGAATAATTTAAACAAAATTGTTAGTAAATCTCAACACCTTTTTTTTTGTAACAGTATCTATTAATTTACTTTTGTTGCCATCCAACAGAAAGCAAAACTAATGTCATCTCAAAATCCATCACCAAAAATTTTTGCCTGTAAGCAAAGTAAAGAACTTGCTCAAAATATCGCCAATGCATTTGGTACTCCACTTGGTAACGTAATTACATCTACCTATAGCGACGGAGAATTTCAACCGTCTTTTGAAGAATCGGTACGTGGAAGTAGGGTTTTTATCATTGGCTCTACTTTTCCTAATAGTGACCATTTAATGGAAATGTTACTTATGCTGGATGCGGCGAAACGTTCCTCTGCAAGACACATAACAGCCGTGCTACCTTATTTTGGATGGGCAAGACAAGACAGGAAGGACAAACCAAGAGTACCTATCGCTGCTAAATTAGTCGCCAAAATGCTCGAAACCGCCGGTGCCACCCGCATTATTACGATGGACCTACACGCAGACCAGATTCAAGGGTTTTTTGAAAAACCCGTAGATCACCTTTTTGCCTCTACTATATTTCTACCCTACTTAAAAAAATTAAATCTCGATAATCTTACCATTGCCTCTCCGGACATGGGAGGTTCCAAACGTGCATACGCCTATTCTAAAGCGCTTGAAAGTGATGTAGTGATCTGTTACAAACAGCGCGAAAAAGCCAATATTATTTCACATATGGAACTTATTGGAGATGTTCAAGGTAAAAATGTGGTGCTTGTTGACGATATGGTAGATACTGCAGGAACTTTAACCAAAGCGGCAGATCTTATGATGGAACGCGGAGCGCTTAGTGTTAGAGCGATTTGTACGCATCCAATCCTTTCGGGAGATGCTTATAAGAAGCTTGAAAATTCGAAATTAGAAGAACTAATTGTCACAGATTCTATTCCTCTGAGGCAGGAAAGCAAAAAAGTTAGGGTGCTGACCTGCGCCGATCTATTTGCTGATGTGATGCTGAGTGTTCATAGTAACCAATCTATTAGTTCGAAGTTTTTAATGTAATTGTTTGTTTTATTTCATCGCCGAAAAAGAGCACGAAGCGCCGGGCAACATGGTTTTACGCTTGGCGTTAAGGATAGCAGTGGAAATCCTCACGGCAACCCCGGGAGATTGGAACGAATAGCCTGACCGAGCACAGCGAGGGAACGCCCAAACTCTATCCAATTCGAACTTTTATCTTTATATTTATTTCTTTCTCTTATATCAGAAAAAACATTACATTTGCACCCTCTTACGCCAAAATGGCAACAGAAGGCGCAGCCTTTTATAAAGAGGATAACAAATATTTATTTAAAATTTCAAAATGAAATCAATTACAATCAACGGATCTCAAAGAGAAAGCGTGGGCAAGGTAGCAACCAAAGCCTTACGTAATGCTGGAAAGGTTCCTTGCGTAGTGTACGGAGGGGATAAGCCAATTCACTTTTCAGCAGACGAACTGGCATTTAAAGACTTAGTGTATACTCCAGATGTACATACAGTTGTAATTGCCTTAGAAGATGGTTCTAAAGTAGATGCTATTCTTCAGGATATTCAATTTCACCCGGTTACAGATCGTATCTTACATATCGATTTCTACCAGATCTTCGACGATAAAGAAGTAATGATGGAAATCCCTGTACGTATCGTAGGTAACTCTCGTGGTGTTAGAAATGGTGGTGTTTTACGTATCGTAAGTCGTAAGCTTAGAGTAAAAGCCTTACCCAAAGATCTTCCGGATTTTATCGAAGCAGATATTACCGAAATGAAGATTGGTGCTAAAATGTATATCACAGATATAGATACCGAAAACTTTACATTCTTGCATACAGATAACACTGTTATTTGTCAGGTTAGAACTTCTCGTACTGCAGTTGCAGACCTTGAAGATGAAGACGAAGAAGGTGAAGAAGGAGAAGAAGGAGAAACTGCTGCGGCAGCCGAAGGTGCTACCGAAGAAGCTCCGGCAGGAGAATAACTTCAATATCCAATATAAATTAAAAGCATTCCGTAAATTCGGGATGCTTTTTTTATTTTTACTGAAAATTACTAGCAGCTATGTTTGCATTTCTTCGGAAACTTTTTGGGCGACCTTCTAATAAAAAGGAAACTGAAGTAACCGGCATTCCGAATAATAATGCAACGAAAGAAGTAAAAACTTCCCCAACTAAGCGGGCATCGTCTATGAAAAAATTTCTTATCGTCGGACTAGGAAATATTGGTCCGAAATACCATAATACCCGTCATAATATTGGGTTTAAAATACTCGATTTCCTCGCCGAAAAGGAATCCCTAACCTGGGAAACGGTAAAATTAGGTGACATTACTACTCATAAAGTGAAAGGGAGAACCTTTATTTTACTAAAACCAAGTACCTATATGAATTTAAGCGGCAAAGCTATTAAGTACTGGTTAGAAAAAGAAAAAATACCACTGGAAAATCTTCTTGTGGTTACAGATGATCTTAACTTACCCTTCGGAACGATTAGAGTGAAAACCAAAGGAAGTGATGGAGGCCATAACGGACTCAAAGACACCCAAAATGTGTTGCAAACAACGAAATACAATCGATTTCGGTTCGGGATAAGTGACGAATTTTCGAAAGGAAGACAAGTAGATTATGTTTTGGGCGAATGGACAGAAGAAGAGCAAAAAGCACTACCGGAACGTCTGGAAATTGGAAAAAAGATCATTGAATCATTTGGACTAGCAGGAATAAATATCACTATGAACACATATAACGGCAAATAACGTGGATCAATATCAATCTGCTTCAACCTATAATAACGATCGCCCTTCGGTGGTGACTATAGGCACCTTCGACGGTGTTCATGTTGGCCATAAGGCGATTTTAAACCGACTTGTAAGCACAGCAAAAAAAGAAGGATTAGAATCGGTGTTGCTCACCTTCTTCCCTCATCCCAGAATGGTACTCCAAACAGATTCGAATATTAAATTAATTAATACGCTTTCAGAAAAAAAGGAGCTGCTAGAGGAGATCGGACTGGATCACCTGGTCATTCATCCATTTACCCATGCATTCTCCAGACTTACGGCTCTGGAATACGTGAGAGACATTCTGGTAAATAAATTACACGCTAAGAAGATCATAATTGGTTACGACCATCGCTTTGGGAGAAATAGAAACGCAAATATTGACGACCTTCGGGAGTTTGGAAAAACGTACGGTTTTGAGGTATTGGAAATTAGTGCACAAGAATTAGACGATGTCGCAATTAGTTCCACAAAAATTAGAAATGCCTTAAAAGCTGGAGATATTGAAACGGCAAATAATTATTTAGGCTACCCGTTTATGGTTTCAGGAAATGTGGTTAAAGGAAAGGCATTGGGACGAACCATGCAATATCCTACCGCCAATTTACAACTTGACGAAACCTATAAATTAATTCCAAAAAACGGAGTTTATATCGTGAGAAGTATCATCGATGACAAGGTTGTCTTCGGAATTACAAGTATTGGAACAAACCCAACCGTAGGTGGAACACAAAAAACCATTGAAACATTCTTTTTGGATCTGGATAAGGATCTCTACGGAAAGAAACTCAAAATAGAGTTTTTATCACACGTTCGGGACGAAGAAACTTTTGAGTCTCTCGAAGAACTGAAGGATGCCATTCAGAATGATGAGACTATCGCCAGAGAATTTCTGAAGCAATATGGATAAATTTTTATTTAAACATATAGATAATACCGGACTCGTTTTATTTAGAGCTTTCTTTGGTTTACTAATCGCTGTAGAGGCTTTTGGAGCGATCGCTACGGGCTGGCTAAAAAAAACATTAGTAGAACCCGAATTCACCTTTAATTTTATAGGTTTTGAGTTTCTGCAAGTCCTACCCGGGGAACAAATGTATGTCTATTTTGTGATCATGGGGATCTTCGGACTCATGGTAATGCTCGGTTATAAATATCGGGTAGCAATGATAGGATATGCCATAATGTGGTCTGCTGTATATCTCTTGCAAAAAACTTCCTACAACAATCACTATTATCTCATGATGCTTCTTTGCTGGATCATGGTTTTTCTTCCGGCAAACAGATGGTTTTCCTTAGACGCAAAATTGAATCCCGAAATTAAATCACCGTCCATGCCACGGTGGTGTATTTTAATATTAATACTCCAGGTATGGATTGTATATACGTATGCTTCGGTGGCAAAGTGGTATCCGGATTGGTTAAACGCATCGGTAGCCGAGTTATTTATGCGAGGCAAAAAGGACTATTGGTTAATTGGCGAATTTTTACAACTGGATTGGGTGCATTGGTGCATCGCCTATGTGGGTATTTTGTTCGATTTATTGATAGTACCGCTAATGCTCTGGAAACGTACACGCCTAATAGGATTTATCATATCGGTATTCTTCCATCTTTTTAATTCTATCGTTTTTCAAATTGGGATCTTTCCCTATATGTCTATAGCTTTCGCTTTGTTTTTCTTTTCTTCGGAAACACTTCAGAAGCGATTTTTGCCCAGAAAAACACTTTATACAGCCGGAGAAATAATCATTCCGAAGCATAAAAAACTAATCATCACAGTATTCTCGATCTATTTTATCTTTCAAATAGGTTTGCCATTACGACATTGGTTTTTTAAAGATGATGTTCTTTGGACAGAAGAAGGGCATCGATTAAGTTGGCGAATGATGTTGCGCTCTAAAGGCGGAAGTCTTAGTGTATGGGTTGAAGATAAAGCAACCGGTAAACGCACTTGGTATGACCACAACAAACTATTGGCTAAAAAGCAACAGCGATCTGTTAAAACAAAGCCGGATATTTTGTGGCAATTGGCACAACGAATAAAACATGTGGAAGCCGAGAAAGGCAAGGATGTTGCGGTTTATATGGAAGTAAGGGTGAAAGTTAATGATGGTTCCTATCATAAATTAATTGATTCGGAAGTGGATCTCGCATCTGAAAAATGGCACCATTTTAAACATCATGATTGGATATTGCCCTCGCCCGATGATTATCGTGCAAAAGAAGTTCTTCGTACTAAATAACTCCTACAATTCTTATAGCTCATAATTATAAAATGAGCCTTCAAATTAGATATAATGATAGATTCACTTAACAAAATCGCAAATTTAAAGCCCAATGGTAGAGGTTGTTTTTTGCAACCAGGCCAATCTTTATTTTGAGCTTATAAAATCCTTCCTTCACCAAGAATTTATGTAAATTTGACGTCTTAAATCCAAAAGATGTTACAGGTAACAGACATTAGAGAAAATAAAGATCAAATGATCACTGCACTTGCCAAAAGAGGTATTGATGCAGCTCAAGTGTTAAATGAAGTTTTAGACGCCGACGAAACCAGAAGAAGTACGCAGGCTAAATTAGATGAAACTTTGGCACAATCGAACACCTTCTCTAAGGAGATCGGCATACTTTTTAAGAATGGTGAAACTCAAAAAGCAAATTTACTTAAGGAGAAAACGAGTAAGCTAAAAGAAACATCTAAAGAGCTAAGTGAGCAATTAAATGTTGCTTCCGAAAAGCTTCAGAACCTCTTGTACACTATCCCTAATATTCCCAACCAACTCGTCCCGGCGGGAACCGACGAAAATGATAACGAGGAAACTTTTAGAGAAGGTGATGTCCCTGTTTTGGCAGAAGGAGCACTTCCGCATTGGGAATTGGCAAAGAAATACGATATCATCGATTTTGAATTAGGAGTTAAAATTACGGGTGCCGGATTTCCTGTTTACAAAGGAAAAGGCGCCAGACTGCAGCGTGCTTTGATTGCCTATTTTCTGGATAAAAATACTGCGGCAGGTTATACCGAATATCAAGTACCGCATTTGGTAAATGAAGCTTCGGGTTATGGCACCGGGCAACTCCCTGATAAAGAAGGTCAGATGTACCATGTAACGGCAGACGATCTTTATTTAATTCCAACAGCCGAAGTGCCGGTAACTAATATGTTTCGTGGCGATCTTTTGAATTCCGGTGATCTTCCAATAACGTGTACGGGTTACACCCCTTGTTTTAGAAGAGAAGCGGGAAGTTACGGGGCTCATGTTCGCGGTTTAAATCGGTTGCATCAATTTGACAAAGTAGAGATTGTTAGGGTTGAACATCCTGATAAAAGTTACGAAGCTCTGGATGGAATGGTAGAACACGTAAAAGAGATATTACGTGAATTAAAGTTGCCCTATAGAATTTTACGCCTTTGTGGTGGCGATCTGGGCTTTACCTCGGCCCTTACATACGATTTTGAGGTATTTTCGACAGCTCAGGATCGTTGGTTAGAGATATCATCAGTTTCAAATTTTGAGACCTACCAGGCAAATAGATTAAAACTTCGTTTTAAAGATTCCGATGGAAAAAATAAACTGGTACATACTTTAAACGGTAGTGCTCTTGCTTTACCAAGGGTGTTAGCAGGTATTTTAGAGAATTATCAAACTTCAGAAGGAATCAGGATCCCTGAGGTTTTAGTTCCGTATTGCGGGTTCGATCTAATCGATTAAATAGATTTAGCTTAATCGGCGTCATTTTTGATATACTCAGTCAGAAATCAATTCGTTATCTTTAACGCATGCGTTATATTCTGCTTTTATTATTAATTATTATGGGGACTTCGGCTATGGCTCAAAACGAGCTCTTAGCCAAAAATTACTTTGACCAGGGTGAATATGAAAAGTCCCTGGCGATCTATGAGAAACTCTATAAAAAGACTCCCAGTCGGTTCGATTTTTTACTGTCTATCATAGAAGCACATCAACAATTAGAGAATTTTGAGGCCGCCGAGTCTTTATTACAGGAAAAACTAGATGCTCCACGTACCAATCCGCAACTTTATGTAGAATTGGGGTATAATTATTCGCTTCAGGAAAATACTACGGAAGCTAACAAATACTATGATCTGGCTATCGAAATGGCTCTTTTAAATTCCAATTATGCGTATAGTGTTGGAAAGTCTTTCGAGAAATACAGTCTTTTAGATCAGGCAGCCTCCCTGTATGAGCAAATGATGGTTCTTGACCCCGAAAGAGACTTCAATATTCAATTGGCACGTATTTACGGTGAGCAAGGAGAGTTGGAAAAAATGTTTAATAAATACATCGATCTAATTGTAAAGAATCCTTCGGGTAAAAGTATTGCACAACGTAATTTTAGTATGTACGTGACCGAAGACCCGTTAAATGAAGCGAATACGATCCTGCGAAAAACCTTACTACAAAATCTTCAGAAGGAACCCAACGTGTTGTACAACGAATTACTAAGTTGGTTATTTATACAACAAAAGGAGTTTAAAAAAGCGTTTACTCAGGAAAAAGCGATTTATAAACGTACGGAAGAAGACCTTCGGGGGATGGCAGAATTGGCGATAATCACTATTTCTGAAGAAGATTACGAAAACGCCACCGATATCGTCAATTTCCTGATCGAAAAATCTACCACCCCGGAAGCTAAATTACAAGGACATCAATACTTGATGAAAATTGCATTAAAAACGGCAACCGAAAAAGATTATCCCGAAGTTGAAAAGCAGTTCGAATCACTTTTAGACACTTATGGGCGTTCACGACAAACGTATTTGCTACAAATAGATTACAACCACTTTTTAGCCTTTCAGGCAGGAAAAAAAGAAAAAGCCATTGAAAATTTAAAAGCGCTTGGGAAAGAAAAACTCACTTCCTATCAAGAAGCACGAGTAAAAATGGAGTTGGCAGATATCTTAGTTTATGATGAGAAATTTAATCAGGCGTTAATTTATTACTCACAAATTCAGAAGAAGGTACAAAGTGATGTATTAGCACAAGAAGCACGTTTTAAAGTAGCTCAAACCAGCTATTTCAAAGGAGATTTTGAATGGGCACAAGTACAATTAGATGTGCTTCGGAAATCTGCTTCCCAACTTATAGCGAACGATGCGATGCAACTTAGTTTGATGATTAGAGATAATTCACTAGAAGATTCTACTCAAACAGCATTGAAAAAATATGCAAGAGCCGATCTTTTGGCCTTTCAGAATAAAAATAAAGAAGCCATTCAAATCTTAGACGATATTCTACTCAATCACAAAGGGGAAAAAATTGAAGATGAAGCCTTGCTAAAACAAGGAGATCTTTACGAGAAAACGGAACAGTTTGATATGGCCGAAGCTAATTACCTAAAGCTAATAGAGCTATATAAGGAAGATATTCTGGCTGACGATGCTTACTTTCACCTGGCGAAATTATATGAAGAGAAATTGCAACTCCCTGAAAAGGCAAAAGAATTCTATGAACAGATAATCTTTGAGTTTGCCGATAGCATTTACTTCGTAGAGGCGAGAAAGAAATACAGATCTCTTCGTGGGGATGCCATAAATTGATACTAGTTTTCAAGAACTTTTATATGTACATCTACAACGTTACCATAAATATTGATCCATCTGTACACGATTCGTGGCTTAACTGGATGAAAAATGACCATATTCCGGCTATGCTTGCCACCGGAAAATTCTCTAATGCACTTATGACCCGTGTTCAGATCGAGGAAGAAATGGGAGGAATCACATATTCTATCCAATATCGAACCGATAGCAAGGAAACCCTTGAAAAGTACTATTCGGAAGATGCCGAAACCCTTAGGGCTCAAAGTAAGCCTTTTGAAGGTAAGTTTGTGGCGTTTAGAACAGAACTTGAAGTAATTAGTGAACACTAATACCGGCGGTCTCTATTTGTAAATTAACATGGTATAGTAATGTACGTCGCTACTGTTGCTTAATATTCCAAAGCCGGCATGGGTAAAATTACCCTCTATCACCTGTCTGTGAGACGAACTATTTAACCAGGCGGTGACCACCTCATCTGCCGTATTATACCCTTTCGCAACATTCTCTCCAACCATTGTGGCACCACGACTGTGAAGTGTAGCCTCCCTCGAATCGAAATTATTGTGATTTAAGGAGTTGTTCGCGATCATATACTGAGTGTGCTCTACGGCAAGTGCCGATGCGTACTGCGTATCGCTTACAATTTCAGAAAGACCCAAAGATGTGCGATGCTGATTAATTAAAAACAACACCCTGTTTGCAATTTGCCAATCTGTTTGAAGTGATAATGTTAGATCTATTTGGTACTGATCACCATTCGCAACCGGGATTGCTACGTCTTCTTCTGAACAGGAAATGAACAGAAATGCGAGTGCCATAAAGCATACACCGCTTTTTACAAGTTTTTTCATAGGGGGATATGAATTGAGTTAAGTTTGTTCCTTTTTCAACGCTCTATATATTAACTCATTGCATAAAAATTATATTGCGAATTATTAATTTTTACATCTACCCAAAAAATGCCACAATAAAGCTCTATCTCACAGCTAGTTAAACACTAATAAAATGCTTAAAAAAATTAAATAAAACATTAGGATCGCAGAAAAATTCATTCAAATTATTGTAAGATATTTCTTCATTTAAGTCAATTATATCGATAAACATCAATTTAACACAGTTAAAAAACAAAAGCCCATTAGATAAATCTAATGGGCTTAGTGCAGCTTTCGCTGCTTTGGTTAATTATTATTGACTAATAATAAACACGAGACTAATACTCTTCTCGTTCTCTTCTTCGGAAACTAACGTGTTCCCGCTTATAATTTATATGTTGTTGTGGCAATTGTCCCCCAAAAAACACTTTTTTTATTTATTCAAGGCTATTTCTCCTCCTCAAAAGAAACAACCTCATTTTGAAGTATTTTTATGAATTGCTAACATGAAATGCAACGGGGGCAATCGCTACAAAATTTTTTAATTCTATAAGCCATAAATTTGAATACTAATAACTTAGGGCGATACATTTTGGGCAATATAGAAGCATATTTTAATTTAAAGGAATTTTCTTACATTTTTTTGTTAAAATGGTAGGTTTTATCGCTCAAATACGCTGTTTTAGTAAAAAAATAGAGGAGAGATATCAAAAATCTTCCGCCATATTAACGTTGTAAAGCTATGGTGTTCCTCTTAAAGTTGGTATCTTTAAAGCCTTCCGAAGAAAGGAAAAAATAACCTGAATTACCCTTCCCAATGAGTAAATCCG
Source organism: uncultured Ulvibacter sp. (assembly GCA_963974915.1). Classification (GTDB taxonomy): domain Bacteria; phylum Bacteroidota; class Bacteroidia; order Flavobacteriales; family Flavobacteriaceae; genus CAXBES01. The sequence continues at coordinate 132,065 of CAXBES010000010.1, read as the reverse complement.
TTCGCGCTAAAAAACATCTTGGACAACACTTTCTTAAAGATGAGGCCATTGCCGAAAAAATAGCAAATACACTTCAGCTAAATGGTTATACGAACGTTCTTGAAATTGGTCCCGGAATGGGAGTTCTCACTAAATACTTAATTTCTAAAGAGATAGAGTTGGTGGCGATGGATTTAGACACAGAGTCGATTTCATTTTTAGAAGCCAACTATTTAAACGACAATTTAAAGCTGCTTGAGGCCGATTTCCTAAAATGCGACCTCCATGATATTTTTGGTCAGGAGCCCTTCGGAATCACCGGTAATTTCCCCTATAACATCTCTACTCAAATTGTATTTAAAACACTAGAATATAAAGAGCAAATACCAGAGTTTACCGGAATGTTTCAGAAAGAAGTAGCACAGCGAATATGCGCCAAAGAAGGGAGTAAAATTTATGGGATCCTGTCGGTACTTACACAAGCATTTTACGATGCAGAATATTTGTTTACCGTACCGCCTTCTGTTTTCGATCCTCCACCTAAAGTGGATAGCGGTGTGCTTCGTCTTAGCAGAAAAGCGGATTATTCGCTCGAGTGTGAAGAAAAAATGTTGTACCGCGTTGTAAAAACAGCATTCCAACAACGAAGGAAAACGCTTAGAAACAGTCTAAAATCTTTTAATCTTTCAGATAAACTAAAAGAAGATACTATCTTTGGCAAACGTCCGGAGCAACTCCCGGTAGCTCAATTTATAGCGCTCACAAAAAAAATCGAGGAAGATGCAATTTCAACTCACGACTGATTTCATAGAAAACATTGAACAGCTTATCGCCAAGAAGGATGGTAATGCGTTGCGTGAGCTGTTAAAAGAGTTTCACTTTGCCGATGTTGCCGAACTGCTCGAAGAACTTAAAAGTGACGAGGCGACATATCTCGTAAAATTACTGGAAACCGATATTTCATCTGAAGCTCTTATGGAGCTGGATGACGACGTTCGTGAAAAAATTCTCGATAGACTCTCACCCAAGGAGATCGCTAACGAGCTTGAAGAAATGGATACCGATGATGCCGCCGATATTATCGCCGAACTCGATGAAGATATCCAAAAGAAAGTAATTAACAAGATCAAGGACGAGGATCATGCAGCAGATATTGTTGAACTTCTAAATTACGACGAAGATACCGCAGGTTCACTTATGGCAAAGGAACTTGTACAAGTAAAAGAGACCTGGACGGTTGCGGGATGCGTTCGTGAGATGCGCAGACAAGCCGAAAACGTTACCCGTGTACATTCAATTTATGTAACCAATAAAGACGGTAAGTTAACAGGTAGACTCTCCCTGAAAGATCTGTTAACCGCCTCAGAAAAAACAAAAATTAGTGAAGTCTTTATCCCAAAAGTAGATTATGTTACCGTACATACCGAAAACGAAGAAGTCGCCAGAATAATGCAAAAATATGATCTTGAAGCTATTCCTGTCGTTGATGAAGAAGGTATTTTGGTAGGTAGAATTACTATTGATGATATCGTTGATTTTATTAAAGACGAAGCCGAAAAAGATTATCAGATGGCGGCCGGTATCTCCCAAGACGTAGAAGCAGATGACAGCATCTGGCAATTAACGCGTGCGAGATTACCATGGTTGGTTTTAGGACTATTTGGCGGATTAGGGAGTGTATACATTATGCAAGGCTTTGAAGAAGCCCTTTCCCAATTTCCAATACTCTTTTTCTTTACCCCTTTAATTGCAGCGATGGCAGGAAACGTAGGAGTTCAATCTAGTGCCATCATCGTTCAAGGTTTGGCAAACGACAACGTAAAAGGGAGTCTTTTTAACCGACTCCTCAAAGAAGTGGGACTCGCACTAATTAACGGAATAGCACTCGGACTTTTGGTGATCGCTTATGGTTATATCGCGGGATTAGACCAGTTAGTAGGACTCACGATCGCGCTCTCAATGCTCTCGGTAATTATCGTAGCCGCCTTGATTGGAACGTTTGTCCCCATAATTCTTGATCGCAGAGGAATTGATCCGGCAATTGCCACCGGTCCGTTTATTACAACCAGTAATGATATCTTCGGAATTTTTCTGTTTTTCTACCTCTCTAAGGTTATTTTGGGATTTTAGCCTGTCTAATAAGACCTCTATCCGTTATTCTGAATTTTGGCGTTTTTAAACCCACCTACCCGTAGCTAGGTTTTAACCGGGCTATTCGCTACAATCTGCCAAAGGCAGGATTTTCACTACTATCCCTAACGCATTACCGCAATCTTTTTGGTTAGTTCTTATGTGAAATCAAAAATGAATAAATCAACCCACAAAAGAAATTAGTAACTTGCTTCTTTCAAAAAGAAATATACTAAGCGTACTTTTATAATTTCAACATTATGAAACCTATAAATATTAAACAAAAGCTCTCTAGCTTCAGTAAACACTGGCATCCACACCAAATTGCCATTGTAGATGATATGCAAGTGCTGCTTGCCAAGATCAAAGATGAGTTTGTTTGGCATATGCACGAAAATGAAGACGAATTATTCTTTGTTCAAAAAGGGACCCTTGAAATGCATTTCAGAAATAAAAAAGAAATTGTAAATGAAGGTGAAATTATCGTAGTCCCCAAGGGAGTAGAACACTGCCCAAAAACAATTAACGGCGAAGAAGTTCATGTGTTGCTTTTTGAGAAGATCTCTACAGCTCATACCGGGAATGTCATCGACAAGAAAACCCAAACTGTTTATCCAAAAATCTGATCTTGTGAAAATTCTTCATCTCGATAGCAATCATCCTCTCTTGCTCGAACAATTGCAAAAAAACAGCTTTATAAATCACGAAGACTATACCTCTCCCAAGGAAAAAATTGAACAGATCATTGACCAATATCACGGTATTGTAATAAGAAGCCGATTTAAGATCGACTCACAATTTATTGATGCAGCACCAAACTTAAAGTTTATTGCGCGAGTAGGCGCCGGACTCGAAAGTATCGATATCCCCTATGCAGAAAAAAGAGGAATTACCCTCTTCTCTGCTCCCGAGGGCAATAGAAATGCCGTTGGCGAACACGCGTTGGCCATGTTACTGTCTCTCTTTAATAAATTAAATAAAGCTAATTCTGAAGTTCATAACGGACAATGGAATAGAGAGGACAACAGAGGCATTGAATTAGATGGAAAAATCGTCGCTCTTATTGGCTATGGAAATATGGGAAAGGCTTTCGCGAAAAAACTTAAGGGATTCGATTGTGAAGTATTGTGTTATGATCTAATTGAGGGTGTTGGCGACGAAAATGCCAAACAAGTTTCCTTAGAAGAAATTCAGGAGAAAGCAGATGTATTGAGTTTACATACGCCATGGACACCTTTGACAGATAAAATGGTGAACACTAAGTTTATTGAGGCCTTTTCAAAACCATTTTGGCTTATTAATACCGCCAGAGGTAAGAGTGTTGTGACAAAAGATCTTGTTTCAGCGATAAAAAAAGGAAGTGTTTTAGGTGCAGGATTGGACGTATTGGAGTACGAAAAAAGCTCATTTGAATCGTTATTTAGTTCAGATGAACTGCCAAAACCTCTACAAGAATTACTGCTTCTCAATAATGTGATCTTGAGTCCGCATATCGCCGGCTGGACCGTAGAAAGCAAAGAAAAGCTAGCACAGGTCATTGTAGATAAAATACTTCAGAAATTTAGATAAGTGTTAGGTGAAAAAGACTATTATTATTTTTGGTTCCCTTATTATATCCCTTCTGGTATTATTTCAGTTAGGTAAATATTCTATCGCTTCAGGTAACTTAAAAACTGAATTTGTGATCGCTGTTATCGCCTTGGTCTTCTTTTTTATCGGATTAATTATAAACAACAAAAGCAACAGGCAAGACGTGGAGAATTCTGCTCGTATTTCAGAAGTAAACACAGAAAAAATTGAAGAACTTGGTATTACCAGTCGGGAGCATGAAATACTTATTAAAATTTCAGAAGGCTTTTCTAATAAAGAAATAGCCGACCAGCTTTTCGTTTCTGAAAGTACCATAAAGTCTCATGTATCTAACCTATTTATTAAGTTGGATGTGAAACGACGAACACAAGCTGTTAAAAAGGCAAAGACCATCTCAATTATTACATAAAGACAGAATTATACTAAAGTACGAGGCATTTTGGTACTTTAGTATGAGATGATTTAAAGCCCTTATCAATAGATTTGTTTCAAATTAAATCGATCAAATATGAAACGAACAGTATTAAAATTTGGATTTTTCGGACTCATCACCGCGCTAATTCTATTTACGCTTGCTCTGGTTTTCGCAAAGAGTTTAGATTATTCGACTCAGGAAATCATAGGTTATCTCACGATGGCAGCCTCATTAATTTTTACTTATTTTGGTATAAAACATTATCGAGACAAGGAAAATAATGGTGCCATTTCAATAGGAAAGGCATTACAAATAGGCTTACTTATTTCAATTTTCGCCGGCCTTGGCTTTGGGATTGTGGATTATATTTACACCACAATGATTAATCCCGATTTTGCTGTGGAATATCAGGAACATATGCTCTCTTCGATGAGAGAGGAGCTACCTGCAGAAGAGTTTGCAATTAAGAGTGAAGAACTAAAACAACAAATGAAGGATTATGGGAGTCCGAGTTTTATGGCATTTATTATGTTCTTCTCTGTGGTGATCATAGGCTTTATAATTTCCTTGATTTCTGCATTAATATTACAACGTAAAAATTAAACCAAAAAAAAATGGATAAAAGAGTAACAGGAATTGGAGGTTTGTTCTTTAAGACAACAGACCCGAAAAAAGCAAAAGAATGGTATAAAAAACATTTAGGTTTTAACACAGACGAATGGGGATGTACTTTTTGGTGGAAGGATGAGAATGGCAAAAAATGTTCTACACAATGGAGTCCGTTTCCTGATGACACAAAATACTTTGGGCCGTCTAAAAAGGATTTTATGTTTAATTACCGCGTTGAAAACCTGGTTGAGCTAATAAAAGTTTTAAAGTTGGAAGGTGTAACTGTTGTGGGAGAAATTGAAGAGTATGACTACGGAAAGTTTGGATGGATACTTGACCCTGAGGGAAATAAAATTGAACTTTGGGAGCCAATTGATAAAGCATTCTTATAAATTTTGTAGATTTATGTTTCGAAACATTAATCAACCAAATAAAATCAATTATAATGAGTGACGAAAACAACGAAAATCTTGGGGACAAGATAAAAAATGAGGCTAATGAAGCTTCTAACGAAGCAAAGGGAGCCTTTAATGATATGAAGGAAAGCTGGAATGAAACCACTAAGAGCACGGAAAATAAGAAGATCATTGCCGGGATCTTAGCAATTGTTCTGGGAGCCTTCGGAATTCATAAGTTTATCCTGGGATATAATAAAGAGGGTATAATCCTTTTGGTAGCTAGTTTAATAGGTGTAGTTACTACCTGTATTATAATTGGTAGCTTTATTCTTATGGCAACTGGAATTGTTGGATTGATAGAGGGAATTATTTACCTTACTAAAAGCGACGAAGAGTTCTACGAAACTTATCAGGCGAATAAGAAACCCTGGTTCTAAAAATAAAAAAGTCTTCAGAAAAATACCTGAAGGCTTTTTTATTTCAAAATTACATCGTAATATTGCAATATATAACTAATATAATTTACTTTTTTAAGTAGTTGTGAACTAAACTATTGAGTCATGGGGGTTACTAAAAGACATATACATCCAATACAGGCGAACAAACTGGCAGATTATGCCAAAGTCCTTTCTAATCCGGCACGAATTGCAATTATCAACTACATTGGTGATTGTGAAGGTTGTTTGTGTAAGGATATATCTGAAAAAATCAAGTTATCTCAACCCACTACTTCACAGCATTTACAGGTTATTAAGAAGGCCGGACTTCTTAAAAGTAAGTTTGAAGGAAAAAGTCAGTACTACCGTATCAACCTTGATAGGTTATACGAACTAAAAAATTTATTTCAGGAATTCTTTGAAACAACGGCAGAGAAATGCTGTTAAATTAAAATCTATAATTTATGAAAACTAAAGAATTATTCGACGTTCTCAATAGGTATAAAGACAAGGAACTACTTTTTGAATACGCTCCTAACCAACTTGTGGGAGCAAATTACCATATTACTGAAGTAAAACACATAAAAATAGATTCGGTAGATTGCGGAGCGAACACCGATGCGTGGAACGAAACTATTATTCAATTATGGGAAAGCCCTTCAGAATTGGGTAAAGCGGAATACATGAGTACGTTTAAGGCTTTGGGAATTTTAAACAAAGTGGGAACGATGAAACCCTACGATCTTTCTTCCGAAGTAAAATTTGAATACAGTAATGCATTATTTCATACTGCGCAACTCTTTGTAACCGATTACGAAATACGTAACAATAATTTGATCTTTAAATTAGCTATAGAAAAAACCGATTGTAAAGCAAAAGAAACATGTGGCGTTCCGGAGACTGTCGAAATTGTTACTGAAGGAAACAGCTGTGCCCCGGGAAGTGGATGTTGCTAATTCTAGTAGTTGCCAAATACATGGATTTAAAATTAAAGTTCCCTATCGTATGACTTTTTGATGAGTTCTGCCTTACTGTTTATCTCAAGAACTTTATAAATATTCTTTATATGCGTTCTAATAGTATTCAGAGAAACGAATAGGTCGTCTGCAATCATTTTATAACTTTTACCGGCTACAATTCCGTCAACGATGTCTTTTTGGCGTGCTGTTAAAATTTGTGCTCTGTTACGTTTAGGTGCAAATTTATTCACGATTTTTCGTGCTATTGAAGGAGACATATAAGATCCCCCGGCATGAACCACCTCAATAGCCTCCATAATTTTTACCAAGGAGGTTTTTTTTGAAAGGTAAGAGCATGCGCCCGCGCACAAAGCCTTAAAAATGTTCTCATTGTCCTCAAAGGTGGTTAGCATAATAATATCTGTTTCCGGAAGCGCTTTCAGAAGTAAAGGAATACCCTGTATCCCGGTAATCCCTAATAAATTAATGTCTAATAGGATAATATCCGGCTGGGAATCTATATTAGATATGGTTTCTAAAAAGTTCTCAACAGAGGTGGAAGAATGTACGCAGTATATATTTTCCTTTGTACTAAAAAAGTCCTTTAAACTCTCTTGGATCAATAAATCATCTTCTATAAGGGCCAATCTAATCATAGGGATATACAATACATTAAAAGGACAATATTCCGAGAGTATAAAGTTATCATTTTATAACATCTAATCTTTCACATCATGATGTGATATTTTTTGATTAAATGCTGAATGGTAGATCCAAATGAACACCGAAGCCATTTTCACTTTTAAAATTTAAGGTTGCTTTGAGTTTATTTGCTCGCATTTCCATGTTCGACAAGCCCAACCCGGAAGACTTATATGATTTTTTATTACTCCCGTTGTCCCGCACTACAAACCGACAACCTTTAGAATTGTTTGTAATTTGAATATGCACCAAGCTAGCATCCGAATGTTTTACGATATTATTAATGGCTTCTTTATAGATTAAAAAGATATGTTGTTTAACCTGTGCCGGTAGTTTTCTATCACGGTTTTTAATGTTTGAAATATCAAGATTAAATGCGATGTCTTTTGGCAACAACGACTCTTCGGCAAGCTCCCTCATTCGTTCTATCAAGTGAGCAATGGTTTCTCTCCTGCTGTCTATACTCCAGACCAGATCGCGCATTTGTGAAACCGCATTTCTACTAATAGTTGCGATTTTTTGAAGTCTTTTCTTATCGGCTTCGTTCGCATTTATTTCCATAAGTTCGGTCTGCATTGCCAATCCTGAAAGCAGAGAACCCACATCATCGTGAAGATCACTGGAAATTTTTGTCCGTAAACGCTCCATCGCCAGGGCTTGCTTTAGGTGATATCTAAACACGGCATATACAATTCCCGACAGCACAAGTAACACTAACAATATAAACCACCATTTTTTATAAAAGATTTGTTTTACTGTGATGGGGATAGATAGTATTCTTGCACTTTCATTTCCTCTGGAGTCATATCCTTTCACCTTCAAAATATAATTCCCGGCAGGCAACTTGTTGTATCTAACCGAGGAAACATTTCCTTGATGAAACCATCGATCTTCGAAACCTTCTAATTTGGTGCTAAACGAATTTTTATCGTTTTGAAAATAACTGGGAAGTGTCCAATTTACTTCAAAATATTGGTCATATGGCGACGCAGTAAAGGTTGTTAATTCCTGTTGGGCATAATCTTTTACATAACTCTCCTGTGTTCTGCTGTTATAGCCTGAAACTCCAAGAAACTGGATATCCGGTGGTTCTACAGATTCTTTCAATTCTTTAGAATCGAAAAAATTAATCCCATTCATTCCGCCAAAATAATACAGGCCTTGACTATCTTTAAAAAATGATGAATAGTTGAATTCATTGTGCGACAAGCCATCTTCGGTATAGAAGCTTTGAAACACTTTAGTAGTTTTATCGAATAGTGCTAATCCGTTATAAGTACTTATCCAGAGCTTATCTTCACCTTCCCGCAAAATACCTGTAACATTATCATCGGGTAAACCATTAGTCTTAGAATAGTTCGTGATCGAATTACCATCCGGAGCAATGTGGCTGAGACCACCCCCATAAGAACCAATCCACACACTCCCATCCTTATCTTCTTCAATGCAGAGTACATGGTGATTTCCAAACGGCGGTAAGGTATTAGTGTTATAAGATTTCAGTATGTTTCCATTTAGATCTATTTTTAAAATACCATCATTCTTTGTGCCAACCCAAATGCTATTGGGATCTTTACTCTGTTCAAAATATTGAAGATCCGTAATATTCGATTGATCCGAGAGATCTTTAAAAACCAATCTGCTTTCTTCTGTTTCGGGATTAAATACAGTGAGCATCTCCAGAGTATACCCAAACAGCAATCGTCCGTCTTTGAGTTTTAATAAGGCGTTTGGCCCATAGATTTTATTACGATCACTAAATTGATCGTAAGTTACGGTCTGTCCCGTTTTCAGGTCTATTTTACGAATTCCTTTACTTATCGCATACGCATGGGTTTTCTCGTTATTTGTTACAAAAAAACTGGTATCATACATCAAAGAAACAGGCTCTCCAGATTTCGATTTTAAGGGAAGTGAATCAATCTGGCCACTTTTAGTTTTATACCATAATTGATGTTTACTTTCACACAGGGAAAATATTCGTCCTTCTGCATCTTCAAAAATTCCTCTCATTGAGTTTCCCCAACCTTCTTTTTCGGTTTTAAAAACAGTAGAAAACAATTGTTTCTGAGTTTTTATTTTAAACAACCCATTATCGGTAGCGACCCAGAGCAAACCATTCCGGTCAATAAATAAATTGTTGATAATTGTGTAGTCTAGTTTAGATTTTAGCAACAATGTATAGTCACTAAACTTTCCATTAGTGTCCATACGATACAAAGATCTATCACCGGCAAACCAGATATTCCCCTCTTGATCTTCTATTGCACGTCTAATTAAATCCTCTGTATCGAAAACACGACTAGATGTATTGGTGGAAGTATTATAAACATTTACACCTCCCTGAGATACAGGAAAATAATAAAAAGTGTTCTTACTATCGAAAAAATGTGGTACGTAATGAATTATTTCCCCATTCCAATCATACGTATCCAATTTCCTGCTGTCCAGTAATTCACCTTCTACCGTATACCTATAGGTTCCGCTCGTGGTAGTCCACCATAGAAATCCCTCACAATCTGAAGTCAGTTTATTAAAACCCCGTTTAAATCTCTCGACCGAAGCCATTACTTTAAAAGTGCCTTCTTCATACTTTTGAAGATATTGTCTGGCAGTACCTCTTTCCACATTCCAGTAATCATCGGTAACCACCCAAACCGAAGCATCAGACAAACGTAAAACATCTAAAACCTTCCCTTTAAGATTATTAGTCTCATTAAAAGAATTGATGGAGTCTGTGGATAATTTCAATTGAAATAATTCATCGTTTGCTAAAAACCATACAGAATTGTCAAGCTGGCTATAGGCCATATTAGCTTTTATAAAATCTTCCCTAATAAAAAATGGATTATTAGGATTGCTGGTGTAAGCTTTGAAATTCTCACCATCATAACGATTTAGACCTTGGGCCGTACTAATCCACAGAAGACCTTTGTTGTCCTGAACAACATCAGAAACATCTCTAAATAACAATCCGTCTTCTGTGGTAAGTATATCTATTTGTGATGCATTCTGTGCACAGACTGTTATAGATATAAAACCCAAAATAAGGCTGAACAAAAAGTAATGAACAGTTGAAAATGACTTCAAAGTATGGGTATTGGTTAGTAGTTGATTACCAAATATACAAAATGATAGCGTCCAAATTCACATTAAGATGTGATTGACATCCTACAAATATGCATCTATCTTGCTATTTATAAAACCTACTAAACCAAAAGGTTATGAAAATCGGTGTCATTTTGCTCGTGTTTTTGCAATTGATATTTCCAAGTTTTGGGCTTGCACAGGATGTGACGATAAAGATTGGGCATAAAGACAGTCTCTATTCAAAAATACTTAAAGAGAATAGATACCTCATCATTTCCCTTCCCGATGATTACCAAACATCAACCAGGAATTATTCGGCATTATACCTATTAGATGGATTAGAGAACAACCTTATAGATGCACGTTTGGTAACGTATAATTTAAAAATGGAAATGATCATCGTAGCAATCGCAAATACCGATCGGGATAGAGATATGATGCCATTAAGCAGACCTTCTTATAAGGTGGATAACCCAAAAGCGGAGAATTTCCTTCTGTTTTTAGAAAAAGAACTGGTTCCGTATATCGAACAAAACTATAGAACGACCAACGAACGAACCATAAGAGGTAGATCTCTAAGTGGTTTGTTTGTGATGTATGCTTTTTTGGCAAACCCTGAATTATTTAGCAACTACATTGGTAACTGCGCCGGCTGGTTTGCAGATATGGATGATTATTTTACGGCATTAGCTAACAATGCTTTTAAACAAAAAATACATTTTAAAGACAAAAAATTGTTCGTAGCCAATTCCTTGTCGGACCCATTAGACCCTAACAGAGAAATCCATCAATCTGTACTTAAATTTTCAGAAGAGATGAGATCCGCTTTGGGCGACTTGGTGAAATTTCAGTATAAAACCTACGAAAATGCAGGACATGTACCATTCGCTTCTTTTTATGATGGAATGAAATTTATTTCTGAAAGATCCCATTAACTAATTATTCTAACTACCAAATAATAAATATTATGAAACACATTTTAATCACAGGTTGCAGTTCGGGCTTCGGCCTTATGGCTGCAAAACATTTCAGCAAAAAAGGGCATCACGTGTATGCAACTATGCGTAATGTTAACGGAAAGAATGCACATAAGGCTTCAGAACTAAAAGAGTATGCCAATGCAAATAAGCTTAACATTGATGTTGTGGAGATAGACGTGACATCTGATGAAAGTGTAAGTAAAGCAATGTTGAAAATTGGCAATGTAGATGTACTTATCAATAATGCCGGACGTGGCTTTGGGGGTCCTATAGAATCCTTTTCATCGCAGCAGTTTATTGACCAACTCGACCTTAACATCGTGGGAACTTTTAGAGTTGCAAAAGCGGTACTTCCTAAAATGCGTGAGCAAAGCAACGGACTTATAATTCAAATAAGTTCCATTGCCGGACGGTGTTGTTCGCCCGGTTTTGGTATATATCATACCAGTAAATGGGGTGTGGAAGGTCTAAGCGAATCCATGCGTTACGAATTAGCTCCATTAGGTATCGACGTGGTCATGGTACAACCCGGACCCTTTGCAACCGACTTCTTTAATACCATTATTCCTTCGGAAAATGAAGAAATAGCAAGAGCATATCAGCATGTAGGCGAGTTTAGTGAAGGTTTTGCAAATCAGGTAATAGCGGCTTTTGAAAACCCTGATGCTCCAACAGATCCTATGCTTGTTGTACAGGCATTCGATGATTTGATCGAAATGCCAAATGGTACAAGACCAATTCGCACTATGGTTGGAATGGACTTTGGGTTACGCGCAATAAATGAGGTAACCGAACCTATTAGACAAGGACTTCTGGAAGTTTTCGAAATTTCTGAATGGGATGGACCGAAGGAGCAACTAATATCTCACCCATAAAATAATAAATACCATGTCTTTGAAACAATTCACCATATGGATCAACCTTGTTTTATTATCCTTGTTGGTTACAGTTCAGGCTCAAAATCCGGATCCGCATGATCGTAATGGATCTGCTATTACAGGGATGAAGATAAAATCCGAAGAGCATAATATTGGCACTGTTGAAGAACAATTGAAAGAATATATTCACGATAAGACAAATCTTTTTACGGAAGCACATATCACGAAGAATATTGACCTTTTAAATAGTTGCTTCACGGACGATGCTAAAATATTTCCACCAAATTCTGAAGCGGTTATTGGTAAATCGGCTATTTCTAAATTGAACACAAATTGGGTCAATTATGGAATTCACGAGTTTACACAGACGTCTATTTCCATGTATGGTACAGGAGATTATATCATTGATGAAGGTACTTATAATTTGCGCTATGGTGACAAAAGCACTGTCGATAAAGGAAAGTATATCAATATATGGAAAAAGGAAGGTGACGAATGGAGAATTTGCAATAGGATTTGGAATACGAGTTTAGCGAAAACGATTAACACTAACTAACAATTTTTTTACTAACTGAATTATGAAATACTCAAGAATTACTTTAAGAAGAATGAATCATTTTTTTACATGCTTCATTTTAGCGACGCTACTCATTAGTTGCATTGAAAAACAAACAGAAGCCGTTACAACTCAGGAAAAAGAAATTGTTGAACCCGTTCAAATTGACGAAACTCCGGATTATTTTCTTTTGCGTCCGGAGGTAGAAAAAGCCTATGGGTATTCGCATGCAGTGAAAGTTGGCAACAATATTAAAATTTCGGGTGCTGTGAGTATGGATGATGAAGGTAATCCAACCGCGGTGGGCGATATAGAACAGCAGATGAAAAATTGCTATGCCGATCTGGAAAAAATTCTCAACCACTACGGCTGCACATTTAATGATGTTGTAAAAGAAGACGTTTTTACCACTAACATGTCCAAGTTTTTAGAAGTCGCAGGTTATAGAGTAGAGATCTATAAAAATAATTTTCCAACAGGTACATGGCTGGGTGTAACAGAACTGGCGCTTCCGGAATTTATGATCGAAATAGAGCTGGAAGTACATAAAACAAACTAAACCAAAACACGAGTCAACTTTAATATTAACTAAATAAGTCCAAATTATGAAACTTTTAAAAAACACCACTGCTCAAATTATTTTCTTCGGAATAATCCTATTTACTTCGCATCTACATGCTCAAAATCCTGAGATCGAGAAAATGCACGAGCAATATATCACTATGATAAATACGGGAGACTCCGGTTTATTAGATGCTCTCTATGCAGAGGATGCAACAATCAGAAATTCAGACGGCAATATGGTCTCTGGATTTGATAATATAAAAGCCCAATACGAAGCTACATTTGCCTCTGGGAAATTTAATATCACATTAAAAACAACTAACACAACTAAGCTTTCCAAAGATTTTATGTTCGTAAGTGGCATGTATGTTTACAATAAAATAGACGAGCCAAAGATGACCCTAAAGGGTGAATTTGTTAACACCCTAAAACAGGTGAAAGGGAATTGGAAAATTTTGAAAAGCTATCGTTATACCGAGACTACGAATAATGCACAGATCATTAACGGGCTGTACGAGTCTTTCTCCAAGGAAGACATTCCTGCTGTTTTAGCACTAATGGACGACAAAATTATTTGGAATGAAGCCGAAAGTAATGCGTTAGCAGTTGGTAATCCGTATATTGGACCCGACGCCGTATTAAATGGAGTGTTCGCTCCTATTGGCGGAATGTATCAATCTTTCAGCTTAAAGAATGTAAAACTACATGAAATGAGCAACGACAAGGTATTGGCAACACTCTACTATGATATTAACACAAAGGAAGGTAAGGCCTTTATGGTTCAGGCAGCACACCTCTGGACATTAAAAGACGGGAAGATTGTTGGGTTTCAGCAATATACCGACACTAAGAAACTTGCCGAAACCGTGGCGAAATAATGCAGCTAAATTATGACAAAGCAAAAACCAAACTGGACAAAATCTGAACTACAAGTGTATATCCTGCTCCTCTGTGCAAATGCAGATAAAAAAGAAACTGAGGAGGAGCTTGAAATGATCCAATCTAAAGTTTCTAAGAAGACTTTTGCGAAAATGTATAGGAAATTCCATAATCATTCAGAACAAAGGAGATTGGACAAAGTAGATCTATGTGTGAACAAACATGAATATACCGAAATGGAACTCGCAGCTTTTAGAAGAGAAATGTACGAACTCTTCTTTTCAGATTGCAATTTCAGTATGCTAGAGAAACGATTAGACTGGACGTTAGATAATATACTCTATTGAATCGAAACTGAAATTTAACTACGTTGAACATAGTTGTGAGAGAAATAGAAACTAGAGATTGCAAAAATAGTTTTGCTATTATCGATACATCCTATTGACATTATGTCTTTCCAACAGATAAGCGACGAGGGGTCTCACATTGCGACCTCTCTATCGTTTCTCATTTCATGATGAAAATTTACTATGATAAAATTTTTTCGACATATCCGTCAACGCCTTATTGGAGAAAACCGTTTTTCCAAGTACCTGCTCTATGCTATAGGTGAAATAATTTTGGTGGTCATTGGAATTTTAATTGCATTGCAGATAAATAATTGGAACGAAAACCGAAAATCTGCAAAGCAAGAAAATCTTTATTTAAAAAGGCTGCTTTCTGAAAATAAAGAGGACATAAACACCTTCAAGAGTAATATTACTGATTTAAAAAAAGGAATTGAAACCATAGAAAACCTTTCAAAAGCATTAAATACCAATGAAACAAGCGAACGAGAACTTATTGCTGCTGCCAACGACTTTTTTGGCTACGGAAGTATATACCCCATTTTCACATCTTCAACCTCAACATTCGATGACCTTTCAAGTACAGGTAATTTAAAGGACATTAAGAATTCTGAATTACGCGACCAATTAGTAAAACATTATGCAAAGCACAAACAGGTTGCAGAATGGATTAGGATTGGTACAGAGTGGGCGCTACCCAACGATGCCCCATTTACTTACAACAATAGTATTATGAGATTTGAGCCTGCTTCAGCTTTTTTATTTGGAGAACAAAATCAACTTGAATTGGTTAATCATCTAAAACAGAATAAAATAGAATACATTAACAATGCTGCAGTGCACTATTGGATCAATAAGGATGCAATTTATAAGTTAGAAATTTTAATTAATGATACAAATAAAATAATAGAATTAATAATCAAAGACTTAAAAACCTAGCTAAAGCTTAACGATATTAAAACTCTTCCATTATAAAACACTATTTTGTTCAAGCAAAATTAATTGGCTTGCGCGTATTTGATTGAGATGGCTACGCCTTGCCGTCGGTAAGTCGCTTGCGGGCGTAATAATACGAACCTTTAGATATATGATAAAATTTTTTCGACATATCCGTCAACGCCTTATTGGAGAAAACCGTTTTTCCAAGTACCTTCTCTACGCCTTTGGCGAAATAATTCTTGTCGTTATTGGGATTTTGATAGCATTACAGATTAATAACTGGAATGAGGATAAAAAACAGCAAGCCGAGTCGCAATATAAATTAGAAGAACTTCGAGAGGAGTTTACCGAGAATCGAGTTGTTTTAAAACAAAGAATTAAGGATTTAGAACGCGCAAACAACCATGTTCGTAAAATTGTGGACATTACAAATAGGGTTGAACCGGATCATAAAAATTATGATTTCGATAGCATTATTAGCCATTCTTTGAAATATGGCAATTACAATCCTGCAAATAGCACCATCCAAGAACTCATTAGTTCGGGAAAGCTTGACCTTATAACCAATAACCAGTTAAAAAAAAGCATGTACACTTGGTTGCAAATGCTTGAAGATTCTGACGAAGATTTTAAAAATCAAGACCATCAGGCCCAATCGTTACTCATTCCATACCTATATAAAAACATATCGATGCAGAATTTGAACGCATATAATAATATGGAAATAAAACAAAAATCCCGACTGTATAATAATAGCTATAACCAGGTTATAAAAGACCTTGAATTTGAAAACCTTTACCAAGGCAAGTTGTTTTGGAATAGTATTATGATTGCGCACTACAAAAGTCTCGATTCATTGGCAAATGACATAGTACGCCAGACACAAAATTTAATTGATTTTTAAGATGATAAAATTCTTTAGACATATCCGAAAAAAATTAATTGGCGAGAATCGCTTTTCAAAATACTTGCTCTATGCCATAGGTGAAATCATCCTTGTGGTTATCGGAATTTTAATTGCGCTACAAATTAATAACTGGAATGAAGCCAGAAGAAACACTAAAACAGAAAACGAATACTATTGTAGATTCCTCGAGGATTTTGAACTGGATCGTCAAAACATCAAAAGATTATCGGACGAATCAGACTATAAAATCAAAAAGAGTAAAGCACTTCTTTTAGACTTACCAAAAAAAGAAAGATCCAAAGAATATCTTATAGACAATTATATTCAAGCGTTGCGAACCAATGCATTTGTGCCGAGTAAAGTAACTATTTTAGATATTACTTCTTCGGGCAAACTTAACCTAATAAAGAACGACTCCTTAAAAAAAATACTCATTCGGTATTATGCTGAATTGGATAACCTAATATACCAACTGGATTTAAATAGAAACCATAGTATAGAAAGAGCATTTGACTACGAAGATGATAATCAAGTAGGATTTCAATACGCAGATTATGCCAAATCATCTTTAGGAGCAGAGATTATGACGACACTTCCCGTAGACAATTGGCATTTAGATAAAAATTCTAAAGTCTATAAGCAATTCCAAAACGACCTTGTGTTTTTTGTGCTGATGAGCAATAGAGAAAAACAACATTTTCAGAAAATATTAAACGAAATGCAACCTGTTTACAAACAGCTTCAAAAACTATGTAGTAAATGATAAAATTCTTCCGCCGTATACGTCAAAGCCTTATTTCCGAGAATAAATTCTCGAAATATATACTATATGCCATCGGAGAAATCATCCTGGTGGTCATTGGGATTTTAATTGCGCTTCAGATTAATAATTGGAATGAAGTAAGAAAAGGTAATGTATTTGAAAGGGAGATCCTTTCACAAATTCAAGAAAACCTTGTGCAAGATCGTGAAAATCTAATATATATAAATATTTGGCAACAGAGGGCTTTTGATGCATCACAAAAACTCGTGAATGATAGTCTCAGAAATAAAAATATGGATAGCGTTTCTCATTGGTTAGGAGAGGTTGTGCATTTTAGCAGGTTTCAATCCATTACCAATTCCTACGAGGCATTAAAATCTGCTGGTCTTCAAAATGTAAAGGACAAGGAATTAAGAAAAAGTTTAGGGGTGTATTACGATGACAAAGTAAACCATGTAAATAAAGCACTGGGTGATATTGAGTATGCTTTCAATAACCAATGGTTACAACTAATGGAAGCACATGCCATAAATTTTGAATTCAAGAAAATATTAGAAGTTGAGAATATGCAACGATTTTTTTCTGAAACAGATGTTTGGCGAATACTTATGTTAAACCGTGATAACATTAGAGCTTCCATAAAAAATTTAGAAAATACTATTGACTCAATTGATCTTGTTTTATCCCTAATGCCAAAAAATTTAAATAAAACCTAATGATTAAATTCTTCCGCCATATCCGTCAAAGCCTTATTTCCGAGAATAAATTCTCGAAATATATATTATACGCCTTTGGCGAAATCATTCTTGTAGTAATTGGTATTCTCATTGCATTACAGATTAATAACTGGAATGAAACCAGAATGGAGCGTTCTAACGAACAAAAAATACTGAAGCAACTACACAAAGAATACACCCAAAATTTAAAACAATTAGATGAGAAGATTTCAATGCGTAATAAAATGACGCATGCAAGTAATGCATTGCTAAACTATATAGACAATCCTAAAGAAATAGAGGACGATTCGTTATTATACTATTTATTCAGATTGTCTCAAGATCCTACTTTCGACCCCCTTGAGAACGATATTATTGTTACTGGCAAATTAAGGCTAATTACTAACGATAGTATTTCTGAAATGCTTTCCAATTGGACGTCCGATATTCAACAAGTACAAGAAATAGAAGACAATTGGCAATTGTTCCGAAATGATTATTACTATCCGGTATTAATTAATGAAAATCTAATACGTAATGTAGGGGCTTATGTATTAAATAGCGGTTATTCCCCCGACCATGCATTAGACAAAAATGATACTATATCTTTTTTCATTCGTAAAAACAATGTCGATCTATCTTCAGTTATCATAAAAAATGCCACAGAAATCCAAGGTGTGGCAAGTACATGCATAATCTATAACAGTATTATTAATGTACAGGCCTATGCGCTAAGAAAGCGTATTGTAAGATTACTTAATTTAATAAATAGAGAGTTAAAAGATGATTAAATTCTTCCGCCATATCCGTAAACGCTTACTTTCAGAGAGCAAGTTTTCAAAATATATGCTGTATGCCATAGGCGAAATTGCACTCGTTGTTATTGGGATCTTAATCGCCCTGCAAATAAACAACTGGAATGAAGAGAGAATAGAGAAAAAAACAGAGACAGCTATTCTTTCTCTATTGCTTAAAGACTTGCAATCTGCTGAAACGTTTTCAAGTGAATTTATTGAGAATGAACAATATTATCTGGATATTATTGAAACTGTATTGCACAATGACTCAATTAAGACGATTCTAGAAAATGAAGTAAAAACCATAGAGTACTTTAATAAAGCATTTTGGGATTTTGAAATCCAGGTTCCTGTTATAAATACTTACTCCGATTTAAAAAATGCCGGAAAAATAGCGATCATAAAAAATAATGATATCAGGGATCGCCTCAGCGTTTTAGATGCCAACGTTAACAATCTGGAAAGACTGATCCTCGACAGAATGAATGTGCACCAAATGCGAATAGATGAGATCTGTGTAGAAGATGTAAACTTTCTTCACTTGCTGAAATTCAAATTACCCAATTACAATATCTCCTTTGGGCCAAAGAACGATTATATGGATATTATGTCCAGACCCAAAGTACGAAATCTCATGGGTATAAAATCTGTACTCACCAACGAAGCACTGGGATACAGAAAAAATGTGCATAATGAAATTCGATCCATGATTCAGCTAATTAATTCTGAATTAAGAGAGTAAGATTCATCCTCAAAACTTTAAAAGGAATCCTGTAGGATATAAGATTACAATTTTCCAGATCTATGAGAAGGCATTATCCTTCTTTTTTTGTAACTTTTTGGAACAAAAAAAGAAGCTATGAAAATGCCGTTCCGATTAGAAAGTGCCATTAGCAAACTTTATTCTGCCTTTCACAACGATACGCTTCATCCCGAATATTGCCATAGTTGTGCTGTTGGCAATATTTGCGATAATCTCGATGCCTGGCAACATTTAACCGATAGTCATGGTTCGTTACAACTCAATTATGTTGGAATTGTAAACCAAAAACTAGGGAAAAAGATCAATGGATATACCCCTTTAGAGTTATTACAAACTGAAGCCGCCTTTTTAACCGGATGCGGCTATGAATTACCCCTAAAAAGAGGGTCAAAACGACCTAAGGATCCGAAGGATAAAGAAATACTCTTCAACGGACTGGCAGCGGTGGTCGCAAAATTATGTGAATTTGAGGGTATAACAGATGTTATGGATATTTCAAGAATATTCGATTATACAGCTATCTCTAACCAAGATACCCATACATTTCTAAGCAAAAGCGAATAGATGAAAAATCTTGTATATGTTCTGTTCGCATTACTCATACTTTCCTGTACTAATTCTGTTTCAGAAATAAGTGCTTCGGAAAAAAACGATGTGATCACCGAAACTTCCCTAGTTATATTGGGCACGATACAAGATGCCGGTTCTCCCCATATCGCTTGTAAAAAGGCATGTTGCGCAGGATTATTTAATTCGCCCGATTCTCTTCGGAAAGTGGTGTCGCTGGGATTAATAGATCCTAATAACAACAAATTCTTTCTTTTTGAAGCAACACCCGATATAACCACACAAACTAAAAAACTGAAGCAACTTGCGGATAACAACAATGAACTCCCTGATGGAATATTTGTTACTCACGCCCACATTGGGCACTACTCCGGTTTGATGTATCTTGGTAAAGAAGCTACAAATGCCCCAAGTGTTCCTGTCTATGCTATGCCAAGAATGAAAACCTTTCTGGAAACAAACGGTCCCTGGAGTCAGTTAGTTAATAATAGTAATATTGCATTATTACAATTACAAAACAATCAAGAAGTAGTACTTACCTCAAATATTACGGTAACTCCCTTTCTTGTTCCACATCGCGATGAAATTTCAGAAACAGTTGGCTATAAAATTCAGGGACCCAAAAAGACTGCACTTTTTATACCCGATATAGATAAATGGGAAATGTGGGTAACGAATATTTCCGAAGCGATTAAAAAAGTAGATTACGCCTTTGTCGATGCAACTTTTTACGATGGAGAGGAGATTAATACTCGTGATATTTCAGAAATTCCACATCCATTCATAATTGAAAGTATGTCTCTTCTAGAGAATTTGCCTTCCGAAGAAAAAAAGAAACTTTACTTTATACATTTTAATCATACCAATCCCGTGATCGACCCAACTTCTGAAGCCTCCAAACAGGTTTTAAAAAACGGATTCAATATCGCGCGTATCAATACTGTAATTAAACTCTAGAATTGCACTCACTTAACGAAAATAAAGCTAAATAATATGAAACCAGACTTTACTAACTTAAAAGCCCTGTACATCAATTGCACTTTAAAAAAATCTCCTCGTATGAGTCATACGCAGGCACTCATGGATGTTTCTATAAAAATTATGAGAGCTGAAGGTGTCACTGTAGAATACCTTCGATGGGTAAATCACGATGTGGCTTTTGGTGTTTATCACGATATGACCGAACAGGGCGCAGAAACTGATGAATGGCCAGAATTGTGGAAAAAAGTAAAGGATGCCGACATTCTCGTTATTGGAACCCCTATCTGGTTAGGAGAAAAGTCGTCTGTGGCGACCCAACTCATAGAACGCCTCTACGGCGAAAGTGGGAGACGCAATGAAAAGGGTCAGTATTATTTCTACGGAAAAGTTGGTGGATGCATTATTACCGGGAATGAAGATGGAATTAAACACGTCGCTATGAGCACGCTCTACGCCTTACAACATATTGGTTATAGCATTCCGCCACAGGCAGACTGCGGATGGATTGGTGAAGCTGGCCCCGGACCAAGTTATAACGATGAGGAAAGTGGAGCAAAAAATAATGATTTTACCAATCGCAACACCACATTTATGACCTACAATCTGCTTCATCTGGCTAAAACCCTTAAAGATCAAGGAGGTTATCCCACTTATGGAAACTCTCGTGGCGATTGGGACGATGGTACACGATGGAATTTTGAAAATCCGGAGTATCGCTAGTATTTGATCATATCCCAAATTCAAAAAAAGGATCATTGATCTATAAAAAGGGAAATGGGATAACCTACTGCTCATTTCTCTAGGCTGAATTGAAAAAGCAACGAGCACCAAAGCCAATGCCTGGGAAGGAGTTGATTACGGCTATCTTTTTTGGGTTAAGAAATTTGCCGGTGAAAAAAAATTTTGTCATGGCAGGAGACGGAGGAAATAAGCTTATTACTCTCCCTTAGATAAACTTAACCGTAGTACTTACAACAACTAATTACAACAATAGGAGAGCTCATGGTTATACAGACGAACTCCTGGAAAAGTACATAGTGCCGGTCTTTCAAAAAAACTAAAATATATGTGCAAACATAGAATTGGATAAGCTGTTTTTTTTAGTAGTTTAGTAAAAAAACTTAATGAACGCATTCTTTCAATATATTGTCACACAAGCGACTAAAAATAAGTTTAAAAACAAGAATCAACCCGTCCCAAAAAACCAATTCGACAAGAAATTTAAAGAAACATTAGTTGAAATTAAACACCTTTTAAAAGAAAGCTCTTTTATTCTTCTGGGTATTATAAGTGCAAGTTTTGGGCTTAAAGGATTTCTACTTCCAAACGGTTTTATTGATGGAGGCGTAACAGGTATTTCTCTAATTCTTACCGATATCACAGGACTCTCATTAGCCATATTTTTGGTACTAATTAATATTCCTTTTATCGTTCTTGGCCTCTCAACTATTGGCAAACAATTTGCCTTTAGAAGTCTTCTCGCCATTATCGTTTTGGCAGTTTCGGTCCATTTTATCGAATTACCCACTATTACAGACGACTCGTTGTTGATCGCGGTATTTGGCGGATTCTTTTTAGGTGCCGGGATCGGACTCTCAATTAGAGGTGGTGCAGTGATCGATGGTACCGAAGTGCTTGCGATTTATATCAGTAAAAAGGCACATGTCACGATTGGAGATGTGATCCTCATTTTTAATGTGATCATTTTTGGAGTGGCTGCTTATATCTTTTCCGTAGAAACAGCTTTGTATGCGATGCTTACCTACTTAGCAGCATCGAAAACAGTAGATTTTGTTGTCTCGGGAATTGAAGAATATGTAGGGGTTACAATTATTTCAGATTTTAGCGAGGACATTCGGCTAGCGGTGATTGAGAAAATGGGTAGAGGTTGTACTATCTACAATGGGAAGCGTGGCTACGGAAAGAGAGGTGATAGATTACAGGAAACCGATATTATTTATACTTTAATTACTCGTTTAGAGTTGGCAAAATTGCAAACGGAAGTAGATAAGATCGATAAGAATGCTTTTTTGGTAATGCACAGTATAAAGGATGCCAAAGGAGGAATGATAAAAAAACGCCCTTTGTAGCTATTTGATTTTGATGACATAACGGCGTATTTCCGATGTATAGAAAATAGATCATTACAACATCGTAAATACGAGCCTTATGAACACAATTCAAAATATAATCGATAGCATTTTTACTTCAAAAAAAGCTATCGACCCAAAAAAGCTTGAAGAAGAAAATATTCCTGCAGACACCTCAAAAAAGATCGCTTATTTACAACAAATGCTCGTAGAGCATTCTATTGCACAGACCAAACAAGCTAAACTACAAACAGAATCGGGGGCAGATACTTTTCAGGTAATAAAAGATCTAAAAGAATCGCTCACTTACACCCTGGTTGTGAGTAAAAGTGTTCAAGGAATCATTAAATGGATGTTCTCTCTTACATTTATTCTCGGTTTTATTCTAATTGGTTTCGCCATTTATTTTGGTTTACAAGGCAACGAATTTCTAGCCACCGCGTTTGGAGGTTTTGGAATGATAAGTATCGTTACTCTGCTTGTGAAAGATCCTCCTCTAAAAATGCAGGATAGCAGATCCAATTATGCACAATTAACTATTGGAATGTTAGCTTGGTTAAACGACCTTGTAGACAAAGCTGCGATGGCTCGACAGAATCAGATAATTAACGAGAAAGTGCAAAATTCGGAATTAGAATCTTTAGAAAACAAAAAATCGATGCACAACGAGTGTATTCAGCATTATTTAAGCTTATCGAACACGCAAATTGGCAATACCGTAAAACTCTTAAATCTAATTGAAGAAGTAGCAGAGCCCGGTAGCAAAGGAGGCTTTAGTTTAGAAGAAATAATGCAGGCAGAAAAAAATCTAACTAAAAAAGAATAATTTTAAACGGCGCTTAAAACAGAGATCACTTTTCGGTTGTTTTTTGTCTCAAAAAATCTAATGGTCTTTATCGTAAATCTTATTAATCTACTTCTTGTAGTGACCAATTTATTTGCGATTCCTTCAATAATATCGTCTCGTGACTCGATCGATGTGATTTTATTAGGGGATATATGATACTGATTCGCAAATAACCACGCACCATCACGGGCAATATTTATACTAAAACTTACAATTTTATCTTCCCTCCCTTTGCCAATTTTCTCCAGAAGATAAAATAAGGGAGATACCCTGCCTATACGTGCCTGAACATCATCTATCATACTCCCTAAAATTTCATTTATCTTATTAAAATCGTTTTCGAAATCCATTATGCTTCCATTTTCTCCCACGGTTTCGGATACGGCTATCCCAAGATCAAGATTTATATGGGCGTTAATACCCAGTATTAAATGCTGCATGATCAAAAGACCTCTTTCGGGGCACGAGTCGAAAGCCTTCTTCCAGCTTCTTGTAGTTGGCTTACCGTCGGTCATATCCCGATATGCGGTAATATATCTGTTCGCAAAGAGAACATCAAGTGTTTCCATTCGCACATTGTTTTCAAACTCATGGTTTTGGATACCATCTTTAATGCGTTCGGTAACCTTTTTGTAAAGAATTGGGAAAAACGCCATCGCCGAATTATTCACGGTTTCAATTCTTACGATCTCGTCTAGTTGTTCGATGACCTCATCAATAGTCGTAGCTGTCATATCGATAAATTTATTGAAGTAATAAAAAGGTCTTACTCCTCTTCCTTTCGCCCATTGGCATATTTTTGTTCCAGCTCGGCTTGAAACTCTTCCATTACAGGCTTAACAGTGCTTTCAGGAAGATCTGCGATTCGAATATACATCAACCCATCTACTGCATTATTAAATAATGGATCCACATTAAATGCGACCACTTTCGCATTTTGCTTGATATATTTCTTTATTAAAACCGGTAAACGAAGGCTACCCGGTTCCACTTCATCAATTATCTTGTCAAATTTATTGAGATCTGCCTCACTCTCGTCGAAGATAAAATCTTTATCGGCATCCTTCAGCTTTACTTTGTATTCTTTCTTAGGATTGATATACTGTGCAACATACGGGTCGTAATAATTAGACTTCATAAACTCGATCATTAACGACTTTGAGAATTCAGAAAACTTATTACTTATACTAACTCCACCTATTAAGTATCGATGTTCGGGATAACGCAAAGTAGTATGAACTATTCCTTTCCAAAGTAAGAACAATGGCATGGGACGTTGTTGATATTCATTAATTATAAAGGCTCTTCCCATCTCAATAGACTTGCTCATCATGGGATAAAGCTCCGGTTCGAACCTAAAAAGATCCTGTAAATAGAAGCCGTCTATTCCAAATTGCGGAAAGATCTTAGACCCTAATCCCATTCTATAAGCTCCGGCAATTTTGCGAGCTTCATTGTCCCAAAGAAACATATGGTGATAGTAAGAATCGAATTTATCCAGATCGGTAGCATTATTTGTCCCTTCCCCTACCTCACGAAAAGTAATTTCACGAAGGCGACCAATTTCCTGTAAAATATTTGGCACCATCTCGGCCTGTGCCAAAAAGACCTCGTAATTTTTGCTAATTAATAAACGCTTATCCTTTTCTCGAAGCGCATCAATTTCGGCTTCCATAGCTTCTGTCGATATCGCTCCGGCGATTTTTTTAGGTGGCTTCGGAAATTTAATAGTTTTTGGAATGGTATCTATTAATTTTTTCTTCTGAAATGGATTTGCCAGCATGTACGTTTTCTTCCGAAGAAATTCAGTAAAATCATGCAAGGATTCATGTTCCTGTTGATCTTTTACCGGTATGGCATGCCCAATCCTAACTTTTATTACCCGCTCTTTTTGTGTAAGCAATTCTGAAGGTAATTTCGCAGTGCGTAATGTATCACTCAATTTTGCTAATCTGTAAAAAAGCTTACTGTTCTTAGCGTGAAAATAAATAGGCACCACGGGAACATCGGCCTTCTTAACGATTTTCATGGCACTCTCTTCCCAAGGCCTGTCTACTACTAGTTTCCCATCGCGATACGTAGAAACCTCTCCGGCAGGGAATATGCCTAACGGATGACCATCCTTTAAACGTTTTAAAGCAGATTTCAGCCCCTGCACGCTCGATTTTACATCCTTTCTTGTTTCGAAAGGGTTCACAGGCATTACAAAAGGTTTAAGGGGTTCTATACGATGAAGTAAAAAGTTCGCAATAACTTTAAAATCGGGACGATGCTCTAACAAAAGTTTTAATAATAAAACCCCGTCTATGCCTCCAAGTGGATGATTGGAAATGGTAATAAAAGCACCCGTTTTTGGAATACGTTTTAAATCCTCTTCAGGAATCTCAAACTTCACTTCAAACTCGTCCAATAATGCATTTATAAACTCAAGATCTTTTAAATGCTTCTTTTTGTC
The DNA here is from genome assembly GCA_963974915.1 of uncultured Ulvibacter sp. Classification (GTDB taxonomy): domain Bacteria; phylum Bacteroidota; class Bacteroidia; order Flavobacteriales; family Flavobacteriaceae; genus CAXBES01. Next base: position 105,727 of record CAXBES010000010.1, on the reverse strand, counting down.
GTAAATTTTATTAAGGGTAGTGATATTTAATACTTTCATGAGTGTCCAGCCAACTGCAGTACCGATAAAGCCAAATTTATCGACATTTATAGCTTTAGCTACTTCTTTGGCATTGACTAATCCCATGAAATTTTTTTGGTTGTTGCGAATCACAAATATAGCGAAACCAATTCATTCTATTCCTGAATAACAAGCTGAACAGTTTCTCGGCTTTCCTGCTTAAGCAACACCTTTTTATCTCTGGCTATCGCCTTGATCTCTGAAGGAATAGAGTGCCTAATCGTGTAAAGTGTTACACCTTCATTCCATTGTACTCTAAAATTAGATCGAAGTTTTGTTAACAAAAGTTCTAAATTATTAAACTTATTATCCACGCATACAGAAAAACTAATAGCCGAATTTTGTATTAATTCAACTTTCATTTTATACTTGTGTAATAATTTAAACACCTCTCCAATATTGTCTTCCATCATAAAAGAGAAGTCTAAAGACGAAAGTGAGATGAGAACCTGATTTCTTTTTAAAATGAAACAGGAGGTTTGTGGATCCAGTGTAACCCCTTTACCCACGCATGTTCCCGGCTGCAACGGATTTAAAAATGACTTTACAAATAAACGTATTTCTTTTCTCTGAAGTGGCTGCAGTGTTTTGGGGTGGATTACAGACGCACCATAAAATGCTAATTCAATTGCTTCTCTATAAGAAATATGGTTTAATAATGTGGTTTTGTCAAAATATCTGGGATCGGCGTTTAATACACCCGGTACATCTTTCCAAATGGTAACGCTCTCGGCATTGAGACAATATCCAAATATTGCAGCGGTATAATCACTTCCTTCACGACCCAGAGTGGTGGTAAAATTATTCGTTGTTTCGGCGCCTAAAAACCCTTGTGTCACTGTGATGGCATTACGGTCTAAAAGCTCGTGTATCTGTTCCTGCGTAGTTTCCCAGTTAACTTTTGCATCCCGATAATTGGCATCGGTCTTTATACACTTCCTAACATCCAGTAAATTATTTTCAATCCCTATTTCTTTAAAATAAGCCGAAACAATTGTGGTAGATAATAATTCGCCATGACTAACTACTTGATCATATACGTAGGCGTGATTTTTTGATTTAGTTGTTTTTAAGAAAAGTTTTAAGTCTTTAAAAATAGTTTTTACTTCGGAAAATACCGAATGCGAACTTCCAGGGAAGAGTTCCAGCATGATTTTATGGTGATAATCGTAAACTTCGCTTATCGCTGTCTGTGCGTCTGAAGCTTCAGAAAAATACTCGGAAACTACGATTTCAAGTGCATTTGTCATTTTACCCATTGCAGAAACAACCACAACCAATTGCTTTTCTCCGGTTGTTTTAATGACCGAAGCCACATTTTTTACTCCGTCCGCATCTCTTACCGACGCCCCTCCAAATTTGAAAATCTTCATAATGATCTAACTCAATTCTATGTAATTAATTCTTTGCGATAAAGTTTTGTAATCCGTCTTCATCCATATGAACCACATGCCAGTCCCGTAGTACATTGGCACCACTTCTCTCATAAAATTTGATGGCTCCTTCATTCCAACCCAAAACTTCCCATTGCACACGTTTTACTCCCTGTTCGGCTCCATATTCCATGACGGTTCTATAGAGGGCTTCCCCGACTCCTTTCCCTCTCATACTCGCTTTTACTACCAGATCTTCTAAATGCACTGTGCGTCCTTTCCATGTGGAGAACCTAAAATAGACCAATGCCATCCCCACAATTTCATTGTTAACTTCACACACCCAACATTTAAAAAGTGGATTACTCCCAAAACCTGCCTGTTGAAGGTCTTTAACCGTAAGTTCTACTGCATCGGGTTCTTTTTCAAAAACAGCGAGCTCTGTAATGAGTTCTAGCACCTCTTGCATATCATTTGCTGTTGCCAATCTAATAGTAATTTCCATAAAAAAGGTTTTGCTTGGCAAATATCGTTTCATTTTCTTAAAAAACCCGATATTTGCTTCAAATTCACGAAATCAAGACAATGGCTAAAAAGAATCAGACGCTAGGCGAATTTATAATTGAAAATCAGAGTGAGTTTCAATACTCTTCAGGAGAACTTTCGCGCCTCATTAATTCCATTCGTCTTGCCGCCAAAGTAGTTAATCACGAAGTGAACAAGGCAGGTCTTGTAGACATTCTTGGAGCAGTTGGTGATACCAATATTCAGGGGGAAGATCAGCAAAAATTAGATGTTTACGCGAATGAAGCGTTTATAAAAACATTGACGAACCGCGAAATAGTTTGTGGTATTGCCAGTGAAGAAGAAGATGATTTTATCACCATTAAAGGTAGAAATAAGAAGAACGATAATAAATACGTGGTTCTAATTGATCCGTTAGATGGTTCTTCAAATATTGATGTGAATGTTTCGGTAGGAACAATATTTTCGGTCTATCGCCGGGTGACTCCCTCAGGGACTCCGGTTACTCTGGAAGATTTTCTTCAGCCCGGGAATAAACAGGTTGCAGCAGGTTACATAGTATATGGAACTTCTACCATGATAGTTTACAGCACCGGTCACGGCGTAAATGGATTCACGCTAAACCCTGCAATTGGAACCTATTATTTATCACACCCAAACATGAGATTTCCGGAAAATGGAAATATTTATTCGGTGAATGAAGGTAATTATATTCATTTTCCTCAGGGCATAAAGAACTATATCAAATATTGTCAACAGGAAGAAGAAGATCGTCCTTATACTTCACGATATATAGGATCGTTAGTATCAGATTTTCATAGAAATATGATTAAAGGAGGCATTTATATTTACCCAAACACTTCTAAAAATCCGGAGGGTAAATTAAGACTGTTGTACGAATGTAATCCTATGGCATATATTGCCGAACAAGCCGGCGGTAAAGCGAGCGACGGATTTACACGAATCCTGGATATTGAGCCGAAAGAGCTTCACCAAAGAGTTCCGTTTATTTGTGGAAGTAAATTGATGGTAGAAAAGGCGGAAGACTTTATGAAAAATTCATAAAAGGAATTATTTTCAATTAATTAGCTAATTTTTCTTAGATTTATAACAGCAATCTAACGTAATGGGAAAGAAACCTACACAAGAACCAGCAAAAGAGGCCGTAGATTCGGCTTCAAAAATTGAAGCCATCAAAAATCTTATTTTCGGAGAGAACATTGTTCAATACGATAGTGAGTTTGATACGCTTAAGAAGGATATTCAGAAGAAAAAAGAAGTACTTGAGAGCTATATAGATGAAGTTCGCAACGAACTGATGCAATCTATAGACTCACTAAGTACAGATGTAAACATTAGGATTACAGATCTGGAACAGGCGTTACAAGAAAAAACGGAGTCATTATCGGAAAGTAAGGTAGACCGTAAAGAATTGGGAAAACTCCTCATTAATTTAGGCGAAAAGATAAGTTCGTAATCTTTCTCATTAATACTATTTATGGTAAAAGATGATGATAAATTACAACTTTTACGTGATATCCTGCTAATTGACGACAGGCAGGTAGCCGATGCCATAAACCAGCGAATTGAGGTTATTTCTGAAACCATTGAGAAACGAGAGAAACTTTCAGAAAAAATAGACCCAATAATTGAAGAAAAGCTCGATAAGTTTGTTGCGGAAATTCCTACGACCTTAGGTCCAACGATTACAAAAACTTTAAAAGAGCAAATTGAAAACTCTAAGGAACAAGTTGTTGAGGCACTTTACCCGATTATGGGTAAAATGATAAAGCGTTATATTCAAAATGAAATTCGCTTACTTTCTGAAAACATGAATAAGAAAGTGAACGACACCTTTTCATTCATTTCATTAAAACGCAAGGTTCAGGCTCGTTTTACCGGTGTGAAAGAAAGTGATCTTATACTCAGTGAGATGGATTCTCCTCAGATCAATGAAGTTTTTGTGATTCAGAAAGGCTCGGGATTACTTCTGGGGAATTATAGCAGCACTTCCACTATGGACAAGGATATGGTATCCGGCATGCTAACCGCGATTAAAAGTTTTGTCGAGGATGCGTTCGAAGGTGGAAATCAAAATTTGGAAGCAATTGAATACGAACTTTACACATTACACATTCAAAATTTTCACACTTATTACATTGCGGCAGTTGTATCCGGCACGTATAGTAGAAATTTTGAAAGTAAACTTGAAAATAAATTATTAAAATTATCAAAAGGCCTCTCCCCTAAAATATCAACTCTTACACAAGATGCTATTGATGGCGTTTTAAAAGATTTCTTTGAAAAATGGAAATTACCAAAAAAATAGTGCTTTTAGGGCAGTTCGGGGTAGGTAAAACATCGTTAGTTAGAAGGTTCATATCGAACGAGTTTTCTACAGATTACAAAACTACTTTGGGGGTTCAGATAAAAAAGAAGGTTTTAACGCTCAGTTCGGGGCAAAAACTATCAATGATCATTTGGGATCTGGAAGGTTTTTCATCTGTTGAGAAAACAAGATCCTCATATCTAATAGGAGCAAATTTATTTATTCTTGTATTCGACTTAACCAGAGCGGTTACTTATTTAAATTTAAATGAAGAAATTCAATATCTCAAGGAAATGTACCCTGATATCCCAATAAATGTGATTGGCAACAAATGTGATAAAAAAAATCCTGAATCGATTCAAACCTACTTAAAAAGTAAAAATATTGAAATTGATGGGATCGTAAGCGCTAAAACCGCCGACGGTGTAAATGAACTTTTCAACAACGTGGCACTAAAACTCAGTGAGAATGGATAAAAATGGTTTTTTCTCAAGTAATGTTCAGGAGATCCATGCAACCTTAGATGGAACAGTTACTCAAAGTAGTAACTCGATCGTTGAAATTGAGGTTGGAGAAAACATCTACTTAATTCATCCTTTTTTCGAGAGTTTAAAAGAAGTAGTAAACAATGGTAATCACAGCAATCTAGCTTTTCCCTGTGTACATTTACAGTTAAACGAAACGGAAGTTATTTGTGACATAACAATAAAATTAGAGCCTGGTTTTTTAGCAATCCTTTTATTCGATTACTCAACTCACTATGAGAATCTTCATGAGGCGGCACAGGAGAAAAAAACAGCCATGCTCAATGAACAGGCCTACGAGTTAAACACGAAGTATTCGGAAGAAAAAAAAGCTTACATCGAGTATATTAGGGATCGCATTGATCATAAGATAATTGCAGAAATGGGAAAAGTTGTAAAACAAGTAAATGAGATGAAGAAAACCGAGCTTACACCTAGGCAGCGTTCCATACTAGATTCAATAGAGAGTAACATAGGTGATTTGCACCTCAAAGCCATTCAAATTAAAGAAGGACTTGGTATTAATTTAGACTAAATTTCTTTATACTTGTATCTAAAGTTTTAGGTAATATATGTCCCTTTCAAAAAAAATAGTATTACTTGGTCATTTTGGTGTTGGTAAGACTAGTCTCGTTAGGCGCTTTGTAGACAGTGCATTTAGCGAAGACTATATTGTCACTATGGGGGTCCAGGTAAAGAAAAAAGAAGTTGAAGTTGGTGGTCAGAAAATCAAATTAATTATATGGGATATTGAAGGAAACACTTCTATATCGAAAGCCCGTAAATCATATCTAATAGGCTCACAGGGCTTTATATATGTTTACGATGTTACCCGTCCGGAAACTTTCGAAAATCTCTCTTCCGAAAAACAATATTTGAACGAAATTTTCCCGGGAGTTCCTGTTTGTAGTGTAGGCAATAAAAGTGATTTAATTGATTCAGATCAAAAAGAAAACTTTATAAGGAATAAAATTTTTGAAAACTCTATTTTCACTAGTGCAAAGACCGGAGAAAACGTGGAAAGAATATTTTTGGAAATTGCGAAAAATGTAATCTAGATGAAATTTTCGAAAATACGCGAGCATATTTACAACTCCAAGATACAGGTAGTCAAAATAAATGAAGAAGGAATTATCTTAGAGAGTGAGGATACTATCTTTAAGATGAAAAAGGATTCCTATATTGGCAAACTCCATCCTTTTCTTGAAGGCATTGAGCCCTTATTTTCCGGTCCGAACCCCGCCAATACTAAATTTCCTTGTGTTAATTTAGAAATAAATGATAAGCCCATTATTGCCGATATTCAGTTATTAAAAGAAGAAAATGAAATTTTTGTGGTCTTTTTCGATTTCACTGAACACTACACGGATTCACATCCATTAGTTCAGGAAAAAAATGAGGCGTCAATAACTAAGAATAAGCTCACCTTCGAAAAAAACCTACTTCTAGCTAAAGAAGAAATTAAAAATAAGTTTATAGCCCACCTCAATCATGAAATAAGAAATCCTCTTAATAGTTTATTGGGTTTTATGGAAATTTTAAAAAAGTCCAAACTTGATTACGAGCAACAAGAGACGCTCAAGATCATGGGAAAGACGGGGACTCATTTAAAGGTCTTATTGGACGATCTTCTGGATATTTCGAGGATTGAGAAAGGTGAAACCGAACTTAGAAATATTCCGTTTAGTTTAAGTCAGATACTAAACAGCCTGCTGAAGCATTTTCAGCTAAAATACGACCGTACGGGCATTGAGTTGGATATTGACATGAATAAAGATGTTCCAATCAGATTATTAGGCGACCCAACACGTCTAAATCAGATCATATATAATCTAATTGAAAATGCATTCAAGAATACCGATAAAGGCTCAATTATTATTACGGTCACTTCCGAGAAATTAAATGAACAAGATGTTCGAATAAATTTTAGAATTGCAGATACCGGGAGAGGTATTCCTAAAAAGGATCTCCCGAAGATTTTTGATTCTTATTATCAATTGGAATTTAAAGAAACAGTACCGCTTGGGGAGGGCCTAGGACTTAAGATCGTAAAGGAACTCACTCACTTGCTAAATGGCAAGATTACTGTTGATAGTCGGGAAAATATTGGCACGACTTACACCGTAAACCTGCCGTTTAAAGTTAGAAAGAAAAAAGAACCGAAAAAGAAAACGGTACCAAAGGGAACCGGAATTGTACTCAGCAAGCGTATTCTTATCGCAGAGAATGATGAAATAAGTCAGATGCTCTACATGAAAACGTTTTTAGATAATGATGAAGGTTATTATATTGAGTTTGCCAGGGATGGTCGCCACGCAATAGATTTAATAGATAGGCGCAGTTACGACCTGATCTTACTTAAAATGAAACTTCCAGATCTGAACGGATTCAAACTAATGGAATATATAAGAAGCAATAGCAATACAGCTATAGGAGAAATTCCTATTCTTGTAGTTACCGGGAGTACTATGAAAGAGGAGGAAACGGCTATTCTGGACGCCGGCGCATCTGCTTTTTTGGCTAAACCATATACCCAAGCTGAGCTTTATAAAAAAATCGATCAGCTATTAAAGGAATAGCTTAATCCCTGTTAAGCAAATAACGGTAATCTTCAAGATCAAGACCTCCTTGATAAATTTGAATCGATCTTTTGATCAGTTTCTGAGCCAACTCGACAGAATATCCTAATCCAATTGCATATTTTTCAATTAGAAAACGCTCATGGTCATCGATTTCATGATCAGCAAAAATCATTTCAAACAAATCATGCATTCTTTCCAGACGCTTATCAGATGAATTAGGCGGATTAATTGGGTACTTGCCCGGATTTTTTAAGACATCTGCATACTCAGATTCCTGTATATCCAGCTTTCTTGCAAATCGCTTTAAAAGTTTTTCTTCTTCCGCGTTAAGCGCACCGTCAACTGCGGCCATATTTGCAATAGATGCGAAATGCCCCAGGTTTCTCTTATGTTCTCCGCTTTCAAATAAATCTGTAAATGACATAGTGTGATTTTAAAGCACAAATATAAAACATTTCCCAAGGATGAGAAGCAATCTAATTAAAGTTTACTACATTTTATTCTTATCTAAAAAGCCGCTAAACTTTTCTTAATTCCTATAGTATCATAGATGTCTTTTAGTATTTTTAGACTGCTATAAAAAGAAAAATGAACCAACCTCTACTTGTATTTAATGAAAATGGGATCTTTTGTAAAAGGGCTAACGTATATATTGATGCCTGGCGTCCTGTAGATAATTGTATCGTAACACATGGCCACGCTGACCACAGTCGTTGGGGACATAAAAAATATATTACCCATTGTAAAAACGTGCCTATTATAAAACACAGATTGGGAGAAATAACCGTAACCGGAAAAGAATGGAACGAAACTTTTACCATAAATAATGTAAAATTTTCCCTCCACCCGGCAGGTCATATTGTTGCATCTTCGCAAGTGAGAGTGGAATATAAAGGAGAGGTTTGGGTATTTACAGGAGATTTTAAAACTGAAGACGACGGCCTTGCTGAGGCCTACGAACCTATAAAATGCCATACGTTTATCACCGAAAGCACTTTTGGTTTACCTGCATTTAAATGGACTCCACAAGACGAGGTTTTCAGCGATATCAATAACTGGTGGGCAAATAATAAAGCCGATGGAAAAACGTCTGTCTTATTTGGTTACAGCCTCGGTAAAGCACAACGGCTGCTAAAACATATCGATCCCTCAATAGGAAAGATCTTTACACATGGCGCAGTAGAGAATATGACAGAAGTACTAAGAGAAAACTATTTGTTTCCTCCAACTCATTTAATTACCAGAGACACATCGAAGGATGAAATTAAGGGTAATATAGTCATCGCTCCGCCAAGCGCACATGGCGGCACATGGATCCGAAAAATGGTTCCGTACGTTACAGCATCGGCTAGTGGATGGATGACCTTTAGAGGGGCGCGAAGAAGGCGTGCTATTGATCAGGGGTTCGTACTTAGTGATCATGCAGACTGGGACGGTTTATTGTGGGCGGTTAAAGAGACAGGCTGTGAAAAAGTGATTGCTACCCACGGTTACACCGATATATTTTCACGCTACTTAAGGGAGGAAATGGGACTTGATGCCCGTACCGAGAAAACACAGTATGAAGAAGAAGGTGCCGAGATTGGAACAAAAAAAGAAGACATAACTTGAAAGCATTCGCAGAACTCATAAAAACACTCGACAGTACTAATAAGACAAATTTAAAGGTACAGGCGTTAACCGATTATTTTTTAATTGCTTCGGAAGACGATAAGTTATGGACCATTGCAATTCTTTCGCATCGCCGACCTAAACGTCCTGTAAACACTACCCTTCTGCGATTATGGGCAACAGAGATTAGCGGAATACCTTTATGGCTATTTGAAGAAAGTTATCATATCGTTGGCGATCTCGCCGAAACAATCGCTCTTATTTTGCCAAATTCCGAAGAACATACCGAAAAATCACTTACCCAATTTATAGAAGAAATTATTCAACTCAAGGAGCTTCCCGAAGAAGAAAAGAAGGAGTACCTGCAAAGCAATTGGTTAAAACTCAACTATTTTGAACGCTTCGTCTTTAATAAGATCATCACAGGAAGCTTCCGTATAGGTGTGAGTCAGAAACTAATGACCCGTGCTCTTTCAAAAGCCACCAATATCGATGAAGATGTTCTTGCCTATAAACTTATGGGCGATTGGACACCCCAAAACACAACTTTTCAAAAACTTATCTTAGAGGAAAATGAAGAAGATTACTTGTCGAAACCCTATCCATTTTATCTGGCATATGCCGTGGAGGAAGATTTCCAGAACGATCTGGGTGATATTTCCCGTTGGAGTTTTGAACATAAATGGGACGGAATACGTTCACAGGTAATTATTAGAAATGATGAAGTATTTGTCTGGTCACGAGGGGAAGAGCTTGTAACTGATAAGTATCCTGAGTTTCAACGTTTTTTAGATGAAATTCCAAACGGTACTGTTTTAGACGGTGAAATTCTTCCCTTCGGAAAAGGAATTATCGGAAATTTCAACGATTTGCAAACCAGAATTGGACGTAAAAATCTCTCTAAGGCGTTACTAGAGAAAACACCCGTAATACTTATAGCATACGATCTATTGGAATGGGAAGGGGAAGATATTCGCCACTTACCCTTTGTTGAAAGAAGAGCAATTTTAGACAAGCTTATAAGTGAATGTAACTGCGACGAATTAGGACTTTATATTAGCAGCACCATGGATTTTTCCAGCTGGAATGCTGCTGCTAATGAACGCAAGCTTTCACGTGAAAAACGCAGTGAAGGCTTAATGATAAAACGGAAAGATTCTCCCTATTTGGTAGGTCGTAAAAAAGGGGATTGGTGGAAATGGAAGATCGATCCCTTCACTATCGATGCCGTACTAACTTATGCGATGAGAGGTCATGGCAGGCGCGCTAATTTATATACAGACTATACCTTCGGACTCTGGGAAAACAATGAGCTTGTTACCTTCGCTAAAGCGTATTCGGGCCTAACCGATGCCGAATTCAGACAAGTGGATGCATGGATAAAAAAGAACACCTTAGAACGTTTCGGTCCGGTAAGAAGCGTGACTCCACATCACGTGTTTGAAATAGCCTTCGAGGGAATAGCTGAAAGTAAACGACATAAAAGTGGGATCGCCACACGCTTTCCCCGAATTTTAAGATGGCGTAAAGACAAATCGATAGAAGAAGCGAATACGTTAGACGATCTAAAAGCATTGATTCCTAAATAACAACAAATTTATTCAATGCAAACGGATCTAAATCTCTAAGTAATTGAATTATCCACGTGAATAAGAAGCAACTCATATCAATTGCAGATAACTGGTTTCAGCAACAGGGCTGGAGACCCTTTCCTTTTCAGAAAAAAACGTGGAATGCATTTCTCGATGGAAAACACGGACTACTTAATGCTCCTACCGGAAGTGGAAAAACATATTCACTCTGGTTTCCTATAGTTTTAAATTACATTAAACAAAATCCGGATTATAAAGCAAAAAAAAGCAAAGGCATTAAAGCCATTTGGATAACCCCACTTAGAGCGCTATCAATCGAAATACAACAGGCGGCACAACGAGTTGCCGATGATCTAGAAACAGGTCTAACGGTGGGAATACGCACCGGAGATACCCCGCAAAGTGAGCGAGCAAAACAAAAAAGAAATATGCCGGATCTTTTAATCACGACTCCGGAAAGTTTAATGCTTCTTCTGGCTTCGAAAGATTACGGCAAAATGTTTAAAACCTTAACTGCAATTGTAGTAGATGAATGGCATGAATTGCTGGGAAGTAAAAGGGGGGTTCAAATGGAACTGGGGCTATCCCGCTTTAAAACTATTTGTCCTGAGCTCCGAATTTGGGGTATTTCGGCAACAATTGGGAATCTTGAACAAGCGCAAGATGTTCTTCTAGGGGTTGATGAGAGTTTCAGAAATAATTCGGTTTTAATAAAAGCTAAGCAAAAAAAGAAGATCAAGGTTGCTTCTATCATTCCGAAGAAAATGGAAAACTTTCCGTGGAGAGGTCATCTAGGATTGCATTTGTTAGATGAGATCATACCCATTATTAAAAAAAGTAAAACCACCATAATTTTTACAAACACCCGTGGACAGAGTGAAATTTGGTTTCAGAAAATTCTTGAGAAATATCCCGAATTTGCCGGCGAAATCGCAATGCACCACGGAAGTATTGATAAAGAAACCAGACTTTGGGTAGAACAGGCCATTAGAAATGAATCGCTAAAAGCCGTTGTCGCAACCTCCAGTTTAGATCTGGGTGTAGACTTCGCACCCGTTGAAACTATTATTCAAATTGGCGGTCCAAAGGGTATTGCAAAATTTTTACAACGTGCCGGACGCAGTAATCACCGACCGGGAGAAGCCAGTGTAATTCACTTTTTGCCCACCCATGCCTTGGAGTTAATTGAAGCTTCGGCTTTAAAACGAGCCGTAAAAGAAGAGGTGATGGAAGACCGAATACCGTATCTTTTAAGCTTCGATGTGCTTATCCAGTATTTGGTAACTCTGGCGGTTAGCAACGGATTCTTTCCGAAGGAAATTTTTCCTGAAATAAAAAATACCTTCTGCTTTCAGGGGATCACTGAAGACGAATGGGAGTGGTGTCTCAACTTCATTACAAAGGGGAGTCAGAGTTTGAATGCTTACGACGAGTATAGAAAAGTAATCGTAACCTCTGAAGGTCTCTTTAAAGTTGAAAGCAGACAGATCGCCATGATGCATCGCCTATCCATAGGAACAATAGTTAGTGATGCCATGTTGATGGTAAAGTATGTTTCGGGCGGATTTATAGGCACTATCGAAGAATTCTTTATCGGAAAAATGAAACCCGGTGATACTTTCGTTTTCGCTGGGAGAACTTTAGAATTAGTGCGCTTGCGAAATATGGTTGCTCAGGTCCGGCGTTCAAATAAACGCACCAGCAATATCGTGAGTTTTATGGGCGGTAGAATGGCGCTTTCGTCTCAAATGAGTGAAATCCTTCGTCAGGAATTGCAAAGTGAGGCAGATCATAAACGAAATACGCCCGAATTAAAAGCTTTGAGTTCACTTTTTAACAGACAACAATTAGAATCGGTCGTTCCCGGCGAAAATGAGTTCTTAATTGAAAGTTTTAAGACGAGAGAAGGACATCATACGCTTTTCTATCCGTTTGAAGGACGCTTTGTACATATGGCAATGAGTGGTTTACTTGCGTATAGAATAAGTTTACTCACCCCTATTAGCTTTTCTTTGGCTTACAATGATTACGGATTCGAACTTTTAAGTGATCAGCCTTTGGATATCGAAAATGTACTCGATAACGATCTTTTTTCACCCCAATATCTATTCGATGATCTTCAGAAGAGTTTGAATTCAACCGAACTTGCCAGAAGAAAATTTCGGGATATTGCGGTAATTAGCGGATTGGTTTTTCAAGGTTACCCCAATAAAATGATTAAGACTAAACACCTACAGAGCAACTCTCAGTTATTGTTCGAAGTTTTCCGAGATTTTGAACCGGACAACCTGTTGTATCAACAGGCATTTCGAGAAACTTTTGAACATGAGATGGAAGAGGGAAGGTTGAGAATCGCTCTTGAACGTATCAGATCGCAGGAGATACTTTGGAAACAGTGTAAAAAACCTACACCTTTCAGTTTTCCAATCATCACCGATAGGCTTCGGGAAAAACTGTCTTCAGAAAAATTGGCAGATCGTATTAAAAAAATGAAATTATCGTTAGAGAAATGAGTCAAAAGGTAACAATACGCGAGCATGATTTTTTGTTACATCCCAGTGGTGCGATCTATTGGCTTCAGAAGCAAATGTTGCTTATCGCAGATGTTCACTTCGGTAAAGTAACACATTTCAGAAGATATGGAGCTGCTATTCCAAAAAATGCTTCCGAAGAAAATTTTAAAAAGCTGAAAGTACTTGTGGACGAGATCCAACCAAAGACAGTCTGTTTTTTGGGTGACCTTTTCCACAGCAAAATTAATAGTGAATGGGAGACTTTTAAAAACTGGGTGCAAACAAATCAAACTGCAGTTATTTTGATTTCCGGAAATCACGACATTATCCCCAAATATATGTATGAAGATATTAGTGTTGATGTGGTGGATCAACTGGAGATCAATGGCTTTTTATTAACCCATCATCCTATCGAAAAGCATAGCTGCTTCAATTTTTCAGGGCATATCCATCCTGGGATTAGAATGAAGGGTTCGGGAAGACAAACCGTAAAACTAGCCTGCTTTTATAAAACAAAATCGCAACTCATTCTTCCCGCTTTTGGTAACTTTACAGGAAAGCATATATTAAGTCCGAAGGACAACGACGAAATTTTTGCGATCGTAGAAAACGAAGTAATATGTGTTTCAAAATAAGAAATTATGAAAAAGACACTTCAAATAGCAAATATTATTGCTTTCATCGCCACGGTATTTATAAACTACCTTTCAAATACCGGCGCAATTAACAATACAACCATTGGAGAAGTTTCAGGTAGTGTAAACTCTTTGTTTACACCCGCCGGATATGCTTTCTCTATCTGGGGAATCATCTATTTACTATTATTAGGGTTTGTAATCTATCAAGGTCGAAGCCTTTTTAAAAACGTGCGAGATGATAATTTTATATTAAATGTGGGCTGGTGGTTCGTGCTTTCGTGTGTTGCAAATATGCTCTGGGTGATTTTTTGGTTGTACGGCTATCTTAATATGTCTGTCCTTTGCATTTTTGTTTTATTATTTTCTCTTCTGAAAGTGGTTATGAATAATAAAATGGAATTATGGGACGCACCCATATCGGTGATCGTATTCCTATGGTGGCCCTTTGTGATCTATAGCGGGTGGGTGACCGTGGCCAGTATTGCTAATGTTTCATCCTATCTAGTAGCTACCAATTGGGATGGTTTCGGTATTTCTGAAACTACCTGGACGCTACTAATGATCGTAATCGCCGGAATTATTAACCTATTGGTTACCTGGAAACGCAACATGCGTGAATTTGCATTGGTAGGTGTCTGGGCGTTGACAGCCATTGCTGTTGCCAATTGGGATACAAATGAAACGGTGGCATATACAGCAGTTTTTGTAGCGGTTATTTTATTTTTAAGTAGTAGTTTGCATGGATTTAAAAACAAAGATACCAGTCCTTTTGTAAAACTCAATCAATTCCTGAATCGCTAATGCTTGAAAATAAAAAGCACTTTTTTAGCTTACCCGAACAAGTTATATACTTGAATTGCGCTACGATGTCGGCTCAATTAAAATCTGTGGAACAAATAGGTATTAAAAATCTTAAGGATAAATCAACTCCCTATGTAATAGAAAGCAAACATTTTTTTGCTGAACGGGAATTTTTAAAACAGCGCTTTGCAAAACTAATTAAAGCTCCCTCTTCAGAATACATAGCTATAATCCCGTCGGTTTCTTACGGAATAGCGAACGCTGTAAAAAATATTCCATTCGAAAAAAATGATGAAATAGTTGTCTTAGAAGAACAGTTTCCAAGTAATTTTTATGCCTGGAAACAATTGGAAGCAGAAAAAGGTGTAAAAGTTACAACTGTTTCGGCACCTGCTATTGGAGAAGGTAGAAGTAAAATATGGAACGAGAATATCCTGAAAGCGATTTCCTCTAATACAAAAGTGGTTTCCATACCCATAGTTCATTGGACCGACGGAACACTTTTTGACCTCAAAGCCATTAGACTACGTACAAACGAGGTAGGTGCTTATCTTATCATCGATGGCACCCAAAGTATTGGTGCTTTAGATTTTTCTGTTGCTGAAATCAATCCGGATGCACTGATCTGTGGTGGGTATAAATGGTTAATGGGTGGCTACGGATTAGGAGTTGCATTCTACGGAGAACGGTTTCATGAGGGTATACCTATTGAGAATAACTGGATGAACCATGTGGGCAGTGAAGATTTTACTAATCTGGCGAACTACAATCCCGAGTTTAAGCCAAAGGCGGCACGTTACGACATGGGAGAATCGAGTAATTTTATTCTTACGCCCATGCTTTCGGAAGCGATAAGACAATTGTTGGAGTGGACACCAAAGGCCATTCAGGAATATTGTAACGCAATAACCCAACCCGCCCTAGAGCAGCTTCAGAAAAAAGGTTACTTTATAGAGGATCCGCAATTTCGGGCACATCATTTATTTGGAATATATCTTCCGGAAGGCAAGAATATTCAGAAAATAAAAGAATCGTTATTGGAAAACAGGATCTTCGTGTCGTATCGCGGAAAAGCCATACGGGTTTCACCAAATGTTTACAATACTGAAAAGGACTTGGAGAAACTGGTTCAGTTCTTTTAGAAGTTAACTAAATGATAATACTGTACTTCCACGCCTAAAATAATTAAAGAAGGTATTATCTTTGCGCACCTATGAGCAAAACCATTGTTCGTTCGCTTTTTGAACAGTCTTCGGCTACCCGAAAACTCGTGGATACTATTGCCCTTTCTCAACCTCACACAACTGTATCGGGTCTGGTGGGGTCGTCTGTATCTATTGTAATTGCAGAAGTTTTTAAGAATACTGAAAAGCCATTCCTTATAATTCTCAACGATAAGGAAGAAGCGGCCTATCATTTAAATGATTTCGAAAATCTATTGGGAGATCAAAATGTATTGTTTTATCCCGGAAGTTATCGGAGGCCTTATCAAATAGAAGAAACAGACAATGCAAATGTTTTACTTCGCTCGGAAGTTCTCAACAGAATAAATTCAAGAAAGAAACCTGCTATAATCGTTACCTACCCCGAAGCGCTCTTCGAAAAGGTGGTAACACGAAAGGAATTAGAGAAAAACACTTTAAAAATTGCCGTAAACGACGATTTATCTATCGATTTCGTGAATGAAGTTTTATTCGCCTATAACTTTAAGCGTACCGACTTCGTAACTGAACCCGGCGAGTTCTCTGTTCGCGGGGGTATTTTAGATGTTTTTTCTTTTAGCAACGATGAACCTTATAGAATTGAATTCTTTGGTGACGATGTTGACAGCATAAGAACGTTCGACGTAGAGACTCAACTCTCACTGGAACAAGTAAAAAAGGTTTCTATCATTCCGAATGTGGAAAACAAAATGATGGAAGAAAGCAGAGAGAGCTTCCTTAAATACATCGCTTCCAAAACGGTTATCTTTCTTAAAAATGAAGAATTATTAAGTACCAGTGTCGACAAATTGTTTGAAAAAGCCACAGAAGCTTTTAAACAACAGACCGGAGAAGTAAGAATGAGTGAGCCGGCCGAATTGTTCTGTACTTCCGAACTATTAAAATCTCAATTAGTCGAGTTTAATACAGTAGTACTTAATAATAAAGGAGATTCATCGCAAAATAGCAATATTACATTCCACACAAAACCTCAGCCTTCATTTAATAAACAGTTCAACTTGCTGATCGAAAATTTGAATGAAAATACAGAGAAGGGTTACACCAATTATATTTTTTGTAGTAGTGAGCAACAGGCGAAGCGTTTCCATGACATCTTTGAAGACGCCCAGCAAAAAGTAGATCAATTTCAAACCGTGGTTTTTCCGTTATTCCAGGGCTTTATTGACGACGAAAACAAGAACGTTTGCTATACAGATCATCAATTATTTGAGCGCTATCATAAGTTCCAGCTTAAGAATGGATACGCTAAGAAACAAGCGATCACTTTAAAAGAACTAACCAATTTAGAGGTTGGTGATTATGTAACTCATATTGATCACGGGATTGGCAAATTTGGAGGGCTCCAAAAGATCGAGGTAGAAGGTAAACAACAAGAAGCTATAAAACTAATCTATGGCGAGCGCGATATTCTTTACCTCAGCATTCACTCCCTACATAAAATTTCAAAATACAACGGTAAAGATGGCACAACACCTAAGATCTACAAGCTGGGAAGTGCTGCTTGGAAAAAACTCAAGCAAAAGACCAAAACGAGGGTAAAAGAAATAGCTTTTAATTTAATTGAACTTTACGCCAAACGCCGATTACAAAAGGGATTTGCCTATGACCCCGATTCGTATTTGCAGTTAGAATTGGAATCTTCATTTATGTATGAGGATACCCCGGATCAATCAACTGCCACCGAAGACGTTAAACGCGATATGGAAAATGAAAGACCGATGGATCGCCTTGTCTGTGGGGATGTTGGCTTCGGAAAGACAGAAGTTGCTGTTCGAGCAGCTTTTAAAGCCGTAGATAATGGTAAACAAGTTGCAATCCTCGTGCCTACGACCATTCTGGCGTTTCAACATCATAAAACATTCTCTGAAAGATTGGCAGAAATGCCGGTTAGAGTTGATTACTTAAACCGGTTTCGCACTGCTAAAGAACGCCGTACCGTTTTGGAAGACCTGAAGAGTGGAAGACTCGATATCGTGATCGGAACCCACCAATTAGTGAACAAATCGGTTGAATTTAAAGACCTCGGACTCCTTATCATCGACGAGGAACAGAAATTTGGGGTTGCTGTAAAAGATAAGTTAAAAACCATCAAAGAAAATGTAGATACGCTTACGCTTACGGCGACGCCTATTCCCAGAACGCTTCAGTTTAGTTTAATGGCAGCTCGTGATCTTTCAGTTATTACTACCCCGCCTCCCAATAGGTATCCCGTAGAAACCCATGTGATTCGTTTTTCCGAAGAAACCATAAGAGATGCTATTAGATATGAGATTTCGCGTGGCGGACAAGTATTTTTTGTGCACAATAGAATAGAGAACATTAAAGAAGTAGCGGGTATGATACAACGTCTTTGTCCGGATGCAAAGATAGGGATTGGACATGGGCAAATGGAAGGGAAGAAACTCGAGCAATTAATGCTCGCTTTTATGAGTAATGAATTTGATGTTTTGGTATCAACAACCATTATTGAAAGTGGGCTGGATGTGCCCAACGCAAATACCATTTTTATTAATAATGCGAACAATTTTGGTCTTTCAGACCTCCATCAAATGCGAGGGCGTGTAGGAAGAAGTAATAAAAAGGCTTTTTGTTATTTTATAACACCTCCCTATTCGGCAATGACAGAAGATGCCCGTAAACGTATTACGGCATTAGAACAATTTAGTGAGTTGGGCAGCGGACTTAACATTGCCATGAAGGATCTTGAAATAAGGGGTGCCGGTGATCTTTTAGGGGGAGAACAAAGTGGTTTCATCAACGAAATTGGTTTTGACACCTATCAAAAGATCTTAGCCGAAGCCATAGACGAACTAAAAGAAAAGGAGTTTAAACACCTCTATGAAGGAACGGAGCACGAGAAAAAGAACTTTGTAAAAGAGACCGTGATCGATACCGATTTCGAGTTATTGTTTCCCGATGATTATGTGAATAACATCACCGAACGTCTTAATCTTTATACTAAGCTAAACGAAATTAAAGACGAAGCTGCACTTCAAAAATTTGAGCAAGAACTCGTAGACCGATTTGGAGAATTACCACAATCTGCGATAGATCTCTTTAACAGCGTTCGTATTAAATGGATCGCAATTGTCATGGGTCTCGAACGTGTTGTGATGAAAAAAGGTAAATTAGTAGGTTATTTTGTGAGTGATCAACAAAGTGCTTTCTATCAGAGTGAGGCGTTCACTAAGGTTCTACAGTATGTACAATCGCATCCCAATGCTGTTACAATGAAGGAAAAACAAACTCGAAGCGGCTTGAGGTTAATGCTTACATTTGATAGAATTACATCAATTAACAAAGCCTTACAGGCATTAAAATCTTTTATGGTCTAATTATTGGATAAACTGAAGCGAATCATACTTTAAATTATATTTGTGAATATGTATAAAAAATTACTCTTAATCATTTTATTCCCGGTGCTAACATATGCACAACACACCATCAAGGGAACTTTTACTCCCGCGGAAGAATACAAATGGGCTATCCTTTATAGAATAGAGCCGGAGCACATGTTTTACACAGCTAATACACAGGTTAAAGAAGATGGTACTTTCACCTTAGAGCTTGATAAATCTGTGCCTACAGGAGTATATCGCCTTGTATATGCCTTGCCACAAGAGATATACAATTTTGATATTATTTACAATGGAACAGAGAATATTGAACTAACTTTTAGTGCCGATAACGGACTTTCTTTTCATTCTTCGGAAGAAAACATCCTTCTGTCGGCTTATGAATCGGTTATGAGTGAAGCTCAGGAAATGGTGGGTCTGGCTTATCAGGAATCACCACAGGGTTCGCCGGATGTGCAAAAAGCATTTGTAAATTTAGAGTTGATTCAGAATCAATTTGAAAAAGATGCTGCCGGGTATTTGGCTTTTAATTTTGTAAAGGCAAACAGACCGTATATTCCAAAGAAGTCATTAGATTTCGAAACCTATTTAAAAAACTTCAAAGAAAACTATTTTAAATACGTTGATTTTAATGATCCTATTCTCCAAAAATCCGGGTTTCCAACCCAGCGAGCCTTAAATTATATTAAAGGTTTTACCTCAACTAAAAAAGATAAAAAGGTTAGCTATAATGAAAATATTGATGCTGTAGCTTTAGCTATTAAAAGCACAGATTCGCTGTATCAAAAAGCCCTTTTGGGTAATCTATGGCAGGAACTTGTAAACGATGAAAATATAAACGCGGCTAACCATTTAGCCGAAAAGCACTTGATTCCTATCGCAGATTCACTTGATGACAAGGAACTTTCAGAAAAACTAACCCTTTTTAAAAACCTTTCTATCGGTTCTAAGGCGCCCGATTTTTCCTGGGAGCAAGTTATTGACGGAAGAACACTTCAAAATTCCCTGCACAAGATTGACGAGGCAAAAAATTACATTCTTGTTTTTTGGAGCAGTGGGTGTTCACACTGTTTAAAGGAAGTACCACTTTTACACGATAAGATAAAGAACTTAAAAAAAGGCGATTATAAAGTGATCGCAGTAGGACTTGAGGATGAACCTTATGACTGGCGTAATAAGATATTCGATTTTCCTGAATTCGTAAATGTTCTCGGTTTAGGTAAATGGGAAAACGAAATAGGAAATAAGTATGATGTTATCTCAACACCTACTTATTTCATTCTGGATAAGGATAAAAATATAATCGCTAAACCGGAACACCTCGAAGATGTTGTGAAGATAATAGACAACAAATAATATGATCGTCACGCTGATTCTACAAAAATCACTACACTTAAAAGGCCGTTAAGTCGCATTATTAAAGGAATGTCGGGTGAATGTCGGGTGAATTTCACTTCAAATAATTGTACGTAAAACTATGTGATTGTAGTATTGCATCATCAATCAAAATTTAGAACAGTTATGAAACAACCCGAACTTGGAAAAAAAATCTTAGAACTGCGTCAACAACGAGGATTAACTCAGGAAGAGTTGGTTGAACAATGTAATATTAGCGTGCGTACCATTCAGCGAATTGAAGCAGGCGAAGTTACCCCAAGAAGCTATACCGTAAAAACTATTCTGCAGGTTTTAGATTTCGATCTGGAACAATTAAACAGGCAAGAATCTAAGGTAGAGAATGAGTTTAAAAAATTGATGCTTTTAAAAGTAGACGACACTAAAGAAGCCTCCTTCTTAACCCGGCAACTTAACATTGCCTGGATCGCAGGTATTATTTATTTTCTAATTGGATTTGCCGAATTTCCTGCAGATTGGGCAAGAGTTTTTGATGACTATATGCTTTATCCTCTTTGGGTGTATATTTCAATAAAAGTAGTGGTGATTACATCCTTTGTATTATTTATACGAGGCTTTATTCTCTGCGGAAAGATCTTTGGCAACTACTTATTAAAGATCGCGTCTTTTATCCTTATATTGGTAAGTATCATTTTCTATGGATACGACATCGTATCGTTATTTACCGATGCTGAAATATATTCTTCTATGATGATCGCTCAATCAATAACAGCAGGTGTTGTGGGAGTATTATTTGGTATTGCAATATTACGATTAAGACATGCTCTGGGTACAATTGGACTGGTTACTGGCATCTTTGAAATTGTAACTTATGGCACATTTATAACAGTTCTATTAGCTACATTTGGGTTTGTACTTCTTATTCCAATGATCATCTTAGAGATCGTTCTTCTTTATAAAGTAATTGGGCTGATCAAGACAAAGCAAGCAGAAATGCACTAATTTCAAAAATGGTAAAATGCATTTTCAAAATGCTCAATTTGTTCGATTTGTTTGTTCTTTAATACCGCAATTATATCGAAGCGAACTTCCTTTTCTATATCATTTGAGATCAAGTATTCGTTAGCAGCCTTTACCAAGAGTTTGATCTTTCCTTTCGATACAAAATCCTGAGGGTCTCCAAAAAAGGCACTATTTCGTGTCTTCACCTCAACTATAACGATAAAGTTACCCTTCTGGGCTATTATATCAATTTCAGCTTTGAGGTAAATGTAATTTCGATCTAAAATATCATAGCCATTACGCAGCAGATGATCGACCGCCAACTGCTCCCCTATTTTACCAAGCTCGTTATGATATGCCATACTATTTCCTGCGTAGGCAGGAATCTTTTAATCCCGCTTTGACAGAGTTTACAACTTTGTCCAAGCTCAATTCTAGTTAAAACTCAAAGTAATACTACTCTTCTCTATCTTCAAAAGCACTTTCCTTCCTAAGACTAAAGCCCTGTTATCATGAATATGACCGGCAGGAAAATTATAGCAAACCGGATAATCGTATCCTGAAACAGCTTCTTTTATAATTTCTTCGGAAGTCTTTCCGAAGGGAATTGTATTATCCTTCATATCACTCATTCCGCCAACTATTAGACCCGCAAGATCCTTTAATAAACCATTTCGTTTCAAATTTTGCATCATACGGTCTATATGATACAGCATTTCGTCCAGATCTTCAATAAAGAGTATTTTCCCTTTCGTTTCAAGAGCCGAAGAGCTTCCAATCAATGAGTACAAAAGTGACAGGTTTCCTCCAACAAGTTGCCCTTTGGCAGTCCCTTCTCTGTTTAAATTATTTGCTTCGGAAGTAATTTCGATCCCGTATTTCCTTCCGAAGATAACATCTCTAACCGAATCTCGCGTAGCATCCGTTTTAAGCGATAGTCCCATAACCATATCTGCATGAAGTGTCTCAATACCGAAATTATGAATATGAGAATGGAGTACCGTAACATCGCTATAACCAATAATCCACTTCGGATTCTTTTTAAATGTTGAAAAATCTAATTGATCAATTATGCGCACGGTTCCGTAGCCACCTCTTGCACACCAAATAGCTTTTATATTTGGATCATCTAACATACGCTGAAAGTCTTGCCTTCGCAACACATCATCACCTGCAAACTGGTTAAAATCAGCATCGATTGTACTACCAAGTTCCGTTTTCAAGCCCCAGGAATCTATGATCTTTAAAAAAGGCTGAAGCTCGTTTCGAGTAATTTTTCTGGCGGTAGAAATGATCCCGATCGTATCTCCAAGGGCTAATGAAAAGGGTGTAACCATATGTTAAATTTACACGTCCTAGAGAATATTAATTGAACTTTTAAGTTAAAATTAAGTCATAAATAATGTAAATTACTATTATTCAGTACTTTTAACAAAAACCAACCCTAAAAGAAAAGCCTATGGAAACACTTGCAAACTCCTCCTGCAATGCTTCTACCTTAGCGACCTATAATCCTACTGCACAGAATCCATGGAATACTGCCAAAATTAATCATGTTTTTAGAAGACTCAGTTTTGGAGCATCAATTGCCACGGTAGATGCGACACTTGCGCTAACTCCGGGAGAGCTAATTGATGATCTTGTAGATACTGCGTATAACCTTCCAACTACTCCTGCTCCGTATTGGGGGTACTGGTCCTTTAACGACTATAGCAATTATAATGACGAAAACCCACTCTTTACACAAGAATGGAGAATTCAAGCCGTCAATGATTTTTTAAATGAAGGCCTAAGGGGCCGATTAGCTTTTTTCTGGTCTAATCATTTTGTTACTGAATTAGAAGTTTATGGGCATTCCCCGTATTTATTTCAGTATTACAACATCCTGCAAACGCATGCCCTGGGTAATTTTAAAGAGTTTACACGAGCCATTGGTATTTCCTCCGCCATGCTTATTTACTTAAATGGTTTTGAAAACACCGATTTTAACCCAAACGAAAATTATGCGCGTGAACTTTATGAGCTTTTTACTTTAGGTGAAGGAAATGGCTATACCGAAAACGATATCACCGAAACCGCTCGAGCACTCACAGGATATAACCACTGGGATGAGATTGGCGACGTCATTTATTTCGATCCAAGTACTCATGATGGCGGTACAAAAACTATTTTCGGACAAACCGGAAACTACGATTATGACCAGGTAATCGATCTTCTCTTTCAGGAACGTGGTAATGAAATAGCATTTTACATCTGCGAAAAATTATATCGCTTTTTTGTGAGTCCGGAGGTAGATGAAATTATCGAGACAGATATCATACAACCTCTTGCAACAACTTTTATCAATAACAACTTTGAATTGGTTCCGGTTTTAAAACAACTTTTTAAAAGTGAACATTTCTTCGATGAGCGTGCATTGGGTGTTGTAATAAAGAGTCCGTACGACTCTACCCTGTCCTATTTAAAAGAAACCCAGTTTTTTTACGACAATACCATCATTGATGCATTTATCTATTACAACAGCTTGATGGGACAAGATATTTTCGATCCGCTAGATGTTTCGGGATGGCAACGTGACGAGTCCTGGATCAATACTTCTACGCTTACCGGCCGTTGGGCGATCTTTGAATTGTACATAGATTACCTTTTTAACGAAGGGTATGAGTTCTCTTTTGTCGATCTCGCTCGTGAACTTTCTAACGATAGTAACGACCCTGCGTATATCACTCAGGTCATGGTAGATCATTTCATGTCGAAAACACTACATACCGCAAATGATTACACGGTCGCCACAGATATCTTCAAATGGGATGTGCCGCAAAATTATTACGACCAGGGACTGTGGAATCTTAGTTGGTCTTCAGCGCCCTATCAGGTTTCCCTCTTATTAAAGCATATTGCAACAATGCCTGAATTTCAACTTAAATAGCAACATCATGTGTAATAACCACAATATTCCGAAAAAAGAATCGTCTAAAGACGAAAAGCATATTCACGATCAAGAACATGCCGCATGGAACAGACGTTCGTTTATACAAGCACTCGGACTAGCAGGTGCCGGAAGTATGATGCTTGGGCAGGCTGCAGTATCGGCTACAAAGCCATCACCACTGTCTGTGGCATTGGCAGAGGCAGAAAATGATAATATTCTTGTGATCATACGGCTTAAAGGTGGAAATGACGGACTTAATACCATTGTGCCTGTATATGACTACGGAACTTACGCTAATTTAAGACCTACCATAAGACACCAACAAAACGACTTGATAAACTTAAATGCAGACTTCGGGATTCCCAATTATATGAATGCTCTTGAAAGTATGTGGGGTGACGGACAAATGAAAGTGGTACATGGTGTTGGTTACCCGCAACAAAATTTGTCACATTTTCGTTCTTCTGAAATTTGGGCATCCACCGAAGACATTAATTTTGAACCAACCGGATGGTGGGGCCGTTACTTTGAAGACCTCTATCCCGATTATCTAATAAATCCCCCGGCAATTCCGCCGGCAATTCAGATTGGAAGTATTGGCAATCTCGTTTTTGAAGGAGAGAACAGTAATTATGCATTTTCGGTCGCAAATCCGGATCAGCTAGCCAGTGTAGCTGCAAATGGAACTCTCCATGATGTATTAGACATTCCCGATTGTGTGTATGGAGACAAACTTTTATTTATGCGATCAACGGCCAATACTACTTTTACGTATTCACAGGTGATCAATGATGCTTATCTATCTTCGAATAATACGGTTTCCTATGGCGACGAACAACTCGCCAGTCAGTTAGCCATTGTAGCGAGAATGATTAAAGGTGGTTTGGGTACAAAAGTATATATGGTTACTTTAGATGGGTTCGATACGCATGCCAATCAGCCGGACAACCACAGGGCTATTTTGGAAGATCTTTCCAATTCGATAAAAAACTTCTACGACGATCTTTCTGCAACAGGAATGCAGGATAAGGTTTTGTCTATGACCATTTCCGAATTTGGTCGCAGACCCTATGAAAATGGATCTAATGGAACCGATCACGGTGCTGCCTCCCCGGTAATGCTCTTTGGCGAAGGCCTTCAAGGAAGTGGTTTTGTTGGGCAACATCCCGATCTATCTACCTGGGACAATAACGATAACCTGATCCCTACCTCAGATTTCAGGGATGTTTATTCTTCAGTTCTAACAGACTGGTTTTGTTTAGACCAATCTGTGATCGATCTAATTTTACTCAATCAGAACTACCAAAACTTAGACCTTGGCTTTAGTTGCGAGACACTTTCAACTATAGATTTTAACGATGTTACTCGTTTTGCACATACCGCAACTTACGATAACCACAGCACTTATATTGAGATGAACATGCCCTTTACGGCAAATGTGGATGTTAAGCTTTACGATATTATGGGTAGGGAAATTGCTACACTTACCAATGAGATCCTTTTCCCGGGAAAACATAAAATAGATGTGAAGGCAAAGGCTAAAACACGATTATCGTATGGGCAATACGTCTATCGTATTGCGGTTAGCGGACAATTCTACAGTAAGTCGATTTTGATAAAATAAAGGGATTTGCGTTAGGGATTGAAGTAGCTTACCCGACTTCGCACGCTTCGGCGGGCGGGCGTGTAAGCCTGAAAGCCCGACCCAGACCGAGTCTGTAAACGCCAAAACTATATCGAAGATGGATGGCGAGCGCTTGCCTTCCGGCAGGCAGGTCTGGGTAACGCCCAAAAAATTCGATTGGATTAAAAACTCAGCAGAAAATAAAATCCTTATTTTTGCACTTGCCTAACAGAAACTGATAGGTTCTCAAAGAAAATTATGAGTCAAGATCCAAAAAGATATACGATTACCGCTGCGCTGCCATATACCAACGGACCAGTCCATATTGGGCATTTGGCGGGGGTTTATGTGCCTGCAGATATTTATGCGAGGTATCAGCGATTGCAAAAAAAAGATGTCGCTTTTGTTTGTGGAAGTGACGAACACGGTGTTCCTATTACTATTAAGGCAAAAAAAGAGGGTATTTCGCCTCAGCAGGTTGTCGATAAATATCACGCTATTATTAAGCAGTCTTTTGAAGACTTCGGAATTAGTTTCGATAACTATTCGCGTACTTCTGCGAAGATCCATCACGACACCGCATCTCAGTTTTTTGAGAACTTATACCACAACGGGAAATTTATAGAAGAAGTTACCGAGCAACTTTATGATGCCGAAGCAAATCAGTTTTTAGCAGATAGATTTATAATTGGTACTTGTCCGAAGTGCGGTTTTGAAGAGAGTTATGGCGACCAATGTGAAAATTGTGGGACTTCACACAATGCTACCGATCTTATAAATCCGAAAAGTGCCATTACAGGTGCTACGCCCACCTTAAAGGAAACGAAACATTGGTTTTTACCTTTAGACCAATACGAACCCTGGTTAAAAGAATGGATCATTAAGGGGCATAAAAAAGACTGGAAAACTAATGTTTACGGGCAATGCAAGTCGTGGATCGATGATGGATTACGTCCAAGAGCGGTAACACGGGATCTGGATTGGGGTATTCCCGTTCCTGTAAAGGGAGCCGAGGGAAAAGTACTTTATGTGTGGTTTGACGCGCCTATTGGATATATTTCTTCAACAAAGGAATGGGCAGCTCGTGAAGGTAAAGATTGGGAACCTTACTGGAAAAGTGAGGATACAAAAATGCTTCACTTTATTGGAAAGGATAATATTGTATTTCACTGTATCATTTTCCCGAGTATGTTAAAGGCCGACGGGAGTTATATTTTACCGGACAATGTACCGGCGAACGAATTTTTGAATCTGGAAGGGAATAAGATCTCTACTTCAAAGAATTGGGCGGTTTGGTTGCATGAGTATCTGGAAGATTTTCCTAATCAGCAGGATGTATTAAGGTATGTATTAACGGCTAATGCCCCGGAGACCAAGGACAATGACTTTACCTGGGCAGATTTTCAGGCAAGAAATAATAATGAGTTAGTGGCTGTCTTCGGAAACTTTATTAACCGAGTGGTTGTTTTAACCCATAAATATTATGACGGTGTTGTTCCGGAAGCTTCAGAATTCTCGGAAATAGATGAAGCAACACTGAAGGAATTGCAGGCTTATCCGGCTGTAATTGCCAGTTCAATTGAACGCTATCGTTTTAGAGAGGCACAAATGGAATTGATGAATGTTGCACGATTAGGAAACAAATATCTGGCAGACGAAGAACCCTGGAAAACCATTAAAACGGATGAAACACGAACAAGAACGGTGATGCATGTCGCTTTACAAATTGCATCGGCTTTAGCGATTTTAAGTGAGCCTTTCTTGCCATTTACTTCTGCCAAGCTCAAAAATATGTTCAATATTTCTCCGAGCGATAGCGAGGGGGCCCTTACATGGAACGATGTTAAGTCGTCAACCAATCTTTTACCTTCAGGGCATACCATTGGAAAAGGCGAATTGCTTTTCAGTAAAATTGAAGATGAGCAGATACAACAACAATTAGATAAATTACAAGCCAGTAAACAAATGAATGCTTCGACAAACTCAACACAGGTTCAGCCACAAAAAGATACCATTCAGTTTGATGATTTCACCAAGCTCGATATGCGGGTAGGAACGATCATAGAAGCCGAAAAAATGCCTAAAGCGAAGAAATTATTGGTCTTAAAGGTTGATACCGGGATTGATGTACGTACTATAGTTTCGGGAATCGCTGAAAGCTTTTCTGCGGAAGAAATAGTTGGTAAAAAAGTAACCGTGTTAGTAAATCTTGCACCCCGTGCTTTGCGAGGTGTGGACAGCGAAGGGATGATCTTAATGACCGAAACTCCCGACGGAAAACTGGTTTTTGTAAATCCTGACACTGACGGCGTGAATAATGGGGCAACTATCAATTGATGCTCAAAATCGCTTATCACCCTATTTTTAAACACAATTTACCTTTAGGACATAGGTTTCCCATGTCGAAATACGAATTACTTCATCAGCAACTACTGTATGAGGGTACTTGCGAACCGGAGAATTTCTTCACTCCGGGGAACGTAAATAAGAATGCAATTCTCGAGGTCCATACAGAAGAATATGTCAATGCTTTGCTTAGTTTAACCTTGGATGCACGTTCCGCCAGAAAAATTGGTTTTCCCCTTTCCGAAAAACTAGTGGAGCGGGAGCAAATTATTACTCAGGGCACGATCGAAGGTTGTGACCATGCTTTAAAGAATGGGATCGCAATGAATATTGCCGGGGGTACTCACCACGCCTATCCCGATCGTGGGGAAGCATTTTGTTTGTTTAATGATCAGGCGATCGGGGCGAGATATCTTCAAAATACGAGAGATATTAGAAAAATTCTTATTGTAGATTTAGACGTACATCAAGGCAATGGTACTGCAGTGATCTTTAAAAAAGATGCTTCGGTCTTTACTTTCTCGATGCATGGTGCCAGCAACTATCCTTTCAGAAAAGAAACAAGTGATCTTGATATCGCACTGCCAGACGGGAGCAATGATGATTTCTTTTTATCAACTTTACGAGAAACCCTTCCGAAGTTAATTGAACAAGAAGACCCTGACTTCATTTTTTATCTCAGTGGGGTAGATATACTGGAAAGCGACAAATTGGGAAAATTAAATTGTTCTTTGGCGGGATGTAAGGAAAGGGATCGTTTTGTGATGCAAACATGCAGAGATCTAGATATTCCGGTTCAAGTAAGTATGGGAGGTGGTTATTCACCGGATATTAAAACAATTATCGAGGCGCATTCTAATACGTTTAGAATGGCGAAAGAGGTTTTTTTTTAAATTAAGAAAGCACCAAAAGAATTGCTCTCCTAGTGCTTTTATCATACGGTAGTTACTTACTCACAGCAAAAATCTCTTTTAACTGTGTTATCATACCTCCGTTACCGGAAACCGTGATCTCGCCAATTTTTTGGCTAATTTGTAAAACTTAAAACAAAAAAACCCTGCCGTAGTTAGCAGGGTTCTAATCTTAAGAGACATTTTATTTGTTTCCAAGCATGAGTAACTCATTGCATACCACCTCGGTAGTATATCTTTTATTACCCTCTTTGTCATCCCAGCTGCGGGTTGTGAGTTTACCTTCAACTGCTACTTCCTTACCTTTTGTGACATAGGTTTCAACGATCTCTGCCGTTTTTCCGTAGCAAACCACGTTGTGCCATTGTGTATCGGTAACGCGCTCACCTTCCTTATTCTTGTATGATTCGTTGGTAGCCACACTAAATTTTGCAATTTTTCTACCCGAATCCAGATTAATGATTTCCGGATCATTCCCTAAGTTTCCAATCAACTGTACTTTGTTTCTAAGTGTACTCATAATTTCTAATTTTTAATAATTAAACAGTTAAGAATTATTCTCGGATTCGTCCCGAGAACCTATCGTCCTGAATTGAAACCAGTAAACTATCTGTAAACAATAATTCACTCCAACAATTCAACACTGCAAATATGAAACAGCTTAGAAAAAAGAGTCGGTTGTTACATACTTACTTTCGTTTATAGTTGTTTACAAACGTTTGTAAGTAATTGTATGAAGTTAAATATTTTTTATTTAGGTGACTATCTACGCTTAAAACACATAACTGGCAGCCACTATCAAATTTCTTCCTGCCGCCGCAATACCGCTACTATATGGGCGATATCGCTGGTCTGTGATATTCTCTAGGGTGGCATTCAACATCAATGCGTCTGTTAACTGATATTGTGCTCTAAAATTAAGCGTGTACCACTTGGGGGAATAAGGATTCCCATTTTCATCTTTAGCATATAAAAAATCGTTGCTCGCCTGACTTGGCGCCAGATCTTCATAATCAAACTGACCGTTGTATTCGGCAAAGCCATCTAACTTAAGTTTTTCAGATTTAAAAATTAAATGAGTATTTCCAAACTGAGGGGCAGCATGTCTTATAGGATTTCTGTCTCCATTATCGTCTTCTTCAAAGCCATCGGTAATGTTATATTGTGATGTTAACTGAATCTGCTCACAAAAATTTATCTCTATCCCGGCTTCAAAACCATATACCTCAGCTTTTGCTGCGTTTTGAATAGCCTGAACATTACTTGGCTCTCCTTGATAATCAATAACTGTTTGTCCGTTGAGATCAAAATCACGTCGCACCAATGCATCTTTCAAATACGTGCTATAGCCTGCCACGTCCAATTTCACTACATCTTCAAAATTGAGAGTTGCACCAATTTCTCCCGTACTTGCATATTCCGGTTTTAAATCGGGGTTAGGTACAACAACGCTTCCGGGTTCACTATCAAATATTTTTCCAACATCATCAATATTTGGCGCTCTAAACGCTGTACCAAAGTTAACTCGCCAACCCAGAATTTTATTTGGATTCCAGGTTAAACCTGCACTACCCGTTAAAGCCCCTGTATCAATATTAGCATCTTCGAAAGGAAAATCGTAGATAGCAGGATCAAAAGTTGCATCTAGTATTATATGGTTATATCGCACCCCTCCCTGAAATGACAGGTTAGGATTCAATTTCCATTCTAAACTGGTATATGCTGCTGCTGATTGCCAGGTCGCACCATCCGGGTAACGCGAAGCATCTTGTTGCGAAATACCGCTTGAGATATCGGTCATACTTCCTTCTGAATTAACCTTATTGTAGACATATTCAATACCATAATGCAATTTTGCCTTAGCAAAATCTTTTTCAAAATCCCATGCACCACTATATGCCGAAAGTCGTTCCTCGGTTTCAAATAATGTCGTTGCGCCAAAGTCCCGGTCATGACGACTCTCTTTAAAACGCTGATAAGAAACCGTTATAATACTTTCATCATAAATTCCGTCATTATACGCATTATTACGCGCTTGTAGGTTTCCAGAAAGCCATTCTTGAGGTCCGTAATACCATTCGGCTGCACGTAATTGTCCGTCACGTTTTCTGATTAAACGATCATAACGGGGATAATCACTAGTGGTTGTATAAAAAAGGCCCAAATTAAAGTCCCATTTTTCCGAAGGCATAAATCGTACTTTCTGCATCGCATTTATTTGATTGTACCCTGTTGGATTCTGAACACGCGGATCAACATTCTCAATTTCAA
Source organism: uncultured Ulvibacter sp. (assembly GCA_963974915.1). Classification (GTDB taxonomy): domain Bacteria; phylum Bacteroidota; class Bacteroidia; order Flavobacteriales; family Flavobacteriaceae; genus CAXBES01. The sequence continues at coordinate 74,158 of CAXBES010000010.1, read as the reverse complement.
CATCTACACCATCAATAGTCGCTGCATATTCGTTGCGCAGGTAATCATCGGGGCCATGAGAACCCATTTTCAAATCTCCAAAGTCACTATAGGTTACGCTCGTTAGAAATGCCCATTCTTTTGCACCAATATTAAAATCGAAATGCCCAGTTTTTTCCTCATTGGCGGTTGCATATCGCAAAGTCGCATTGCCCGAAAAACTATTTCCTTCTACAAATGAGAATTTAGGTTTCTTTGTGTAAAAATTCATAACACCCCCTACGGCATCACTTCCGTAAACCACAGAGCCAGGCCCTAAAACTACTTCGGTGTTCGACACAGCAAAAGGATCTATTGAAATAATATTCTGAACATTTCCGCCTCTAAAGATGGCAGTATTAAAGCGTACTCCATCAACCGTAATAAGAAGCCTATTAGTTGAGAACCCACGGATTAACGGACTTCCACCACCTAACTGACTCTTCTGAATATATACCTGTCCTGTACTTTCAAGTAGATCTGCAGAGGTTTGCGGATTAGCAAAAAGGATGTCTTCACTAGAAACGCTAACAATTTGTTGGGGAATATCTCTTTTATTCTGACCAAATTTCGCCACCGAAAGCACCACTTCATCTAATTTACTGGCATCTGTTGTTAAAAACACTATGTTGTTATTGCCAATTATTTCTTTCTTCGGAAGACTTTTTAACGGATGAGAAATATGCTGAAAATTAATGACTTCATTCTCTGAAAATTCTGAAACATCGACAAACCCATCGAAATCACTTATTCCGTTTTTACTTTTGTCTTTGTTGTAAATAGCAACACCCGAGATTGGAATTGTTGAATCTTCTTCTAAGATCTGAATTTTTTGTGATAGTGCAGCGCTGGAAATTAAAAGTACTGCAATAAGTAATAGTTGGCGCATTAGAAAGGGTTGGTTTAGTTAAATAGTTGGTTTAGCACCAAAAGGGACTTGGGTTTTTTATAATCCTGTATGTGAAATTGATAATATTTCAACAACAAATTAAGAAGATCCAAACGTGCCGATTTGGTAAGTTTTATGTCGCGAATATCATCAAAATTTATGCCGAAAAACTGCTTAAAATTCTCAATGGTATTCCCTGTTTCAGTGTACATTCCAAACTGGTTTTTCTCAAAGCGACCTTCGGCCAAATTAAAGTACTGGAACTCAATATCGTCTGTATCCGGATAAAAACCGAGATACGCCGTTAGTTTCAGAAGAAATAAAACATGAAAATTTGAAATATCATCATTATCGTCTAACCATTCTAAAGATTGTGATAAATAATTGAACAATTCATTATCGGGTTCCTCTTCTTTAATTGCGTTTTTGAGCATTTCAGATAGGAATAACACCAAGGACGATTTTATCACATCTGTGTGTAGGCTTTTATATGGCTTATGGACTTTTGCTTCCCGAATACTTTCAAGCGTCCCTTTGTTTTTGTGATACGCAACAAGTTCCAATTGAGTGAGAGGCTGGAAAAGAGATGTTCGAAGTTTCCCCTTTTTTGATTTTAAAATGCCACGAAGCAAATAGGTTTTAATCCCCGAACTTTCAGTATAACAAGTAACAATAAGATCTGCTTCGGAATACTTTAGTGCGGATAACACAATTGCTCTAGTCGTTACATTCATTACCGAACGATCATAATTTTCGTCACTTTCGTTTCTAAATTATCTTCGGTCGTGATCAGGACCAAATAAACTCCGCTCGCCACACTGTATTTCCCAAAGGCAGTAGTATCCCAGAGAACGCTTCCGCCTTCCGAAGTTTGTTCAAAAACTAAATTTCCTTCAATATCTGTGATCTTCACGTTGGCATCTGCTGTGAGTCCGTCGATAGTTACGTTTCCTGTAAAACCGGGTCTTACCGGATTTGGAAATGCATATACATTTTCTAAATTATCACGAGGTGCTGTTGCTGTGCCTTTATAAGCTACTAATCCATTTACGGTGGCAAAATAAACAGTACCCGTAAATGAATCTATGGCGATGTCCTGAACGTTATTAGATGGCAAGGGAGAATTTGCCTTTGTAAATCTGAGAAGTGTCTCCTGACCGTTAGAAGAAAGATAAAACACACCCGATGTTGCCGTTGAGATCCATTTATTATTAGAACCATCTACTTCTATTTCGGTGATAAACAGTTCGAAAAGTAACTCTTGGGGGACTCCGTCTTCAAGGATAATGATTGGTTGTGCGTCGATATTAGCATTTTCTTCAAAGAATCCTCCAACATTAAACAGTACTCTTAACCCTCTTGTGGTACCTATCCACAGTCTGTTTTGATTATCGAACGCTAAAGATCTTACACTATTTCTAGGAATATCACCATTTCCTACACCTTCCTCAATTCGGTTAAATGCACCGGTCGCAGGGTTATACCCTATTAAACCTCCTGTAGAAGTTCCGAAGAAAACATATCCTTCTCTGCTAATTGCTAATTTAGTGAACGCCTGCTCTTGTTCTCCATTAATAATATTTGAAACATCTATTGTTGTAAACTGTCCTTCGGGTGAAACCTTTATTAATCCCTCGTTAGAGCGCGATTGCACCACCCAGAGGTTACCTTCGCGATCATAGGCAGAACCGTACAGTCGAATACCAACCGCCTCCGGACTCCCAACAGGAGGAATCTCCATAATAGTGTTGGTTTGGTCGTAGAGTATTTCCGGATCCTGACCATTTATCTTTAGTAACCCTTTTTGATAAGAAGATATATAAGTTTCCTCGGGATTATTAGGGTTAATTGTAACATCTACTAGGTCATTAATTGGTTTACCTACAATGTCTTCTAGTTCATCATAAGACAGGTTCGTCCAAGAACCTTCACGGTAATTACTTATACCTCTGTAACTAAGTGGATACGGATTAAAAGTAACCGAGAAATCCCCAAAAACTGTCCATAATAGACCCGGAGTAGCATCAATGGCAAAACTCTGATTTAATACAGGGCCATCGGGGAGAACCTGCGTTGCTTGATTCGTTCCAAATGGAACCAGAAGCATCCCAAAACTTGAAGTCCCCAGATATAAAACATCATTAAAGGCATATCCGGCCTGTAATTCGAAGTCGAACTCAGGAATTGAACTATTACTTACATTCGCCTCTAAAACAAATCCGTTAGAATAACTCTGAATACTATTAGTAGTGGTAATAGTTAAAAGATTATGCGCCGATTTGAAATCGACGACATTCGCACCAAATCCACCACGTTGTATAAAAGCCCCCGAAATAGGTACTTCGAATACGATATTGCCGTTGTTTAATGCATATACTTCGTCTTGCAAGGTTTGAATTCCTTTGTAACCGGCACTCGTTAGTTTAGTCCAATTTTGATAATCAATTAAATTATCATCCTCAACAAGCGCTCGAAAAACCCCGTCATTAGGAGATACGGCAAAAATATGAGGTGGTCTTACTGTTGTTTGCAACACATCAATTTGTGCTCCCAGATCTCCAATAAAGTAAGTATCTCCAAACTCTAAAGCCGCAAGGTCGTAGACTGAGATTCCAAATTGAGTTGCTATATACAAATTGCCATCGTACTCATTAAAATGATTAATTCCCTTCTGATCGGGAGGAATAGTGGGTTTTTCTAGGATATCAACTACACTAAGAACATTGTCTTCGCCATCGGTAACAACCTCGATCAATCCGTTCTCGTAACCAATCACTAATAAGTCATAATTTTCACTATAGTATATTGTAGTTATTGCCTCGCCGGCGAGACCATTGATTGAAGAAATCGTGTTGATCTCTTGAGTTGATAGGTCGTAAGTAAATAAAGCATTTTCGGAAGCGGCATACACTCTGTCATTTCCCTGAGAAATAGCTTTTATAGAAACATAAGAAAAATGGCCTTCCCAACTTTCTTCAAAGTTTTGTGCTTTAGCAGAAGATATTATTGTAAAAAGCAGAACAAGTGTTGCTATGTACTTCATAAACTAGTAATTCTTATTCAGGAATATAACACGCTAAATTAGTATTTATTGCCGTAAAAAATGGAAAAGGTCGCCTAGATAAAGGCAACCTTTTCTACTGTATTAAATATAAGTGATTAAACCACTCCTTGTGCTAACATTGCCTCGGCTACTTTTACGAAACCGGCAACATTCGCACCTTTTACATAATCTACATAACCGTCACCATCTTTTCCGTAGGTTACACAGGCTGCATGAATATCATTCATAATATTATGTAACTTTTCATCTACTTCCTTCGCAGTCCAGTTTAAACGTAAAGAGTTTTGTGACATTTCCAAACCTGAAGTAGCAACCCCTCCGGCGTTAGAAGCTTTTCCCGGGGAGAAAAGTATCTTTGCATCTTGAAAAACAGCAATTGCTTCAGGAGTACAGGGCATATTTGCACCTTCTCCAACACACATACACCCATTGCTTATCAACGTTTTAGCTTCTTCTTCGTTTAATTCGTTTTGAGTCGCACATGGTAAGGCGATATCACACTTAACGCTCCAGGGTCGTGCTCCTTCAACATAAGTAGCAGAAGGATATCTATCAACATACTCTTTTATTCTCCCGCGCTTTTCATTCTTTAATTCCATAACGAAAGCCAGTTTCTCTGCAGTTATTCCTTCTTCATCATAAATATATCCGGAAGAATCGGAAAAAGTAACCACTTTTCCTCCAAACTCCATCGCCTTTTGTGCAGCGAACTGAGCTACATTCCCGGATCCTGAAATAACAACAGTTTTACCTTTAAAGGTTTCTCCTTTGGTTGCAAGCATATTCTTGGCAAAATAGACATTCCCGTAACCGGTCGCTTCAGGTCGGATCAAAGAACCTCCATAAGAACGTCCCTTACCCGTAAGCACTCCTGTAAACTCATTTCTAAGACGTTTATACTGTCCAAACAGATAACCAATTTCACGACCTCCAACACCAATATCACCTGCCGGTACATCGGTATTTGGCCCAATATGTCTCGCAAGTTCTGTCATAAAACTTTGACAAAAACGCATTACTTCGGCATCACTCTTTCCTTTAGGATCAAAATCGGAACCTCCTTTACCACCACCCATTGGCAGTGTTGTCAAGCTGTTTTTAAATGTTTGCTCGAATCCTAAGAATTTCAGAATGCTCAAATTTACACTTGGGTGAAAACGCAATCCTCCTTTATATGGACCAATAGCCGAATTAAATTCAACTCTATATCCTCTGTTCACCTGAATTTCTCCAGAATCATCTGTCCACGCTACACGAAATAAAATAGTACGCTCTGGCTCAACCATTCGCTCTAGCAACTTCTTGTTTTGATACCTTTCATTCTCCTCTATAAAAGGAATTACAGTTTCAGCAACTTCTGTTACAGCTTGCATGAATTCTGGTTCATTAGGGTTACTTTTCTCAACACTCGCAATGAAGTCTTTTATGCTTTGTTTCATCTATAAATAATTTATTGAAAACGTTTTCGTTAATTAAAGAGCAAATATAAGTTTTATGTAAAAAAACAATGCTAAAATTTTACAAATAAGCTAAATATGAACAATAAATTTCGGTGTTTCATATGTTTTTATATATTTGTTACGTCTCAATCTAAACCTAATTTACAATGAATACCAGAAATTTGCTATTGGTATTTTTACTTCTTGTTGCAGCAAAACAGGATGTATATAGCCAATTTGGCTTCTCCCACGAAGTTGGACTTATTACCGGTCCTGTTGCTTTTTATTCAGATTTTGGTGTGCGTAATGACTTCGAAACCAACTCCGGAAATGTTGGATATGGGGTAGGTATTATACATTATATCAATTTTTCATATCGAGCCGATTGTAATTGTTATACCCGAGATACTTACTTCAACGATCACTTCAAAATTAGAAATGAGATAGATTTTCATAAAACCAGGTTAGATCACTTCGGAAAGTGGGTTGATCCGGATAGAACATCTATTACTGCAGATCAGTTAAGAGCAATGTCCGGTTCATCGACTGTTTTTGACATAGGGTCACAACTCGAATATTTTCCATTAAGTATTAGAGACTTCTCTGCAGGCGCTTTTAAAATTTCACCTTTTATTAGTCTCGGAATTCATTGGGTTAATTATAATCCGGAAGTTACTTCAGATCTGGGAGCAGTAAATACCAGTTTTACAACACCAGATAAGTATTTTAATGGTTTTCAACAAGAACCCGACTCTACATGGGGCGTAGTTGCCAGTGTGGGAATTCGATATAAACTTACACCGCTAACCGATCTTTTGATCGACAGTAGATGGCAATATTACTTTTCCGATTGGGTAGATGGTCTAAATCCAACCATACAAAATAATCAACAAGTGCTGGGAGAAGGGAACGGAGTACCGGTTCCCGAAAACAAAGCGAACGACTGGATCTACTGGTTAAACATAGGATATGTGGTCTATTTAGATTAACCTATAAACGATTAAATAAAAAAGCCTCCATCTTTTGGAGGCTTTTTTTATTCAATGAGCGCCAATCTAGCCTATGGCTTGTTCCAAATCTGCAATTAGATCATCAATGTCTTCAATCCCAACGCTTAATCTAATTAAAGAATCTACCACACCTGTGCGTTCTCTTTCTTCCTTCGGTATACTGGCATGAGTCATACTCGCAGGATGACCGGCAAGACTTTCAACGCCTCCTAAACTTTCGGCTAAAGTGAATACCTTCAAATTCTCAACTATCTTAATGGCTTCGTTATAATCGTTCCCTTTTGTCACAAAGGAGATCATCCCGCCATAATCCTTCATCTGTGATTTGGCAATATCGTGGTTTGGGTGGGAATCAAATCCCGGCCAGTACACTTTTTCAATTTTAGGGTGCTTTGCTAGGTATTGCGCAATTTGTTTCCCGTTTTCACAATGTCGCTGCATACGCACATGTAAGGTTTTAAGCCCTCTTAGCATTAAAAAACTATCCTGCGGACCGCAAACAGCTCCACTCGCATTTTGAATAAAGTACAATTTGTCTGCAAGGTCTTTGTCTTTTACAACCAGTGCTCCCATTACAACATCACTATGACCTCCTAAGTATTTCGTTGCACTATGCATTACGATATCTGCACCTAAGTCCAAAGGTTGTTGTAGGTATGGCGTGGCAAAGGTATTATCTACTGCAAGTAATAAATTGTGCTTCTTTGCGATATTCGCTGCAGCTTTTATATCGATAATATTCATCATTGGGTTTGTTGGAGTTTCAACCCAGATGAGTTTTGTTTTGTTAGATACAAATTCTTCAATATTGGCAGCATTCTCCATTCCAATAAAATGAAACTTTATTCCAAAGTCCTCATAGATCTTAGTGAACAAACGGTAAGATCCACCGTAAAGATCATTTGTTGAAATAACCTCATCACCGGGTTTTAAGAGTTTTATAACCGCATCGATGGCTGCAAGACCACTCCCAAATGCCATTCCGTAGTTCCCATTTTCTAAACTGGCAAAAGCTCTTTCCAGAGCTGCACGGGTTGGATTTCCACTTCTTGAATATTCAAACCCTTTGTGTCCTCCCGGCGTGCTTTGAGAATATGTACTTGTTTGGTAAATAGGCGGCATTACAGATCCATATGCCGGATCTACATCGTGTTGCCCTCCGTGTATCGTCTTTGTATTGAATTTCATATATGCTATATTTTATAAACTAAAGTGTTGAAATACCTATATTTTACGTTGCAAATTGCAATGAGATATTTCAATCATTAAAAATTTTAGAAACAAAAGTAAGTGTTTAAAGTATTATTATTAAATCTGTAGTATTTTTAACGAATGAATAACAAAATTTTGCCCTTTTTCCTTCTTTTTTCAGTGTTAACAGGCTGTAAAAAAGAAATTCCCTTAATTTTTTCTTCGGAAACCTTTACAGAAGAATCATTGGATATTTGTAGAAATGTAGCTTGTCCCGAAATTACCATAAATTATGTCGAGGCAATTGGTACGACTGAAGTTTCAGAACGGATAAATAAGAGAATTCAGAAATTTATCATAGAATCCCTTAATTTTGATGAAGAATCGTCTAAGGCAAAAAACATTACGGAAGCTTCCGAAGTATTTATTAAAACATACAGGCTACACAGCGCCGAATTTCCCGATATGGCAGCCGAGTATTTTGCACAAATAAATGTTTCAGAAAACTACAGCTCGGAAACTCTTATTTCCATAGAGCTTAAAAATTACCTCTACACAGGTGGAGCTCACGGCTATGGCAGTACTACATTCTTAAATATAGACCCTCAAACGGGAGATACATTCCCTTCCGAAGCAATTATTAAAAACATTGACGATTTTACTAATTTCGCTGAAAAGAAGTTCAAAGAAGCCAATAGTATCCCACAAAATGACCCTGTTAATTCTACCGGTTTTTGGTTTGAAGACGATACCTTCTACTTACCCGAAACTTTAGGTTTTACCCGGGATTCTATCATTCTGCTTTACAATCAATACGATATTGCAAGCTATGCCGCCGGTCCCATAGAAGTAAAGATTTCTTTGGAGGATGCCAAAGATTTTTTGACCTTTGAACTTCCTTATAACTAACCTTCTCACCAAAATAAAAGATCATGAAAAAGGCATACTATTTATCTTCTTGCGATACGTGTAAAAGAATTTTAAACGATCTCGATTTACCTCAGTCTTTTATTAAACAAGACATTAAGGTGCAGGGTATTACGGAGAAAGAACTTGAAGAAATGTATAATTTGGCAGGGAATTATGAAGCTCTTTTTAGTAAGAGAGCGCAATTATACAAAAGTCGCAATTTAAAGGAAGCCGAACTTTTAGATGAAGATTATAAAAATTTAATTCTAGAGCATTATACATTTTTAAAACGCCCCGTAATCATTAATAATGATGAAATCTTTATAGGAAACAGTAAAAAAACTGTTGAAGCCGCCAAGGAATCCATCAAAAAATAAAGAATGAATCCACGCATTCTGGCTTTGTTGGCCGCAACTGCAGCAAGTACTATTTATGGTATTAACCATACTATTGCAAAAGGATTAATGCCCGATATAATTGAACCTTATGGTTTCATTTTACTGCGAGTATCCGGTGCCGGGGTAATTTTCTGGCTCCTGAGTATTTTCTACCCTACTGAAAAAATTGAGCGTAAAGATTGGTTGCGGATCATTGCATGTGCGTTCTTCGGAATGGTACTCAATATGTTGATGTTCTTTAAAGGCTTAAGCCTTTCAACTCCTATAAATAGTTCAGTCGTTATCACTCTTGCTCCTGTGCTGTTATTAATTTTATCGGCTATTTTTCTGAGAGAACGAATTACCTGGTTAAAATCGATCGGAATTAGTATCGGACTGCTGGGCGCACTCCTACTTATTCTATTTGGTGTAAAAACGCAACCTAATGCTCCAAATATCCCGTTAGGGAATCTACTTTTTATTGTAAATGCAGCCTCCTATTCGGTATATCTCATTATAGTAAAACCCTTAGTCGCTAAATACAGTTCTATCACATTAATGAAACTGTTTTTCCTTTTCGCCATCGTTATGAATCTCCCCATTGGAATAAGTGAATTTACAGATGTAGCATGGACTTCGCTAAGTTTTGATGCCATTTGGAAGCTTGCATTCGTTGTTGTTGGTACAACGGTACTTACTTATCTCTTTAATATCTATGCGTTAAAACAACTCAGTCCGTCAACCATTGGTGCTTTTATATATTTACAGCCCTTGATCGCAGCCGTATTTGCAGTAATAGCCGGTGCCGATACGATTACGCCTATCAGGGTTGGTGCCGCAGCTCTTATTTTTCTAGGTGTTTTTCTCTCAACTCGAAAAAAAACACAATTACGCAGCGCATAATAAACCACTGCTAAAAGTGACTCTAAAATTTACGAAATAAGGTCATATTAATTCACAACGTAAATTCGTATATTGAATCTCCTAATTTTAACACCTCACTCATGAAAACCGAAGAAATAGCAAACAACCTCGTAAATTGGTGTAATAGCGGACAAGAAGCGCGTTGTTATGAAGAATTGTACAGTCCAAACATTGTAAGTATTGAACCCGGAGGAGAATTTCCGATTTCTAAAGGAATGAACGAAATTGCTAAAAAAGGCGAATGGTGGTGTGAGAATTTTGAAGTACATAGCGCCAAGACGAGTGAGCCCGTGGTTGCCGATAATTGGTTTAGTGTTCGGCATACTATGGATACTACGCACAAGCCCAGCGGACAAAGAGGTACTATGTCTGAAATTGGCGTGTACGAAGTAAAAGATGGAAAAATCGTAAAAGAACAATTCTTCTACGACACCAACGAATAATATCTAGGCGGGAACCAGATCGTTAGGTACTTGGGCAAATTTTCTCGTGTCCTCTTTAGTGAGAACTCTAAAATCATCAGTTTTTGATAACTTGTTCAGATTCTCATATAACTCATTGGGTAAATCTCTCAGTTTTCTGATCTTAAGATCTATCCACCCTCCCATCATTTCACAGCGAGCAATATTTTTTCCGTTATGATCGTAAAAATTGTGAAGAAATGAAAAATACATGCCGTCTTCCGAAAGGCCTTTTAGCTGAAGAGATACACTTATTGGCTTACCCGGAAACACTTCCTTAAAGTAGTACATATGCTCATAAAAAACCACCGGTCCAATGTTGTATTCCACCATTTTATCTTGTCCGAAACCATTCTCGAGCATATAGCTTAAGCGCGTATGACTCATATAATTAATATATGCGCTATTCGCTAGATGACGGTTTGCATCAATATCACTCCAACACACCTCAAATTCTTTCTTATACATTTCAAATTTTTCTACAAATTTAAAGTACTTTTGTTATGCAAGCATAATAATATTCTTTAGATTTTGTTAAACTTTTCGATTCTTCAATGCCTCTTGTAACAAGCGATCACAATCCGAAGTATTTATTCAGAAATAATCATTTCTCAACGATCTATTCTGCAAAACTGCGACCAATTCCTAAACTAATTCAGGAACGGGAACGTATTCAATTGCCTGATAATGATTTTTTAGACATCGATTGGTCGTTTGCTACGACTACATCTAAAAGAGTTGCAATTCTGCTGCACGGTCTAGAAGGAAACGCACAAAGAGTATACATAAAAGGACAGGGTAAGATCTTAAAGGAAAACGGATGGGATGTGGCTGCTATGAACCACCGTGGTTGCAGTGGCGAGGATAATTTAATGTATCACTCGTACAATTCGGGAAGAACAACCGATCTGGTTTCTGTAATTGATTTTATTCTGAAGAAAGATCGCTACGACGAAATTGCGCTTATTGGATTCAGTTTAGGGGGAAATTTGGTGCTGAAGTATCTGGGAGAACGAGAAAACATTCCGAAGCAAATAAAAAAAGGCGTCGCGATATCTTCTCCATTAAAATTAAAGGGATCCCTTGAATCGCTTATAAAACCTCAAAATTGGGTGTATAATAAAACTTTTATAAACGATCTTAAAAAAAAGTACAAAAGAAAAATGCCCAGGTTTCCGGAAAAAATGAATCCGACCCATTTTAAACAAATTAAGAGTTTGTTGGATTTCGACAATATTTATACCGCACCCGCTCATGGCTTTGAAGATGCCTTCGAATATTACGAAAAAAGCAGTAGCCTTCAGTTCTTACCAAATGTGAAGATTCCGGTACTTATTCTCAATGCGAAAAATGATTCATTTTTGTCATCAGAATGCTATCCGTACGAGATCGCTTCAAAAGCGAATAACATCTATCTCGAAACCCCTGAATATGGGGGTCATGTTGGTTTTCACATCACAAATAAGCTTTATTATAGTGAAAAAAGGGCTTTAGATTTTATTTCGTAGCATTTTCCGGAACTTCGCAATTAATGAGACATTGCTAAATTGATTACCTTTGCCAATCTAAAATAGGTATATGATTCAATCAATGACGGGCTACGGCAAGTCGGTAGTGCAACTACCCTCCAAAAAAATAACAGTAGAAATTAAATCGCTTAACAGCAAGAATCTCGATCTCAATACGCGCGTCCCTTCGGCATACAGAGAAAAGGAACTTGAAATTAGGAACAAGATCGCCAAGTCTCTAGTAAGAGGAAAAGTAGATTTTAATCTTTATGTTGAGATCACAGGAGAAGAAACCACGAGTGAAGTAAACGCCACCGTAGTAAATCAGTATATAAAGCAACTAAAAAACGTTGTTGACGGAGATGAGATTGAGCTGTTAAAAATGGCGGTTAGAATGCCCGATGCCCTAAAGACGGAACGCGATGAAATTGATGAAACAGAATTTAAAACTATTTTGAAGGCGGTAGATGAGGCATTAACCAATATAAACTCCTACAGAACCGATGAAGGAGCCGTTTTAGAAAAAGATTTTATGCAACGCGCTGAGAACATTCAGCAATTATTGAACGAAGTAATAGAGATCGATCCGCAACGTATGGAAAATGTAAAAGATAGACTACGGAAAGCGGTTAGTGAATTAAAAGAAGCTACAGACGAGAATCGATTTGAACAGGAACTGATGTACTACCTCGAAAAATATGATATTACCGAAGAAAAAGTACGACTTGAAAATCATTTAAATTACTTCAACGAGAATATTAGATCTAAAGACTCTAACGGGAAAAAACTTGGTTTTATCACACAGGAAATTGGAAGAGAGATCAATACCATAGGTTCTAAGGCTAATTTTGCTCCAATGCAGCAGTTGGTGGTTCAGATGAAAGATGAGCTTGAAAAGATTAAGGAACAAGCTTTAAACGTTTTGTAATGGCAGGAGGAAAATTGATCGTTTTTTCGGCACCTTCAGGGAGTGGTAAAACAACTATTGTTCAATATCTATTACAACAAGAAGCGCTAAATTTAGCTTTTTCGGTGTCTGCAACCTCACGAGCGCCAAGAGGTGACGAAAAACATGGGGAAGATTATTATTTTATTTCTTTAAAAGACTTTAAACAACATATTAAAAACGAAGATTTTTTAGAATGGGAAGAAGTGTATCGCGATAATTTCTACGGAACACTTAAAGCAGAAGTTGAACGCATCTGGGCAATGGGGAAGAACGTTATTTTTGATATCGACGTGGTTGGCGGACTGCGAATTAAAAAGAAATTTCCCGAAAAGACTCTGGCGGTTTTCGTAAAACCACCAAGTATCGATGAGCTGAAAATTCGCCTCAAAAAACGGAAGACCGAAAGCGATGAACGTATTAATATGCGTATTGCAAAAGCTTCAGTAGAATTGGCAACAGCACCTCAATTTGACCATATTATTGAGAATAATGATCTCAATACGGCACTTGGCGAGGCAAAAGACCTGGTTTCAGAATTTATAGCATCTAAGAATATTTCCGAAGAAAGATAGAAAGTGGACACAAATAAAAACATCGGACTCTATTTTGGCACCTTTAATCCAATTCATATTGGACATTTAAACATTGCCAATTATATGGTCGAGTTTAGCGATCTGGACGAAATCTGGATGGTTGTTACGCCTCATAATCCGCATAAAAAGAAAAAAACGCTTTTAGATGATATTCACCGACTTGCCATGGTAAGGATCGCGCTGGAAGAGTACCCTAAATTAAAAGCGAGTAACATAGAGTTTGGGATGGAGCAGCCCAATTACACCGTGAATACATTGGCACATTTAGAGGAAAAATACCCCGAAAATAACTTCTGTCTCATTATGGGAGAAGATAATTTAAAGAGTTTCCACAAATGGAAAAACTATCAAGTGATCTTAGAGCGGTATAAAATATATGTTTATCCAAGAATTTCTAAAGTTACAGCCGAAAACCAAAAGATCGACGCTTCTCATAAGGCTATAACCAAGGTGAGTGCCCCGGTTATGGAACTGTCATCAACATTTATTCGTAAGGCTATCAAGGAGGGTAAAAACATTAGACCAATGCTTCCCGAAGCTGTTTGGAAATATTTAGATGAGATGAATTTTTATAAGTAAAAAAACCGCCCAACTAGTTTGCACTAGCCAAGCGGTTCCACTAACCAACCAAAAAGTTGTCCTGAGCGTAGTGAATAACTGCTCACTCCCACTCACTATATTTTAAAGTTAAAACTTACTGATCTTGATCATCTGCTTCGCGATGGTCGCCTTAGATTCCCGAAGCTTTCCTTCATTATTTTTATACTGTATATAACCTCTGCCAGTGAATTCGTAGGCGGTTCCCGACATTGGATGATAGAGTTCAATTTTTCTATCATTTAAAACGCTTAACTCGAAATATTCATTGCCTAAATAGTCATAATCTAGTGTTAAATATTTCAGGTATTCATTTCCGGGAACATCATCTACGTTATAGATTCCGGAGTAATCCCAGTAAAGATTATAGATATCGCTTCCGTTAGGGTCCTGAGAACTTAGAAAGTTACCATTACCACCCCCCGCTAAAAACTGCAGATACTGCTCGTAATCAAAATCGTTAAGCACGCCATACTCGCTTGTGTACGTTTTTTCCCAGGCTACATATTCTTGTAAAAAATAATGAATATTGTCGTAAAACAATTTATTATAATCGAAGTTGCTTCTTTGGTAACCCACGAGTGTATATGCAACGTCAAGTGCTCTATTGTATAATTCAATTTCGTTATTACTCAGTCTGGTAACTTCGAAAGTATGGAAACCATCAATATCATGAGAGATGTCCAAATCGAAGTGATACGTATCATAATACCCAATATCTATTCCGAAGCCATTACCTTGCTCACCAATACCAACCAGGTTATTATTTGCCATTACAGTTCCATTTCTAAATGACATAGTAAAGGCGATTTGCATAAATGGAATGTAGTTATTTCCCGTACTACGATCAATATCAACATACCATAGATCATACGATGAAATCAGCTCTGCCAAGGTAATCGATGGCACCGGATCGTTGTGAGTAACTTCCTCAACAATAACTTCCTGATAACAAGAAGTAAAGAGGGTTGCTAAAATTGCAAAACCGAAAAATAGTTTGAGTGCTTTCATATCGTATTATTTTTAAATTTCTACTCTCTCAAATCCAAAAGCTATGCCAAAATTTTAATTGTCTGATCTTCAATATTTTAGATCGATTATAAATAGGCTTGAGACAAATCATCCTCCCTCAACAAACTAGTTTTATCTATAATTCGAGGCTGCCTAAAATAATCTATAATGTAAAGTCGGCAATTTGCTACTTGATATTTTAGATTACATAGCATATTTCCTTATTTTTGAGGTGAATCAACAAAAGGTATGTCGAATAAACCAAAATTTGCAGTTTTTGGAGGAGGAAGCTGGGCAACGGCTATCGTAAAAATGCTGTGCGAAAACCTGGATGAGGTAGGTTGGTATATGCGAAGTGTATATGCCATAGAACACATTAAAAAGCAACAGCACAATCCAAATTATTTGAGTTCGGTAGAATTCAATGTGTCTAAATTAAAACTGAGTAATGATATCAATGAGTTGGTGACCTATGCAGACTATCTGGTTTTTGTAATTCCGTCTGCTTTTCTTCACAGCGAATTACAAAATTTAACCGAATCATTAAAAGGCAAAGTAATCGTTTCTGCTATTAAAGGTATTGTTCCTGAAAGCAGTTTAATTGTCGGGGATCATTTTTATACCAAATACGATATCCCATTTAAGGATATTGCTGTAATTACCGGGCCTTGTCATGCAGAAGAGGTTGCATTAGAACGTCTATCTTATTTAACCATCGCCTGTGCAGACGAGGAAAAAGCGAATATTATCGCCGACTCTCTAAGCAGCGAATACATTAAATGCAATACGAGTGACGATGTAATGGGTACCGAATATGCCGCTATGTTGAAGAATATTTACGCCATTGCGGCGGGAATAGCACATGGTTTGGGATACGGTGATAACTTTCAAAGTGTATTGATGAGCAACGCTATTCGTGAAATGAAGCGCTATGTGAAAAAAGTTCATAAAATGAAACGTGATATTAACGATTCGGCTTATTTGGGAGATCTACTGGTTACCGGTTATTCTGTATTTAGTAGAAACCGGATGTTTGGTAATATGATAGGGAAAGGATACACGGTTAAAAGTGCCCAAATGGAAATGAGCATGATCGCTGAAGGATATTACGCGACCAAAAGTGCCTACGAACTAAACAACAAAAAGAAGAAAAAGAAGGCTAAAACCCCTATCATAAATGCTGTTTATGAAATTCTGTACGAAAATAAAGAGCCAAAAAAAGTCTTTAAAAAACTGACCGAGAAATTAAACTGATTCGTTTAAAATTTAATCCCGTAGTTTCTTTAAGTAGAAAGACGGATAGATTCCGTGTTTTTTATAGAAGGTTTTCGAAAAAGATTCGGCACTCTTAAAACCGCTTTCATTTGCAATCGCCTTAATAGTATATTTTCTAAACTTCGGATTTCTGTTTAATTCGCGCAGGGTAAAATCGATTCTTAGATCGTTGATATAATTAGAAAAATTCTTGTCTTTTTTTAAATTGATGACCTTAGAAAGATAAGTAGAATTCGTACCAAAGGATTTAGCGAGATCATTTAATGAAATATCCTGGGAGAGATACTCCCTCTTACTTTCAAATCGGTCTAAAGATGCTAAGATCTCAGTTATTATTTCTTCGGAAATATCTGTTTGCTTAGTAGTATCTTTAACTGAAGGTTGGGGCGTATCACCATTATTCATACTCTCAATTAAATTCTGAAACCTCTTCTTGTAAATACGCTGTCTGTTAACAAAATAAAGCAGAATTAACACACTAACCCCTAACAGACCTATTGCCCATAAAGTTTTAGTGTTCGAGATTATATTTTGTTTTTTTAAACCTTTTATTAATGTTTCCTTTTCTTCCAGCAAGTTGGGAATTATATAATCTTTCTCCGTTTTATCTCTAACATAATTGCGCTTGGCATCAATAAGATCATCTACCAAAACTAATTTATCCAGATACTTTAATTGCTTTTCTTTGTTTCCTTCTTCACGATAATACTTTACCAGATTATTGTATACCTGCGCCAACTCCGGATATAAGATCTTATTATTCTCATAGATCGAATCGGCTTTTTCAAAAAATGCTATTCCCTTTTGTTTGTTTCCCTGATTATAATAGATATTTCCCGCATAGAAATTATAGGTTGCATAGCTGCTACCCGAAGTTTTTCTACTGTCATGCCCTTTATTAAGGCTGTCCAGGGCCGCATTATAATCTCCTTTTAGATACAATGCTTCGCCACTTCTGGAAACAAAATCATAATACCATACCGAATCTTTTTCACTAATCGCTTTTGTGATTCCTTTTTTAAAGTAAAACAGCGCAGAATCCGGCTGTTTCAATCGTACATAGCTCGATCCAATTCCACGAAGGGTGGTTAGTAAATTGATGGAAGCATCCTCTTTATTCTTATACTGGGAAACCAGATCTAAGGCTAAAAATTCGGTTTCTAAGCTCTTGCGATGGTCTCCCCATAATCTGTTGATCGCTGAAATTCCGTTAAGAGCCGCTATTTGTTGTTCAACATTGTCCTTGCTTTTGGCAGATTGATAACCTAAAATGGCATTCCGCAGGCTTTCTTCATATGCCTCATTGTAAAATTGATAATACGACTTAAACAAATATCCTACTGCCGGATAGTCTATATGATCACTTCGTTTGGTTAAACTAATAGTAGTATCTATATATTTTAACGCCTCAGAAATGGGCGAAACATAAGCTAATTGTTCGTATCCACGAGCTAGTTCAAAATTGTCTTTTTCAACCTTAGCCTTTTTAATATAACTGAAAGCTATTTGTTTTGCCGTTAGTGTATCGTCTAAATTCATGTCGTACAATAACGACAGGTAATCGTAAGATTTTGAATCTAAGAACTTTTCATTGAAGTCTTGAGCCAAAGCCGTAGACCCGGAAAGAAGACATAATATGACGAGATAATACTTCAAGAAATTTGGTTAGATTGGTGTTGGATAAAAGTACTTTTTTATTAGGTGCTATAGAAACGTACCTCTTTCTTTTCTAGAACAAAATAAGTAACTATTTGATAAACTGTCCTTTATTAAGACCTCCTATGGTCTAAATTTATAAATACCGACTCCAAATAAATAAACCACGACCTCTTTGTGTTGCTTTAAGGCACAATACAAATTATTTTTAAGCGGTTAAATTTTGCGTGTTTAGTAATTTTATTGAGCCCTGCTTTGTGTAGGGCTCTTTTATTTCGCAATAATTCCTTCCATATCCAGAATTGGAAGTGTTTCTGTTTTTTCTTCGGAAATGCTATGTGGTTCAAAAATAAAATTCCTTTCAAAGAGTTGTCCTTCTGCGAAAAATGTTACCATATACTCATTGGTGAAGCCCAATACATCTTCGGCGATATATTCAACTTTTGCCGCTGTTTTTGAAGCAACATCACCAAGACCGTGTCGTAAGGTTGAAGTCTTTAAGTCTTCACTATTACCTCGGGACATGACTAAAACTGCTTCGATAGTATCTTCGCGATCATTAACCAGATATACGTTCCAGGTTTGAGCGAGGAAATCTTTGTCCCATTCTTTTACTGCAACAATTTGAATATTTTTCGCTATCGGAATTTCGATATCTTTTCGCATAGAAGGGTGTTTCAGAAATTATTGAAAATAGAAGCTTATTAGAGCGTACTTTTAAATTGTTCTAAAAACCGAATATCATTTTCACTAAACATTCTGATATCGGGAATTTGATGCAATAGCAGCGCAATTCTATCGATTCCCATTCCGAAGGCAAACCCGGAATAAACTGTCGAATCTATTCCGCAGTTATCTAAAACCTGAGGATCTACCATCCCACAGCCCATAATTTCGAGCCACCCGGTACCTTTCGTCATTTTATAATCTGTTTCGGTTTCCAATCCCCAATACACATCAACCTCGGCACTGGGCTCTGTAAATGGAAAATAGGAGGGACGAAGGCGAATTTCCGACTTGCCGAACATTTCGGTAGTAAAATACTGTAAAGTTTGTTTAAGATCTGCAAAACTAACGCCTTTGTCTACGTACAAGCCCTCTACTTGGTGGAAAAAGCAATGTGATCTCGCCGAAATTGCTTCATTCCTATAAACACGGCCCGGAGAGATTGTTCTAATTGGAGGTTTATTGTTTTCCATATATCGAACCTGAACTGAAGACGTATGTGTACGTAAAAGTACATCGGGATTGGTTTGTATAAAAAACGTATCCTGCATATCCCTGGCCGGGTGATGTGCAGGTAAATTTAAAGCTGTAAAGTTATGCCAATCGTCTTCAATTTCGGGACCTTCAGATACGTTGAATCCAATTCTTGAGAAAATTTCGATGATCTTATTCTTTACAGTAGAAATAGGGTGTCTGGCACCCACCGTAAATGGTGCACCGGGACGAGAGAGGTCTCCATAAACTCCTTTAGATTCTTCTTTACTTTCAAGAGCTGTTTTAAGTTCTTCCACCTTTAATTCGGCAGCCTTCTTTAACTCATTCACAACCTGACCAAATTCTCGTTTCTGATCTTTTGCTACATTTTTAAACTCACTAAAAAATTCATTCAGCAATCCCTTTTTTCCGAGATACTTAATCCGGAAAGCCTCTACTTCTTCCTTTTTAGCCGACTTGAACGTCTCAACTATAGCGATATGCTCTTTAATTTTATCAATCATCCTAAATTTCTTCAGTAGGCAAAACTACGTATTTTATTTACTATTCAATGACTTCTTTTTCTACAAAATATTGCACAATGGCCTCTTTCATCAATACACTTTGCTCCCCGGCCTTTAATGGAGGAAGCTGTTCTAAAACTTTGTAATGCGGCCAACCGGCTTCATCAAAATATTCGAACTCATAGTATCCAAAAGGCTCTAACAATCTGCAGATAGCGATATGCATCAAATTAATTTTCTCGTCTTTCTTAAATTTTCGATGCAATTGACCTAATTCTTGTATTCCTACCAAATAAATGATCGCATCAAGATCTAATCTCTCACCATCGGCAAATCGATTACTTAAAAGCAGTACTACTGCCTCCCACCGTTCTTTTAATTGTTCGTCTCTTGCCATAGTTTTTTAACTAGTTGCAAAGATAATAGTATAATTCCATAACCATTATTACTAAATCAAAATATAAGTAGGTTTGAAATAAGAAGATTTTATGTTTCCCGATAAATAGTATATTTACTGAAATAACATTTTTATGAGTATTGTCGATATTATACTGGGTGTCATCTTACTATTTGCTTTTTATACCGGGGTAAAAAAAGGACTTTTTGTTACGCTAGCATCTCTAGTAGGTTTAGTGGCCGGAGTATTTGGTGCGATCTATTTTTCACATTATGCCGCAGCATTTCTATCTAATTCATTTAATTGGAGTGAACAAACTACTAACCTCGTTTCCTTCGCAGTTACATTTTTAGTAATTGTTTTGGTGATCTCTCTAGCAGGAAAATTACTTACAAAAATTGCCGATTTTGCTGCTCTCGGACTTATAAACAAATTACTGGGCGGCATTTTCAATGCTGTAAAATTCGCCTTTATAATAAGTGTGATATTTATGTTTGTTAATGCTTCGGAAAGCGTTAGTGGTTTTATGATCTCTGAAGAAAAGAAAGCAGATTCTGTCCTTTACGAACCTGTTGCCAGTTTAGCGCCATGGGTACTTCCCAATATTCTGGAAGAAGTAGATAATTATCGTAATA
Source organism: uncultured Ulvibacter sp. (assembly GCA_963974915.1). Lineage (GTDB taxonomy): Bacteria > Bacteroidota > Bacteroidia > Flavobacteriales > Flavobacteriaceae > CAXBES01. The sequence goes on along the minus strand of CAXBES010000010.1, from coordinate 53,531 downwards.
CGGAAGAAGAAAATTTAGAAGAAGATCCCGTAAACTGAAAATAAAAAAAGCCCTGCAAAACAGGGCTCCTTTCTTAAAAAACTACTTATTAAACTACGTCTTTTACATTCGTTTTTATATAGGTCATTGTTTCGCTAAACGAATTGAATATACGTTCGTTTGCAACCAGATCAGGGATAATATCAATTTTTTCCATCATCACTCTTGGTTGTTTTTGCAAATTCACAAGAACTATTATCACACCCTGTCTATTGAGTCTTAGCAATAAATCTTCGATCGCGTACAACCCTGATTGATCCATATACGGAACCTTCCCCATTCTTATTATTAAATGGGTTGCTGTATCCGGAATTCTAGTTGCAAGTTCCTGAAAATCGCTAGTGTTTCCGAAGAAAAGCGGTCCGTCAAGACGTTTAATGAAAACTTCTTCCTTAAGTCCTACCGGAATACTGTTTTCATCGTTCCAGGGCAATGTTAACTCATCTGCATTTCCTAATGGTACAACTTTAGATCTCGAAGCAGTCACATCACCAATTTTCTTCATAAAAATCAGGGACGCCATTACTAGTCCTATTCCAACGGCATACACTAAATTCCAAAATACAGAGAGAAGTAAAACAACTAACATAATGGCAATTTCACTTTTTGGCATATTAGGAATCGCCTTTAAACCTTTGTAATCCATTACTCCTATTCCAACTGTGATCAAAATTCCCGCTAATACAGCAGCAGGAATCTGCGACGCCACCGGGCCTAAAGCCAATAAAATAACCAACAATAATAGTGCTGCGATCATTCCGGATAATCTTGTAGTTCCTCCAGAATTAATATTTACAACTGTTCGAATTGTGGCTCCAGCTCCCGGAATTCCTCCAAAAATTGCCGCGACACTGTTTCCTATACCTTGTCCAACCAACTCTTTATTTGGCTTGTGCTTTGTCTTAGTCATATTATCTGCAACCACCGAAGTGAGTAAGGAATCTATCGCTCCTAAAAATGCAAGGGTAAGCGCAGTAAAAACATAGGGAGATATCTGACCAATACTAAAGTTAGAGAACATGTCTAAGTTTGGCATTGGGAATCCACCCGGAATTTGCTGTATGGGTCTGTAATCGAGATTTAAAAAATAGGCTCCACAGGAGACTACCAACAACGCCACAAGTGTACTGGGGACAGCCGTGGTTATACGTTTAAATCCGTAGATTATAGCGATGGTCAACATAGCTAAAATAAACTCCAGCCAACTTATGTTCGACAAAGCTCGAGGTAGCGTTTTAATTGCTCCTAATACTCCAGAGCTATCGGCTTTTGCTAGCGTTGCAGCCTCCATGGTAATTTCTTCTTCGGTGATTCTCTCAGCCCTTCTCACTGTTTCTCTAAAGTCTTCTAGTACTAAGATTCCTTCACCCGCCTCATCTTTTAGTATTTTATCTAATAACACTTCCTCCGCCTGCGGTTTAAACTTCTCTATAAAGACAGTATCATCTTTTGTATAATACCCCACCAACGGTAACAGCTGTGTGATTAAGATAATGATACCAATAGCGGTCATAAACCCGGAAACTACAGGATATGGGATGTATTTAATATACTTACCAATCCCGGCCAGACCTAATGCAATTTGCATTAACCCTGCTAGTAGGAAGACCAGTAAAATATATGGAAGTGCTTTTTCTACACTTCCATTATTAGCAGCAATTATTCCGGCAATGATAACCATTGAAACCGCTGTCATTGGTGCCGTTGGTCCGGAGATCTGTGTATTGGTCCCGCCAAATAAGGAGGCGAAGAACCCAATAAAAATAGCCCCGTAGAGACCTGCGTCCGGTCCCAGACCAGATTGTACTCCAAAAGCGAGTGCAAGTGGTAACGCTACAATACCGGCAGTTATCCCTCCGAATAAATTACCACGAAAATTTGAAAATATACCTTTACTCATAATTACGTGATTTATTCGTTAAAGAAAGAGACGGAACCGTCATTTACATCGTACATTCCACCGTAGATTTTAATTTCTCCACTATCTTCCATTTCCTTTAAAACCGGACTTTGTTCTCTGATATTCGCGATAGTTTGATGAACGTTCATATCTGCAACTTTATCAACAAAATCCAGATTCTTTGACGTTCTTTGTGCTGCATCACTAGGTTCTTTTACAGCTTCTACTGCGGGTTTAATCTTTGAAATAAGTGCTGTAAGATTTCCCATTTTAGCATCGTCACAAGCTCCTTTCACAGCACCGCAACTAGTATGCCCTAGGACCAAAATGATCTTAGATCCGGCCAACTTACAGGCAAACTCCATACTTCCTAGGATGTCTTCGTTAACAAAATTACCGGCAATCCGAATACTAAATATATCTCCCAATCCTTGATCAAAAACTAATTCGGCCGAGACTCTGGAGTCTATACAACTTAAAATAGTTGCAAAGGGGAACTGCCCGTCACTAGTGTCGTTAACTTGCTCTAAAAGATTTCTATTTGCCTTTAAATTTTGCTGAAATCTAATATTTCCTTCTTTTAGGAATTGTAACGCCTTTTCGGGCGTCATTGTATCTTGTGTCTCTTTAGTATGTGCTTTCATTATATATTGTTTTTAGATTAAATAAATGTACTTGAGGCCTCGATTAAAAGCATCAATTAGAAATGGAACCATACCTATACGGTACAATTCTTTATTAATTAACTCGTAAAAACAATACGTTCGGGAGGAGGTGAAGTAGGGTCAAAGTACACTTTATCCCAATTGGAGAGATAACGTGTATTTAAAAGTGAGCTCAAGAAAAAATGACTTGAATTTTCCAAGCTTGCATCTTTCTGAAAACTGGTTTTAATTTGATTATCAGTTTTATTCTTGTCGTGATTTTCTTCTTCATTCATAGAAAAAAAAGTAACTACATCTATATCATGATTTAAAATCTGAATACAGACCGGGGTAAGCAGAAAGCTTGTGAAAATAACCAGAAAGAAGATACTTTTATATTTCAATACACCCTTTTTTTTCAAGAATGTCAAAAATAATAAATACTTGGTTAATTCCTGTTAATACTATATTAAATCTAAAGCTGTTTTATATCAGATAAAGGAATCCAACCATCTTTTCCGTTAGATAATTCAATTCGAACCCAACTTTCATCCTGATCTATAATTTGCACTTTTGTCCCCTCATGCAGAACAAAAGCTAACTCACTACCCATATTCGGCTCACTTTTTACTTCTATACTTTCAGCAAAAATAATAGCAGGCTTGTCTTTTCTTGTATCACTTTGTATCTGAAATGCCATCGCAAGAGAAATAATTAAAAACAAGATTGAAAATAATGCACCACCAAAGAGCAGACGTTTTTTCCTTTCTGAAACTGAAAAATAGTAAGTAAGAAATAGGATAGTAAATAAAACCGAAAAGGCTACCGCAGCGATTGCCCAACCATTAAAACTCAATATTCCCGACGTAGTTGCATACCATTTTGCAAAAACTGTTTTAGGTAACGGCTCAATAGCATCTATCTTAGCATGTTCTGCAAAAGCAAGATTGGTTTTTATATCGCTATCATTAGGGTCTAATTGTAACGCTTTTTCATAATAATAAATACTCGGTCCAATATTGTTTAACTTATAGTGAGCATTTCCCAGATTAAAATATAAGTTAGCAGAATGTTCTCCGCTATTTAAAATTTTCATCCAGCTATCAACAGCCTCCTGAAATTTCCCTTCTTTATAGCGTTCTTTGCCCTGTTCAAATAAAGGTCCGTTTTGACCAAACACAGAGCCGAAAACAAGTAATACCGAGATGTATATTAACTTTTTCATAGTTCTAAGTCGATCATTGAATTTGTTTATCTATCGTAGAGATTACCGAAACCGCCTTGTCGTAATCATGTTGTATGGTAACATCAGATGTTGGCGTATATCTCGCAAACTCGCAACTTTTTAATAAAGACACAAATTGGCTTACCGTAGTAGTTTCGACCGATCTTTCGGTTAAGAGCGCCGAAATCCTTTCTTTTGAAAGATCTGAAGTTTCAATATTTAATTTTGCCTTCAAATAATTGTGTAAAGCTCGTTCCAAAGCTTCGTAAAACACCACCTGACTGCCTAAATTCTTTTTCGCTTCCGAAAGATATTTTCTGGCGAGTTTGTCGGCTTTCCTAAGCTTATTACCTTCAAAATCTGCCAAGCGCGCTTTGCGTTTCTTTCCGCCAATAACAAATAATGGAATTAACAATAATGGTCCGCCTAATAAGGACCAAAATAACGTAGATCTAAAGAACGATTCTTGAGCAAGTGGCTCTAATTCGGCATCCAGCTTTATAAATTTAAACTGATCCTTGGAAGGAGCCACAGTTTGTTTTACAACTCCATTGTCATTTTCAGAAGTAGTTTGTGCTGTAATCGGACCGTTTTCAACATTAATTACGATCTCTTCGGATGAAAGTGTCTTATATGTCTCCGTTTTTGGATCGAAATAAGAAAATGTGATAGGTCTTATTGGATAGGTTCCTTTATACTGAGGCACAACGGTATATGTCTCAGTAATACTACCGTTCATTCCTGTTCTATTTGTTTTTACCCTTTCATCTCTTTCCGGCTCATATACTTCTAATGAGCTGGGCAATTTTGCGGTAGGCAGATCGAATAGTTTTAAATTACCAGTTCCTGAAACTGAAGTTTTTAATTCTAAAGATTCATTCGCGTCTAAACTAGTTTTATTTGTGCTAACACTAAATTTAAAATCTCCAACCGCACCGGCAAAATTATCCGGCTTGCCCTCTAAAGGAAGAGGTTTAACATTAATGGTTCTATTGCCTGCAGATATTGTTTTGTTAACTCTGGTGGTTAAACGACGCCCAAACAGATCTCTTCTGTTTCCGGGCACATCTATAGGAACATCTAATGTTAATGGTTCAATATCTAATTTCCCTGTTTTCTGCGGATAAAGAACCGTGGTTCTTAAAATTACATACCTATAATCTTCTCCCTTATACTTGCCATCGTAAATTTTAAAATTTCCTTGATTATCAATATTCTGACTCCAGAAATCGGCGTACTTTGGCGTGTCAATTTCTCGCCAGCTACTCGTAATGCTTACGTCACGAGAGACATACATTTTATAAACAACAGTGATCGCTTCATTTATGTACGGATTAGCATCTGAAACCTCTGCAACAAGATGAACATTCTCACTTGCCACATAATCGGCATTATTTCCGTCTTTAGGAACCTCTACTGCCGCAGTAACCTCAACTTCAACCGGAAGCGTTTTATAAGTTTCGCCATCGACTTCAATGGTCGCCTGACCAATTTTAAACTTTCCTCTTGATTGTGGAGATAAAAAATACGAGTAGGTTTTAGAATAACTGCGTTTTCCGTTGATATACGAATTACTGATGGCCTGATTAGGACCTCCTACAACTCTAAAGCCATTAAAATCGGGTGGATTAAAGTTGTCTCCATCCTTGTTCATTTCAAAATCTACCCGGAGACGCTCATTGATTCCGAGTTTATTTTTACTCACTTTTGCGTCAAATTGAACCTGTGCCTGGGTCATTGCGCTGCCAAGCATAAAGATAAAAATGTATATGAAATGTTTAAGCTTCATGACATTACCAGTCTTTATTCGATTTAACTTTTGCTCCTTTTTGCTTTTGAGCATTTATCTTATCCTGCACCTTTTTTTCTTCGTTATTCATTGCCTCCAATAAGCTTTTTACCTGCTGGGGAGATAACTGCCCCGGTACCTGTTGTTGTGGTTTATCTCCTTCACCTTCTTTGGGTTCGTTAGGCTTTCCTTTATCCTTTTCATCATCCCCTTCTTTATTTTTATCCTTCTCATCCCCCTGATCTTTTTCATCTTTCTCATCACCTTCGTCACCTTCTTTATTATCCCCGTCTTCCTTATCCTTCTCATTTTCCTTTTCGTCCTGATTTTCTTTATCCTGATCCTTTTTATCATCGTCACCTCCATCATCTTGTGGCGGATTCTTTTCAAGCATATCTTTTGCTAAGGCAAGATTATATCGGGATTCTTCATCATTCGGGTTATTTCGCAAAGCATTTTTATAAGCTTCAACTGCTTCGGTATACTTTTTTTCATTCATATACGTATTCCCCAAATTGTGATACGCCTTATGCTTTTCCGCCTTAGAAGTCGCAACTTCTGCAGCTTGTTCAAAGCGTCGCATCGCTTCAGCGTTTTTACTTTTTCCGTAATAAGCTGTTCCAAGGTTGTATTTTCCGGTTTCATCAACCGGATTTAGAGCAATAGCCTTTCTATAGTCCGCTTCAGCTTCTACAAATTCGTCTTTTTGCAAACTTAAACTCGCATCGCTTAAATACTCTTGTGACTCTTTCAGCTCTGCTAATTTCTCTTTGTCCACTTGAGCAAACCCGGTAGCCGAACAAACCACTAACAATAAACTGAAAACAGTTACTTTCAGAATAAAAAAAGATATGTATCTATGCTTTTTCATTAAAAAGATTCAATTTTTTTAACCAGGCTGTTTTACGTTCTAATAACAACACGTCGAATATCAACAAAAATAATGCCCCTCCTAAAAACCATTGAAATTGGTCTTTAAAATCGGTGAATTGCTTCGCTTCAAACTCCTTTTTATCCATTCCGTTTAAGATAGCTGTCACATTGTCAACAACTTCCTTGGTGTTACTACCATCTAAATATTCTCCATTTGCTTCGGAAGCAATAGATCTAAGTGTTTCCTCACCCAACCGTGTGATCACTTGTTCATTATTTTCATCTCGTTTATAACTCTGAAGCACTCCGTTGCGCTTAATAGGTATGGGTGCGCCCTGTAGAGTTCCTACTCCAATAGTATATATTTTAATTCCTTTTTCTGAAGCGGCCGCAGCGATTCCTGCAACATTTCCTTCGTGATCCTCACCGTCAGAAATTATAAACAACACCCGGTTTGTTTGCTCTTCGTCGTCGTAATAGGTTTCGGCCATCTGTATCGCTTCATTAATGGCTGTTCCCTGAGATGAAACCATATCGGTATTCATACCCGATAAAAATAGCTTCGCCGATGAAAAATCTGTGGTAATGGGCACCTGAGGAAACGAGCTCCCTGCATATCCAATAATTCCAACACGATCTCCTGCAAGGCTGTTGATAATTTGAGATACCAGCTGTTTCGACTTTTCCAATCGGTTTGGTGCAATGTCTTCGGCCAGCATACTTTTCGACACATCTATCGCAAAAACTACATCTACTCCTTCTCTTTTTACTGTTTCCAGTTTAGTACCAACCTTGGGGTTTACTAACGCAAAACTTAAGCATGCTATTGCTAAACAAAGTACAAGGATCTTTAAAACCGACTTAAACACAGAGCGATTGGGGCTTAACCTCTTAAGCAATTCGGTGTCGGCAAATCGTTTTTGTACACGCTTTTTCCACACCAATACCAATAAGAATAGCACGACCATTACCGGAATGGCGATCAACAAATAAAAATATATTGGTTCCTCTAATTGATACATAACAAACCCGTTTTTGGGGTGTTCTAATTATTTTTAAATAAAACTTCTAAACAACGTAAAACGCAATAACCACTCTAACGCCAAAAATCCCAGTGCCCAAAGAATCCATGGTCTGAACATTTCGTCGTAGTTGGTATATTTAAATTCTTCAATATCTGTTTTTTCAAGTTTATTGATCTCATCATAGATCTCATTCAACTTTGTGGTGCTCGTTGCTCTAAAATATTGCCCTCCAGTTGTCCCAGCTATCTCTTTAAGTAATTCCTCATCAATTTCAACGGGGACATTTCCGTATTGAAAACCACCATCTTGTCTAATTCCTATTGGCGACATCGCTGTACCGTTAGTTCCTAGTCCGATGGTATAAACCTTTATCCCAAATTCAACTGCCAATTCACTCGCGATCTTCGGATCAATAAAACCGGAATTGTTCACCCCGTCTGTTAGTAAAATAATAACTTTACTCTTGGCTCTGCTATCTTTTAAACGGTTTACCGAAGTAGCCAAACCGGATCCTATCGCCGTACCTCCTTCAATAATGGTATTGTAATTTATAGATTTTAAAGAACTGAGAACAATTCCCTTATCGCTGGTAAGCGGTGTTTTTGTATAACTCTCCCCGGCATATTCTACAAGTCCGATACGGTCGTTAGGCCGCGCATTAATAAATCTGGCTGCAACTGTTTTAAGTGCTTCTAATCTGTTAGGTTTTAGATCACGTGCGAGCATACTTGCCGAAACATCAATCGCCATAACGATATCGATTCCTTTCGAAGTTTTGATCCGTGTTGACTCATCTACCGTTCGAGGTCTTGCCATCGCTACGATCAATGCCGAAAGCGCCAATAACCGAAGCACAAATAAGAGAGGACGCAATTTTGCCAACCAGTTTTTCCCGGATTTAAATCCCTTGATACTTGATATTTTTAAAGCCGCTGTTTGCTGTTTTTGTTTCCAGAAGTACCATAGTAATAGAGCCGGAAGTAATAAAAACAACCAGAAGAACTGCGGACTAACAAATTCAAAATTCTCAAACATTATTCTTCAGTAATTTCAAGTTCTATCGATTCTACAATACGCTTTTTAATCCCTTCGGCGAAGCGTTTATCGTTCTCATATACTAATAATACTTGTTGTAACCCTTCTTTTTGTGCAAATAAAAGAAGTTCATATTCACTAGGTTCGGCTCTCACTTCGTCATCAGAAACCTGAACATTAAATTCGCCATATGCCTTAATTCCTTTTATCCCTTTATCGGTTTCAAACTCCTCGCGTTTCACTAACATATTCTTTGCGCCACCTTTTTCGAGTTCGGCCAGTGAACCTTCCAGAGCATCTTCTAAATTCACTTCCTGAGGCTGTGAAAACTTCGATGTAGTTACTATTACCTGAAAGGGATCTTCTTTCTCCCCGGATTTAAAAATGGCCATCTCTTTTATTAAGGTATTCAATCCTTCCGGTACTTCTACAGGTACGCGCACCAACACTTCAGGGGTCTCAATAATTACCGAAGGATTTCCGTATTCACTGTTAATCCATCTTCCCTCCGCAAGTTCGCGCATTTCGTTTCCTAAAACAGCATCCTTCAAATTATCGAACCCTTTAATACTTCCGTAGATGATTCCTGCTAAAACAAAAGCCACAAAAAATCCGGAAACTGCCAATATTTGACGTTTGCGCTGCCGTTTTTTACGTAAAGTTTCAAGGTATTGTTCGTTTGCCAGTAGTTCCTCTTCGGTTGGTTCCGGAATTACCTCATGAGTTTCGTTTATAATTTCTTCGATCGCTTTTCTATCTACCTCTGCTTGACCCGATGCCTGCTGCATTTTAGCAAATTTTACTAAATCGGCACGCTTGAGAATTTGATCCAACTGACGAATAGTTTCATTATCGAATTCAAAATTTCCGGCGTCCTTATGAAGTTGTAAGCGGGCAATTAGCTCGTCACTGGTGCTTTCCAAAACCGAATCATCTACTTCACGATCTAAATAGCGTTTAACAATTTCGGTTAAATGCGAATAATACTCTTTAGACCTGTTTTCTTTCAGAAGTTGAGAGTTATCTAACTCTCTCAATGCCACTAAGGCTTCTTCGTAAGGTGGTAATTGCTTCTCTTCTGCTTCTTTTCTCTTTTTTCTTCGGAATAAAAAATATCCAAAAACACCAATTACAATTAAAATAGGAATCAACCAATAAAGCAATTCCTTAAGATCGAATGGCGGCTTTTCTACCTCAATGGCAGGTTTTATGTCGAACATCTTTTGCTTTGTGGTATCTACTACCACATCTCGCACTTCAACCTTAACCGAATCTGTGAGAAACCGCTTATCATTTATAATTACTTGCTGCGGCGGAAGCGTATATTTTCCCGAATCAAACTGTGTGAGTCCGTATTTTTTTATGAGTCGGTACTTAGCCTGTTCGTTGGTTGTATCAATTTTATAAGATTCAATAACTTCTAAAGGCATAAAAGTTTGTCCTTCAGGAAAAACTACCAGATCTGTAGAGTCTGCCTGCACCTGTATGCTGTACAAAATTTCCTCTCCAATTTTTATGGAAGTTGAATCTATTGACGATGTTACTTGAGCATGTAAAACACTTCCGAAGAAAAACACGAATGCGATCGTAATATTCCGCACGAAAGTCCGGAATGACGATGAATTTATATTTATAAAGTTGCAATTAATCATTGAAAAATAATTATCCTCTTCGTTTAAAGTAACCCAGTAATTTCTTTACATAACTTTCATCAACTCTACAGCTTAAGGCACCTGCGCCACTTTTTGCAAACGCATCCTTAAAATAATTCACCCTTTCTCTGTAATATCTGTGATAACCATTTCTTACGCTCTTTGCTCCCGTATTTACCAGCATAAGTTCTCCCGTTTCTTCATCCTGCATTTGCACCATTCCTAGATTAGGGATCTCTTCTTCGCGTCTGTCGTAAACCCGGATTCCGGTTACATCATGTTTTCCTGAAACGATCCTTAGCGTATCCTTATACTCATCAGTAATAAAATCTGATAGCACAAAAACTATTGCCTTTTTCTTCATCACATTAGTGAGATACTTAAGCGCATGTGCGATATCCGTCTTTTTACTGTTGGGTTGAAATTCCAGAAGCTCACGTATAATTCGGAGTACATGCGATTTTCCTTTTTTTGGCGGAATAAATAACTCAATTTCATCAGAAAACAGTATCAATCCTATTTTATCGTTATTCTGCATGGCCGAAAAAGCCAGGGTTGCCGCAATTTCAGTAACGATCTCATTCTTGAATTGTGTATCTGTTCCAAAGTATTCGGAACCACTTATATCTACCATTAACATCATGGTAAGTTCACGCTCCTCTTCAAATACCTTTACGAAAGGTTCGTTATACCGCGCGGTAACATTCCAATCAATATTACGTACATCATCCCCAAATTGGTATTGGCGTACCTCGCTAAAGGTCATCCCTCTTCCTTTAAAAGTACTGTGATACTCGCCACCAAACACGTGGTCGCTCAAGCGACGTGTCTTGATTTCAATTTTTCGTACTTTTTTTAGAAGTTCTTTAGTATCCATTGTTTCAGTATGCAGTTAAGAGCTATCAGTTGTTAGTTGTCAGTCACAGCCAAGAGGCTGCTAACTGTAAATTGAACCCTTTGTACTGATTAAGGTACTTCTATCTGATTGACAATCTTATTGATAATTTCTTCAGAAGTCACATTCTCCGCTTCTGCTTCGTAGGTGATACCAATACGGTGACGTAGCACATCATGCACTACAGCTCGCACGTCTTCAGGAATCACATACCCTCTTCTCTTTATAAAAGCATAGCACTTTGCTGCCATTGCTAAGTTAATACTTCCCCTTGGTGAAGCTCCAAAACTGATAAGAGGTTTAAGGTCTGAAAGGTTATAATTTTCGGGAGTTCGCGTAGCAAAAATGATATCTAAAATGTATTTCTCTATCTTTTCATCCATATACACTTCACGAACCGATTTTTGAGCTCTAAGGATCTGTTCTATTGTCACTACCGGATTCACTTCTTCGTAGGCTCCCTTGAGGTTCTGACGAATAATTAATTGTTCTTCGGCGATCTGTGGGTATTTGATAACTGTCTTCAACATAAAACGGTCTACCTGCGCTTCCGGTAACGGATATGTTCCTTCTTGTTCAATTGGGTTTTGAGTTGCCATCACCAAGAAGGGTTTATCGAGAGTAAAAGTTGTTTCTCCAATGGTAACTTGCTTTTCCTGCATCGCCTCTAAGAGAGCCGATTGTACTTTTGCCGGAGCACGGTTAATCTCATCTGCAAGTACGAAATTTGCGAAAATTGGTCCTTTTTTAATACTGAAATCGTTTAATTTCATGTTGTAGATCAATGTACCCACTACATCGGCAGGGAGAAGATCGGGTGTAAACTGAATCCTGCTAAAGGTACCATGAACCGCTTTAGACAAGGTGTTAATAGCCAGAGTTTTCGCTAAACCCGGCACACCTTCTAATAAAATATGGCCTTGTCCTAATAAACCAATTAACAATCTTTCGATCATGTGCTTCTGCCCCACGATCACTTTGTTCATTTCTAAGGATAGGATATCAACAAAGGCACTTTCCTTTTCAATCTTTTCATTTAATGCGCCAATATCTAAGGCAGTATTTGTTTGTTCCATAGGTTATTTATTTCAAAAAAAACTAGTCTGTACTAAAGACACGCAAATTGGAGATTTATTACATAAAATCCTGTTAATAATTGGTTAAAAAATGTTATCAATATATTGAGCAATCAATGCATTGTAATCGCAAAACTGTATCTTTAGATTCCCTAAATTTTAACAAATGGAAAACAGGTTCTCGAGAATTATTCAAGGTTGTATGAACTGGGGAGATTGGGGTAAAAAACTTTCGAAGAAAGAAATGATATCGTTAATGCATCATAATTTGAGTTGTGGTATTACTTCCTTTGATCACGCCGATATTTACGGCGATTATACTACCGAAATTGAATTTGGACAGGCATTTATACATAGCGGGATTGATCGTGAAAATATTGAGATCATATCAAAATGTGGCATTCAATACATTGGAGAAACACGCAAGAATGAAATAAAACATTATCAATACGACGCCGACTATATTATTTGGAGCGCCGAAAAGTCTATTTCCGATCTAAACGCTTCGTATCTGGATCTGTTCTTGCTGCATCGTCCCAGTCCGCTAATGCACCCTGATGAAATTGCCAAAGCGATAGATAAGTTACTGTCGGAAGGAAAGATCAAAGCGTTTGGAGTTTCTAATTTCTCTCCTTCGGAAACCGAATTGATCTCATCTAAATCTGAAGTAATGGTGAACCAAGTCCAATTTTCTCTTTCATCGCCCGAGGCGATGTTCAATGGGCAATTCAATTATATACTCCAACATGAAATTATACCTATGTGTTGGAGTCCGTTAGGAAAGGTTTTTAAAGAAAATACTGAACAGACCCAGCGTCTAAAACCTATCTGAAATGAGCTGTCCAACAAATACAATGCGACAACCGATCAAATTTTACTCGCTTGGATCTTGAAACATCCTGCCCGTATTCATCCTGTAATTGGAACCACCAAACCCAAAAGAATTTCGGCAGCGGTAGACGCTGTTACCATTTCACTATCGGAAATAGATTGGTTTAAATTATTAGTGGCAAGTCAGGGACATAAAGTTCCCTAATAAAAAAAGGGAAGACTTTTATCTTCCCTTTTTTATTATTCTATGGTCTAGTATTTAGAATGTGACCGTTTCAAGTACAGTTACTGAGCCAACAGAAACTTCTACATCCTCTACAATAATAGGAGGAAATTGTAATGTTGCATCTGCTTCAAAAGTAACTGTGTATGTACCCTCCGGTACCCCATTTAAAACAAATGCTCCCGTTTCATTAGTAAATGCCGATATTTGATCAATACCATTATCTGCAGTAACCATAGTCTGTATTCCTAAAGGTAACACAACCCCGGAAATTGCTCCCGATTGAGCCTCAGTACTCGCCCGAATAACAGGTTTTAGATTATATCCTCCGTTTCCAAGAGCTACAATTGATTTATCCACATCAAAATCTAGAATAAACTCGTAGAGTATTCCTGCCTCCAGAGTTTCATTGACTTGAACCTTTAAGCCCGATTGCTGAGCACTAGGCGTGTTTAAGGGATATGTTTGCCCGTCTACAACTATGCTATTGTTAGTTCCTAAAACCAGCCGAATTTGACTAATACTCCCGGCCGGAACATCATCATCAAAAAGTAATAAATTTATCCCCCCGGTTAATTCTAATAAATCGTAAACTCCAGGCTGTATGATCCCTAAATTCACATCATCCTGACCACCATTATATTTAATTGTTACTTCCTGAACATCTATGAATACAGCTTCATAGTCACCTGGGGCGTCGGTAAGCTTAACAGTCATCCTAGCTGTTTCGTTGTTAGCGTTATTATTGTCATCATCACTACAGGATAAAAATAATCCGAAGGTGATCAACATTAAAAGGCTATACTTAAGTATTCTTAAATTTTTCTTTTTCATCGTATTATATAGTTATGTTTGTTAATAACAAAGCTAAATGAATATGGCAATCCCCACAGCCGATTAACAATTATTAACGCCTTATTTATGATGAATTTAACTTCCAAAACTCTTTGATAATTTCTACTTTTAAGCAAAAGAAAAAATGACACAAAAAACTGCCTTGATTACCGGCGCAACCAGTGGAATAGGTCGTGCCACAGCGCGATTATTCGCTAAAAACGGAATTCGTTTAATTCTCTGCGGAAGACGACAAGCACGACTTGATGCAATAGCTTCCGAATTGCGAAGTCAAACAGAAGTAACCACCCTAAATTTCGATGTTAGAAATAAAGTACGAGTATTTGAGTTGATCTCGGGTCTTTCCGAAGCCTTTTCAGAAATAGATATTCTTATAAATAATGCAGGAAATGCTCATGGTTTAGATACTATTGATGAAGGAAGTATTGAAGATTGGGACGCCATGTTAGATATTAATGTGAAGGGACTGCTATATGTGAGTAAAGCTGTACTTCCCAAAATGATAAAAAAGGGCAGCGGACATATAATTAATATTGGATCTACAGCCGGTAAAGAGGTTTACCCTAAAGGAAATGTTTATTGTGCCAGCAAACATGCCGTAGATGCAATAACGACCGGAATGCGTTTAGACCTCAATGGTAAAGGCATAAAGGTAGGAGCTGTTAACCCCGGTTTGGTAGCCACCGAATTTAGCGAAGTAAGGTTTAAAGGAAATACAGATAGAGCCGAAAAAGTTTATCAGGGTTATACACCTTTGTATGCCGAAGATATTGCAGAAATCATCTGGTTTGCAGTAAATAGACCCCCTCATGTTAACATTGCAGATTTAACAGTGATGTGTTTAGATCAGGCATCCTCAACCGTTGTAAATAAACAGATGCAATAGAAATAGCTAAATGATCAATAAACGTCTTTTAATTAAAAACCTGCTGGCTCATAATGATGAGAGCAGTTTCTATGATAAAAAAAGAAAGATCGACCTTGGATCTAAAGAGGGAAAGGCAAAGTTTCTAAAACATATCTGTGCCTTAAGTAATAGCAACCCAAATAACAATTCGTATATCGTAATTGGAGTTGAAGACGAAACAAATGAAATAAGAGGCGTCGATTTCTTCGACGATAGTAAAATACAGAACCTTGTAAATGCCTATCTTACTAATGCACCGCTCATTATTTATGAAAATGTTGCCTTCGCGAAGCTTCCGGCAGATAAGGTGGTTGGTTTGGTTACTATTCGTCCCAACGGAAAAATCACTTCCCTAAGGAAAAATATCTGGAAGTACTGGGGCGGTTCCATTTTTATGCGAGACGGAAGTATATCTATGCCCAAGGATTTTGATATAGAAATAAAAGATGTGAATTCTGAAATTGTCCAGGCCATCGAAAACAAAGCTAAAAACAATATTGAGCTTACTTTGGACGGTGTTATTGATTTTCTGAACAATAGGCACAAAGATCTCGATTCAAATTATAAGGTGTTTAAAGAACTATTTGTTGTTTGTTGGGCAGGAAAAATGAAGCGGGTAAAAAATGAGACCTATTATTCCAGAGTGGATATTGAGTTGATCAATGAACAGGTGCGTTTGTTTTATTCGGAATTGGACGAAGTAAGTATTAGCTATTCTGATGATGAATTTAAAATTATTGAATATGTACACCTGGGATTAAACAATCAATATAAATACCATCCGCTGGAGGAAGTTATTATCACCTTTTCCGATAATGGGATGCATCATATTGAGAGCAATCTTATTTTTGAACCTCCGCAGTTCAATAAAAAAACATTACATCATATCTACAATTCGAACAATGCGTTAATTGAAAAATTGAAGAAAGGGATATCGCTGACTCCTTCGGAAAAAAAAGACCTAACAAAATTGCCGGCCACTTACCTTATCTGTTATCTGAATGATTTTTCGGAAGCGAAAGCGAAACTCTTAGATGCAAAATCGTATTTAAGAAACTATAGCAAGGAGATATATCAATTGTATAAAGAATCGGTTCGTATACTTCGGAAAGTGAAGTATAATTCTTAAAACTATTTCATTGGATTTTTATACCTTTAAACCTCAAGACATGTAAACCTGAAACCTCATGGGAATTTTCGATAAAATAAAAGAAAAACTAAGCCACGAATTTATAGACATTATAGAGTGGCTGGACTATACAGACGATACCATTTGCCATCGTTTTGAGCGATACCAAAATGAAATTAAAAACAACGCAAAACTAATCGTTCGCGAAGGACAAACAGCTGTATTTATCAATGAGGGTCAGTTAGCCGATGTCTTCACCTCCGGAACTTATACTTTAAATACGCAAAACTTACCTATTCTAACAACACTAAAAGGTTGGAAATACGGTTTCGACAGTCCGTTTAAAGCCGAAGTTTATTTTGTAAATACCCACTTGTTCACCGACGAGAAATGGGGAACCAAAAATCCGATTACATTAAATGACGAACGCTTCGGATTGGTTGAAATTAGAGCTTTTGGAACCTATGCCTTTAGAATAAGCGATGCCGGTAAATTTATTATCGACATTGTTGGAACCGATAATAATTTTACCAATTTCAAGATCAACGAACACCTCAAGAGTTTGATAGCAACTCGTTTTACCGATACCGTTGGAGAAGCCAATCTTCCTATAGAGTTATATGCGGCAAATACAACCGAGTTAAGTGAAACTTGTAAAGATGTGATGAAACCTGAGTTTGAAAGTGTAGGTATCTCGCTTGAAAAATTCTTTATCGAAAATGTATCAATGCCCGAAGACCTCAAAAAGGAGATCTTTGAATACAGCCGAATAGACAAATTAGATCTGGACAAATTGACCAAATTCAAAACCGCAAAAGCGATCGAAGCTGCCGCTGCGAACGAAGGTGGTACTGCAGGTGCCGGAATGGGAATGGGAATGGGCTTCGTTCTCGCACAACAAATGGGTGGGATGATGTCACCTCAAATGGGCGGTCAACAGCAAATGCCTATGCAACCGCAAGCCGGAGCAATGCCGCCACCAATGCCTGCCGCAGTACAATACTTTTATGCTGCCAATGGTCAGCAAGCCGGGCCGGTTGGTTATGACCAGTTAAAAGCCTTGTTCGCAAACAGAACGATCAATAAAGATACTCTTGTATGGAAAGCAGGAATGCAAAACTGGGTTGCTCTTAACGAAGTGGAAGAATTAAAAGCGTTTTTAGGCGGAAATACACCCCCACCTTTACCGGGTCAATAATTTAAAGTCATTTCGAAGGAGGAACGACTGAGATATCACCTTCAGCGTGTTTTCTCCCTGTCAATCATAGAATGAAATGACACTAAGCGTTCCAGCTATTATGCAAGAAACAGCTTCTCAAAAATCTGAACTTAAAAAATCCTGCGTCAATTGTGGTGCAGAACTGAAATACGCTCCCGGAACAACAGAGTTAAAATGTGATTATTGTGGATATACTCAAGAGATCGCACCTTCGGAAGACGGTTTTGAAGAACTCGAGCTAAAATCATACCTCAATGAAATGGGCTCACAATCACATAGTGAAGAGATCATTATGTTGCATTGCAAAAATTGCGGAGCCAATCAACACATTGAAGAAAACTACAAATCCCTGCATTGCGTGTATTGCAGTATGCCTCTAATTATTGAAGATGCCTATAAAGAAGATTGGATTCTTCCGGGGGCAATTTTGCCATTTCAAATTGATCAAAAAAAAGCGCATCAAATTTTTAAAAAGTGGGTCAACGGACTCTGGTTTGCACCAAATAATCTTAAAAAAGCGGCACTCGACCCTCAAAATACGAAGGGCTTATATTCTCCCTATTGGACATTCGATGCGCAGTTATATGCAGATTACTCGGGACAACGCGGAGATTATTATTATGTAAACGTTCCTTACACGACAAAAGTAAATGGAAAAACAGTTACAAGAACCCGCCGGGAACGACGTACACGCTGGACTCCCGTAAGTGGTTCTATAAGCGGATTCGTAGATGATACATTGATCAAAGCTTCAAAACAGCGCTCCGGAATTATCCCTAAATCGGTTGCGCTATGGGACTTAAAATCCTTACAACCATTTGACAGTAGTTTTCTAGCGGGTTTTGTAACCGAAAAATATACGATCCCCTTAAAAGAAGGTCATTTAGAATCTAATAAAGAGGCCAAGAACATCGCAACAAGATGGGCGATGCGGGATATTGGAGGTGATACACAAAGAGTGAGTTCTATAAAAATGAAGTTGAGCGAAGAGACTTTTAAACATATTTTACTGCCCGTTTATATTAGTGCATACAAATTCAACGGCAAGCGATACAATTTCTTCGTCAACGGACAAACTGGCGTGCTTTCGGGGCAACGTCCTTACTCTTTTTGGAAAATTTTCTTTTTTGTACTGGCTATTATCCTCGTGATCGTGGTCATAATATTTTTTGCACAATATGGGTAGAACTTTAGTTGTAGGCGACATACACGGCGGATTTAGAGGACTGACTCAGGTTTTAAATAAAATAGACATTTCCTCTAACGATCAATTTGTATTTTTAGGAGATTATGTAGATGGTTGGAGTGAATCTTCGGAAGTAATTTCTTTTCTTCTGAATTTTTCTGAAAAACACCAATGTATATTCTTGAGAGGGAATCATGACGAACTGCTATGCGACTATCTGAAGGGTGAGAATGAAAATCCCATGTGGATAGCCCACGGTGGAGTTTCAAGTATTAAAAGTTACGCGAATCTTTCCGAAGAAGAAAAAAAAGAGCATATCACTTTTTTAGAAAATCTGGAAAACTATCATATCGACACAAACAACAATCTATATGTTCATGCGGGTTTTACAAATCAGAAAGGGCCCCAATACGAGTATTACCCCAATCTGGTATACTGGGATCGAACTCTTTGGGAAATGGTCTGCGGATTAGATAAAAGTCTTTCCGAAGAGAATGAAAAATATCCCAAACGCCTCCAACTTTTCAATGAAATTTATATTGGTCATACTCCGGTAACACGCATTGGAAGTAATACCCCCGTTAATTATGCTAATGTATGGAATGTAGATACCGGTGCCGCATTTAAGGGTCCGTTATCTATAATAGATGTTGAGAATAAGCAGGTTTGGCAGAGTGAACCGGTCTGGAAACTATATCCCGAAGAACCCGGTAGAAATAATTAAAAAACCCATCCAAATTTCTTTAGACGGGTTTATAATGATTATCAAAATATATTACGAGCTGCATCCGACGAGTGAGGTACGAACAAGAGGAATGCACATGTTTTAGATCAAACTTAATCCCTTGTGCTCCTGCATCCGACGAGTGAGGTACGAACGAAAGGAATGCACATATTATAAATCAAACTTAATCCCTTGTGCTCCTGCCTCCGACGAGCAGCCTCAGGCTGTGAGAGGAAGGCATCTTCATCAAAATGTTATAGATCAAACTTAATCCCTTGTGCTAATGGCAACTCAGTCGTATAATTAATCGTATTAGTCTGTCTACGCATATAAACTTTCCATGCATCACTTCCACTTTCGCGTCCGCCACCGGTATCCTTTTCACCCCCGAAAGCACCTCCAATTTCAGCACCACTGGTACCAATATTAACGTTTGCTATGCCGCAGTCACTTCCTGCATGCGATAAAAAGCGTTCTGCTTCACGTAGGTTGTTTGTCATAATTGCCGAAGAAAGTCCTTGGTTTACCCCGTTTTGAAGTTCTAAAGCATCTTCAACATCACCACTGTACTTTAAAAGATATAAAACCGGAGCAAATGTTTCGTGTTGAACTATTTCGAAGCTATTCTTGGCTTCGGCTATAGCCGGCTTAACATAACAACCACTCTCGTAACCTTCGCCAGATAATACTCCACCTTCAACAACCAGGTTACCTCCTTCTTCAACTACTCTGTCTAATGCATTTTGGTACATTTTTACTGCGTCCTTATCGATTAGCGGCCCCACATGATTATTCTCATCTAATGGGTTTCCAATGCGCAATTGCCCATATGCTGCAACTACAGCATCTTTTACCTTATCGTAAATACTTTCGTGGATTATTAAACGTCTTGTAGAGGTACAGCGTTGTCCGGCAGTTCCTACAGCTCCAAATACTGCACCTATCACTGTCATTTTGATATCGGCATCCGGGGTTACGATGATGGCATTATTTCCACCTAGCTCTAAAAGAGATTTTCCCAGGCGTTCTCCTACCGTTCTACCCACAATTTTACCCATTCTGGTAGAACCTGTGGCCGAAACCAAAGGTACACGTCTATCTGTAGTCATAAATTCACCTACCTTATAATCCCCGTTTATTAAGTTCGAAATTCCTTCCGGGAGATCATTGTTATTGAATACTCTTGCGGCAATTTTCTGACAAGCGATTCCGCATAGCGGAGCCTTTTCTGAAGGTTTCCAAACACATACATCACCACAGATCCATGCCAGAGCAGTATTCCATGCCCATACTGCCACAGGGAAATTGAATGCAGAAATGATCCCAACCACGCCAAGCGGGTGGTATTGTTCGTACATTCTATGCCCGGGACGTTCAGAGTGCATTGTTAAACCGTGCAACTGTCGGGATAAACCAACGGCAAAGTCGCAGATATCTATCATTTCCTGGACTTCACCAAGACCTTCCTGATAGCTCTTCCCCATTTCGTAGGAAACTAATTTCCCTAAAGGCTCTTTTAGTCTTCTAAGCTCTTCTCCAAACTGACGAACCACCTCTCCACGCTGAGGAGCGGGAACAACACGCCAGCTTTTGAACGCTGTGGTTGCTTGCTTCATCATTTCTTCGTACTCTTCTTTAGTTGTAGAAGTAACTTTTCCTATTAATTTTCCGTCAACTGGCGAGTAAGAGGCTATTTCTTCCCCTCCCGGAAACCATTTGTTTCCGGTTGAAGTACCTTTATTTACGGCTTCAATTCCTAGTTGATCTAATGCTTCTTCTATTCCGAAGGATGTTGCGACATTCGACATATATTCCATTAATTTTATTTATAAATACTTGATTTACACCATGGCGAAAGCCACTGCGTATTTTGACGCGAAGGTACATAATAACATGAAGAATTAGAAATGAATCGCAGGTCTTTCCGAAGAAAAAATAAAACCTGTTTAAGTCGGTTTATGCTGAAAATCTTGGATCTGTTTCTCTGTATCGGTCGGGCGACTTGCTAATTATCTACATAAATAATAGCACTTAGGCAAGAGGAATGCATCAAGCAGTTAGGAGTATCAATCTGCCGTAAATCTTGGATCTGTTTCCATTACCGTCCCACAATTATCACAAGTTCTTAGCTCTTCGCTGGCATAAAAGGTCTTAAAATGTTTAAGAAAATCGGTTTCAATATCGGTAAGAGGGAAATAAACTTCGTATAATTTGTTATTGCAATTGTCACAAAACCATAGCAATCCGTCCTTTCCTTCCAGGTCATCTCGTTTACGTTCAATAACTAAACCAATAGAATTATCTTTTCTAACAGGAGAATGTGGTACTTTAGCGGGGTGGAGATACATATCTCCCGGACCGAGCTTCATGGTTCGTTTTACGCCATCATCCTGCACATGCACCTCAATTTCACCTTCTAACTGATAAAAAAGTTCTTCCGTTTCATTATAGTGATAATCTTTTCTTGCATTGGGTCCGGCAACGATCATTACGATATAATCTCCTGCATCCTTATAGAGATTTTTATTTCCGACAGGAGGTTTTAAAAGGTCTCTGTTTTCCTCTACCCATTTATTTAAATTGAAAGGTTTTTGAATAGCCATTGCCGTATTTTTAATGTTTCCATAAAAATACGGCAAAAGCTTTAAAAGAAAAAAGTTAGTGGAATATTACTTTCTATAGAAAAGTTGTGTAAAATAATAGGCACCGTTTGGAGCTTTAAGCACTCCAAAGCCGGAATGTGTAAAATTACTCTCTATTACTTTCTTATGACCCGGGCTATTTAACCAGGCACCAACAACTTGCTCTGCAGTTGTATATCCGAAGGCAACATTTTCACCTACTATGGATGCACCTTTATCTACGAGTCCGGCTTTTCTAATTTGAAAATTATCGTGATTTATCTGTGCAAGTTCAATCATGTATTTACTGTGGTCTACCGCATATGCAGATGCATACTGTGTGTCTTTTTTAATTTCTGAAAGTCCTTGAGAAACTCTGTGTTCATTAACCAGAACTAAGATTTGGTCGGCCATTTCCCAATCGGTTTCCAAAGCAAGATTTAAATCGATTGAATAATTAAGTTCTTCTGTGTAATTCTCTTCGTCCTTCTGACAAGAGGTAACGAGGCACATTAATGCCATAGCGAGTAGGCTAGTTCGTAGTAATTTCATAATTCGGGGGACATCAAATTTGGGGCATGATGTTGAGTCAAATATAATTATTTTCTTACAATAAACAACACTTTATCGAATTATATATGCATTTTATCGATGTTTCTTAAAATATTCCTACATTTTTTCCTACGTTAATGATTCGGTTTCCCTTACTATAGCTGGGCTTTTTACAGTATCTTAGTAATTTCAAAAAAATGATACCATGAATAAAATTTTAACACTTTTTCTTACCATATTTCTTGTTTTCGGCTGCAAAAATGACCATCAAAACATCGATAATGTGTCAATTTCTTCAGATAAAGAGGCAAAAAACACTAAAAATTTCGGAATAGTAATTCATGGAGGTGCCGGAACTATTCTAAAAGAAAATATGTCAGATTCACTTGAAAACGCATATAAAGAAAAACTGAAGGAGGCAATTACCGTTGGTCATAACATTCTAAAAAATGGTGGAACTTCCATGGAGGCAGTGACGAAAACCATCAATATAATGGAAGACTCACCTCTTTTCAACGCAGGAAAAGGCGCTGTTTTTACACATGAAGAAACCAACGAGCTGGACGCTTCGGTTATGGATGGCGCCACTCTTAATGCAGGTGCTGTAGCCGGCGTAACCCAAATTAAAAATCCCATAGACCTCGCGCTTGCCGTTATGAACAATTCTCCACACGTAATGTTAAGTGGTAAAGGAGCCGAAGTATTCGCTAAAGAAAACGGTTTCGAACTGGTTGATCCTTCTTACTTCTATACTGAAAACAGATATCGATCTTTGAAAAGAGTAAAAGAAAGAGAATCAGAAAAAAATAACAAAGCATCCGCCACCAGCTTCGAGGATCCATTTATAAAAGACTCTAAATTTGGTACCGTTGGTTGTGCTGCTCTCGACACGCACGGAAATCTGGCGGCCGGCACCTCAACCGGTGGAATGACGAACAAACGCTGGAACCGAATAGGGGATGCACCCATAATAGGAGCCGGAACATATGCCAATAATGCTACTTGCGCGGTCTCCTCTACAGGATGGGGTGAATATTTTATTCGGGCAATGGTGGCACATGATATATCGGCGCTTATGGAATATAAAGGCTTATCCCTCAAAGAAGCTGCCGCTGAAGTAATTCAGAAAAAAGTTCCGGCACTAGGTGGTGATGGCGGAATTGTTTCAATTGATAAGGATGGAAACGTAGCAATGGAATTTAATACAGCAGGTATGTATAGGGCGCACATGAATGCTGAAGGTGAACTAATAATTGGAATTTATAAAAACTGATAATGAGTTATTACGCAGTAATCTTTACTTCATTCAAATTAGACCACACGCCCGAATACTCCGAAATGGCCGAGAAAATGGTCACGCTTGCCAGGAAACAACCGGGTTTTATTGCAATTGAAAGCGCTCGCGATGAAATTGGTATTACCGTTAGCTATTGGGAAAGTCTGGAGGCGATAAAAAAATGGAAAGCCAATTCTGAACATTTACTCGCCCAGCAATTAGGAAGATCACAATGGTATGATTGGTATAAAGTGCGGGTGTGTAAAGTGGAAAGAGAGTACGAATTTTCCACTAACAATTCTAAATAATTAAGAATTGTTCCTCGTTTATCCTCCTTAGATATAGCCAATCTTTTTTCAAGCTTGTTAAACTATTCACAAATATTAGCCTACACTATACGAAGCTTAAGCATCTTCCGTTAACAAAATATCTCCCTCCCTTTATTCTATACGTTACACGTTTAATATTCTACATTGTACGAATATTGAACAGGATTTTCCATTGCGAAAACTCACATTTTACTGTACTTTTAATAACGTAAACCATCGGCTTATGAAAACCCTGCATCGACTTCTTGTATTCACTATTTTAGTTGTTTTCGCTTCCTGCGACAACAAGACTAAAACTTTAGAAACAGATAATCTGTTCAAATTTAAAGAGTATATCTCATATAATTCCTACGGAAACAAATCGATCGCAGATCCCATTCGTATCGAACTTTCAAAACCACTAGACCAATTCGATCTCACTCAGGAAATCCCTTCAGAATATTTAAAAATAAGTCCGAAGACAGAAGGAAAACTTCTCATTGAAAATGGGAGAACCCTTATTTTTCAACCTTCCCAATATCTAAAACCCGACACCGAATATACTGTGACCGTTAAACTGAATAAACTCTATGAAGATGTGTCGTATGAGTTTAAAAATTACACTTTCAGTTTTAAAACATTTACTCCAAACTTTAAAATTAATGTAGGAAACCTTCAGTCGTACAGCAAACAATGGCAGTATGTTAACGGGTCACTTCAAACTTCAGATTATATTTCTCTTGAAAACGTCAAGAAACTCATTTCGGTAAAACAAGCTAACAAAAATTTGAACATAAAGTGGGACTCAGAAGGGGGAGATGCACTTTATTTCAATTTTACCATTGATAGCATTCAAAGAAAGATGGACGATTCGGAAATTGATATTAATTGGAATGGGAAACCCATTGGAGCCAAAACCAAAGGAGAAAACAAGCTAAAGATTCCCGGGCAGAATAATTTTACGATCATCGATGTTAAAAGCACTGCGGCTCCGCAAGCTTCTCTCTCTATCAATTTTTCAGACCCTTTAAAAGACAACCAGAATTTCGCCGGTTTGGTCACCATAGAAAATGCGGAAGATCTCAGATTTGAAGTAAATGGAAACGTTCTCAACGTGTATCCTTCAACACGAATAATTGGAGATGTGCGTGTAACGGTATTCAATGGAATAAAGAATACAACAGACTTCGGACTAAAAAAAGAGTTTTCAGAATTAATTTCCTTCGAACAGTTGAAGCCGGCAGTTAGATTAGTTTCAAAAGGTGTGATCCTTCCTAATTCGTCTTCAACTCCTATATTCTTTGAAGCCGTAAACTTAAAGGCGGTAGATGTTAGGGTTATTAAAATCTTCGAAGACAACATCCTACAGCTCCTCCAAACTTCCGGATTAGATGCCTATAGCAATTATGAAATTAAACGTGTTGGAAGGAGAATTGCTAAAAAAACTATTTCCCTCGAGGAGAACAGTGTTGGAGATAACAGTTTATGGCAGGCTCACGCCTTAGATATTTCGAAGTTGTTTAAGGCCGATCCGGGCGCGCTATACAGGTTAGAATTCAGCTTTAAACAGGAATACATCTCTTATAATTGTGAAGGAGTTTCGGGAGACGATCTGTCAAACGCCGAAGATGATTACAATAATGGTGAGGACGATTATTACAGTAATACCGGAACAGGTGATGAAGATGCACGTGAGGAACAATTCTGGGATAATGAAATTTATCGATGGAGAAGTGAGAATTATAACTGGGAACAACGTGAAAATCCGTGTCATGCCGCCTATTATAACGACGATCGCTTTGCAACGACCAATATTTTGGGTTCAGATCTGGGGTTGATCGTAAAAAAGGGTAATAACAAATCATATCATTTTGCAGCGAATAATTTACTAACCGCCCAGCCCGAAAGCGGAGTTGAAATTAAACTTTACAATTATCAGCAGCAACTTATAGGAACTGCGACAACAGAGAGCGACGGACTTACATTATTTGATAGTGATAAAACAGTTTCATTCGCTGTTGCTCAAAAGGGGAATAACTATGCCTATGTAAAATTAGAAGACGGAAATGCTCTTTCCTTAAGTAAGTTTGATGTTTCCGGGCAACATTTACAAAAAGGACTTAAAGGATTTATTTATACCGAAAGAGGTGTGCATAGGCCGGGCGACAGTATCCATCTTACCTTTGTATTAAACGACGCCGCAAATCCATTGCCAAAAGAACATCCGGTAAAGCTGGAAGTAACCGATGCCAGAGGGAAATTGGTGCAACGAAGTATCTCCTCGGTATCAAATGGAGCAGTGAACGGATTTCATTATTTTCCAATTAAAACTGAAACCTCTGCACCCACCGGCAACTGGAATGCGACCATTACAGTAGGGGGTGTTAGTTTCACAAAAAGTTTGAAAGTCGCGACCATTAAACCCAATAGATTAAAAATTAAATTGGATTTCGAAGACGAAATTCTTGATGCCAGTAAAGCTGTAAAGGGAAGTGCAATTGGTTCATGGTTGCACGGCGCCCCTGCGAGAAATCTAAAGATTGAAATGGATGCGACACTGCGTTCTACCAGAACGGCATTTCCGAAATACGACAAATACATTTTTAACGATCCCATTAGAAACTTCAACGAGGTAGAAATTCCTATAATATCCAAAGCTCTTTCTTCGGAAGGAACCACAGATTTTAGTGAAAAATTTGATCTAAGTGAGAATGCTCCCGGTATGTTGAAAGCTACATTTCTCACTAAGATCTATGAAGGTGGTGGCGACTTTTCTATCGATGTATTTTCTAAAAATCTGGCTCCATACTCACACTTTGTTGGATTGCGCTCTCCTGAAGCACATCGATATGGCTCATATTTTACAGATGAAAATACCGTTTTCGATGTCGCGACCGTCAATGCTCAAGGTGCCGCAAGTGGAAACAGAAAACTGGAGGTGAAGATCTTTAAAATAGAATGGCGTTGGTGGTGGAATCGAGGTAGTGATAACCTCTCGCGCTATGAAAACGCGACGGTTCACAGACCCGTAAAAGAATTTGAGATTACTACAAATAATGATGGTAAATCTAAGTTTACGGTAAATATTCCGGAGGAAGAAGGAGGGAGATATTTAATTAGGGTAATTGATAAAGCATCGGGACACGCAACGGGAAGAATCACTTATTTCTATAGAAATTGGTGGCAGGTACCAAGTGATGGAGATTCGGAAAGTGCTAAAATGTTAGTTTTCTCGGCAGACAAGGAAAAGTACAATGTTGGTGATGCGGCTACTATTTCCTTCCCTTCGGGAAGTGAAGGTCGGGCACTTATAAGTATTGAAAACGGTACCGAAGTGCTCTCTACGAAATGGGTTGAAACTCAAAAAGGAGAAACGAAGGTTACCATTCCCATTTCAAACGAAATGGCCCCTAATGTTTATGTAAATATTTCACTGCTTCAGCCACACCAGCAAACCTTAAACGATCTACCTATTAGATTATATGGTGTTATTCCGTTACTCGTTGAGAATCCGTCAACTGTATTGCACCCTAAGCTTGAGATGCCCGAAGTTTTAAAGCCTGAAGAAACATTTACAGTGAAAGTTTCCGAAGAAAAAGGAAACAAAATGACCTACACACTCGCAATGGTAGATGAAGGTTTATTAGATCTTACCAGGTTTGCCACTCCCAGAATTCACGAGGCTTTCTATGCTCGTCAAGCATTGGGTGTAAAAACATTCGACATATACGATCTGGTAATTGGTGCCTATTCGGGAAGTGTAAACAATATCTACGCAATTGGAGGTGGTGATGAAGCAGCAGGAGCAAAAAACAGAAAGGCAGATAGATTTAAACCTGTTGTGAAGTATCTAGGGCCGTTTCAATTGGAATCGGGTAAAACAGCAACTCACAAGATCACAATGCCTAATTATATTGGGTCTGTACGAACCATGGTGATCGCCGGAGACAATAAAATTAGCGCCTATGGAAAAGCCGAAGAAGCCACTCCTGTTCGTAAACCATTAATGGTGCTGGCATCCCTTCCGCGGAAACTCTCACCCGGCGAAAAAGTCATTCTACCTGTAACCGTTTTTGCAATGGAGGAAAGGGTTAAATCGGCAACTATTTCTGTAAAAGTTGGAGATGCTTTAAAGCCAGAACATGGAACTTCAAAAACCATTACATTTAATGAACCGGGGGAACAGATAGTAAATTTCGAATTTGAAGTCTTACCCACTACAGAGTTTCAGACCATTGAAGTAACAGCTTCGGGAAGTGGAGAAAAAGCAAGTTTTCAAGTAGAAATAGACGTTGAAAACCCCAATCCTATTTCCCAAAAGAGTGCACAATACGCACTTTCTAAAAACGATTCACAAACCATCGATTTTACAACCTTCGGAGTTAGTGGAACCAATGGTGCAACTCTCGAGTTTTCTACCGTACCTCCAATGGATTTTGGGAGAAGACTTGAATACCTCATCCGTTATCCGCATGGTTGCATAGAGCAAACCACCTCCGGTGCGTTTCCTCAGTTATTCTTAGCCGATGTTTTTGATATTACTTTTGAAAAGAAGCAGACTATCGAGAACAATATAAAAGCCGCTATTTTAAGACTTAGTAATTTTCAGAATACCAACGGCGGACTCTCATACTGGCCCGGGGAGCGGCAGGCAGATGATTGGGGCACTAATTATGCCGGACATTTTATGCTGGAAGCAAAACAAAAAGGGTATGCACTTCCAATTACATTTATGAGCAATTGGTTGCTATATCAAAAAAACGCAGCAAGACAATGGCGTAACGGCGCAACCAGATACAATTCAAGTTTAACACAAGCGTATCGTCTTTATACCCTGGCTTTGGCTGGTCAGCCGGAATTAGCGGCAATGAACAGACTTAGAGAAAGCAATGATCTAAGCAATGATGCTAAGTGGCGATTAGCCGCAGCCTATACACTAGCCGGTAAAGATAAGGTGGCAGAACAAATTGCACAGACCGCCAATATTAATTTTAAACCGGAACGATACGATTATTATACTTATGGCTCACCGTTTAGAAACAAAGCCATGGCATTAGAGACAATGGTCGCTTTGGGAGATCCCAAACAAAGAGACATGGCAATTTCGGTTGCCAAAGAATTGTCTTCTCAAAGATGGTACAGTACTCAAGAAACCGCCTATGGCTTACTGGCAATGGCCAAAATGATCAATAAAAACGGTGGAAAAGCAATGGAATTGACATTTACCAAGAATGGGAAAGCTGAAACAATAAAAACTGAACGAGCCGTAGCACAACGAGATCTCGAAATCGCTATGGGAGGTAATTCGGTTACTGTTACTAATAAAAAAGGTAATACAGTTTATGTAACACTCTCCCAACGTGGAAAACTTCCCTTAGGAGAAGAACTTGCAGATAGAAAAAACCTAGCTCTTTCGGCAAAATATTTTGACGGAGCCGGGAAGACATTAGATGTTTCAACGGTGCGTCAGGGAAGTGAGATCACTGCACAGGTCACCATAACTAATACATCTAACGATTATGTTGATAATATCGCCCTATCTAAGATCTTTCCGGGTGGTTGGGAAATAGTAAATACCAGTTTTACTGAACTGGCGGGTGGTGCAAGTGGAAGTGCGCGTTATACCGATATTAGGGACGATAGGGTAAATTTCTATTTCGACCTGGGAGCTAAGAAGTCGAAAACTTTTGTTGTTAAATTAAATGCTTCCTATTTAGGCACCTATTATTTGCCTGGAACACAAGTGGAAGCCATGTACGACAATAATTATTATGCGCGTAATAAAGGAATTTGGGTAACCGTACAGAAATAAAAGTATGGGTGTTAACAAAGTCATACCGGAGAAAATATTAAAACACAAGCTCAAACTAAGCCTAGGGCTTGCAGCATTTTTGTTGTGGCTTTTCTGTCTTCCGTCTAATTTATTTGATGTGCCCACAGCCACTGTGGTTGAAAGCAGAGAGGGTATCATGTTAGGAGCTCGCATTGCTGAGGACGGACAGTGGCGATTTCCTAAAATGGATTCGGTTCCATTGCGTTTCGAAAAGTCGATCCTGCTTTTTGAAGACGAATACTTTTACGAACACCCGGGGTTTAATCCGGTTTCCATTTCGAAAGCACTTTGGAGCAATTTAACGACCAGCAATCGACGTGGTGGAAGTACGCTAACACAGCAGGTTATTAGACTTTCGCGAAAAAATAAAGGTAGAAACTACGGTGAAAAATTGATCGAGATCGTCCAGGCAACACGCTTAGAGGCGAGATATTCAAAAAAAGAAATACTTAATCTGTATGCTTCATATGCCCCATTTGGGGGTAATGTGGTTGGACTTGAAACAGCTTCGTGGAGATACTTCGGAATTCCTTCGGAAGAGCTAAGTTGGGGGCAATCTGCTGCCTTGGCTGTTTTGCCCAATGCACCGTCACTCATATTTCCCGGGAAAAACGAGGCTATTCTGAAGCAAAAAAGAGATCGGTTATTACTGAAACTCTTTCAGAAGGAAATAATTGACCAAACAACATACGAATTAGCATTAGATGAGAAACTCCCGGGTAAACCATTCACGCTTCCCGAAATTACTCCGCACCTAACAGAAAAAGTGCGTACAATTAGCCGTGGCGAGAGAGTTACAACGACCATAGATTATCAACTTCAGAATAAAATAAACCGAATCGCTAATGAGCATCACTACCAGTTAAAACAGAATGAGATACACAATTTAGCCGTCTTAGTACTCGACATTGAAACCCGTGAAGTCCTCGCCTATGTAGGAAATGCTGCGACCACCCCGGAACATAATAGTTATGTTGATATCATTTCTAAATCAAGAAGTACGGGTAGTGTTTTAAAACCATTTCTCTTCAGTTCTCTATTAGAATCGGGTGAGATACTTCCCAACACTTTGGTCGCAGATATTCCCACTGTAATTAACGGATATAGTCCCGAAAATTTTGATAAAAAATTCCATGGCGCGGTCCCGGCAAGTTTGGCTTTATCTCGTTCCCTAAATGTCCCTGCGGTAAGAATGTTGCGTTCGTATGGATTACAGCGATTTTACAACAAACTGGAAGAAATGAACTTTACGACGCTTTCATATCCTGCAGATCACTACGGACTCTCATTAATCCTGGGTGGAGCAGAAAGTTCATTATGGGATATTACAAAAGCTTATGCCGGAATGGCATCTACACTAAATTATTTCAATACTTCGTCTAGTGAATATCGTGAAACCGAATTTGTAGATCCAAAATATATTATGAATGATGAAGTTAACTTCGGAAAAAACCGGGCTAAACCATCAGTTTTTGATGCCGGTACTATTTTCGAGACTTTTAATGCCCTACAAAAAGTGAACAGACCGGAAGGAGAAGAGAATTGGAGTTTTTTCAGCAATTCTCAACAAGTTGCGTGGAAAACCGGAACAAGTTATGGATTTAAAGATGCCTGGGCAGTTGGAGTAACTCAAAAATATGCAATTGGCATATGGGTTGGTAATGCCGACGGAGAAGGAAGGCCGGGGTTAACCGGGATTCAGGCAGCGGCACCCATACTGTTTGACGTCTTGGATATCCTTCCTAAAGTTGATTGGTTCGCTACGCCTTACGACGAAATGATAGAAACAGAAATATGTGCAAAAAGCGGTCATTTGGCCGGTGCTTTTTGCGATAGGGTTTTAAAGAAATGGATACCGAATGAAGGTATTAAAACTTCTGCCTGCAGTTATCATCAAACTATATTTTTAGATGCCGGCGAAAACTTTCGGGTAAATTCTTCTTGTTATTCACTTTCAGAAATGAAACAAAAAAGTTGGTTTGCACTTCCGCCAATACTTGAATATTATTACGCTCGGTTGCATCCCGAATACAAACCTTTACCCGCATTTGCCGAAGACTGTTTAAGAGAAGGAGAATTGAAGATGGAATTTATCTTTCCGAAGAAAAACGAAACCATTCTACTACCAAAAGATTTCGATGAAAATATAAATGAAGTTGTATTTCAACTGGCTCACCGCTCCCCTGAAACAACCGTTTTTTGGTACTTGAACCAAGAATTTGTTGGAAAAACAGAAACTTTTCATCAATTAGCTATAAGACCTAAACCCGGAACTTATACGTTAACTGCAACCGATGAGGACGGTAATGAGGCAAGACAACAAGTAGAAATTACAGTTAATTAAGGGCAACTTTTTCAGTAAATTTTCGTCATTTCATTCTTTTAACATCCATTTAACTTCGTTTAGTTCGGTTTGTTCCGAACTGTGCTATATATTTGCATAGAAATTATAATAAAAGTTTTCATCTTTTGATGGAAAACAATAAATAATTGAGAATCATGGACAGTATATGTAAAGAGAAAATGCGTTTAGTCGAGAAGGTAGGTGTACATTTTGAAAACAGAGGAAATTTAGCACCTGTTGCGGCACGCATTATGGCTTATTTGATACTAACAGGGAAAAAAGGAGCTACATTTGAAGAAATGGTAACGGTACTCTGTGCTAGTAAAAGCACAATTTCTACGCACCTCAATCATTTACAAGATCTAAATAAGGTAGAGTACTTCACTAAAGTTGGTGACCGAAAAAAATATTTTGTCATCAATAAAGATACGGCTGTTCAACATATTGACGGATTAATAAATGAGTGGCAGGAAGTAAGAGATCTACATCTGGAAATTAAAGATTACAAAAACACAATAAACCTTCAAAAAACTGAAAGCGAAGACGAAAAATTCGATTTAAGTTTTCATAATGACTATATCAAATTTATTGATGAGGCAACTACATCAATGGAACAATTAAGATCAAAGTTAACCGATGTAAAATTCAAGCTTTAAAAAGTTAAAAAATGAAAATTAGAAAAATAAATATAATCGTTCTATTAAGCCTGTTACTAGTTGTAGTAAGTTGCGGAAATTCTGAGCAAAAACAACCTGCTGCAGATTCACCACCTGCACCTTTTCCTATTGCACAGTTAGAAAGTAAAACAGTAACCGGTTATACAGAATATCCGGCTACTATAGAAGGTATTGTAAACAGTGATGTTAGAGCCAAAACATCAGGGTATATTGAAAAAGTGTTTGTGGATGAAGGTCAAAAAGTACGTAAAGGACAAGCTTTATTTAAACTAGAAACACAAACGCTTAGTCAGGATGCAGGTGCCGCAAAAGCACTTGTAAATGTAGCACAAGTAGAAGTAGATAAATTAATACCTCTTGTAGAAAAAAACATTATAAGTTCGGTGCAACTTGAAACTGCTAAGGCAAATTTAGAACAGGCTAAAGCAAATTACAGCAGTGTTAATGCAAGCATTGGATACGCTACAATTAAAAGTCCGATAGATGGTTATGTGGGCGCTATTAATTTTAGAGAAGGGGCGTTAATTAGTCCTAATGATGCTACACCATTGACAACCGTGAGTCAGATAGATGAAGTCTATGCATTTTTTAGTTTTAATGAGGCTCAATATATCGATCATTTACAACGCTCAGAAGGTCAAAACAAAGCGGAGCGCATTAAAAATTCGCCAGATTTAACTTTGATCTTGGCTAATGGTAAAGAGTATTCAGAAAAAGGACGTATTCAAACCAGTACGGGTCAGATAAATCAAAGTACGGGAACTATTCAAATTAGAGCTGCTTTCGATAATCCAAACGAAATTTTAACCAATGGAAATAGTGGAAAAATAAGGTTTCCGATAGAATATAAAGATGCTATCGTTGTACCACAATCTGCAACCTTTGAACAGCAGGGCAACATTATGATTTTTAAACTTGGTGAAGACAATCGAGTTACCACTGCTATGATAGAAGTTAAAGGTACAGTAGATAACTTATATGTTGTTGAATCCGGACTAACTACTCATGACAAGATTGTCGTCTCTGGTGTTGGTAAACTTAGAAGTGGAATGGCAATTTCGCCTCAAGAAACAACTTTTGATGATGCTATAAAACCTGTAGCTACCTTATTCAGAAATTAAATAATCAACTAACATATTATTTGCCATGTTAAAAACATTTATTGGTAGACCAGTGCTTTCAACAGTGATCTCTATTATCATAGTTATATTAGGAGTTATCAGTATTACTACCCTACCAATAGAGGAATACCCGGATATTGCACCTCCAACCATTAAGGTGTCTGCAAATTATACCGGAGCAAACGCCGAAACCGTTCTAGAAAGTGTTATCATTCCTATTGAAGAACAAATCAATGGTGTGGAAGGAATGACCTATATCACTTCTACAGCGTCAAACAACGGAACTGCACAAATCACAGTCTATTTTGATCAAGAAATAGATGCCGATATTGCGGCGGTTAACGTTCAGAACCGTGTTGCCAGAGCCACGCCATTACTTCCATCAGAAGTAACGCAAACAGGCGTTGTAACCCAAAAGCAAGAAACCAGTGCATTGATGTTTATTTCAATGTATTCTGAAAGTGAAAACTACGACGCGACCTTTATTCAGAATTATTTAAAGATCAACGTTATTCCTGCAATACAACGTATTAGTGGCGTTGGAGATGTTAGTGTGTTCTCGCAACAAGACTATGCGATGCGTATTTGGTTAAACCCTGAAAAATTAGCAGCGTATAACTTAATTCCTTCTGATATTTCTGCAGCTTTAGCCGAACAAAATTTAGAAGCAGCAGCAGGATCGTTAGGTGAAAATAATGGAGAATCATTTTCATACACTTTAACATATAGTGGTCGTTTTAAAGACGAAGCACAGTACAGTGATATCGTTATTAAAGCCTTAGGAAACGGAGAGTTTTTACGTTTAAAGGATGTTGCAACTATTGAGTTAGATGCGCAATCTTATTCATCTAATGCTATGAGCAAGGGCCATCCGGCGGTATTTATGGGTATTTATCAAACCAAAGGTTCTAATGCACAAGAAATTATTGAAAAAATAAAGGGGACTTTAGAAGATCTAAAAGCAGACCTTCCGGAAGGTTTGGATATTTTTGTGCCTTATGATACCAGCTTGTTTCTAGATGCCTCTATAGCTAAAGTGATCACTACCTTGTTAGAAGCCTTTTTACTGGTGTTTTTGGTTGTGTTTCTGTTTTTACAGGATTTTCGTTCAACTTTAATTCCGGCAATTGCAGTACCGGTTTCTATTATTGGTACATTCTTTTTTCTTAGTGTTTTTGGCTATTCCATAAACCTCCTAACACTATTTGCACTAGTATTAGCCATTGGTATTGTAGTAGATGATGCCATTGTCGTCGTGGAAGCTGTTCATGCCAAAATGGACAACGGAGAAAAAGATCCTAAGAAGGCAACTTTAACTGCTATGAATGAAATTTCCGGAGCCATCATCTCTATTACTCTGGTAATGGCTGCGGTATTTATTCCGGTGACCTTTGTAACAGGTCCAACAGGAGTTTTCTATGAGCAATTTGGTGTAACCTTAATTATTGCCATCTTGATTTCGGCAGTAAATGCCCTGACTTTAAGTCCGGCATTATGTGCCTTACTATTAAAGTCACATAAAGATGATGAGGAATTAAAAGGGAAAAGTCCCCTGAAGCGTTTTTACACCTTATTTAATCGTGGATTTAACGCAACTGTAGACAGATACGGTAAATCACTGCAGTTTTTATACAAACGCAAAATAGTATCTGTATTGCTTTTAGTTATTGCAGGAGTTGGAATTTTCTGGGCTTCAACAACAACACCAACGGGGTTTGTGCCAAATGAAGATAGAGGAATTATTTTCGCAAATATCGAATTACCCCCGGGTGCTTCATTAGATAGAACAGATGCGGTAGCAAAAAAACTTTACGATAATATAGAAGGTATTGATGGTATTAATGCTGTTAACTTTATCAAGGGTAGAAGTTTAATTAGTGGCGCAGGTACTAACTTTGGCTTTGGAATTATAAAGCTGGAAGATTGGGCAGATCGTGAAGATCCATCGCTATCGGCACAAGCAATCACAGGAAAATTATTTGGTGTGGCAGCGTCTATTCCTGACGCTAATATTATCTTTTTCTCACCACCAAGTATTCGTGGTTTTGGTAATTCTTCAGGTTTTGAGGTTAATTTATTAGATAAGTTTGGCGGCGAGTTCACAGATTTAGATCAAGCAAATAAAGACTTTTCAATGGCTTTAATGAGTCATCCGGAAATTAAGTATGCTACTTCTTCTTTCAACACCAACTATCCGCAATACGAAATGGAAGTGAATGTGCCTTTGGCTAAAGAAAAAGGTGTTTCGGTAAACAGTATTTTTTCAACTTTACAAGGCTACATTGGAGGTGTGTATGCTTCAGATTTTTCAAGATTTGGAAAGCAGTTTAGAGTGTATATTCAAGCTTTACCGGAAGATCGTGCAGACGAAAATGCTTTAAACAGCATGTACGTGAGAACCAATACAGGCGAAATGACTCCTATTACACAGTTTGTAACTCTTGAAAGAGTGTATGGTCCACAATCGGTAACGCGTTTTAATTTATTCAATTCGACCTCTATTACCGGAGCCACCAATGATGGTTACAGTACAGGTGATGCTATTAGAGTTATTGAAGAGGAAGTGGCAAAACTGCCAAGTAATTACACCGTAGCGTATTCTGGTTTAACCAGAGAAGAGGTTAATGCCGGTAACCAGACAATATTCATATTCGCATTAAGTATTCTGTTTGTTTACTTCTTATTAAGCGCGCAGTATGAAAGTTACTTATTACCGTTTGCGGTCGTAAT
Source organism: uncultured Ulvibacter sp. (assembly GCA_963974915.1). Lineage (GTDB taxonomy): Bacteria > Bacteroidota > Bacteroidia > Flavobacteriales > Flavobacteriaceae > CAXBES01. The sequence goes on along the minus strand of CAXBES010000010.1, from coordinate 16,842 downwards.
ATCATTACCTTTTGGTGTCTTTGGCGCTTATATAAGTACCAAGTTCTTGGGATTAGAAAACAACATCTACTTCCAGATTGCCTTAATTATGCTTGTGGGATTACTCGCCAAAAATGCCATATTAATTGTGGAGTTTGCCTTACAAAGGCGAAAGAATGGCGAAAGTATTGTTGATGCTGCTATCCATGGTGCAAAAGCTAGACTACGACCAATTTTAATGACGTCGTTTGCTTTCATTTTGGGATTAATGCCATTAGTATTAGCCAAAGGTGTTGGATCTGAAGGGAACAACTCTATTGGTACAGGTGCCGCAGGAGGAATGCTTATAGGAACAATAATAGGAGTCTTCGTCATTCCTATACTCTTTATACTATTTCAGTGGTTACAAGAAAAAGTATCTCGTAAATCAACAGAACAAACTATTGAAGCTTAAAACAATGAAATCAATTATAACACATAGAAATTTTAGTAAAGGAACACTTTTGCTAATCGTAGCTATTACGTTACAAAGTTGTTTTGTAGCGAAGGATTATACGCGACCAGAGCTAGACATCGAAACCGAGGCTCTTTACCGAACTGAAAATCTGCCTGCAGATAGTATTTCTATTGCAAATTTATCCTGGAAAATGTTGTTTACAGATCAATACCTTCAGCAATATATAGAAGAAGGGTTGCAAAACAACATGGATGTACGTATTGCGCTTCAGCAACTCAAAGCTGCCGAAGCCTACGCAAAGCAGGGAAAAGCAGGGTATTTGCCTTCAATCAATATTGGTGCTAACGCGACACATCAGGAACTGTCTGAAAACAGTCAGTTTGGTTCACTTTTTAGTGGCGCTATCGATACTTACGATATTACAGCGAACCTTTCCTGGGAAGCTGATATTTGGGGTAAAATAAGAAGTAATAAAAGAGCTACACAGGCGGCTTACTTGCAAAGCGTAGCAGGACATCAGGCTGTAAAAACACAGCTTGTTTCCAGTATTGCGAATACCTATTACAACTTATTGGCATTAGATTCTCAGTTAGAAGTGACTAAGCAAACCATTGTAACCAGAGATAGTAGTGTTACAACCATTAAAGCCTTAAAAGATGCCGGACAGGTAACGCAAGTTGCAGTAGACCAGAACATAGCGCAGTACAATAGCGCAAAAGCATTACAGGTAGATATTGAAACTGCTATTTTTAAAACAGAAAACACCTTAAGTATTTTATTAGGAAAGTCGCCACGACATTTTGAAAGAAGCAGTTTAGATACTCAAAAAATAGAACAAGATCTTGTTCTCGGTGTTCCTACAAAATTGTTAAGTAATAGACCAGATGTTATGGCAGCTGAATATGGTTTAATAAATTCATTTGAATTGACCAATGTTGCCAAGAGCAATCTGTATCCTTCATTAACACTAACAGCATCTGGAGGATTGGAAAGTTTAGAATTGGACAACCTATTAAGTGCCAACTCATTATTTGCCACTCTTATCGGTGGTTTAACTCAACCGCTTATTAATCAACGTGCGCTTAAAACACAAAAAGAGGTTGCTATTGCTCAGCAAGAACAAGCCTTATTAGAATTTCAAAAAACTTTATTAGTTGCAGGTAGCGAAGTGTCTGATGCGCTTTTTAGTTATGAATCTGAAGTCAAAAAATTTGAGTTCAGAAAAAATGAAGTTGAAGCACTGCGTACTGCCGAAGCTAACTCTGAAGAGTTACTTAAAAACGGCTATGCCAACTATTTAGATTTATTAACAGCTAGAGCAAGTGCATTAAGCGCAGAACTTAATATTATTGATAGTCAATTACAACAATTAGTTTCTATAGTAGATTTATACGAAGCACTTGGTGGCGGTTGGCAGTAAAGAAAAATATCATTTTTTTCATAATTGGTTAGTTGACAATTCCTGCGTTGTGGAAATACAGCGCGGGAATTATTTGAAGAGAATAGAGTAATGGATAACGAAAGCAAATCTATAATTACGAAGACGCTTACCCTGTTTAAAAAATTTGGGGTAAAAAGCGTTTCCATGGACGATATTTCTCACGAACTGAGCATTTCAAAAAAAACGCTCTATGTGCATTTCGAGAGTAAAAATGATTTAATTGGACAAACTGTTGAGTATATTTTTCGTGTGCATTTTATGAAAATAGACAGAATTCTTGAAAAAGAAATCTCTCCCCTGCAAAAAATCATTCTTATTTATCGCTACGGAATTAATCAATTAATTACCTACGACCCCGTATTTTACGCTGAACTAAAAAAATATCACCAAGCTACTCATGATTGCTACGAGCACAATAGGAAGAAAATTGTTTTCGATATTATTCTGGGGTTATTGGAGAAGGCTCAAAAAGTGAATGAAGTGCGAAGTGATGTTAATCTGAAGCTTTTCTGTGAACTGCACCTTTACAAAATAGATTTAATCTTAGCAGAACCGGATTTTAACCAACAGTATAGTACAAAACAAATGCTTAACCACCTTATTGTTTTCAATTTGCGTGGAATTTTAGTCGATCCTAATCAAGTTTCCTTATAACATCGCTAAACTGTTTCTAAAAATATAGAAATATGTACTGACACTTCCCACCTCAAACTTAATGTCTATTTCAGTAGATTTCCGAAGAAAAATTTCATAAAACCAAACATTTTATAAAGTTTGAAGTCATGGTTACATATGCTAATGCCTATTTTGACAACTCCTTAATTCTTTTTGTTAATAAAGTAGGGTCCTGTTTCAACTTCTCTTGTTTAATACAGGAGTTGAAAGCAGTTCAGACCTACAAACGATTCGTGAGGTGATAAAGATCATTTCCTGATTAGCGCAAAGGAAAGCCTTTTGCCGCCCACCAGGGGTGCATTTCGATCACTAATCTCCCCGATTTCACCATAGGATCCATATTCGCAAGGCTATCGGCCATTTTTAATGTTGGAACATTGTAAATAGTTATTCCTCGAATATCACCATCATCCCCAAACGGTCCGGAAATATCGGCGTATCCTTCTTCGTACATACGCCCTAAATGTGCCAGATGTAAAGTTTGTAGGCTATCTGCTTCGGCCTTGGTTTGTGATCTGTTAGGTCCGCTCTTTAGAAACGCAATAAAATACTGTTGCATCACAATGGTATCGCCCGACTTCTCATCTATATAATCGAAAATTTCGAATCCGTTGTTCGTTAATTGCGTTTTAAGCTCAGCAACTGAAACGTTTTCATCTTCCGGGCATGGCTCTGTGATATACTCACGATGTATCTTAGGTTCGCAGGCGATAAAAAGGATTATTACAAAACCTACTAAACTTAATTTTTTCATGGTTTCTAATTTTTTGATATTTCAGATTCAGAAACTACCAAGTCACAAAAGGATGTTTACTCAACTGGGAGTTATAATATTTTGGCTCTCCGGTCACTTCGTCACCAAGCCAATTGGGTTTCAAAAAAACTTCGTTCTCTTCAGCAAGTTCTACCTCTGCTACTGTGAGTCCGAGATTCTTTCCGAAGAACTCATCTACCTCAAAAATATGTTTTCCTGCGCTTATCTCATAGCGAATCTTATCAATTACGCCTTCCTCGCACAATTCTAAAAGCGATCTTGCATCGTCTACATCAATTTCTTTCTCCCATTCGGTTCTAATAGTTCCGGCAGCGTTAGATCTCCCTTTTACGGTAATAAAACCCTTATCCCCTTTTATACGAACCCTAACGGTTCGATCCGGATCGGTGTTTAAAAAGCCTTGAACAATTCTGGTCGATTTAAAAGCCAGAGTTTTATATGCTTCAGAAGTGACTAAAAATTTACGTTCAATTTCAAGCATTTGCAATTTCTTTGATCTTATCTGAAGTGATTATTGATTCGTCGTATCCTTTTTTAGCGAGTTTTCTCATCGCTAAGGCAATGGTTTCAGGATTTATTATTTTGTATTTCTTCGGAATTAAAAAATCGAATATTCTTGCAAAGAACTGAGCTATTTTTTCACCCGGTCTTTTCTCTGCTCGCTTCCCGCCTATTAAGGATGGCTGAAGTATAAAAGTGTTTTTTATATCCTGTTTAAGAACTTCCCGTTCCATTTCCCCTTTTATTTTGTTGTAATAGATACTGCTCTCAGCATCTGCTCCCATAGCCGAAATAACAATAAAGGTTTCTATTCCATTCTTGTTACACAGTTTCGCTGCAGTCACCGGAATCCCATAATCAATTTTCTTATATGTCGCTTTATCCGGAGTATTGGCTTTGGTTGTACCTATACAGCAAAATACGACATCACCGTTAAATTGGTCAGCATGATTTTTAAGCTGAAATAAATTAATAAGGTGTTCTTCTATTTTAGAATTTTGAGTATCGACAGGCGAACGGGAAAATAATTTTATTTTCGAGAAAGCCGAATCTTTAATCAATTTTTCCAACAAAATTCCACCGGTCAATCCGGTAGCTCCTAATATTATTGCGGTCTTAGACATGGTGCCATCAAAAATTTAAATTAAGGTTTGGAAAAATTATAACCTCGTTGTTGTCATTAAAGATATTAAATTTACAAGATGCAAACCGACCTTCCCATCCGAAAGATTATTCATGTTGATATGGATGCGTTTTATGCTTCGGTAGAACAGCTGGACAATCCTTCGCTTATTGGTAAACCTGTGGCGGTGGGCGGAAGTGAAATACGAGGTGTAGTTAGTGCTGCAAGTTACGAAGCTAGAAAATTTGGAGTGAGAAGTGCCATGAGCGGAGTAGCAGCAAAACGAAACTGCCCGGATCTAATATTTGTTAAGCCTCGATTTGATAGATATAAAGAAATTTCAAAGAAAATTAGAAAAGTATTTTATGAGTATACAGACCTTGTAGAGCCACTTTCGCTGGATGAGGCTTATTTAGATGTTACCCAGAATAAAAAGGGAAATCCGAGTGCAACGCTTATCGCAAAAGAAATTAGGCAGAAAATTAAAGAAAAGACAGGATTAAACGCTTCTGCCGGAATCTCCATCAACAAATTCATTGCAAAGATCGCCAGTGATATCAATAAGCCTAACGGACAAAAAACGGTGCCCCCGGAAGATGTGATAGAGTTTCTGGAAAAGCTGGATGTAAAGAAATTCTATGGGGTTGGGAAGGTTACTAAAGAAAAAATGTACCGACACGGCATTTTTACCGGTCTGGATCTAAAATCGAAATCGGAAGCGTATTTGTTAGAACACTTCGGAAAGAGCGGGAGTCATTATTTTAACATCGTTCGCGGTATTCATCATAGTAAGGTGAAACCCAGCAGAACACAAAAATCATTAGCTGCAGAGCGCACTTTCAACGAAAATATAGCAAGTGAAATTTATATGTTAGAACGTCTGGAAGAGATCTCGGCCGAAGTTGAAAGACGCCTTTTAAAGAACAAAGTTGCCGGAAAAACCATCACGCTTAAAATTAAATACAGCGATTTTACGTTACAAACTAGAAGTAAAACCCTTCCGCTATATGTCGCTAGTAAAGGGTTAATCCTGGAAACTGTTAAAGATTTGTTATTTCAGGAGAAAATGAAAGATTCGGTACGCTTGTTGGGAATTTCATTATCGAACCTCAACAACGAAAATAAAAAAGAAATAAAAAAAGAACCGGGAAAGGAAATTAATGTTCAATTAAAAATTGATTTTTAGATTCCTCTTATCTAAAGAAGGGGAAATTTTAAACAAAATATTTATTATGTAAGAAAACTACTTGAATCTATTATTAACTAAAATCACACATGTTATGAAAAGAGTAGTTTTTTCCATCCTTGCAGTATCAGTTTTATTAGTATCCTGCAACAACAAGTCTGAAAACGACCAGACAACAGATCTTCAAACAGACAATTCTGCAAATGACCTTGCAATTGCTGACACTTCAAACGAAAATGTATCCGACACCTATTTGTATGTAACCGCTGTTAGCGGATTAAGCCTAAGAGAGCACAACAATCTTAACAGCGAAAAATTGGGTAGAATGCCTTACGGAACCAAAATTCGTGTTATCTCCTCCGAAGAAAAACCAACAATGACCGTTGGGGGAATTAAAGGTGCAATGGATAAGGTTGAGTATAACCACAAAACGGGATATGCCTTTAACGGATATTTATCAAAATTCTTTCCTCCCGAAAAAGACGCAAAACCAAAGTATTACGCCGAAGAATTAAAGACCTTCTTTCCAAAGGTTTCCTATTCTGAATCGGTAGGAGGAACAGCAAGTAAGCCTATCAATACTCAAACGCTCTTATTGCCAACACAACAGTGGCATGAGGCATTCTTTGTTGCCCAGCAGCTTTATGACTTCCCAAAAGAACTTCAGTTTCCTAATGCGAAGGGTAAAGACGAGCAAATTATCATGGATAGCAAGCCAAAAAAGGATGTTTGGACGAGCGAACTTCGTGTGAACAGAGAAGACAATTCACTTCAGAAAATTGAATATCACTACCTAACCAAAGGGTTTGGATATACAGTTAGCATTACTCCAGAAGGAGAAGTGATGAAGTTGGAAAAGACAGAAGTGGTGGAGTAGGTTATTTCACTTGGGAAACCCTAAGTGTATTTACCATTCCTTTATCCACGATAGGCATAGCTGCCAGATTAATTAAATATTCGCCTTTGGACACAAAACCGCGTTCGAAGGCGATTCTGTTTACATCTTCCACGGTTTCATCGGTACTTACAAATTTGTCGTAATAGAATGCTTTTACACCCCATAAAAGGTTAAGACGAGATAAAATTCTATGATTAGAAGTAAAAACCAAAATGTGTGATGCAGGCCTCCACGCCGAAATCTGGAAAGCGGTATATCCACTATTGGTAAGCGTACAAATTGCTTTTGCCTCGATCTCGTTTGCCATTATTGCGGCATGATAACAAATTGATTTTGTGATATATCTATTGGTTCGAACATGGGGAGGTTCTTGAGGAACATTGATCAAGGGTGAATTCTCAACGTTCATGCATATATCTGCCATGGTCTTGATCACTTCTACCGGATATTTTCCAACCGAAGTTTCCCCAGAAAGCATAACGGCATCGGCTCCATCCATCACAGAATTAGCGACATCGTTCACCTCTGCTCTGGTTGGTGTTAATGATGTGATCATGGTTTCCATCATTTGAGTTGCAATAATCACAGGAATTCGCGCGCGTTTAGCGGTTAATACTAATTCTTTCTGAATTAAAGGCACTTCGGCAGCCGGGACTTCAACGCCCAGATCACCTCTTGCCACCATGAGTCCGTCGCAATAAGCTACGATCTTATCGATATTAGCTACGGCTTCCGGTTTTTCGATCTTAGCAATGATCGGAATTTTATGTTCGCTATGTGCTTCGATCAGCGCTTGTAATTCTTTGAGATCTTCGGCATGACGTACAAAGGAAAGCGCGATCCAGTCTACATTCTGTGAAATTGCGAAGATCGCATCTTCTTTGTCTTTAGCGGTCAATGCCGGCAAGGAAATATTTGTGTTTGGTAGGTTGACTCCTTTTTTTGAACGTAAGGGTCCGCCCTGGATCACTTTTGTTTTAACCTCATCTTTTTTATTTGTCTCTATAACTTCGAACATCAATTTTCCGTCGTCCAGAAGTACTCGTTCACCTTTCTTTACGTCCTTCGGAAAGTTGTCGTAATTCATATAAACCTTTTCGCTGGTGCCTTCAAATTCATCGCCTGTACAAAAGGAAATAGTATCCCCGGGTTCTACAATTACTTCCTCCTTCATCATTCCCACTCTTAATTTAGGCCCTTGCAGATCTCCTAAAATAGCGGTGGTTGTCCCCAATTCATCACCCAGATCGCGAATAATTTTAATAACATCTCTCACGTTGTCGTAATTGGCATGCGAGAAATTTACCCGAAAAACATCTACGCCTTCCAAAATCATCCGTTTTAAAACCTCTTTACTGGAAGTTGCGGGTCCTAAGGTGGCTACTATCTTTGTTCTCTTTTGGTTTGGCATTAGTCAAAAATTAAATTATTCTTAGATTTTAAAGTTTCAGTTTCTACAGCATATGCAGAGATGATTTGCTTTATTTCATTTATGTTCGCAATTATTTTCCGTAGCGGAATGACCTCAAACTCCGAATGTACTTTTAGAAAGTAATCTACTTTCTTTAATTCGGGAAGTAAATAAGTGGTTACGGTCTTTTCCGAAGAAACCTCTTCAAAAAGCCCTCCCGAACTATTCGTATGAGCGATTTGAGATTTACATTTATTAGTAATGAGATCATAATCTGTGTACTGTACTTTATCTTCATAACGAAATAGCGGAAAAGTGACATCCAAACCATTGTTTGAATAATCTACGTCCAATCTCTCCCTATGAAGGTGCAAAGCCAGATGCTGATTGAGTAAATACGCTATTTTATAAGATTCTTCACTACAATGAATCGCGATTAAAGAAAAGTCTTCTTTAATATCTATATCCATATGCAATTTATACATCGTCATCTTTACAAATCAAGTTTAAAAGTAACGATTGTTTTGTTAACTGCGGAATGTGTTAAGTAAAATCTATGTGAATTTTCACGAAAACGATTTCGTGAATCGTATTATTTGTTTTCGCCATCAATCGCAGTCTGAAGCTTAAAATAGGCTCGCTTTGCAGCGCGTTCTTCTGCTTTCTTTTTTGAAGTAGCTCGTGCCTTTCCAACCGTCTTATTTTCTAGTTGTAATTTTACGGCAAAGTGTTTTAGAGTATCATTCCCTGTGTCTTCGTAAACAGCGAATTTAAATTGTTTTTTGTTCTTTTGGCACCACTCTATAAACAGGCTCTTATAACTAATTACTTTACCCTCGAGTTTTTCAATATCGACATATGGCTTTATAACTCTTTTATTGATAAATTTTTCACAGTACTTATAACCGCGGTCCAAATAAATTGCACCGATCAAAGCTTCAAATACATTTCCGTGAATATTACCTCCAAACTGAGTTATAGGAATGGTAGTTTTTACCAGTTGTATGAGTCTAAGGTCCCTTCCTAATTCATTTAAGTGTTCTCTACTTACTACTTTAGATCGCATCTTCGTAAGATAACCTTCATTACCACCGGGAACTTCTTTAAAAAGATGAGCAGCTATGACCGCACTCAACATTGCATCTCCCAAAAATTCAAGTCTTTCGTAATTTTGTGGCTGACCATCACTATTTTTCTCATTAGTAGACCTATGAGTAAAAGCCTCTTCGTAGATAGAAATATCTTTAGGCTTGAAGGTTACTATTTTTTTTATTTCGAAAAAAAAATCCCCGTCCTTTTCAGTACGAGAATTAAATATGTTTTTCAGGGAGGCCATTTTATAATGGTTATTCTTTCATTTTTTTAAACAACACGCAAGCATTGTGACCTCCAAATCCGAAGGTGTTGCTCAGAGCAACATTAATGTCTCGTTTTTGCGCTTTGTTCAGGGTAAGGTTTAGGGATGGATCAATATTTTCATCTACCGTACTATGATTAATAGTAGGTGGAACAATTCCATGTGTTAACGCCAATATAGATGCAATTGCCTCAATTGCTCCTGCCGCACCTAAGAGGTGTCCGGTCATCGACTTGGTAGAATTTATATTAATATTTTTTGCGTGTTCACCAAATACCTTCGTAATTGCTTTAAGTTCTGCAACGTCACCTAAGGGAGTAGATGTTCCATGGGTGTTGATCACATCAACATCTTCCGGTTTCATACCTGCATTATTCAAGCAATTAAGCATTACACGCTCTACTCCTATTCCATCCGGATGTGGAGCCGTCATGTGATAGGCATCACTAGACATTCCTCCTCCAACTACCTCAGCGTATATTTTTGCACCTCGCTTCTTGGCGTGTTCGTACTCTTCAAGAATAAGAGCACCTGCGCCTTCTCCCAGTACAAAACCGTCACGTGTTGCATCAAAAGGCCTGGAGGCCGTTTCCGGACTTTCATTTCTGGTTGAAAGTGCGTGCATTGCGTTAAATCCGCCCATTCCGGCTTTAGTTACTGCGGCTTCACTTCCACCGGTAACGATGATGTCGCAATGTCCTAATCGAATGTAATTTAATGCGTCTATCATTGCATTTGCCGATGACGCACAAGCAGAGACCGTTGTATAATTAGGTCCCATAAAGCCGTGTTTAATAGAAATATTCCCGGGCGCGATATCGGCTATCATTTTGGGAATAAAGAAGGGGTTGAAACGTGGTGTTCCATCCCCTTCTGCAAAGTTTATCACTTCATCTTGAAAAGTTTCCAAGCCACCAATTCCTGCTCCCCAAATAACTCCAACGCGAAACTTATCGATCTCATCGAGATTTATTCCGGCGTCAATTATTGCTTCATCTGAAGAAATAAGTGCGTACTGTGCAAAGCGATCTAATTTTCTGGCTTCTTTTCTATCAAAATGTTCCAGTGGGTCGAAATTTTTAATTTCGCAAGCGAATTTCGTTTTGAACTTTTCAGCATCAAAATAAGTAATAGGTGCGCAACCACTCTTCCCATTTTTTAGGCCATCCCAATACTCTTCAATATTGTTGCCAATAGGTGTAAGTGCTCCAAGACCTGTAACTACAACTCGCTTTAATTCCATAGAGAAGTTTTATTTTTTCGCTTCTTCTATATAGGAAACTGCTTGACCTACTGTTGCTATATTTTCAGCTTGATCGTCTGGAATCTGAATATCGAATTCTTTTTCAAATTCCATAATAAGCTCAACCGTATCTAGTGAGTCTGCCCCTAGGTCGTTTGTGAAGCTAGCTTCGTTTACAACTTCGTTTTCGTCTACACCTAATTTATCAACGATGATTGCTTTTACTCTTGATGCAATGTCTGACATAATTCTTGTTTTTAAAATTTAATTATAAGTGGCAAAAATAAAATATTTTAATTGAAAACACCATTTAAAATTTAAAATGTGCAACCAATTTAAGCAATTTTGAGCGAAGTAAAACTCTATTACCGTACTTTTGTTATTTATTATTAATTACTTCTGAAAGACCCAAACAAAATTCAAAATGAAGAAGCGTATAGTTATTTTTGCTTCGGGTAGCGGTACCAATACTCAAAACTTAATTCAATACTTTCAGCACAAAGAGATTGCTGAGGTTTTTCTAGTGCTCTCAAACAAGAAGGATGCCAAAGTTTTAGATCGTGCTAAAAATCTAAATATCAATACTTTGCATTTTAGTAAATCGGAATTGTTTTCTTCGGAAGGCATTGTAAAAACATTGGAAGCAGCTAAACCCGATTTAATAGTCCTCGCCGGTTTTCTATTAAAATTCCCTGAGCATATTCTGAAACAATACCCCAATAGGGTAATCAATTTACATCCTGCCCTACTACCAAAATACGGTGGTAAAGGAATGTACGGAAGTTATGTGCATGAAGCTGTAGTTCTTAATAAGGAGAAAGAAACCGGAATTACTATTCATTATGTGAACGAAAATTATGACGAAGGAGCAATAATATTTCAGAAAAGCGTGGAACTTTCAGAAAAAGACACCGCAACAATAGTGGCAGAGAAAGTACATGAACTGGAATACCGCTACTTTCCGAAGGTAGTTGAAGAGGTTTTATTAGAAGACAGCAAAAAATAAAAGCTGTATTTTATAGCTGAGAGTCCACTTAAAAATTAATACTAATTCGATACCCGCCTGCGCGGACAACCAATGGCAAAAAAAAAGAAAAAGTTCTATGTAGTTTGGTATGGAAATCCCGCCGGGATCTTTGGGAGCTGGGAAGAATGTAAACGTTCTATCGCAGGAGTAAAAGGTGCACAGTACAAATCGTTCCCTACTTTTGCAGAAGCCAAAACGGCCTATAACAAAGAATACGCCGACTACAAAGGAAAAAACACCGGGAAGAAAACGCTATCCAAAGAAGAGCTCGCAAAAATTGGGGAGCCTAACTTATTTTCTATTGCGGTCGATGCTGCATCCAGTGGGAATCCAGGGAAAATGGAATACAGAGGTGTTGATACACAAACCCATAAACAACTTTTTCATCAAGGACCATTTTTACAAGGAACCAATAATGTAGGAGAGTTTTTAGCTTTGGTACACGGACTCGCATTTTTGAAGCAACAAAAGAGTGACAGAATCATTTATTCCGATTCAAAGATCGCCATAGGTTGGGTAAAACGGAAAAAGTGTAATACAAAATTAAAGCAGACGACTAAAAACAAAAAGGTGTTCGAATTAGTAGCAAGAGCTGAAACATGGTTGAAGACTAATACTTATTCTACTAAAATCGTGAAATGGGAAACCAAAGCCTGGGGGGATATCCCAGCCGATTTTGGAAGGAAATAAGTTTTATTATGTTTTTCCCCATTGTCGAAACGTCATAGTGGTAATAGCAGAAAAAAGCTGACAAAAAAGCCACGAAATGCTCTTTTTTAAAATGCCATATAATCGTATTTATTTACTTAAATTTGCACCTCAATTAAAATAAAAAGTTACCCGACTTCTCGGGCATAAAAGATGAGTAAACTTGTTATCGTTGGAACCGTTGCTTTTGATGCTATTGAAACCCCCTTCGGAAAAACCGACAAAATACTAGGTGGTGCTGCCACCTACATAGGTTTATCTGCTTCAAATTTTGGAGTAGATGGAGCAATAGTATCTGTTGTTGGTGGAGACTTTCCGAAGAAATACATCGAGATGTTGGAAGAAAAAGGAATGAACGTAGATGGCCTGGAGGTTGTAGAAGACGGCAAAACATTCTTTTGGAGTGGAAAATATCACAACGATATGAATTCTCGTGATACGCTTGCTACCGAGTTAAACATATTAGCCGATTTTAATCCGATGGTTCCTGAGGCTTATCATGACTCTGAAGTGGTTATGCTGGGTAATTTGCACCCAATGGTTCAAATGGGAGTGATTGAGCAAATGAAGAAACCAAAACTTATAGTTTTAGACACAATGAACTTTTGGATGGATTGTGCCTTAGAGGAATTAAAGAAGGTAGTCGCGAAGGTAGATGTGATTACGATTAATGACGAAGAGGCCAGACAGCTTTCGGGAGAATATTCGTTGGTGGTGGGAGCGAAAAAAATAATGGAGATGGGACCAAAATATGTGGTGATCAAAAAAGGAGAGCACGGAGCTTTACTTTTCCACAAAGATGAGATTTTCTTTGCCCCGGCCTTACCGTTAGCTGAAGTTTTTGATCCAACCGGAGCAGGAGACACCTTCGCCGGAGGTTTTTCAGGGTTTTTAGCCAAGACCGGAGACTTCAGTTTTGAGAACATGAAAACAGCATTAATATACGGATCTGCACTAGCATCCTTTTGTGTTGAAAAATTTGGCACAGAAAGAATGGTTGATCTTTCTAAAAAGGAAGTGCATCAGCGTTTAGAACAATTCAAGAGTTTAACTCAATTTGATATTGAGCTAACATAATACTGCGCCCAATTAGGGCGTTTTTTATTTACTTTTTCTTATAATAATTATGAGTGACGCTTTAAAACACGAATGTGGAATTGCCTTAGTAAGACTTCTAAAACCTTTAGAGTTCTACAAAGAAAAGTACGGAACAGCATTTTATGGTGTAAACAAAATGTACTTAATGATGGAGAAACAACACAATCGAGGTCAGGATGGTGCAGGTTTTGCCAGTATTAAATTAGATGTTGCTCCGGGAGACAGATATATAAGTAGGATTAGATCTAACGCAGCACAACCCATTCAGGATATATTTGCGCAAATCAACGATCGTGTTAATCAAGAATTTAAAGCAGCCCCGGCTTTAAAAGATGATGTCGCAGCTCAAAAGCGACAAATTCCATATATAGGTGAACTCTTCTTAGGGCATGTTCGTTATGGAACCTTTGGTGGGAATAGTGTAGAAACCGTTCACCCGTTTCTAAGAACCAATAATTGGATGCATAGAAATTTGATTATTGCCGGTAACTTCAATATGACCAACACTACCGAATTATTCGATAGTTTGATTCAGTTAGGGATGCATCCAAAGGAGAAAGCAGATACCATCACTGTAATGGAGAAGATTGGTCACTTTTTGGATGACGCCGTTAGAAAACTATACAAGAAAGCGAAGGCAAAGGGAATGACGAAAATCGAAGCATCTCCATACATTGCCGAGAAATTGAACATGGCTAAAGTGCTTCGGAAATCTGCCAAAAACTGGGATGGTGGATATGCAATGGCGGGATTATTAGGTCATGGTGACGCTTTTGTTCTAAGAGATCCGGCAGGTATTCGTCCTGCTTATTATTATCAGGATGATGAAGTGATCGTGGTTGCTTCCGAAAGACCCGTAATCCAAACTGTTTTCAATGTACCGTTTGAGTCGGTCAAAGAAATTGAACCCGGAAATGCCTTACTGCTGAAAAAAGACGGAAGCTTAGATATTGAGGAAATACTGGAACCTCTTGAACGAAAATCTTGTTCTTTTGAACGTATTTATTTTTCCCGAGGAAGTGATTCAGAAATATATCAGGAAAGAAAGGAATTAGGGAGATTGGTAATGCCAAAGGTTTTGGAAGCAATTAATTACGACACAGAAAACTCGGTCTTTTCGTTTATTCCTAATACTGCCGAAACTTCTTTCTACGGAATGTTGGATGCTGCGCAAAATGAATTAAACAAACAGAAAAACGAGGCAATTTTAAAAGAAAAAGACACGCTCACACCCGAAAGACTTCAGCAAATACAAGCCCACAAGATAAGAACCGAAAAAATCGCTATCAAGGATGTAAAGCTTCGAACTTTTATCACTGATGATAGCAGTAGAGACGATTTGGTAGCCCATGTTTATGATGTTACTTACGGTGTTGTAAAACCTAATGACAATCTTGTTATTATAGACGATAGTATTGTTCGAGGAACTACTCTTAAAAAGAGCATCCTAAAAATGTTAGACAGGCTCCATCCCAAACAAATAGTGGTGGTTTCGTCGGCACCTCAAATAAGGTATCCTGATTGCTACGGAATTGATATGGCAAGATTGGAGCATTTGGTTGCTTTCAACGCAGCTTTAGAGTTACACAAAGAGCAAGGGAATGCTCAGATCATTGAAGACATTTACCATAAGTGCAAAAAACAAATTGCCTTAAATGATTCGGAAGTAGTAAACCATGTTAAGGAGCTCTATGCGCCGTTCACCGATGAGCAAATTTCTGATAAAATAGCTGAAATTATAAGCGGTGATGGTATTAATGCCGATGTAAAACTAATTTTTCAATCTGTAGATGACCTTCATATTGCTTGTCCGAAGAATTTAGGAGATTGGTATTTTACAGGAGACTATCCAACTGTAGGTGGAAATAGAGTTGTGAACAGGGCTTATATAAATTTCTTCGAAGGAAATCCGGAACGAGCTTATTAAAATTAATATAATTAAAGACTGAAAGTAAGTGTAAACACGTACTTTATCGAGAATAAAAATACTTTCATCTAAAAGTAGGAAAAATCTGCCATCGGTTGATATATATGACATATATTTGACCCATACCATAGCATAAGTAGGTTAAGTTCATGGTAGATTTGGGGCAAAAAGGTAAACAGATGTTTACCTTTTTTTTATACCCCAAATCTAAATGGGGTGGCGACCGAAGGGAGCCGTTTCACACTCCCTACATTCTGTTTACCTCTTACTAATTATATAACCTCAATTAGGTGAAATAATTCCATTTGAAAACACAATCCTAAGATTCAATCTAAGGGAGCCGTTTCACACTCCCTATATTCTGTTTACCTCTTATAAAAGAGCCCAACTCTTATTTTAGCTGTAATTCTCCAAATTAATAAAACAACCAAACGATTCAATCTAAAGGAGCCGTTTCACACTCCCTATATTCTGTTTACCTCTTACTAATTATATAACCTCAATTTATGCGCAACAATTCCCAATTGAAAACACAATCCTAAGATTCGTCCGAAGGGAGCCGTTTCACCCTCCCTATATTCTGTTTTACCTCTTACTAATTACATAACCTCAATTAGGTGCGATAATTCTATTTGAAAACACAATCCTAAGATTCGACCGAAGGGAGCCGTTTCACCCTCCCTATATTCTGTTTACCTCTTACTAATTACATAACCTCAATTAGGTGCAATAATTCTATTTGAAAACACAATCCTAAGATTCGACCGAAGGGAGCCGTTTCACCCTCCTATACATTGTTTGCCTTTTATAAAGAGTCCAACTCTTATTTTAGGTGCAACTCTCTTAATTGAAAAGCCAATCTATTTCTTCAATTCAAGGATTCCTTGCATCCTCCTTATAAGCGTAATACATTTAATCACAAATTCAAATTTAACCTAGAGGTACATCTTCTAATTTATTCAAGTTATAAACTCAATATATGTCTAGAGGTTATTCTTTAATATCAATTATTAGATTGATTTACTGTATTTTATTAACCTGCAAATCATTCATTTCTTTAAAAATGCTTTTTAACGAAAAAAAAGGCTATTTGTCTAAAAGTTCGATTTATCACAAAAATTATACATTATATTTGATTCATACCATAGCATAAGTAGGTTAAGTTCATGGTAGATTTGGGGCAAAAAAAGGTAAACACTTGTTTACCTTTTTTTATGCATCAAATCTAAATGGGGTGGCGACCAAAGGGAGCCGTTTTTCTCCTTCTTATAAAACTTGTTTACCTCCCTTTATGAATCAAATCCAAGGGGTAACGAGCAATCGCTTTTTCATAAACTCAAATGCGTGAAAAAGTAGTGCGAGTTGTTTTCATCAAACTCCGAAATCTCGTTCACCCTTTTTTATGCATCAAATCTAAATGGGGTGGCGACCAAAAGGAGCCGTTTTTCTCCTTCTCATAACACTTGTTTACCTCCTTTATATATCAAATCCAAGGGGTAACGAGCAATCGCTTTTTCATAAACTCAAATGCGTGAAA